>NZ_JBXAFA010000008.1:0-317906 GCF_058792515.1 Pseudomonas sp. MT92
AGGGGTATCGATAGAGGAAATCGCCTGTAAAGCCCTAATTATGTATTGCAGACTGGGGGGAATAACGCAAGAGGGGCTTTTTAGTTTGGGTCGGTCCGGTAGGAGCGAGCTTGCTCGCGACGGGCGTTAACGATCACGTGTTCTGGCTGAATAACCGTGTGGTTTTCACCTGCATCGCGAGCACGTTTTCGCCTGCAAGAGCCAAAAGAAAACCCCCGATCAGCCAGTGGCTCATCGGGGGTTTCAGGAAAGCGTCTTGCGACGCTGACCAGCTCAGCTTATTGGCAAGCTTCGCAATCCGGCTCGTCGATGGCGCAAGCCTTCGGCACTGGCGCCGGACCTGCTGGCGCAGCCAGGACCGAGTCGTCGCCGTGGTTGCCGCCGCTGGAAACAGCGTTCAGCTTGCCGGTGTTGATGGTCGACTTCTCGGTGCTGGTCGCGGCCAGGGCACGGAGGTAGTAAGTGGTTTTCAGACCACGGTACCAGGCCATGCGGTAGGTCACGTCCAGCTTCTTGCCCGAAGCGCCGGCGATGTACAGGTTCAGGGACTGGGCCTGGTCGATCCACTTCTGACGACGGCTTGCCGCGTCAACGATCCACTTGGTGTCCACTTCGAAGGCGGTCGCGTAGAGCTCTTTGAGCTCTTGCGGGATGCGCTCGATTTGCTGCACGGAACCGTCGTAGTACTTCAGATCGTTGATCATGACCGAATCCCACAGACCGCGAGCTTTCAGATCGCGAACCAGGTACGGGTTGATCACGGTGAATTCGCCCGACAGGTTCGATTTCACATAGAGGTTCTGGTAGGTCGGTTCGACCGACTGCGAAACGCCAGTGATGTTGGCGATGGTCGCGGTCGGTGCGATGGCCATGATGTTGGAGTTACGAATGCCTTTCTGTACACGGGCGCGCACAGGGGCCCAGTCCAGGGTTTCGTTCAGGTCAACGTCGATGTACTTCTGGCCACGTTGTTCGATCAGGATCTGTTGCGAATCCAGCGGCAGGATGCCCTTGGACCACAGAGAGCCCTGGAACGTCTCGTAGGCACCGCGCTCGTCAGCCAGGTCGCAGGAAGCCTGGATCGCGTAGTAGCTGACCGCTTCCATCGACTTGTCGGCAAACTCGACTGCTGCGTCGGAACCGTAAGGGATGTGTTGCAGGTACAGCGCGTCCTGGAAGCCCATGATGCCCAGGCCGACCGGACGGTGCTTGAAGTTGGAGTTCTTCGCTTGCGGCACCGAGTAGTAGTTGATGTCGATCACGTTATCGAGCATGCGTACTGCCGTGTTCACGGTGCGTTGCAGCTTGGTGGTGTCCAGCTTGCCGTTGACGATGTGGTTTGGCAGGTTGATCGAGCCCAGGTTGCAAACGGCGATTTCGTCCTTGTTGGTGTTCAAGGTGATCTCGGTGCACAGGTTCGAGCTGTGGACCACGCCGACGTGCTGCTGCGGGCTGCGCAGGTTGCACGGGTCTTTGAAGGTCAGCCATGGGTGGCCGGTTTCAAACAGCATGGACAGCATTTTGCGCCACAGGTCTTTGGCCTGGATGGTCTTGAACAGCTTGACCTTGCCTGGGTACTCGGTCAGGGCTTCGTAGTACTCGTAGCGCTCTTCGAAGGCCTTGCCAGTCAGGTCGTGCAGGTCTGGAACTTCGGACGGCGAGAACAGGGTCCACTTGCCATCATCGAAGACACGCTTCATGAACAGGTCAGGAATCCAGTTGGCGGTGTTCATGTCGTGGGTACGACGACGGTCATCACCGGTGTTCTTGCGCAGTTCGATGAACTCCTCGATGTCCATGTGCCAGGTTTCCAGGTAGGCACAGACAGCGCCCTTGCGCTTGCCTCCCTGGTTAACGGCGACGGCAGTGTCGTTCACGACTTTCAGGAACGGTACGACGCCCTGGGATTTGCCGTTGGTGCCCTTGATGTACGAACCCAGTGCACGAACAGGCGTCCAGTCGTTGCCCAGGCCGCCGGCGAATTTCGACAACATGGCGTTGTCGTGGATCGCGTGGTAGATGCCCGACAGGTCATCCGGCACGGTGGTCAGGTAGCAGCTCGACAGCTGCGGACGCAGGGTGCCGGCGTTGAACAGCGTCGGGGTCGAGGACATGTAGTCGAAGGACGACAACAGGTTGTAGAACTCGATCGCACGGTCTTCCTTTTGCTTCTCTTCGATCGCCAGGCCCATGGCCACGCGCATGAAGAAAATCTGCGGCAGTTCGAACCGCACGCCATCCTTGTGGATGAAGTAACGGTCGTACAGGGTTTGCAGGCCCAGGTAGGTGAACTGTTGGTCGCGCTCGTGGTTGATCGCCTTGCCCAGTTTTTCCAGGTCGAAGTCGGCCAGAACCGGGTTCAGCAATTCGAATTCGATACCCTTGGCGATGTAGGCAGGCAGGGCCTTGGCGTACAGGTCGACCATTTCGTGGTGGGTGGCGCTTTCGGCGACGCCGAGGAAGCCCAGGCCTTCGGCACGCAGGGTGTCCATCAGCAGGCGCGCGGTGACGAACGAGTAGTTTGGCTCACGCTCGACCAGCGTACGGGCAGTCATCACCAGGGCGGTGTTGACGTCGGTCAGGGCCACGCCGTCGTACAGGTTTTTCAGGGTTTCGCGCTGGATCAGGTCGCCGTCGACTTCTTCCAGGCCTTCGCAGGCTTCGGTGACGATGGTGTTCAGGCGGCCCATGTCCAGCGGCGCCAGGCTGCCGTCGGCACGGGTAATGCGGATCGAAGGATGAGCGTTGACCGCATCTTCGGCCGGGGCGCGTACGGCGCGTTCCTTGGAACGGGCATCACGATAGATCACGTAGTCGCGAGCAACTTTTTGCTCGCCGGCGCGCATCAGGGCCAGTTCGACCTGGTCCTGGATTTCTTCGATGTGGATGGTGCCGCCCGATGGCATGCGACGCTTGAAGGTCGCGGTGACCTGTTCGGTCAGGCGTGCAACGGTGTCGTGGATTCGCGACGAAGCGGCAGCGGTGCCGCCCTCAACTGCGAGAAACGCTTTGGTGATGGCGACGGTGATTTTGTCATCGGTGTAAGGAACGACAGTGCCGTTACGCTTGATCACGCGAAGCTGGCCCGGCGCGGTGGCGGACAGATCCGAATTCGAATCAGCGGCCTGCGGCAAGGTGCCCTGCGGGTTCTCGCGAGTTGTGTCGGTTTGCATGGGTGTCTCCACGTTCTCTATGTTTGTTTGGGCACCATCACGGTGCCCACCGTTCTGTCCTGAAGCACTACAACCGGCAAATGCCGGGCATAACAACTTCGGGACAGTAGGAAGGGGGCTATTGGGGCGCCGCTTCCATGCCGAAGTCTTTGGTCTCACGCCTTGGGCGGGAGGCCGGGGTCCTTTGAGGTGACAGTTGGGGACTGCAACACCCGTACCGTTTTCACCCTTATGGGCCGAAATACAGTAACCATCCGCACGCGCGGTTTTGGCTGTCGAAAATACGTTTGGTTCAACCGGAGGGTGGCAAGAAAAGCGCTTGAAATTGGTGTCCGGTTTGTGTTTGGTTTTTTGCGCAAAACCCTACATCTAGGGTTTTTTTGGCGCCGAGGTACAAGATAATGCGTTTTGGGGGGGGATTGCAACGTACTACCTGTGGATAAGCCTGTGCGTAAATTGTGTGTGAAAGAGCGAATCGGCGTGTAGGCCGCAATGCTGCTGGACCGGACCTTTTTTCATCAATTTTCAATGATTGAAAACGGCCGGGTGGATTTTTAAGGGCGCGAACCCTATCACAAAAAACCGTCTTGTCCGAACGCATTTAGCGGCTTGTGTTCTGCGCGAGCGACGTTTATACAATCGGCCAGCCTGTAGGCAATTTATCCTCCCCAATCGTTACAAAAAGACGGGCGGATCCTTCCTTATTAGAGTTACTGGCAAGAAGAGGTCACCCGTGGAGCAAGAAGCCTGGCAGGTATTGATTGTCGAGGACGACCAGCGTCTGGCCGAGCTGACCCGCGATTACCTGGAAGCCAACGGCCTGCGAGTGTCGATCGAAGGCGATGGTGCCCTCGCCGCTGGCCGCATCATCAAGGAAAAACCGGACCTGGTAATCCTCGACCTGATGCTGCCCGGCGAGGACGGCTTGAGCATTTGCCGCAAAGTCCGCGACCGCTATGACGGGCCGATCCTGATGCTCACCGCGCGGACCGACGATACCGACCAGATCCTCGGCCTCGACCTGGGTGCCGACGACTACGTATGCAAACCCGTGCGCCCGCGTTTGTTGCTGGCGCGCATCCAGGCGCTGTTGCGGCGCAGTGAAGCACCAGAAGCCGCGCCGGAGAAACAACGGCGGCTGCAGTTCGGTCCGCTGGTCGTGGACAACGCTTTGCGCGAAGCCTGGCTTAACGACCATGGCATCGAACTGACCAGCGCCGAATTCGATCTGCTCTGGCTGTTGGTAGCCAATGCCGGACGCATTCTGTCCCGGGAAGAAATCTTCACGGCGCTGCGTGGCATCGGCTATGACGGCCAGGATCGCTCCATCGACGTGCGCATTTCACGCATCCGTCCGAAAATCGGCGATGACCCGGATCACCCTCGTCTGATCAAGACCGTGCGCAGCAAAGGCTACCTGTTCGTTCCTGAGGCCTGCGTAGACTCGCCGCTGTGAACTCGATCTTCCTGCGTATCTACGGCGGCATGTGCGCCGCGCTGGTTCTGGTGGCGGTGCTCGGTGTGCTGGCGTTACACATGCTCAACCAGGTACGCAGCGAGCAGTACCGCGAGCGCCTGGCCCATGGCACGTTCTCGTTGATGGCCGACAACCTGCAACCGATGAACGAGACCGAGCGCCATCGTGCCTTGTTAGTGTGGGAACGCCTGCTGGGGATTCCGCTGGCGCTGAAAACCTTCAACCAGACGGACCTTGACCTGACCCAGCGCACCCGTGTGCTGCACGGGCAAGCGCTGGTGGAGCAGACCGGTCCGCATGCGGCGAAGGTTTACCGGCTGGTCAGCGAAAAGGAACAACTGGTACTCACGGGGGAAGTCCAGCAGATCAGTGAGCAACTGGCGCGGGCGACGATTTACCTGTTGACCGATGAACTGGTGCGCGTGCCGGTGGCCGAGCAACCCCAGCGCTTGGCGCAACTGAAGCAAGACAAGGGTTTTGGCTTCGACTTGCGTCTGGTCACGGTCGATGAGGCGGACATGGACGAGGACCAGAGTCGTCGAGTGTCCGAAGGTGACACGGTGATGGCGCTGGGCAAGGAGGGCGACTCGATCCGTGTGTTCGCTGGCATGGTCGGGACGCCATGGGTCCTGGAAATCGGCCCTTTGTATCAGATGAATCCTTATCCGCCGGAATGGCTCGTGCTGATTGCCGCACTGGGCCTCACGCTGATCGGGTTGATCGTTTACTTGCTGGTTCGCCAACTGGAGCGCCGCTTGCGCGGTCTTGAGGCAGCGGCCACGCGCATCGCCAGGGGTAGCCTGGAAACCCGTGTGCCGGCGCGCGGTGCGGACTCGGTGGGGCGTTTGGCGTCGGCGTTCAACGGCATGGCCGAACACTTGCAACAATTGCTGGCAATCCAGCGCGAACTGGTGCGCGCCGTTTCCCACGAGCTGCGTACGCCGGTGGCGCGCCTGCGTTTCGGTCTGGAGATGATTGGTTCGGCCACCACGCCGCAAGCCCTGGAAAAGTACTGTGAAGGCATGGACCACGACATTGAGGATCTCGACCGACTGGTCGACGAAATGCTCACTTACGCAAGGCTCGAGCAGGGCTCGCCGGCGCTGAACTTCCAGCGCATCGACCTGGATGCGCTGGTCAATCAGGTGATCGAGGAACTGGCGCCTTTGCGTGCCGACGTCACGGTGCAGCGCGGGTTGTGCCTGTCGGCGGCCGATTGCGACGACGCCTGGGTCGAGGCTGAGCCGCGCTACCTGCATCGGGCGCTGCAGAACCTGGTGAGTAATGCCATGCGTCACGCGCAATCACGGGTGACCATCAGCTATCAGGTTGGGCAGCAACGCTGTCGGGTCGATGTCGAGGATGACGGGCCGGGTGTGCCGGAAATCGCCTGGGAGAAAATCTTTACCCCGTTCCTGCGGCTGGATGACAGCCGCACCCGTGCGTCGGGTGGACATGGCTTGGGGCTGTCCATCGTGCGACGCATTATCCATTGGCACGACGGCCGGGCGTTGATCGGCAAGAGCAAGAGCCTTGGCGGGGCCTGTTTCAGTTTGAGCTGGCCGCGCAATCAGGAGAAGCGCTGAGAGCTTGGTTGTCTGGGCAATCGCCTTTGCGAGCAACACATACAGGCACTGGAGTTTTCAGGCCTGGAGACTGACCAGGCTCAACAACTGCCCATTTTTGACCCCGAACTGCGCATCCAGCTCGGTGCCATTGCGCCACTCGGCGGACAGGTCTGTCAGTAATCGCAGCCGCACCTCTCCACTCTCAGTCCACTCCAGTACTTCGGCGTGTTCAAAATAGAAACGCTGCCGGACGATCGGATAGAGCGCCTTGAACAGGCTCTCTTTCACGGAAAATGTCAGGGTTACCCATAACGCCAGTTGATCGTGATGGCCGGCGGCCATGCGCTGCAGTTCCGGCGGGGTGAGGATCTCTGCGGCCAGGCGCTCGGCCCGTTCGGTGTTGAGCAGGTTTTCCAGGTCCATTCCCAGTCCGCGCCAATGGCTTTTTTTTGCGACGATAGCGGCGGCACGGCCCGTGCTGTGGGTGATCGAGCCGGTAATGTGTGCCGGCCAGACTGGGGCCCGGTCTTCGCCGATGGCCGGGCTGACGTTCAGACCTTCCAATTGTTGCAGCGCGGCACGGGCGCAGACGCGGCCGGCGAGAAACTCTGCCTGACGCTTGGCGACCGAGCGCTGGATGGTCGCTGGCGCTTCAATGGCGCTGCGCTGGAAATCATCACTGACCAGTTGCGAGGTATTGAAGTGCGTGCTCAACAGTATGGTATCGGGCAGCACATGGGGCAGCGGCCAATGGGCATCAAGTGGGGTGCAAAAAGCGGGCAGGGCGGGGAGTGGTTTCATGTCTGGCATTTTGCCGGGTTGGATTGGCGCTGGGTAGTAGTCGAGGGTTTTGTGGCGAGGGAGCAAGCTCCCTTGCCACAGGGATGCTCGGCTCCCGATGTTGGGCGTGTCAGCTGAAAATCTTTTTGAAAAACGCCTGCATGTCCGCCCACGACTTTTCATCCGCCGGCTTGTTGTAACCGATGTCCGGCCCACCATGATCGCCGTGGCTCAAGCGATCGGCATCAGGGTTGCTGAAGCCATGCTTGGCACCGTCGAGGCTGACGAATGTGTAGTCGGCGCCGGCCTTGTCCATTTCGGCTTTGAACGCAGCGACATTTTCGGGAGTGATCATGCTGTCACGGGCGCCGTGTTCGACGAGGATTTTCGCTTTCACGCTGCCTGGCGTAGCGGGGGTATTGGTTGCCAGCGCGCCGTGGAAACTGACGACACCCGCCAAGGGCACACCCTGACGTGCCGCATTGAGCACCACGCCACCACCGAAGCAGTAGCCGATGGCGGCCATTTTATTGGGGTCGGTTTGCGGCTGTTTCTTCAGCAGATCGAGCCCGGCCTGGAACCGTGCGCTGGCCACCGCGCTGTCCTTCAAAACGGCTTGCATGAAAGCCATGGCGTCCTTCGGATGTTCGGTGTTCTTGCCGTCACCATACATATCGATGGCCAGTGCGCTGTAGCCCAGACCGGCCAGATCCCGGGCACGTCGTTTGGCGTAGTCGTTGAGCCCCCAGAACTCATGCACGACCACAACACCGGGTCGCGGCCCCTTGATCGCGTCGTCGTAGGCGTAATAGCCGATCATTTTCGTGCCGTCGGCAGTTTGGTAGGGGATTTCCTGGGTCTTTATGGCGGCCTGGCTGAGCCCGCTCAAGGCCAGCAAGAGGACAGCGAGGAACATGCGCATGGTCGAATCTCCTGTTGAAACTCTTGGAAACACTCGGGAGGAGTTGGTTCAGCTTAGGTTAAGGGCGCGTTCAGGGGGAGTTCAGGGCGACGTAAGTAGTCTTGCCCCGTAGCCAATAAACAAGCAACTCACTAGGAGTTTCACTATGACTGGATTCAAAAAACTGCTTCTGGCATTCACCGTTTTGGGCGCAAGCACGACAGCGTTCGCGTCCGACGACACTTTCGGTAGCCTGACTTTAGGGCAGACCAGCGACAAGATCAAAAAGTCCCACGCCCTGAACGACAACCTTAATCGTCCGAACGCTGACGGCGTGATTGGCAAGGACACAACCTGGGGTGTGCGTCTGGGCCAGCAAAACAGCCAAGGGCGCTACTACGCCACTTACGACAACGTGTCGGGCTCGCACAATGGCATTAAACTGCGTCAGGAGAACCTCTTGGGCAGCTACGATCTGTTCTACCCGGTAGGCGGCACTACCAAACTCTTCGGCGGCGCCTCGGCGGGATTGACCAAAATGACTCAGGAATCGCCAGGTTTCAGTCGCGACAGCAATATCGGTTACGCGCTGGGTGGTCAGGCGGGAGTTCTACAGCAGATTTCGCGAAATACGTCAGTTGAACTGGGGTACCGATACCTGCGAAGCAATGCCAGCACCGAGATGAGCGAACACGGTGGCAGCAAACAGGGTTCGCTGAGACTGACCAGCAGCGCCCAGACTTACGTTTCCGCCAACTACGCTTTCTGAAATAAAACGTTCGCGACGGGCCGGCACCGGATCAGCCATGAGGTTGAACCGGTGCCGGCCTGTACACTATCGAGGTGCGCTGTTCGTACCTCTGGAGACATTGATTTGCCTGGGAGCGTGTTATGAAACTGCTGGTCGTCGAAGATGAGGCGCTATTGCGCCATCACCTGCAAACCCGCCTGACGGATAGCGGACACGTAGTCGAGTCCGTGGCCAATGCCGAAGAGGCTTTGTACCAGACCGAACAGTTCAATCATGACCTGGCGGTGATCGACCTCGGTCTGCCGGGTATGGGCGGGCTCGACCTGATTCGTCAACTGCGCTCGCGGGGCAAGACCTTTCCGATCCTCATCCTCACGGCGCGTGGCAACTGGCAGGACAAGGTCGAAGGCCTCGCCGCCGGTGCTGATGACTATGTGGTCAAGCCATTCCAGTTCGAAGAACTCGACGCCCGGCTCAATGCCTTGCTGCGTCGGTCCAGCGGTTTCACCCAGTCGACCATTGTCGCCGGGCCGTTGCTGCTTGATCTGAATCGCAAGCAGGCATCGCTCGACGAGCAGCCACTGGCACTGACGGCATACGAGTACCGCATCCTTGAATACCTGATGCTCCATCACCAGCAAGTGGTGGCCAAGGATCGCCTGATGGAACAGTTGTACCCGGATGACGACGAGCGCGATCCGAACGTGATCGAAGTGCTTGTCGGCCGTCTGCGGCGCAAGCTGGAAGGGCCGGTCGGGTTCAAACCGATCGATACCGTAAGAGGCCTCGGCTACCTGTTCAATGAGCGCTGCAGTTGATTCGTTCTCTACGCGTTCGCTTGATGCTCGCCGCCACCATCCTGGCGGTGTTGTTCATGCTCGCGTTGCTGCCGGCCATGCAGGGTGCGTTCAGCCTGGCTCTGCAGGACTCCATCGAACAGCGTCTGGCATCGGATGTGACGACGCTGATCTCCGCCGCCCGGGTGGAGAACAATCATCTGCAGATGCCGGCGCAATTGCCCGACGAGCGCTTCAACCTTACCGACAGCCGTTTGCTCGGTTATATCTATGACCGTGAAGGTCATCTGGTCTGGCGGTCGAAGGGCACTCAGGAGGAAAACATCAATTACAAGCCGCGCTACGATGGGCGCGGTAACGAGTTCGCAAGAATCAACGAAGCCAATGGCCAGGAGTTCTTCGTCTATGACGTCGAGGTCAAGCTGCTGGGTGGTAAAAGCGCGGCTTTCAGCATTGTCGCGCTGCAGCCGGTGCGCGAATACGAACACACCCTTGAAGGCCTGCGGGAAAACCTCTACCTGGGCTTCGGTGCGGCATTGCTGGTATTGCTGGCCTTGCTGTGGATCGGTCTGACCTGGGGCTTGCAGGCGTTGCGCCGGCTCAGTCAGGAGCTGGATGAGATCGAAGGCGGTACCCGCGAAAGTCTCAGCGAGCAACACCCGCGCGAACTGCTGCGCTTGACTGGTTCCCTGAACCGCTTGCTACACAGCGAGCGTGAGCAGCGCAGCCGTTATCGCGACTCCCTTGACGACCTGGCGCACAGCCTTAAAACCCCTTTGACGGTGTTGCAAGGCGTCAGCGAAGACATGGCGCAACGCCCGGAAAATCGTGAGCAAGCCCGGGTCCTGCAAACCCAGATCGAGCGCATGAGTCAGCAGATCAGCTATCAATTGCAACGCGCCAGCCTGCGCAAAAGCGGTCTTGTGCGCCATCAGGTACAGCTGCAGCCCGTGTTGCAAAGTCTGTGTGACACTTTGGATAAGGTTTATCGCGACAAGCGCGTGCGAGTCGCCATGGACTTGCCGCCGCAGTGTTATGTGCCCATCGAGCAGGGCGCCTTGCTGGAGATGATGGGGAACCTGCTGGAGAACGCTTATCGCTTGTGCCTTGGTGAAGTACGAATCAGTGTTCGCCAGACCTTGAGCGGTATCGAGTTGTGTGTCGAAGACGACGGCCCCGGAGTCCCCACCGACCAGCGCGCGCGAATCCTGCAGCGCGGTGAGCGTCTTGACCGCCAGCACCCGGGGCAGGGCATCGGCCTGGCAGTGGTCAAGGACATCATCGAAAGCTACAACGCCAAACTGACCCTGGGCGACTCACCCTTGGGCGGAGCGGCGTTCCGGATTCATTTCCCGGCGGTTTGATCCTGGTTTCCTACAGGTTATTCCTTCAATTCTCCTGCGCGCGGTACGCCCCCGGCGTCAGCCCCGTCCACTTCTTGAACGCCCGATGAAACGCCGAGGGCTCGGAAAATCCCAGCTGCTCGGCAATCTGTTGCAACGACAGGTTGGCGCGGCTCAAATGATAAATCGCAATGTCACGACGCAACTGGTCCTTCAACTCCTGAAAACTGCTGCCTTCTTCGCGCAAATGGCGGCGCAAGGTTTGCGGGCTGATGTGCAAGTGCGCGGCCACGGCTTCCAGATCCGGCCAGCGCGAACTGTCGCGACTGAGCAGCCGCCGCAGCTGACTGCTTAAACTGTCGCCATCGTCAGGGCGCGATAGCAGATCGGCAGGAGAGCGCTCAAGAAAAAGCTTGAGCGTCCGCTCGTCCTGCAACAGCGGCATGTTCAAGTAGCGGCTGTGAAACAGCAGGCTGCTGTGCAGGGTGGAAAACTCAAGCGGACAGGAAAATAGCAAATCGTATTCGGCCCCATGCTCCGGTCGCGGATAGCTGAACGTGGCTTGTTCCAATCGAATGCGCTGGCCGATCAGCCAGCTGCCGAAGCGGTGCCAGATCACCAGCAGGCTTTCGGTGAGGAAATGGTCCGGATCCCACAGATGCGCATCGTCCAGGCTCAGGCGGATCATTTCATCTTCACGCGTCAGGGTCAGGCGCGGGGCATCGGGGAATAGGCTATAAAACAATAAGCCACGGTTGAGTGCCTTATCCAGATTTCGGCAGTGGATCACGGCATGGCACATCATTGCGAAGCTGCCCGGCTTGCTCTGGCCTTTTCCGAAACCCAGGTACTCGTCGTCCAGTGCCAGCCAAAGTGCCTGGATCAGTCGAGCGAACTGTTCCGGAGCGATACGCGCCCGCGGCTCGTCGAGCAATTCGGGGCTGATCCCCAATTGCTGCAACAGAGCCGAATAGTCATAACCACGCCGTTGCGCGCCACCGAGGGCGGCACGGGCGAAATGACTGGCGATGGTGCGTTCGCGCATGACAGGCAAATCCATCTATTGAGCGACGGATGGTAGCGGCGGCACTTCCCAATGAACAGGGCGGATATCCGCCAAATTGCAGGATGAGATCCGGTCGATGGGCGGAAATCCGCCACTGCAAACTATCCGCCGGATAAACAGAAAATGCTTGCAACCCTTGCTGTCAAAAGGCTTGCAGGGTTTTCGCGGAAGGTGGCATGGGCCTTGCGATACAACGAGCAGATGCCTGCCGTCGCGGGGCTCGAAAAAACAAATCCCTCCAGTGCAGGAGGGTTCGCAATTCAGGTGCCGTGGATAACAGATGGATGTTGTCACCGTGCACTCTTGAGGAACTTTGCAATGACGACTCGTCAGCCACTGTACAAATCCCTGTATTTCCAGGTGATCGTTGCAATTGTCATCGGTATTTTGCTCGGTCACTACTACCCACAGCTCGGTGTGGCCGTTAAGCCGCTGGGTGACGGGTTCATCAAGCTGATCAAAATGATCATCGCCCCTATCATTTTCTGCACCGTCGTCAGCGGTATCGCCGGCATGCAGGACATGAAGTCGGTCGGCAAGACCGGTGGTTACGCACTGCTCTACTTCGAAATCGTTTCGACCATCGCCCTGCTGGTGGGTCTGGTTGTGGTCAACATCGTGCAGCCAGGCGCTGGCATGCACATCGACGTCAGCACGCTGGACGCCTCCAAAGTCGCCACCTATGTTGCGGCCGGTGCCGATCAAAGTGTCGTCGGCTTCCTGCTCAACGTGATCCCGACCACCATCGTCGGCGCGTTCGCCACAGGCGACATCCTGCAAGTGTTGATGTTCTCGGTGATCTTCGGTTTCGCCCTGCATCGCCTGGGTGCCTACGGCAAGCCGATCCTCGACTTCATCGATCGCTTCGCCCACGTGATGTTCAACATCATCAACATGATCATGAAGCTCGCGCCAATTGGTGCCTTTGGTGCCATGGCGTTCACCATCGGTGCCTACGGTGTCGGGTCGCTGGTGCAACTGGGTCAGTTGATGGCCTGCTTCTACATCACTTGCCTGCTGTTCATCCTGATCGTGCTGGGCGCTATCGCTCGCGCTCACGGTTTCAGCGTGCTGAAAGTGATCCGCTACATCCGTGAAGAACTGCTGATCGTGCTGGGTACTTCGTCCTCGGAATCGGTACTGCCGCGCATGCTGATCAAGATGGAGCGTCTGGGGGCGCAGAAATCCGTGGTGGGTCTGGTAATCCCGACCGGTTACTCGTTCAACCTCGACGGCACTGCGATCTACCTGACCATGGCGGCCGTGTTCATTGCCCAGGCCACCGATACTCACATGGATATCACCCACCAGATCACCTTGCTGGTGGTACTGCTGCTGTCCTCCAAGGGCGCTGCGGGCGTGACCGGCAGTGGTTTCATCGTACTGGCCGCCACCCTGTCCGCCGTGGGTCACCTGCCGGTTGCCGGTCTGGCGCTGATCCTCGGTATCGACCGTTTCATGTCCGAAGCCCGTGCGCTGACCAACCTGGTGGGCAACGCCGTTGCCACATTGGTGGTGGCCAAGTGGGTCAAGGAACTGGACACCGACGTGATGCACGCCGAGCTGGCCTCGGGCGGTCGCGGCATTGCCGATGAACCTAAGGACGATGTTCTGGGCCACGTCGAAGGGGCAACCCCGACTAACGCCAAGTAAACCTTGTCATGATGAAAAAACCCGCTTCGGCGGGTTTTTTTTGCCCGCGACCTGAGCACAAGGGTCACCGTCACTGGCACATTAGGTGATTGCCCCTGAGCGTCTGGCTGCCTAGTCTGGGGCATCGTCTAGGGAGAACATTCATGGTTGGTCCACTGGCATCACTCAAGGTTCTGGATTTTTCGACACTACTGCCCGGGCCGTTCGCCTCGTTGCTGCTGGCGGACATGGGCGCCGAGGTCCTGCGCATCGAGTCGCCGACTCGCATGGACCTGCTGCGCGTGTTGCCGCCCCATGACCGGGGCGTTTCCGCCAGTCATGCCTACCTCAATCGCAACAAGCGCAGCCTGGCGATGGACCTCAAGCAACCCGAGGCGCTGGACGTGATCAAACAGCTGTTGCAGGACTACGACATCGTCCTGGAGCAATTTCGCCCAGGCGTCATGGAACGATTGGGCCTGGGCTATGAAGCCTTGAAAGCGATCAATCCGAAGCTGATTTACGTGTCGATCACCGGTTACGGGCAGACCGGCCCCTACAAGGATCGCGCCGGACATGACATCAACTACCTGGCCCTGGCTGGGCTATCAAGCTACACCGGCCGCGCCGACAGTGGGCCGCTGCCCTTGGGCGCCCAGGTGGCGGATGTCGCCGGTGGCTCGCTGCACGGGGTGATCGGCCTGCTGGCGGCGGTGATCGCTCGGCAGCAAACCGGTCTGGGGCAATACCTGGATGTGAGCATGACCGATTGTGCGTTCAGCCTGAACGCCATGGCCGGAGCCGGGTATCTGGCCTGTGGCGTTGAGCCGGGTCGGGAAGACCAGATGCTCAATGGCGGCAGTTTCTACGACTATTACCGCTCGCGGGATGGGCGCTGGTTGTCGGTGGGCAGCCTGGAACCGGACTTCATGAAACGGCTGTGCACGGCCTTGGGGCTGGAGGCACTGGCCAACCTCGGCTTATCGCCGCAACCGGCCCAGCAAAAGCGCCTCAAGGACGCGCTGAAGGTCGAGTTCGAAAAGCATGATTTTGCCGAGTTGTGCGCAATGTTTGCCGGTCTGGATGCCTGTGTCGAACCGGTGTTGAGTCTGAGCGAGGCGGTGCAGCATCCACAAATGCAGGCGCGGGAACTGGTGATCGAGGTGCCACGGGGGGATGGTACGAGCCAGCTGCAGATGGCGTGTCCATTGAAGTTTTCGCAAGGTTTGCCGCAGCCCGGACATGTTGGCGCGACACTGGGGCAGCATACGGATCAGGTGTTGGATGAGTTGGGGTATAGCGCTGAGCGGATTGCTGAATTGCGGCGTGCCAAAGTGGTTCTCTAGCGTCCACTACTCGACCCGCATTTCCCCGCTGAACACCAACGTGCTTCGACACCGCCGACACAAATACCGTCGGCCCTGTCGTACCAGGCTATGGCGCTGCGCCGAAAACGGAAAGTCACTCTCTGCGCACGGGCATTTATAGATGTAACGGGTCACGCTGCGGCGTTTGACGTCATAGGTGTGGCAGCGGTTGGGCGGCAGTTCGTACACGCCGCGCATGATCAATTGCCATTCTTCGCCATGGGGCTGGATGCGGTCGCCGAACAGTTGATGGGCAATCAGGTGCGCGACTTCGTGGGCTACCGTCTGCTTGAGGAAGTCTTCGGTGTTTTCCCGATACAGTTGCGGGTTGAAGCGCAGCAGGTTCTCGTGCAAATGCGCGACACCGGCTTTTTGCCCGCGCAGCTTGAGGCTTACCACGGGGCGTTTGAAAGTTCGTTTGAAAAAGGATTCGGCTTGTTGGAAACAGTCTTCGACGCGGATATTGAGTTGCTCGGGCATGCTTGATGGATCTCCAGAGGTGTCGAGTATGCCGCAACCCTCGAGCCTTGCGAATCGCCGAAGCGCCGAATGGTTGTTGCCGTTGTCTGTACTGGAGGCATTAAAAGGCCGCCTTGCGGCGGCCGGTGTGTCGGCAGATCTAGTTTTTGGAGGGGGTGTTGCTAATTGGTATAGATCGGCCCCACGCCGAGTCCCCAGACGATCACGGTGAACGCCATGATGGCCACCAGCACCACCAGGCCTACGGCAAGTACTGAACTGGAAAACAGAAAGCCTTCGTCGGATGGAATGTTCATGAACGTCGGCAAGCCAACATACAACAGGTAAACGGTGTAGCAGATCGCCGCAGTGCCGACGATCATTCCCAGCCACATGTGCGGGTACAGTGCCGCAAGGCCGCCAATGAACAGCGGGGTTGCGGTGTAGGTGGCAAATGCCACGCAACGCGCCAGGCTTGGATTGGCATCATAGGTGCGGGCCATCCAGTGGATGAACGCGCCCATGACTGCCACGCCGCCCAGCATGGCCAGGTACGACATGATGGTCATCCATAGCGCGCTCTCTTGGGTCAGCATCACCGGCGCTCGATTGCCGATGACCCAGCCGACCTGTGTGGTGCCGATAAACGCCGACACCGCAGGAATCGCCGCCAGAATCAGTGTGTGGGTCAGGTACATGTGGCTGATGCTTTCCTCCTGGTCGCCACGGATTTCTTTCCATTCCTGATCAGGGTGGGTGAAAAGCCCCACTACGTGATGGATCATGCCAGTCACTCCTCTTGTTTTTACCGTCGCCCCCCAGTGGAGCGCTTACGGGCCAAATTGGCCAAGTAAGTTACAGGTCTGGATATGAATGCGACCTTATGTCGCAGTATAGGAAGGAGTTTCCCTTGAGGGAGTAAGGGTATTAGAGCAAATCGCGCTGTAAACGCGCGTCTTAATCGCCGTAGAGTCTGTGCAGGACCGAATTTACGGGGAGGGAGCCGGCTCCCTGGCCACATGGGGCCCGAGGGCCTTCGCCAGCGGAGTGTTTTTGCGTAAAATGCCGGCCTTTCGTCACACCTCACGGATTTCGCGTCATGGGCACTCTTACGGTCAACCAGAACAAACTGCAAAAGCGCCTTCGCCGTCAGGCCGGTGAGGCTGTTGCCGACTTCAACATGATTGAAGACGGTGACAAAGTCATGGTCTGCCTGTCCGGTGGCAAGGACAGCTACACCATGCTCGATGTGCTGATGCACTTGCAGAAGGTGGCGCCGATCAAGTTCGAGATCGTGGCGGTGAACATGGATCAGAAGCAACCGGGCTTCCCTGAGCACGTGCTGCCGGCCTACCTCAAAGAGCTGGGCATCGAGTACCACATTGTCGAGAAAGACACTTACTCGGTGGTCAAGGAGCTGATTCCGGAGGGCAAGACCACCTGCTCGCTGTGCTCGCGCCTGCGTCGCGGCACGCTCTATACCTTCGCCGACGAAATCGGCGCGACCAAAATGGCGCTCGGCCACCATCGTGACGACATTGTCGAGACGTTTTTCCTGAACATGTTCTTCAACGGGTCGCTCAAGGCCATGCCGCCAAAACTGCGCGCCGACGATGGCCGCAACGTGGTGATCCGCCCGCTGGCCTACTGCAACGAAAAAGACATCCAGGCCTATTCGGACCTCAAGCAATTTCCGATCATCCCGTGCAACCTCTGTGGCTCCCAGGAAAACCTGCAGCGTCAGGTGGTCAAGGAAATGCTGCAGGACTGGGAGCGCAAGACCCCGGGTCGTACCGAGAGCATTTTCCGCAGTCTGCAGAACGTGATCCCGTCGCAATTGGCGGACCGCAACCTGTTCGACTTCACTAGCCTGCGTATCGACGAAAGCGCTGCATCCCGCTTCGTCAATGTGGTCAACCTGTAACCACAATTACGGTGGGAGCGAGCTTGCTCGCGATTGCGTCCAATCAGTCGACAACATTGCCGGCTGACACATCGCCATCGCGAGCAAGCTCGCTCCCACTTTTGGTTTTTGTTTCATTCCTCAGGAGAGGGCATGCGCGACTACAAGTGGCTGAACGAATACTGCTTGAACCGTTTCGGTTCGGCGGCTGAACTGGAAGCCCATCTGCCCGTTCCCAAGACCCCGGCGCAATTGCGCAAAATCAGCGACGATCGCTACCTCTCGACCATGGCATTGCGTGTATTCCGCGCCGGGCTCAAGCACAGCCTGGTCGACGCCAAGTGGCCGGCCTTCGAAGAGGTCTTCTTCAAGTTCGACCCGGAAAAAGTCGTGCTGATGAGCGCCGAACACCTGGAGCGCCTGATGCAGGACGCGCGGATCATCCGCCACCTGGGCAAGCTCAAGAGCGTGCCGCGCAATGCGCAGTTCGTGCTGGATGTGGCTCATGAAAAGGGCAGCTTCGGCGCGATGATCGCCGATTGGCCGGTGACCGATATCGTCGGGCTCTGGACCTTCCTGAAAAAGCGTGGCCATCAGTTGGGCGGTCTGTCGGCGCCGCGTTTTCTTCGCATGGTTGGCAAAGACACTTTTGTGCCGAGCTATGACGTGGTGGCGGCATTGAATGCGCAGAACATCATTGACAAGGTGCCCAGCAGCCAGCGGGATCTGGCGTTGGTGCAGGGTGTGTTCAACCAGTGGCATGAGGAAAGTGGCGGACGGCCGATGAGTCAGATTTCGATGATGCTGGCCTACACCGTGAATCATTGAGACCGAGTCGACCTATCGCGGGCAAGCCCGCGATGGCTTCATATCAGGCGGCAGAGATTTCGCCTTCGCCCGCCAGCTTGCGGTTCAACTGATACCGCCAGCGCACATACAACAGTGCCGAGCAGAACACGGCCAGGCTCGCGCCCATCTCCAGCAAGCCGAAAATCTGCCGGTTCGGGTCATAGGCAGCCAACGCGCCCTTGATGAAATACAGGTTCACCACAAAGCACATCCATGAATGTCCACGGGCGCTGCCGACGATCATTCCCGGCGCCAGCAACAGCAGCGGCACCAGTTCGATCAGCAGGATCACCCAAGGCCGCGCACCGTGCAGATCGGCGACCGCCAGGTAGTAGACGCAAAGCAGCCCCACCAGCCCGAAAAAGCACAGCAGGCTGATGACGCGCATGGCCTGGACCCTGGGGGCGAGCCACTCGATGGAAGGCAGGATCTTCGGTTTCTTGGCCACTTCATCGCTCCAGTTTCTGGGCAGTCTTGGCCAGGCGTGAGCCCAGCGCGCGGCACAGCGCCACTTCATGGGCATCCAGAGCGCTTTTGCCGTCGGCACCCGCATGGTGGCTCGCGCCATACGGCGTGCCGCCACCCTGGGTTTCCAGCAGCGCCGATTCGCTATACGGCAGGCCGGTAATCAGCATGCCGTGGTGCAGTAGCGGCAGCATCATTGAGAGCAGGGTGGTTTCCTGGCCGCCGTGCAGGCTCGCTGTGGAAGTGAAGACACCAGCCGGTTTGCCGACGAGGGCGCCGGTCAACCACAGGTTGCTGGTGCCGTCGAGAAAGTACTTGAGCGGCGCCGCCATGTTGCCGAAGCGGGTGGGGCTGCCCAGCGCCAGGCCAGCGCAGTTCTTCAAGTCATCGAGGCTGGCGTAGAGCGCGCCTTCGTCCGGAATCTCTGGCGATACGGCTTCGCATTCGGTGGAGATCGCCGGCACGGTGCGCAACCGCGCCTCAAGGCCAGCCTGCTCGACGCCCCGGGCAATCTGCCGGGCCATTTCGTTGGTCGAGCCACTGCGGCTGTAGTACAGCACCAGAATGTAGGGCGCAGTCACGGCAGCAGCTCCAGAATCTGCTCCGGCGGACGGCCGATGACGGCTTTGTCGCCGACTTCGAGAATCGGTCGCTCCATCAGTTTAGGGTGAGCGGCGATGGCGGCGATCAATTGCGCCTCGCTCAGGCTGCTGTCGGCCAGGTTGAGGCTCTTGTACTCGTCCTCGCCAGTGCGCAACAGTTGTCGGGCGCTGATCCCGAGTTTGCCCAGCAGGCTCTGGATTTGTGCGGCGTCCAGTGGCGTTTCGAGGTAGCGCACCACCGACGGCGTCAGGCCACGGGATTCAAGCAGTTCGAGCGCACCGCGGGATTTCGAGCAGCGCGGGTTGTGATAAAGCGTCAGATCGGTCATGAGCGGGTCGCATCTTGCGTAAGGTGGCGGCTATTCTAACTGTGCAGCGCGCATTCCTGAACCGCGAGAGGCGATGGGTCGCAGGCGCATTCAATTTTTGACAAGGAACACGACATGACAAGGCGACTGGCAGCGGCATTGACGATCATCGGGGCGTTGATGCTGGGGGGTTGCGGTAATGACTACGGCATTGACCAGAACGGACAGAAAGTCGCCGCCGATCGTCTGGACGGTAAATGGCTGGTACTCAACTATTGGGCGGAATGGTGCGGCCCGTGCCGCACCGAGATTCCGGAATTGAACCACTTGGCCGACCAACTCAAGGACAAGAAGATCGGTGTGTTCGGGGTCAATTTCGACAATGTACAGGGCGAAGATCTGAAAGGTGCCAGCGAGAAACTCGGGATCAAGTTCACCGTGTTGGCGCAGGATCCAGCCGATTTGTTCGAACTACCACGCAGCGAGGCGTTGCCGGTGACTTACATCATCGATAACAAGGGCAAGGTGCGCGAACAATTGATGGGCGAGCAAACGGCGGCGGGGGTGATGGCGAAGCTGGAGGCGTTGCAGGCTAAAAACTGACTTCAACGATGTGAACGCTTGTGGCGAGGGGCTGTCGGATCGCCGCACCCTCGCCACAGTCATTCACATGAGCGGGACAGGGTGTTGATCAACCTTCTTCAAGCCACCAGCGCAGCGGCTTGCCTTCAGCCGGCCAGAAGCGCATCTGGTCAATCGGCGAAACGTCCCAACGCTGTACATTCTCCAGCGCCTGGAGGAAACGTTTTTCTTGCTCCATCAACGCCGGCGCGCAGAGTTTGCGGGTGCTGCCGACTTTGCCAAAACTGAGCTTGTCGCCTTCGAGCGTGTACGGCGCGAACCAGTGGTTGCAGCCGCCGCTACCGTAGGCCCGACCGTCGTCAGCGAGGGTGATGGTCAGGTGGCTGTAATCCATCAGGGGACGTTCGCCGATCCACTCCAGGATGTAGCTACGATTTTGTTGCAATTGCACCGGCTCGGCGGCGCAGCCAAACAGGCTGGCACCGACCATCGCGGTCAGAGCGAGGCGTTTCATCAAGCGGGCTCCTGGCATTTCGGGCACAGGTGTTTCTCGCCAACGGACTTCCAGCCCAGCTCGGCAATCCGCGCAGTGGCCGCAGGTTTTTCCGCTTTATTGCCCAGTTTGGCGTCGACCGCGAACTCGAAACTCAATTCTTTGGCGCAGCTGTCACAGTTCACTTGCCAGGTGTGGATCGCCAATTCACCGAACACCGGACCACTGGCCACCGCGACCCATTGGCCAGGCGGGTTGATCAGGTGGCGAACCGTTTCGACGGTCAGGCGCATGGACAAGTCCTTGGCGCCTTTGAGGGTCACGATCAGCACGTCGTTGTTACGAATCGAGCCGCCGTTGCCGGTGACTTGATAACGCCCCGGCACCAGGGCGCGGCATTCGGTGAGGGTGTGTTGCGGGTTCATCAGGTTGTAGCGAAAATCGTGTTCGACCATGGGTCCTCCAAATATGCGCGATATGCTAGCACGGGCATACACGCAGCATGGCGCGGGCATATGACCTTCGATCAGGTTCAGTCGCCCTCGACCCGGTTTTCGGGGTTGCCTGTCATCCATGCCGCGATGTTCTGCAGGGTGGTCGCGGCAATCGCGCCCAGGGCTTCGCGGGTCAGGAACGCCTGGTGCGCGGTCACGATCACGTTGGGGAACGTCAGCAGTCGCGCCAGCACATCGTCCTGCAATGGCAAGTCGGAACGGTCTTCGAAGAACAGCTGCGCTTCCTCCTCATAGACATCCAGTCCCAGATAACCCAATTGACCATCCTTCAAGGCATCGATCAACGCAGGTGTATCCACCAGGCCACCGCGTCCGGTGTTGATCAGCATCGCGCCCGGCTGCATGTGCGCCAGTGATTCGCGGTTGATCAAATGTTTGCTCTCTTTGTTGAGCGGGCAATGCAAGCTGATGATCTGCGACTCGGCCAGCAGTTGCGGCAAGCTCAGATAACGAGCGCCCAGTGCTTCGACTTCGGGGTTGGGGAAAGGGTCGTAGGCGAACAGCTTGCAACCGAAGCCGTTCATGATTCTGGCGAAGGTCGCGCCGATTTGCCCGGTGCCGACCACGCCAACAGTCTTGCCCACGAGGTCGAAGCCGGTCAGACCGTGCAGGCTGAAATCGCCTTCGCGGGTGCGGTTGTAGGCGCGGTGCAAGCGGCGGTTGAGCGCCAATATCAGTGCCACCGCATGTTCGGCCACCGCGTGCGGCGAATAGGCCGGGACGCGCACAATCGCCAGCCCCAGGCGATTCGCCGCCGCCAGGTCGACATGGTTGTAACCGGCCGAGCGCAGGGCGATCAGCCGGGTGCCGCCCGCAGCCAGGCGTTCGAGCACCGGGGCGCCGAGGTCATCATTGATGAAGGCGCAGACGACCTCGTGCTGCTCGGCCAATGCCACCGTATCGAGGCTCAGGCGTGCCGATTGAAAGTGCAGTTCGATATCGGCGGGCAGGTCTGCGGCGAGAAAACTGTCACGGTCGTAGGTCTGGCTGCTGAAAAGAATCGTGCGCATGTTGTCCTCCTGGAAAGTGCATCAGGCGTTGATACGCGCCTGGACGGCCAGGCGATTGATCGCCCGGTCGAGTTCTTCGAGAGCGCCGAAGGCCCTCGGGTCCTGTTGCTTGAGCAGGGTTTCGCTGCGCTGGCAGGCGGCGCGCAGTTGTGGAACGCCGCAATAGCGGGTGGCGCCATGCAGACGATGGACCCGCTCGATCAGGGCATTGTGGTCGTGGCTTTCCTGAGCCTGACGGATCGCTTCACGGTCGGCTTCCAGCGAGGCCAACAGCATCGCCAGCATGTCCGCCGCCAGGTCAGCCTTGCCCGCCGCCAGGCGCAAACCCTCATCGTGATCGAGCACCTGCAACTCAAAGGCACTGCCGTGGCTGTCGCCCAAGCGCTCCGGATGCTGGTTGCGCAGCGCCAGGCCACTCCATTTCAGCACCACTTGCGCCAGTTGCCGCTCGCTGATCGGTTTGGTCAGGTAGTCGTCCATGCCGCTTTGCAGCAACGCCCGTTTTTCGTTGGCCATGGCATGGGCGGTGAGGGCGATGATGGGCAAAGGCGTGCAATGACGATCGCTTTCCCACTGACGGATCGCTTCGGTGCTCTGGCGCCCATCCATGCCGGGCATCTGCACGTCCATCAGCACCAGATCGAACGTCTCGCTCTGCACCGCCTTGATCGCGGCATAACCACTTTCCACCGCGAGCACCTTGGCGCCCATGTCTTCGAGCAGGGTTTGCACCAGCAGCAGATTGGCCGGGTTGTCGTCGACGCACAGCACCTTTGGCGCGCGGCTGGAAACCGGTTCTTCGGGTTCGCTGCGCAGTTGGCGCGGGTTGATCAGATCGGATAGCGCACGACGCAGTTTACGGGTGCAGGCCGGTTTGGCCTGCAGTTGACTGTGAGGGTTGGGTACCGAGAGATGGAACAGCGTCTGCTCAGTGGTCGGGCACAGCACGAGCACTTTGCAGCCCAGGTGCTCGAGGTCCCAGATGTACTGGTTCAGGCGTTCCGGCGGCATGTCATTGCTGGTGACACCCAATACCGCCAGATCGATCGCCTGTTCGGTCTGGTGGGCGCCGGTCACGCCGTTGGTCAGGCTTTCCAGGGTGTTGAACGGTGTGACGTCGAGTCCACAGTCTTCCAATTGGTGCTGCAACGCCTGGCGGGCCAGTTCGTGGTTTTCCAGTACCGCCACGCGTCGTCCCATCAGTGGTGGGCCGGGCAGGTCTTCGGCATCGTCGCGGGTCTTGGGCAAGCTGAGGCTGATCCAGAATTCCGACCCCTCTCCCGGCGTGCTGTCGACGCCGATCTCTCCGCCCATCTGTTCGATCAGGCGCTTGGAAATCACCAGCCCCAGACCGGTGCCACCCGGTTGCCGCGCCAGCGAATTGTCGGCCTGGCTGAAGGCCTGGAACAGCGCGCGCACGTCCTGGTTAGACAGACCGATGCCGGTGTCCTGAATACTGATGCGCAGTTGCACACTGTCTTCGTGTTCGTCTTCGAGCATGGCCCGGGCGACGATGGTGCCTTCGCGGGTGAACTTGATCGCGTTGCTCACGAGGTTGGTGAGGATCTGCTTGAGCCGCAGCGGATCGCCCACCAGCGACAGCGGTGTGTCGCGGTAGACCAGGCTCACCAGTTCCAGCTGCTTGGCGTGGGCGGCGGGGGCGAGGATGGTCAGGGTGTCCTGCAGCAGGTCGCGCAGGTTGAACGGAATATGGTCGAGTACCAGTTTGCCGGCCTCGATTTTCGAGAAGTCGAGAATCTCGTTGATGATCCCCAGCAGGTTGTCGGCTGATTTTTCGATGGTACCCAGGTAGTCGAGCTGGCGCGGGGTCAGTTCGCTTTTTTGCAGCAGATGAGTGAAACCGAGAATGCCGTTGAGCGGCGTACGAATTTCATGGCTCATGTTGGCCAGGAACTCGGATTTGATCCGGCTCGCCTCCAGCGCTTCCTTGCGCGCCAGATCGAGTTCGATGTTCTGGATTTCGATGGTTTCGAGGTTCTGACGCACGTCTTCAGTGGCCTGATCGATGCTGTGCTGCAATTCTTCCTGGGCATTTTGCAGGGTGCCAGCCATGCGGTTGATCCCTGACGCCAGCTCGTCCAGCTCCTGGCTGCCGAGGGGGGGCAGACGGGTTTCCAGATGCCCATCCTTGAGCTGAGCCACGGCTTGCTTGATCTGAGTCAGCGGTCGATTGATGGTGCGGCCCATGCGCAATGCCAGCAGCGCCGCGCCACTCAGGCCGGCCGCAATCATCAACAGGCTGGCAAACAAGCTGCGATAACCGCGCAGCAACATACCGTTGTGGGACAGTTCGAGTTCGACCCAGCCCAGCAGGCGGTCGGCTTCATCGGGAATCAGGTCGCCGGCCAGGTTACGGTGCTTGCCGAATACCGGAAGCAGGTAACGCGTTGCGTCGCTGCCACTGCGGCGCAGCATTTGCGAGCCATCACCCAGCGGTGCCGGGTTGAGCATGGTCGGGCCCGCGTGGGCCAATGGCGTGCGGTCCGGCGCGAGGAAGGTCACCGCACGCACATCCGGTTGTTCCAGGGACTGCGTGGCGATGCGCTCAAGCAACTCACTGTTCTTGTGCCCCATGGCCGGAGCCACCAGCGGTGCCAGTTGCTCGGCGATCATTTCGCCGCGCTGCATGAGTTGGGTTTGCAGGTCGGATTGCTGCATCCAGGTAAAATAACCGCCCAGAACCAAGGCCATCAGGCTGGTCGGCAACAGGGTCAGCAACAGCACGCGGCCTTTAATTCCCAGTTTCTTGAGCACGCATCTCTCCTGCATCCCGCTATTTATAGAGCTGCACGTGCATCCGGCACGTACCACTTGCGCAGTGTAGCGATTTGCAGGCGGGCAATCTTTGTAAAATTGATGTCGTCATTCGTCGGTCAGCCCGACACTTTTGCGTTGAGGACCTGGCCTCGGGTTGCCGTCGTCGGCGCAATCTTGAATAATTGTCAACTGAGAATTATTTGCAGATACTCATGACGCCCATTGCAGCTGGCTCCCCCCGCATCCTTTCCATTGAAGACGACCTCGTCCTTGGTGCTTATGTTCATGAGCATCTGGGCCGTAGCGGCTTTCAGGTGACCTGGTGCCAGAACGGCCAGGAAGGCCTGAACGCGGCCCGCGAGCAAGCGTTCGATGTGGTGCTGATGGATATTTTGCTGCCGGGGCTGGATGGATTGTCGGTGCTGACGCAACTGCGCCGGAGCCATTCCACTCCAGTGTTATTGATGTCCGCGCTCGGCGCCGAGGCGGATCGGATCAGCGGCTTTCGTTTGGGTGCCGATGATTACTTGCCCAAACCCTTCAGCATGGTCGAGTTGCGGGTGCGAATCGAGGCGATCCTGCGCCGGGTCGCACTCGACCGGCGGCCGATGCCGGAAGCGATTGCTCCTGCGGTGGACAGTCTGCGTTTCGATGATGAGCGCTTCGACGTCATTTATGGCGGGCAGGCTGCCGGCCTGACCCGTAGCGAATATCGGCTGCTGGAAACCCTGAATCGCAATGGCGACGAAGTGTTGAGCAAGGCCTTCCTTTATCAGCATGTGCTGCAACGCGGCTACGCAGCCCATGATCGTAGTCTGGACATGCACATCAGCCAGATTCGCCGCAAGCTCAAGGCCATCGATTACAGCGAGCGGGAAGTGCGCACGGTCTGGGGCAAGGGTTACACCTTGAGTCTCAGTGATGACCTATAACTTGCCGGGCCGGCATTCGCTGTTCTGGAAACTGGCTTGCCTGTTAGTGGCGTTCTGTTTGCTGATGATCTGGTTGAGTTGGTCCTGGGGGCGCTATATGGAAGAGCAAAACCAGTATCTGTCAGATGAGGCACGCAGCACCTTGAACCGCTATGCCTCCGAAGCCGAGCAGGCGTGGCAGCAGGGGCGGCAGGCGGGCGTCGATGGCTGGTTGAAAAATATGCAACTGCAGGAGTCGGGCTGGGTTGGCGTCATCGATGGAGATTTGCAGTCGCTGAGCAGCCAGCCTCTGACCGACGAGGAAGTCCAGCACCTGACCTTTCTGCGTCGTGTCGATTGGCCCATTCACCGCAAGGGCCTGCCGTGGCTGCGTCTGCCGTTTCCCGGCGATCCGTACGCCGGCAGCCTGGTCATCGAGTTGCCCCAGCGGTTCATGCCGGGGCGCTACAAAGTCTTCTGGCGTGTGATCACCAATGGGGTGATTCCGGGGCTGTTCACATTACTGCTGTGTGTCGGCCTTTACCGCCTGCTGGTGGTGCCGCTCAATCACCTGCGTGAACAGGCCAATGCCTGGCGTGCGGACCAATTAAATGTGCGGCTGTCGAGCAGCACCACCAATCGTGCGGATGAATTGGGCGAGCTGGGCAGGGCGTTCGATCACATGTCCGAGCGCCTGCAAAGCACGGTCGCTTTGCAACAGCAATTGCTGCGCGATCTGTCCCATGAATTGCGCACGCCGCTGAGCCGCCTGCGAGTAGCCAGTGAAAGCGAGGAAGACCTGGAGCCGTTGCGCGAGCGCATTGGCCGTGAGATCGATGGCATGCAGCGCCTGGTGGAAGACACGCTTCAACTGGCCTGGCTCGACACCGAACGCACCCGACTGCCCGATGAAGCGATCCAGGTTCAGGCGCTATGGGAAATGCTCACCGAAAACGCCTGCTATGAAAGTGGCTGGCCGGAAGCGCAGTTGCAATGTTCAGTGGATGAGTCCTGCTGGGTACGCGGCCATCTCAACACCTTGGCCCAGGCCCTGGAAAACATGCTGCGTAACGCCATTCGACATTCACCCGCTGGCGGCGTTGTCCATCTCGGCGGTCGGCGTGATGGCAACTACTGGCATTTATGGCTGGAAGATCAGGGCGGTGGCGTGGCGCAGGAAGATCTGGAGCGGATCTTCCTGCCGTTCACACGACTCGATGGTTCGCGGCCGGGGAATGGCGGGTTTGGGTTGGGGTTGAGCATCGCGAGGAATGCCGTGCTGCGTCAAGGTGGGGAAATCTGGGCGGAGAACGCCGGGAAGGGGCTGCGGATGAGTATGCGCTTATTGGCTGATGATGCATTCGCGAGCAAACATATTCTTCCGAATTCACCCTTATGCCTATAAGCCATAAGCACCACACTTTGCGTGATATGGCCTGACCCGGTTTGCCGGTATGATAGGCGCCCCCGCAGTCTGGATTGCGAATACGCCATGACCTTGCAGTACCCAACCATCGCCGATTGCGTCGGCAACACTCCGCTGGTCCGTTTGCAGCGCTTGCCCGGCACTACCAGCAACACCCTTTTGCTCAAGCTCGAAGGGAACAACCCGGCGGGTTCGGTCAAGGACCGTCCGGCGCTGTCAATGATCACTCGCGCCGAGCTGCGCGGGCAGATCCACGCCGGCGATACGCTGATCGAGGCGACCTCGGGTAATACCGGAATCGCGCTGGCCATGGCCGCCGCGATCAAGGGTTACAAGATGATCCTGATCATGCCGGACAACTCCAGCGCCGAACGCAAGGCGGCCATGACCGCCTACGGTGCCGAACTGATTCTGGTCAGTCAGGAAGAAGGCATGGAAGGCGCCCGCGACCTTGCTCAGCGCATGGAGGCCGAAGGCCGTGGCAAGGTGCTGGATCAGTTCGCCAACGGCGACAACCCCGAGGCGCACTACACCACCACTGGCCCGGAAATCTGGTGTCAGACCCAGGGCACCATCACCCATTTCGTCAGCTCCATGGGCACCACTGGTACGATCATGGGCGTCTCGCGCTATTTGAAAGAGCAGAGCGAGAGCGTGCAGATCATCGGCCTGCAGCCAATGGAAGGCTCGGCGATCCCGGGCATCCGTCGCTGGCCCCAGGAGTATCTGCCGAAGATCTACCAGGCCGATCGTGTGGACCGTATCGTCGACATGGCCCAAAGCGAAGCCGAAGACGTGACCCGTCGCCTGGCCCGCGAAGAAGGCATTTTCTGCGGCGTATCCTCGGGCGGTGCCGTGGCGGCAATGCTGCGTCTGTCCAAAGAAGTTGAAAACGCGGTGATCGTCGCGATCATCTGCGACCGTGGCGACCGTTACCTGTCGACCGGCATTTTCGACGCGCCCAACTGATGGCCAAGCACGAGAGAGGCCTGCGCTTCCAGCCCACCGGCGGCAGCAAGGCCCCGCAAGTCCCGACCGGCAAAAAGCAGCGCCTGACCATCGAGCGCCTGGCCAATGACGGTCGCGGTATCGCGTTTTTCGAAGGCCGCACCTGGTTCGTCATCGGCGCGTTGGCCGGTGAAGAAATCGAGGCGCGCGTGCTCGGTGCCCACGGCAAAGTGGTTGAGGCACGCACCGAACGGGTGTTCAAGGCCAGCGAGCTGCGCCGACCGATGCCGTGCGCCCATGCAGGGCGTTGCGGTGGCTGCAGCGTGCAGCATTTGCCACACAACGAACAACTTGCCCTCAAACAGCGCATGCTCGCCGAGCAATTGTCTAAGGTCGCTGGCGTCGAACCCGAAGAATGGGCGGCGCCTTTGAGCGGTCCGGAATTCGCTTATCGTCGCCGTGCCCGAGTGGCTGTGCGCTGGGACATGAAGGCGAAAAAACTCGAAGTGGGATTTCGCGCCGCCGGCAGCCAGGACATCGTCGCCATCGATCAATGCCCGGTGCTGGTACAACCCTTGCAGCCCATCATGACCGGCTTGCCGGAAATGCTGCGGCGCTTGAGCAAGCCTCAGGCGCTTGGTCATGTGGAGTTGTTCAGCGGTTCATCGCTGGCCGTGTTGCTGCGGCACATGGCGCCGCTGTCCGAAAGTGACATGACCATCCTCAAGGATTTCTGCGCGCTGCATCAAGCTCAGTTATGGCTGCACGGTGACGGCGAGCCGCAACCGGTCGAGGCCGGCCAGTCGTTGGGCTATCGCCTGGAATCGTGGAATCTGGAGCTGGCCTATCGGCCAGGGGATTTCATTCAGGTCAACGCCGGAGTCAACGAAGCGATGGTTGCCCAGGCGCTGGAATGGTTGAAGCCGACAGCGGATGAACGGGTTCTCGACCTGTTCTGTGGCCTGGGCAACTTTGCCTTGCCGCTGGCGCAGTCCGTACGTGAGGTGGTAGCAGTGGAAGGTGTGCAGGTGATGGTCGAGCGGGCAGCCGCGAACGCCGTTAGCAATAATCTGCATAACGCGAAGTTTTTTCAGGCCGATTTATCCCAGCCTTTGACCGACGCCGAATGGGCCGCCGAAGGCTTTTGTGCGGTACTCTTGGACCCACCGCGTGACGGTGCTTTCGAGGTTGTGCGCAAGCTCAAATCTCTGGGCGCCGAACGGTTGGTGTATGTGTCTTGCAACCCGGCAACTCTGGCGCGCGACACGGTCGAATTGATCAAGCAGGGCTACCGGTTAAAACGTGCCGGGATTCTCGATATGTTTCCTCAGACGGCGCATGTCGAGGCCATGGCGTTATTTGAAGCGAGCTAGGATGCTCGTCTGGTCCGACTGGCCCGCCTGTGCAGCCGCGCACCAGCCCCGCGTGGGCTCACGTGCAACGAAGGTCAGCGATTTTGACGCATTGAATCTGCGTCGTAGGGAAGGTAAGCAAGATGGTACAGGTGAGAGCACACCAGCCGATCAACACCGACGGCAGTATCAATCTCGAGGCTTGGCTCGATCATGCGGTCAGTGTCGATCTGGCACTGGATCGCGAAGCCTTGAAAGAAGCCTGCGAGTACGCTCGCGAGGCCGAACAACAAGCCAATGCGGCGAAGAACCTGTGGTCGGAAGGAAACTCGAGTTTCCGCACCGGCCTTGAGATCGCCGAGATTCTCGCCGACCTCAAACTCGATCAGGATTCGCTGGTCGCCGCGGTCTTGTACCGTGGCGTACGCGAAGGCCAGATCCAATTGCCAGCGGTCAGCCAGCGCTTCGGTCCGGTGGTGGCCAAACTCATTGACGGCGTGCAACGCATGGCGGCGATCAGCGACAGCCTGAGCCCGCGTAAATCCATGGTGATGGGCGCTCAGGGCCAGGTGGAAAACCTGCGCAAAATGCTCGTGGCCATGGTCGATGACGTTCGCGTCGCGCTGATCAAACTTGCGGAACGTACCTGTGCGATTCGTGCGGTAAAAACCGCCGATGACGAGAAGCGCAACCGCGTGGCACGTGAAGTCTTCGACATCTACGCACCGCTCGCCCACCGTCTGGGTATCGGTCATATCAAATGGGAACTGGAGGACTTGTCCTTCCGTTACCTCGAGCCCGATCAGTACAAGCAGATCGCCAAGCTGCTCCATGAGCGGCGCCTGGATCGCGAGCGCTTCATCAGCGATGTGATGAGCCAGTTGAAAAACGAATTGCAGGCCACCGGTGTCGAGGCCGACATCAGCGGTCGGGCCAAACACATCTATTCGATCTGGCGCAAAATGCAGCGCAAGGGTCTGGAATTCAGCCAGATCTACGATGTGCGCGCCGTTCGCGTGTTGGTCCCGGAAATGCGCGACTGCTACACCGCGCTGGGTATCGTCCACACCCTGTGGCGGCACATTCCGAAAGAGTTCGACGACTACATCGCCAACCCCAAGGAGAACGGGTACCGCTCGCTGCACACGGCGGTGATCGGCCCGGAAGGCAAGGTGCTGGAAGTACAGATCCGCACCCACGCCATGCACGAAGAAGCCGAACTGGGTGTTTGCGCGCACTGGCGTTACAAAGGCACCGACGTCAAATCCGGCTCCAACCACTACGAAGAGAAGATTTCCTGGCTGCGTCAGGTGCTCGAGTGGCATGAAGAACTGGGCGACATCGGCGGCCTGGCGGAGCAGTTGCGGGTCGATATCGAACCCGATCGGGTCTACATCTTCACCCCTGACGGTCACGCCATCGACTTGCCGAAGGGTGCGACGCCGCTGGACTTCGCCTACCGCGTGCACACCGAGATCGGTCACAACTGCCGTGGCGCCAAGATCAACGGGCGCATCGTGCCGCTCAACTACAGCCTGCAAACCGGTGAGCAGGTCGAGATCATCACGAGCAAGCACGGAACTCCGAGCCGGGACTGGCTGAACCCGAACCTGGGTTACGTCACCACGTCACGGGCGCGGGCGAAGATCGTTCACTGGTTCAAATTGCAGGCGCGCGACCAGAACGTCGCCGCCGGCAAGACCCTGCTGGAGCGTGAACTCAATCGCCTCGGCCTGCCGCAGGTGGACTTCGACAAGCTGGCCGACAAGGCCAACATGAAGACGGCCGAGGACATGTTCGCCGCGCTTGGCGCTGGCGATCTGCGCCTGGCGCAACTGGTCAACCTGGCGCAGCAACTGGTCGAGCCGGAGCGGGGCAACGAGCAGCTGGAACTGATTCCGCGCAAGGCCACCGGTTACAAGCCGGGCAAGCGCGGCGATATCCAGATCCAGGGCGTCGGCAACCTGATGACCCAGATGGCGGGTTGCTGCCAGCCGTTGCCGGGCGATGCGATCGTCGGTTACATCACCCAGGGCCGTGGCGTGAGCATTCACCGCCAGGACTGCGCCTCGGTGCTGCAACTGGCCGGGCGCGAGCCAGAGCGAATCATCCAGGTCAGCTGGGGGCCGGTGCCGGTGCTTACTTACCCGGTGGACATCGTCATTCGCGCTTACGACCGCTCCGGTCTGCTGCGTGACGTTTCGCAGGTGCTGCTCAACGAGCGCATCAACGTGCTGGCGGTCAACACACGCTCGAACAAAGAGGACAACACTGCACTGATGTCCCTGACCATCGAGATTCCGGGCCTGGATGCGCTGGGGCGGTTGCTGGGGCGGATTTCCCAGTTGCCGAACATTATTGAGACCCGGCGTAACCGTACGCCATAAAACGGGAGCGCTTCACTGTAGGAGCGAGCCTGCTCGCGATGGACATTAACGATGACGCGTGCTGTCTGGATGAACGCACCGTCCTCTGATCCATCGCGAGCAGGCTCGCTCCAACAGGGAGCGGACAGAGATTGAACGATGTATTCACTCGAAGACCTGCTGCACCTCATGAACCGCCTGCGCGACCCGCAGTACGGTTGCCCGTGGGACATCAAGCAAACCTACGCCACCATCGTTCCACATACCCTTGAGGAAGCCTACGAGGTCGCCGACGCCATTGAGCGTGGTGACTTCGATCACTTGCAGGGTGAGTTGGGCGATCTGCTGTTCCAGGTGGTTTATTACAGCCAACTGGCCCGGGAAGAAGGGCGCTTCGAATTCGCCGGTGTGGTCGACAGCATTACCCGCAAGCTGATTCGCCGGCATCCACACGTGTTCCCCACCGGTGATCTGTATGCGCCGCTGGATGTCCCGCGCCTGAATGAAGAGCAGGTCAAACAGCGCTGGGAGGCCATCAAGGCTGAAGAGCGTGCGGAGAAATCTTTGGCGCCCGAACAACTGTCCTTGCTCGACGATGTCCCGGCTGCACTGCCGGCATTGTCCCGCTCCGCCAAATTGCAGAAGCGAGCAGGGCAGGTCGGTTTCGACTGGCCGGATGCCTTGCCGGTGCTGGACAAAGTCCGTGAAGAGCTCGATGAAATCCTGGAGGCGATGGCTGACAATGACCCCGCAGCGATTGCCGATGAAGTCGGCGATCTGTTGTTTTCAGTGGTGAATCTGGCGCGCCATCTCAAGGTCGATCCGGAAACCGCACTGCGTGGCGCCAACGGCAAGTTCGAAAGACGTTTCCGTTTCATCGAACAGGCATTGCGCGACACCCATCGTCCCATGGAAGATTGCACCCTCGAAGAGTTGGACGCCCTGTGGGGTGAAGCCAAACGCCAGGAAAAGAATTTGCCCAACTGCGGTTGAGCCGTTGCCTAAGTGAGTAATAAGCACCATGAGCATTTCCCTTCGCGACCAGTTGCTCAAAGCAGGGCTGGTCAACCAGAAGCAAGCCAAGCAGGTCAGCAAGGACAAGCAGAAGCAGCAGCGCCTTGCCCACAAGGGCCAGATTGAGCTCGACGACTCCCAGCAGCGCGCGGCACAGGAAGCCATGGCCGAGAAAGTCAAGCGCGACCAGGAGCTCAACCGTCAGCAGCAGGAAAAGGCCGAGGCCAAGGCCCGTGCCGCACAGGTCAAGCAATTGATCGAAGTCTCGCGCCTGCCGAAACTGACGACCGAGGATTACTACAACTTCGTCGACGACAAGAAGGTCAAGCGCATCTCCGTCAACACCCTGATGCGTAACAAACTCAGCAGCGGTTCGTTGGCCATCGTTCATCATGCCGGTGGTTATGAAGTGATTCCGCGCGAAGCAGCGCTGAAGATCCAGGAGCGCGACCCACAGCGCATCGTGCAGTTGAACGTGCAAACCGAAGAAGTCAGCGTTGAAGATGATCCGTACGCAGCGTACAAGATTCCTGATGATTTGATGTGGTAATCGATTCGTTGTTCTATTGGCTTTAAATGTTTGCTGGTAATTTGCGTCATTAATACATTGAGCCCGAAAGATTGTATCGATACGATCTTTCGGGTTTTCTTTTGCCCAAAAGTAACCTTCGTTAAATGGCGTTCGTCGACGGCTCTCGCTTTGAGAACGCGACGGCAGTTATAGGTGTGGGCGTGCTGTGTGGAAGGGAACAAATGGAATGAACTAAAATAAACAAGGATTTATCAATGCAAGTCAGTATTGCTTCATTACGCCAGCCAACTTTTAAGTCGCAGTTCTCCAAGGCGCGAAAGCCTGGGCAGGTCATAGACGATTATCTGACCAGTGAACTGGATGCCCGGATTGAATATCTACGACGCAAGATACGGATCGCCGCCAAGGCGGCCCGTGCAGATCATGCCGGCGCCGACTGGCTTTTCTTTACGTTGCCGGAGTTTTTCTGGAACGTGCCATGGCACGAGGTTCGCAGCGAAGCAGAACTCCATCAGTTGAACTCGGCCTATCTGGACAAGATCCCTGAGTATGTCGTGTCTTTAATGAAAGATCTGCCGGCTGAGCAATACGGCAAGATGGTTTTTCTGGGGGGGAGTTGTGCGACCCTCATCAAGGTCGGTGAGGGGGAGTCTGGTTACTACGAGGTCGTTAATTATTTGCTGGCGATGAGTAATAAAGAATATGAAGTTGACGTTCCTTTAATTTCGATGTGGCCAAAGCGTTATGTGTCAGGTATCGATTTCGGCAAGAATGTCGGATCCAGGGACGGTTATTGGTTCTTTAAACTCTTCGATGAAGTCGTCGTCAGGGTAAAAAATGTCAGTAGCGTGCGAGCCGAGCATAGTTATTTCGGCGGGTATGAAGGCAAGTTCATTAACAGTCTGGTACCGGGGTGCCCGTTCGGTATTAACCTGTGCCTGGATTACGCCGCGCTGAAAGGCGGGGAGCGCGAGAAAGAGATTGAACTGACAGGGGTGAAAATCGACTTTTTGATTGCCTGTGGCATGGATTTCGACTTCAACAAGCGTCACCCGTCCTCGGTCCAGTACTCGATCCGCAATGACGGCATGGGGGGCGGAGAGTGCGAAGTGGTGAAGCTTGAGGGTGGTCGGATCGTCAGTATTGTCCCTTCGGTAGTCATTGACGACTCCCTTCATCTGTCGGTGCTTCACATTGAATGAGTCGTGTCAGCTGGTTACAGCCTGCCCGGAAAGGGCAGGCTGCACGACGTTGGCGTCTGACTTCAACCGATTGCGAGCTCGCGTTTGCGCTCCAGCGATTCCAGTTCGGCTCTGTAGTTTTGTGCGTCGGTCTCGGAGTGGAACATCCCGACCAGCATGTCTTGTTGGTGTACATCCCACATCCGGATTCCGGCGGCTACGCCTTCGTGGGATTTATGTGAATCGTCGCGTTCAGTTACTTTGACAGTCATCTGCTAGCTCCAATCTCGGTTATCTGCAGCAAGGCGTGTGCAGGGCTTTGTTATATGTTTTGTTAGCTTGCTAAGTAAATGACAAAATTCGGTAACAGTCTTTTGCAAAATCAGACAAAGTCTCGCAGGCCTTGCAGTCTGCGACATTCAGCCGCAGCCCCTTGAGTTTCATGACAAAAGCTTCATGTTCGCCTTGAAGAAAAGCGCTGTTTAACGCTGACCAAAGTCCTCTGGGGGACCGAGCTCGCGGGTGTTGAGGGCGTGTCAGTCGACATCATTGTTGCGTGGCTAAACCGCATCGCCAGCAAGCTCGCCCCTGCAGGTGTTTACGTTTTCCAGGCAAAAAAAACGCCCCGAACCAGTCGGGGCGTTTTCGTGTGCGTCGAAGCGACGGGGTATTACTTACCCTGCCAGCGCTTCAGTACCAGCGTGGCGTTGGTGCCACCGAAACCGAAGCTGTTGCTCATGACGGTGTTGACCGCGACATCTTCGCGAGTTTTGGTCAGGACTGGCAGGTCAGCCACTTCTGGGTCCAGCTCGTCGATGTTGGCGGAACCCGCCATGAAGTTGCCTTCCATCATCAGCATGCAGTAGATCGCTTCGTGAACGCCGGCGGCGCCCAGGGAGTGACCTGACAGGCTCTTGGTAGAGCTGATGGCCGGCGCCTTGTCACCAAAGACTGCGCGCACACCTTTCATTTCCGCGACGTCGCCGACCGGAGTCGAGGTGCCGTGGGTGTTCAGGTAGTCGATTGGAGCATCAACGGTGGACATCGCCATCTGCATGCAGCGGATGGCGCCTTCGCCGCTTGGGGCGACCATGTCGTAGCCGTCGGAGGTCGCGCCGTAGCCAACGATTTCCGCGTAGATCTTCGCGCCACGGGCCAGAGCGTGTTCCAGTTCCTCCACCACGACCATGCCGCCACCACCGGCGATCACGAAACCGTCACGGTCGGCGTCGTAGGCACGGGAGGCTTTTTCCGGGGTGTCGTTGCGCTTGCTGGACAGTGCGCCCATGGCGTCGAACAGGAACGACTGGCTCCAGTGTTCTTCTTCACCGCCGCCGGCGAACACGATGTCCTGCTTGCCCATCTGGATCTGTTCCATGGCGGTACCGATGCAGTGAGCACTGGTGGCGCAGGCGGAAGCGATGGAGTAGTTCAGGCCCTTGATCTTGAATGGCGTGGCCAGGCAAGCGGAAACGGTGCTGCTCATGGTCCGCGTTACGCGGTACGGGCCGACACGCTTGACGCCTTTCTCGCGCAGGATGTCCAGCGCTTCCATCTGGTTCAGCGTGGAGGCGCCACCGGAACCGGCGATCAGGCCGGTACGCGGGTTGGACACTTGCTCTTCGGTCAGGCCGGAGTCAGCGATGGCATCTTTCATGGCCAGGTAGGCGTAAGCCGCCGCGTGGCCGACGAAGCGATAGATCTTGCGATCGATCAGCTCTTCGAGGGGAAGGTCGATGGAGCCGGAAACCTGGCTACGCAGACCCATTTCAGCATATTCCGGGTTGAACCGGATGCCAGGGCGGCTTGCACGCAGGTTAGCGGAGACGGTCTCTTTGTCATTGCCCAGGCACGAAACAATGCCCAGACCAGTGATAACGACGCGGCGCATGCGGATAACCCTTAGAAGTTGTCAGTGGAGGTGAAAACGCCGACCCGGAGGCCTTCGGCGGTGTAGATCTCGCGACCGTCGACAGTGACCGAACCATCAGCGATGGCCAGGTTCAGCTTGCCCTTGAGCACGCGTTTGATATGGATGTTGTAGGTCACTTTCTTGGCGGTCGGCAGGACCTGACCGAAGAATTTCACTTCGCCCGAACCCAGGGCGCGACCGCGGCCCGGCAGGCCTTGCCAGCCGAGGAAAAAGCCGACCAGTTGCCACATGGCGTCAAGGCCCAGGCAGCCTGGCATCACCGGATCACCTTCGAAGTGGCAGGCGAAAAACCACAGGTCCGGAGTGATATCCAGCTCGGCGACCAATTCACCTTTGCCGTACTTGCCACCCTCTTCGCTGATCAGGGTGATGCGATCAACCATCAGCATGTTGGGGGCGGGCAGTTGCGCGTTACCTGGGCCGAACAGCTCACCGCGACTGCAGCGCAGCAGGTCTTCCCGGGTAAAGGCTTTTTGTTTGGTCATGCGAGCTCCTCAATAGTCCCATGCGGCAGGTGGGGCAAATCTTCCCGGCCGATCGAAGCGTTCATGCCTCGAGCCGGCAGCCTACTCATAGACTATTGCGTTGTGGTGAAAGTCACAGCACCAAGGACATGAATGTACACTTGTGCACTGAAATTTTTATTCAAGCCCCTTTTCGGGCCTGTTCGGGTGCCTAAGACTGCCGCACTTTCGCGTTTCACGCCAGTCGCAGATGCTTCAAAGGCCTGTACTACTGCACCCAGCGCTGCAGAATTTGCTGAAGATCAACACGTTTGAAGGGCTTGGCCAGGTAATCGTTCATCCCTGCCGATAAACAGGCTTCCCGGTCGCCCTGCAAGGCATTGGCGGTCAGGGCGATGATCGGCAGGTCGGAACAGCCGGGCAGTTGGCGGATCTGTCGGGTGGCTTCGTAGCCGTCGATGATCGGCAGTCGGCAGTCCATCAGGATCGCTTCGAAGATCAGGCTCTCGGCACTGCGAACAGCCTGCGCGCCATCGACGGCGACGCTGACGGTAAAGCCCAGGCTGCGCAACATGGCTTCGATGACGGTCTGATTGACCGGGTTGTCCTCGACCAGCAACACATTGCGTCCTTCACCATCGCCATTGCCACTCGGCGCGCGCGAAGACAGTACGGGCAGCGGCTGTTGATAGAGCGCCAGCGGGATTTCCAGGGTGAACACCGAGCCTCTACCTTCTTCGCTCTGGGCACGCAAGGTGCCGCCCATGCGTTCGGCGAGGGTGCGGGCTATTGGCAAGCCCAGGCCGGTGCCGCCGTAACGCCTTGAAATAGAACTGTCGGCCTGCTGGAACGCATTGAACATCAATTCCAGGCTTTCGGGCGAAATGCCGATCCCGCTGTCGCGAACGGTGCAGGTGAACCACAACAATTGGTGATCCAGTGATTGCCACTGGGATTCGATGGTCACCCGGCCCTGCTCGGTGAACTTCAACGCGTTGCCGACCAGGTTGACCAGAATCTGCCGGATGCGCGTCGGGTCGCCCTGTACCTGCAACCCCCGCATGTCTTCGGGGATCTGCAACTGCAGATCGAGCCCGCGCTGCGCGGCGCTGTGCTGGAACGACTGGGCGCACGCAGCGATCAGGTCCGCGAGGTTGAACGGAATATGTTCCAGCTCCAGTTCCGAGCGTTCTATACGTGAGAAATCCAGAATGTCGTTGATGACTTTCAACAGGTGTTCGGTGGATTCCGAGGCCAGTGCCGCGTATTCGACCTGCTCTTCAGTCATGTCAGTGGTTTCCAGCAACTGCAGCATGCCCAGCACGCCATTCATGGGCGTGCGCAGTTCGTGGCTCATCATCGCGAGGAAATCCGACTTGGCATTGTTGGCCTTTTCCGCTTCTTCGCGGGTCTGGATCAGTTGCGCCATTGCCTGTTGCTGTTTGCGGCTGGCCTGTTCGAGGCCGCTGGCGAGGTTGTTGATGTGTTGTGACAGGGCGCCCAGCTCGGTGTCATCGACGATGGGCAGGGGTGTTTTGAAGTCGCCGTTCTGAATCGCCTTGACCGCATCGCCGATGTCGCGGATCGGTTGCGACAGGCTCCCTGCCAGACGCCGGGCGATCAGGAAGGTAAACAACAGTGCGAACAGCGCCAGGATGCCGGCCTTGAGCAGGATTTCCTGCTGGCGTTGACTGAATGCATCACTGGACAGACCGACGATGACCCGGCCCAGATAGTCTTCGGAGGGAGCCGTAGCCGTGCTCTTGCCACTCTGGAAAAAATCATTGTGCAGCGGCACCTGTTGCAGCCGCACCGGTGCCTGGAACACATCGACCTGATGCGGGCGATTGTGGCTTTCCGACGGTTGTTCGACGTACGCCAGAATCCGGTTGGCGCTGTCCTGGATTTCCAGGAAGCGCACATGGGGCGTGGCCAGCGAGGCCTTGAGCAGGCTTTCGAGCACCTCGTTGTTGCCGGAAATCACTCCGTATTCGGTCGCCGGGGCCAGTTGGTTGGCGATCAACTGGCCGGTGTGGTTGAGCTCCTGGCGCAGGTCCTGGATCCGCACGAACGTGAAGAAGGTGATTAACAGCAATGTCAGCAGCAGGGCAGGGCCGAGGCTGATGAGCTGGGTCCGGGTATTGATGTCCCAGCGACGGCGGAAGCTCATGGGTGGCGTTCTCCTTCAGCCAACAGGGCTGCGACAGACGCTTCATTGATCTGTTCAATACCTAGCGAGCGAGCCACCTGTGCGTTGCTTGAAACTTTGAAGCGCGACGGGTAGTGCGAGCGTGGCCAACTGGCGGGTGGCTGGTCGAGCAGGTTGTCGAGGGTCGCCAGCCAATCGCTCTGATCACTGTAGGTGCTGGCCAGGCTCCCGGCCTTGACGAACCCGGCATTGGGGCCGATCAGCGCCAGTTGCCGGGCATAGCTGCTGAGTAACAGGTTTTTCGCGGTTTTCGGGTTGTACAGGTCGGGATCGTCGAGGCCCAGCAACACATCGCTGTTTTTCAGCAACGCTTGCAGCGGACGGCTGTCGTGGGTGTTGTCCCAGCGCTCGGTGACCACCTCAAGGCCCAGTGGCAGAGCCGCCTTGCGCAATTCTTTAAGCAGGAATTCACTGTGGTTGTCGTACAGCACGCCAATCCGTTTGACCTGAGGCAGGAGGATTCGGGCCAGGCGCAATTGGCGACCCGGCGGGGGGTCGCTCCAGAGCAGGCTGAGGCGGGGCGCCGGGGTGTCACCCAGTCGTTGCTGTGCTTGCAGTCGGCTGATGCGCAGCACCAGCGTCGGTGGGCCTTGGGTATCTTGCAGGCGCCAGTCGAGGCTCGGCAGGTCGAGCAGAATCAAGCGGATATCGCCGTGAAGCTCGCCCGGTGGCGGAAGCTCGGCCACTGGTTGAAAGCGTACGTTGTCGCCCGGTCGCAGTTCGCGCAGGGCCTGGGTGAAGGATTGCACGCCGGGGCTGCCTTCAATACCGGTCAGCAGAATGTCTGCGGCCTGGACCATCGGGCTGTTCAGCCAGCCACTGACCACCAGGCACAGCAGGGCCAGCAGGTGGCCGAAGGTGGGCGGCTTGCGGGTCCGGGCAGGCAGCATTTAAAACGCCAGCTCCGCACTGAAGTACATCGCTCGACGCTCGTCGTCGTAGAACAGCTTCATATCCATGGCCAGGCTCCATTCGGCGAAAAAACCGTTATAGCCCAGTTCGCGGGAGCGCATGTGTTCTTGATCGAGGTTGCCGGCGCCGCGCGTCTGGACGAAATAGCGGGCGCTGGACCGGCCATAGGCTGCAGGTGGGTGACCCGGTAGCGCCGGTTGACGTGGTTTTTGAACAGGTCCGGCGAGCTGAAGGCCAGCGCCAATAGCCGCGGCGAGCGAGGTGAAGGGGAACCCAGGGGCACAACACTTCCTTGTTAGCGAGTGATGGCGCGCATGTTAACCGAGCCGTACGACTTTTCTACTCACGATGTCAGCGTCTTCCACGGTTTTATCGGACTTTTTTGTACGTGCGCCGCTAAATGACGCGGGGGCTGGCCGCCACCGGGCCGCTCCGTATAATGCCGACATCGCCACTGGTATGGATTAACGGATTGCATATGACTGAACAGCGCCCGATTGCGGTCCTGGGAGGCGGAAGTTTTGGTACCGCCGTGGCTAATCTGCTGGCCGAAAACGGTCATCAGGTCTTGCAGTGGATGCGTGACCCCGAGCAGGCCGAGGCCATCCGGGTCAATCGTGAGAACCCGCGTTACCTCAAAGGCATCAAGATTCTGCCCGGCGTGACACCGGTCACCGATCTGCAAGCCACCCTGGACGCCTGCGACCTGTGTTTCGTCGCGCTGCCGTCCAGCGCGTTGCGCTCGGTGCTGGCCCCGCATGCCGAGCGTTTGCGCGGCAAGTTTCTGGTCAGCCTGACCAAAGGCATCGAAGCCCACACCTTCAAACTGATGAGTGAGATCCTCGAGGAAATCGCTCCGCAAGCACGCATCGGCGTGCTGTCCGGGCCGAACCTGGCCCGCGAAGTCGCCGAGCACGCACTGACCGCCACCGTGGTCGCCAGTGAAGACGAAGAGCTCTGCCAGCGGGTTCAGGTGGCGTTGCACGGGCGCACCTTTCGCGTATATGCCAGTGCCGATCGTTTCGGTGTAGAGCTGGGCGGAGCGTTGAAAAACGTCTACGCGATCATCGCCGGCATGGCGGTGGCGCTGGGCATGGGCGAAAACACCAAGAGCATGCTGATCACCCGGGCATTGGCGGAAATGACCCGCTTCGCGGTGAATCAGGGTGCCAACCCAATGACGTTCCTGGGCCTGGCGGGCGTCGGCGATTTGATCGTCACCTGTTCATCGCCGAAAAGCCGCAACTATCAGGTCGGTTTCGCCCTCGGCCAGGGTTTGAGCCTGGACGAGGCGGTCAATCGCCTGGGCGAGGTCGCTGAAGGCGTCAACACCCTTAAAGTGCTCAAGGCCAAGGCTCAGGAGGTCGGCGTGTATATGCCGCTGGTCGCCGGGCTGCATGCGATCCTGTTCGAAGGGCGCACGCTGGAGCAGGTGATTGAGCTGCTGATGCGCGCCGAGCCGAAGACGGACGTTGATTTCATTTCCACCAGTGGCTTCAACTAAGCCCTCTATGTAACAGGAACGGAGCGAGACATGAGTGATCAAAAAGTACAAGCCAAATACGAGTCCATCCTGTTGCGGGTGCTGTGGATGGTCGTCTTCGTACTGGTCTGGCAAGTGGCGCAGTTCATCCTTGGCGCGGTGGTGCTGGTGCAGTTGATCTATCGTTTGATTTACGGCGCCCCGAACGCAACCTTGATGAATTTCGGCGACAGTCTGAGCCAGTTCCTGGCGCAGATCGGTCGTTTCGGCAGTTTTCACAGCGATCAGAAACCCTGGCCGTTCGCCGACTGGCCAACACCGCGTACGCCGGAAGGTGAAGCGCCGCACGCCGTGCCGCCAGCCCCGCATCCGGCTCGAGATGAGGAACCCAAGCTATGAAACTCTGGGTATTGCGTCATGGTGAGGCTGAACCTCACGGTTCCAAATCCCATGATTCGGAGCGGGCACTGACCGCTCACGGCCGTGAAGAAGTCCTGCGCAGCGCTGCGTTGTTGATCGGCCAGCCGCTTACCGCTATCTATGCCAGCCCTTATCTGCGAGCGCAGGAAACCGCGCAGCTTGTACGCGACGCACTGGGTTTCGAGCCGGAGATCCGTACCGTCGAGTGGCTGACGCCGGAAACCGATCCGGACAAGGTCGCCGAACAACTGGTGTCGGTGAGCAATGTCCTGCTGGTCAGCCACAACCCGCTGGTGGGTCACTTGCTGAGCTACCTGCAACATGGCGCCGGGTATCCGCCGGAGAAGGTCGGCACTGCCGGACTGGCTGAAATCAGCGGCGATGAGCTGCTGATCGGGTCGATGAAGCTCGCGGGCATCAAGCATCCGTAATGGCGTTGCTTTGCTTTATAGGCGCTGGGCTTCGAAGCAGCATGAAAAATTTTGTATGAAATAGCTAACCAAGCACTTGCTTGGTTAGCTACGCTTGCTCCAGAACAAAAATAAGGAGCGAGTCTCATGTCTGCTGCTTTTCGTTTGCCGCTGGATGTCTTCTACGAACGTGAGGGCCGTCATCCCCGACAGCGCTTTTTGGTTCAACCCATCGGCGGCGGACAGGTCGAGACACTGACATGGGCCGACGTCGGCCATCAAGCCCGCTGCGCCGCCCATTGGTTGCGTGCGCGGGAATTGCCCCAGGGCAGTCACATCGCGCTTATTTCGAAAAACTGCGCCCACTGGATCATTGCCGACCTGGCCATCTGGATGGCCGGCCATGTTTCCGTGCCGCTGTACCCCAACCTCACCGCCGAGTCTGTGGCCCAGGTGCTCGATCATTCGGAAGCGGCACTGGCCTTTATCGGCAAACTTGACGACTGGCCGGGCATGTCCCGTGGGGTCCGCGAAGATTTGCCGACGATCAGTCTGCCGTTGCATCCACCGGGCACCTTCGATTTCAGCTGGGCCGATCTGCAGCGCAGTTCGCCGATCCAGGACGACCCCAAACCTGCCGCCGATCAACTTGCGACCATCATTTACACCTCCGGCACCACCGGCATGCCCAAAGGCGTGATGCACAGTTTCGCCAACCTGGGATTTGCCACTACCCGAGGCACCCAATTATTCGGCCTCAATGAGTCGGACCGCTTGTTGTCCTACCTGCCGTTGTGCCATGTCGCTGAACGGATGTTCGTCGAACTGGCATCGATTTACACCGGCCAGACAGTGTTCTTCGCTGAAAGCCTCGACACATTCCTGACCGATTTGCGCCGCGCACGACCGACCGCGTTGTTCGGCGTGCCGCGAATCTGGACCAAATTCCAGATGGGCGTCTACAGCAAGATTCCGGCAAAACGCCTGGATTTTCTGCTCGGCCTGCCGATCGTCGGCAAACGAGTCGGGCACAAAGTCCTCGCCGGCCTGGGGCTGGATGCCTTGCGCGTGGCGCTCTCCGGCGCGGCGCCAGTGCCGCAGGCCTTGCTGTCGTGGTACCGCAAGCTCGGGCTGGATGTGCTCGAGGTCTATGGCATGACCGAGAGCTGCGGTTATTCGCACATTGGCCTGCCGGGTCAGGACAAGCCGGGCTGGATCGGCAAGCCCTGTCCGGAGGTCGAAGTGCGCATCGAAGATTCGGGCGAGGTCCTGGTCCGCAGCGGCGCGACCATGCTCGGCTATTTCAAGGAGCCGCAGAAAACCGCCGACACCATCACCGAGGATGGCTTCCTGCGCACCGGCGACAAGGGCGAGCAAGACGCCGAAGGCAACCTGCGCCTGACCGGGCGCCTGAAGGAAATCTTCAAGACCAGCAAAGGCAAATACGTGGCCCCGGCTCCCATCGAAAATCGTCTGGCGGTGCATTCGCGCATTGAGCAGGTGTGTGTAGTCGGCGATGGCCTGATTGCGCCACTGGGGTTGTGCGTACTGTCGGCGGTCGGGCAGCAGGATGCGGGCTGCGCGGCGCGCGCCGGCCTGCACTCAAGCCTGGAAAAGCTTTTGGATGAGGTCAATGGCGCCCTCGACAAGCACGAACGCTTGCGGCGCCTGGTGGTGGTCAAGGATAGCTGGGCGGTGGAAAACGGCTTCCTTACGCCAACCTTGAAAATCAAGCGCAACGTGATCGAAGCAGCTTATGGCGCCCGTTTCGAGGAATGGAGCGAGCGTAGCGAGGCAGTGCTGTGGCAGGATTGAGTCACGAACAAAACCAACAAAGGAAGTCAGCGATGAGTTTGTGGCGCACCACTCCCAACATCGAGCAATTGAATGCCATCCAGAAAAACACCATTGGCGAAGTGCTGGATATCCGCTTTGAAGCCTTTGATGACGAGTCCCTGACAGCGAGCATGGTCATCGATCATCGCACCCATCAGCCTTACGGTCTTTTGCACGGCGGCGCTTCTGTGGTGCTGGCCGAGACGGTCGGCTCCATGGCCAGTTACCTGTGTATCGATACCAGCAAGTTTTACTGCGTGGGCCTGGAAATCAATGCCAACCATCTGCGTGGCCTGCGCAGCGGGCGGGTGACAGCGGTGGCCAAGGCGATTCACATCGGCCGTACGACCCATGTCTGGGACATTCGGCTGACCAGCGATGAGGGCAAGGCCAGTTGCGTGTCGCGGTTGACCATGGCAGTGGTGCCGCTGGGGCAAAATCCGCCGGCGCGTTGATCCAGGCATTGTGGCGAGGGAGCTTGCTCCCGTTGGGTTGCGAAGCTGCCCCAGTCACCTTCACTCGGGACATCTGCCCATGATGGCTGTTATGCAGCCGAACGCGAGCAAGCCAGGGCTTCATGGGTTTGACCGGACTGTCATCATTCCTGTCAGTTACGGTCATTGCTGCATGGCGCGGACTTACGGACAATCGAGCTCTGTTTTCGTTGATGGATCGTCGGTATGTCGCAGCAGATATTTTTCGCCCACGCCAACGGCTTTCCTTCGGGAACGTATGGCAAGTTGTTCGCGGCGCTGGCGCCCGAGTATCAGGTGACGCATCTGGAGCAGCACGCCCATGACCCGCGGTTCCCGGCGGATGACAATTGGTACAACCTGGTGGACGAATTGATCCATCATCTGGAGCAGCAGCCCGAACCGGTGTGGGGCGTCGGCCACTCCTTTGGCGGCGTACTGCATCAGCACGCGGCGTTGCGCTGCCCTCATCTCTATCGTGGCGTGGTGATGCTCGATTCGCCGGTGCTGACCCGTACCGACCAGTGGGTGATCCGGGCCGCCAAGCGCTTCGGTTTCATCGATCGCCTGACCCCGGCCGGTCGCACCCTGGGACGGCGTGAAGAGTTTGCCGATCTGGAAAGCGCCCGGCGCTATTTCGCCGGCAAGACCCTTTTTCGCGGCTTCGATCCGGACTGCTTCGACGCCTATCTGCAACATGGTTTGCACAAGGTGGGCGACAAGCTGCGCCTGCGCTTCGACCCGGCCACGGAAATCAGTATCTACCGTGGCGTTCCCCACACCAGCCCTGGCCGAACACGGCAATTGAAAGTGCCGCTGGCGGTGGTTCGCGGGCGCAGCAGTCGGGTTGTGATGCGTCATCACGCCAGCTCGGTCGGGCGCATGCCATTGGGCGAATCCTTGACCGTGCCCGGTGGCCACATGTTTCCTCTGGAACGTCCGCAAGACACCGCGATGCTGCTGAAAAACCTGTTCAGCCGCTGGGACCGGCGCCGCCAACAGGATTGCGCATGAACCATGTCGTCGAAGAAGTACGCCTGACCCTGCCGCACATCGAACTGGCGGCGCACCTGTTCGGCCCCGAGGACGGCTTGCCGGTCATCGCCCTGCACGGTTGGCTGGACAACGCCAACAGCTTCGCGCGCCTGGCGCCCAGGCTCAAAGGTTTGCGCATCATCGCGCTGGACATGGCCGGGCACGGTCATTCCGGGCATCGACCGGCGGGGGCCGGTTATGCAATGTGGGACTACGCCCACGATGTGCTGCAAGTCGCCGAACAGCTTGGACTTAACCGGTTTGCGCTGTTGGGGCATTCCATGGGCGCGATCGCTTCCTTGATCATCGCCGGAGCGCTGCCGGAGCGCGTGACTCATCTGGCGTTGATCGACGGTGTCATTCCCCCTACAGACAAAGGCGAAAATGCCGCCGAGCGCATGGGCATGGCCCTGCAAGCGCAGCTGGATCTGCGAGACAAACGCAAACCGGTTTACGCCACCCTCGATCGGGCCATCGAGGCGCGAATGAAGGGATTGGTAGCGGTCAGTCGCGAAGCCGCCGAACTGCTGGCGCAACGAGGGCTCATGCCCGTGCCGGGAGGTTACACCTGGCGCACGGACAACCGCCTCACGCTGCCATCGCCGCTTCGTCTCACTACCGAGCAGGCCATGGCGTTCGTTCAGCGGGTCAGTTGTCCCGCCAAGCTGGTGGTTGCCGCCGATGGCATGCTCGCCAAACATCCTGAGCTGCTGGAGCGTCTACCCTTTAGCCGTGAACAGCTGCCAGGCGGCCACCATTTGCACCTGAATGACGCGTCCGGTGCCGATCTTGTCGCAGACTGTTTCAATCGGTTCTTCGCCGTTCCTTGACTTGCACCGGGCAACTGTCGAGGCTGGGCGGGTTGAAATGGGAGACAACCATGATAGATCTCTACACCGCTGCGACCCCGAATGGCCACAAGGTCTCTATCGTGCTCGAGAAACCCGACCTGCCCCGCACAGTGCAAGCGTCGAGTTTCAGCAAGGACAAGAAGGAACATAAGTCTGCACACTTTCTCAAGATCAACCCCGATGACGCCAGTGTCGTCAAGGGCGCCCAGGCCATGCTGATCCGATGAGCCTATCGATGCGTTCCCTCAACCTGCTGGCGCTTTGCTGTTTCAGTCCCCTGTTGTTTGCCGCCGATGTTCCAGGCAGTCAGGACCTGCCGATTCTGCCGCGCATGACCGATGCGCAGATCGTCGACTATCGCCCCGCAGCCGAACTCGAGCGGGTCTATCCGCTGGGTTCGATACGCAAGATCAGCGGTCAGTTGCGTTTTGACGGTCAGGTCAGCGCCCGTGGTAACGCCACGTCGGTGACCTACGAGTTGCCACCGGAACACTCGGCGACACAAGCCTTTACCGACGCCCGCGAAGCCTTGCAGAAGCAGGGCGCCCAGTTGCTGTTCTGGTGCCAGGCCCGTGATTGCGGCGAGAGCAGCCTGTGGGCCAACGAAGTGTTCGGCAACGCCAAACTCTATGGCTCCGATAACGAACAGGCGTATTTGCTGCTGCGACTGGCGGCTCCGAAGGACAATACCCTGGTGGCGCTTTACAGCATCACGCGGGGCAATCGCAAAGCCTATCTGCATGTCGAGCAGTTTGACGCCACGGGTCCGCTGGGCGATTTGCTGCCGACATCCGCAACTTTGCTGCGCGAACTCAAAAGCACCGGCGAACTTGATTTCCCCAAACTGACAGACGTGCCTGACGAGGCCTGGCTGCGCTTGATCTCTCGTGGCCTGAATCTGGACACGACCCAGCGGATCAGTCTTTCCGGGCCGAAAGCCGAAGCCTGGCGTCAGGCATTGATCGAGCAGGGTGTACGGGCGGCGCGGATGGAAACCGGCAGCGTCGAAGGCTCTGGCCTGCATATTGAGCTGCTGCGTTAAGCTTGATCGGGTGAACGCGTTCTGCGCGTTCGCCTACTCTTTTGCGAACTGACTTTTCTTGAGATTTCGATGATCAATAACGACCGGCTGTTGGTGCAGATCCTGCTCCTGGTGCTGTTTGGCGCAAGTTTCTGGGTAATGGCGCCGTTTTGGTCGGCGTTGTTCTGGGGCGCGGTGCTGGCATTTGCCAGTTGGCCACTGATGCGTTTGCTGACGCGCTGGCTTAACGGTCGTGAGTCCCTGGCGGCAGCCATGTTGACCGTCGGCTGGATGTTGCTGGTGGCGGTGCCGTTGGTGTGGCTGGGGTTCAACCTGGCGGACCACGTGCGTGATGCCGTGTCATTCTTCAAGGACGTGCAGGTCGATGGCTTGCCTGAAGCCCCCGCCTGGCTCGGCAGTGTGCCCTTGGTGGGCACGCGACTGGTCGGAATCTGGAACAGTATCGATCAACAGGGCGCGGCGATGATGGTGTCGCTCAAACCTTATTTCGGGCAGGTCGGAAACTGGCTGTTGGCGCGTAGCGCGCAGATCGGCAGCGGCATCCTCGAGCTGACCTTGAGCATTGTCTTCGTGTTCTTTTTCTATCGGGACGGGCCACGATTGGCGGCGTTTGTTCATGGCTTGCTGGAGCGCCTGATCGGCAAGCGGGCGGGGTATTACATCGAACTGGTGGCGGGCACGGTGCAACGGGTGGTGAACGGGGTGATCGGGACGGCGGCGGCCCAGGCGGTTCTGGCGCTGATCGGGTTCCTGATTGCCGGCGTACCCGGGGCTCTGGTACTCGGTATCGTGACCTTCCTGCTCAGCCTGATTCCCATGGGCCCGCCGCTGGTGTGGATTCCGGCCACGGCCTGGCTGGCCTGGAAAGGCGAGTACGGGATGGCGGTGTTCCTGGGCATCTGGGGTACATTCATCATCAGCGGCGTGGACAACGTGCTCAAGCCGTACCTGATCAGCCGAGGCGGCAATCTGCCGTTGGTGATTGTATTGCTGGGGGTGTTTGGCGGGTTGATTGCCTTCGGCTTCATCGGCCTGTTCATTGGCCCTACGCTGCTCGCGGTGGCGTACAGCTTGCTGACCGACTGGAGCAAAAGCCACTCCCGGGTCGAGGATCGTCGCTGATTCGAAAGGGATGGCGGGGGAGGAGAACACAGACTCGCGTTGGTCCATCGCACGGATGATGGGGGACAGACAAACCAACGCCAGGCTGTAAAGGCGGCTCGGGCTTCCTTGCCCGAGTCGTATGGCGGGGAATCAGAACTTGGCTTCGGCATCCAGTTGCAGGGTGTTGATGTCCGAATCTTTCTTGTTGATGCTGGCGTTGGTGTAGTCGGAGTTCGCCATGTAGTAAGTAGCGCCGACGTTGAAGTTCTTGTCCAACTCGTAGCTCACTTTCAACTTGCTGCCACGCGAACCGGTGAAACCGTTGGCGAAGTCGGAGTCGGTGAAGGCACCGACCACGGCGTTTTGCTGTACATCGCGGTAGTTGTAGTCGATAGCGAAGCCGTAGACCTTGGTCTTGACGCCGGCCAACCAGCCAGTGTCCTGGCTGTTGCTGGCTTCGGTGTTGTTCACGTATTGACCGTAAAACGACAGCGGCACTGGCAGACCGCTGACATCCAACTGACCAAAGCCTTCGTACAGTTTGAATTCTTCACGCGGGCTGTTGCCGTTGACGGCCAACGCGCACGGCGCAGTGACGGTGCCAGTGCCAGGGCAGGCGCTGCTGTCAGCGTTGTCATAGGCGTAGATACTGCCGCCCAAGGTCATTTTCAGGTTATCGGTCAAAGCGAAGCGACCGCCCAACTGACCGGCGTACAGACGCAGGTCGTGTTTGAACTGCACGCCCTCGCCGTCGACGTTGTCCTTGAGGGTGTAGTGACCGGCGCTACCGAACAACTCGGTGCTGCCGCTCAGCGGGTATTTGTAAGACACCGACAGACCTTCCGGACTGATATCGCTATCCCAGATGATGTCGCCCATGCTTACCCATTGCTGTGGCATCTTGCCGCCCACCAGGTGCAGGTTCTTGATCGCATCCGGGTGGTAGTCGACGTAGCCCTGATCCAGCCAGATCTGCTTCTTGTCGAAGTAGTTGTTCAGGTCCTGGTTGGTGGAACGCGCGTCATCGTTGCTGCCGGTGGCAACGCGAATACCGGTGTCAACTTGCGGGTTGATTTCGCTGTAGGCACCCAGGCGGGCACGAATGCGCTGACGGTTCTGGTCCTTGTTGTTCGATACGCCGTCGTTTTGAACGGTTTCCTGACGGAAGCGCACGTCACCCTTGAACTGGGTCTTGGCAGCCCAGGCCAGTTTCTGATCGAAAGTGCTCAGTTCGTTGGTTTTCTTGGCGGTCGCCGCGATTTGTTCGTTGGTTTCCTGTTGAGCCTGGCGGGCGATTTGTTGTTCCTTCTGATCCCTGGCCAACTCTGCTTGCAGTTCGCTGTACTGCGTGTTGGTAATCGAACCGTTAGCCTTGAGCATGTCGAGCAGTTTGGCGTCGACTGCGGCACTGGCCGGAACACTCATGGCCAGCAGCAAGCCGCCACACAGGGCCGCCGCAGTTTTCGTGGAAGCAACACGCATATCAATCTCCGAAGATGAGAGTGGATGGCTGAGCCATCCAGGGCACAACCGACCATTGATGGACGGAAAACAGGGCCGGGCTATTCCCCGGCGTTCTAAAAACAGGCGCCAGTATCGCGATGGTTTATGACAGTGAGGTGGCAATGCGGTGGCAAGTCGATGACGATACAAAATCGTCCTGAACTATTGAGATAGAGCGCTGTCGGCGATTTGATCGTGTGCAAAGGATGGCGATCGGCGATACTCGGCAGGCCTTTTACGCCATGAACGAGTGAGGATGGTGATGCCGTTGCAACGCCTGCAAAGTCTGTCCGAAATCGCCGCGCAAACGTGGGACGCCCTGGTGCCCGAGACGCAGCCGTTTTTGCGCCATGCATTCTTGAGCGCACTGGAAGACAGTGGCAGCGTCGGCCCCCATTCCGGCTGGCAACCCGAACATTTGCTGCACGTCGAAGGTGATCGTTTGATCGCCGCCTTGCCGAGCTACCGCAAATGGCATTCCTATGGCGAGTATGTGTTCGATCACGCCTGGGCCGATGCCTGTGAACGCGCCGGTATCGATTACTACCCCAAGCTGTTGACCGCTGTGCCGTTCAGTCCAGTCAGTGGTCCGCGCTTGCTGGCGGCCAGGGTGGAGGACGGCTTCGAATTGCTCAAAAGCCTGCCGGGTTATCTGGAGATCGAACAGCTTTCCAGCGCTCATATTAATTTCACCGATCCGTTTACCGACGCGGCACTGGCCGAACAGCCAGGCTGGTTGCAACGCATCGGCTGTCAGTACCACTGGCAGAACCGCGGATATCGGGATTTCCAGGACTTCCTCGAAGCCCTCAGCTCACGTAAACGCAAACAAATGCGCAAGGAGCGCGAGCAAGTGGCGGGGCAGGGCTTTGATTTCGAATGGCTGGAAGGTTGGCAACTGACAGAAGCACAGTGGGATTTTGTTTACGCGTGCTACGCCAATACTTACGCGGTGCGTAGACAAAGACCTTATCTGACGCGGGAGTTTTTCAGTCTGCTGGCTGAGCGCATGCCGCAATCGATTCGCGTGGTGTTTGCCAGGCAAGGCTCCCGGCCGGTCGCCATGGCGTTCAGCCTGGTGGGGGGGGACAGTTTCTATGGTCGTTACTGGGGGTGCCTGGCCGAATTCGATCGACTGCATTTCGAGACCTGTTTTTATCAGGGTATGGATTATGCGATTGCCAACGGTTTTCAACGCTTCGACGCGGGTGCCCAGGGCGAGCACAAGTTGATTCGTGGGTTCGAACCGGTGATCACCCACTCCTGGCATTATCTGCGCCATCCGGGCTTGAAAGCAGCGGTCAAAGACTTCCTGCAGCAGGAGAGGCAGGGTGTGCTGGCGTATGCCGAGGAGGCGCGGACGGCTTTGCCTTATCGGCAGGCCTGATGTTCACCACAAAACGGTGGGCACAAGCTCCCACCGTTTTGTGGTGCCGCCGAGAGTCAATCGATTCCGACGAACCCACCGGTCTGATGCTGCCACAGCCGCGCATACAAACCGCCCTGGGCCAGCAGTTCAGCATGGCTACCGGTTTCGGCAATCTTGCCATTCTCCAGTACCACCAACCGGTCCATGCGGGCGATGGTCGAGAGCCGGTGCGCGATGGCGATCACGGTTTTGCCCTGCATCAGGGTTTCCAGGCTTTCCTGGATCGCAGCTTCGACCTCCGAATCCAGGGCTGAAGTGGCCTCGTCCATGATCAGGATCGGCGCGTCCTTGAGCAGCACGCGAGCGATGGCGATACGCTGGCGCTGACCGCCCGAGAGTTTGACCCCGCGTTCACCGACATGGGCATCGAAACCGGTGCGGCCTTCGGCGTCCGAGAGCGTGGGAATGAAACCGTCGGCGCGCGCCTTGTGCACCGCCTCCCAGAGCTCGGCGTCGGTCGCGTCGGGTTTGCCGTAAAGCAGATTGTCGCGGATCGAGCGATGCAGCAAGGACGTGTCCTGGGTGATCATGCCGATGCGCTCGCGCAGGCTTTCCTGGCTGACCTCGGCGATGTTCTGCCCATCGATCAGAATCCTTCCGCCTTCCACGTCGTAGAGGCGCAGCAGCAAGTTGACCAAGGTCGACTTTCCCGCACCGGATGGCCCGATCAGGCCGATTTTTTCGCCGGGCTTGATGTTCAGGTTGAGACCGCCAATGATCCCGCTCCGTTTGCCGTAGTGAAAGTCCACGTTCTCGAAACGCACTTCGCCACGGGCCACGGTCAAGGGTTTGGCCTGGTCGCGGTCGGTCACCGAGACGGGTTGCGAAATACTCTGCAAACCGTCCTGAACCATGCCGATGTTTTCGAAGATCCCGGTGACCACCCACATGATCCAGCCGGACATGTTGACGATGCGGATCACCAGGCCGGTGGCCAGGGCAATGGCGCCCACAGTGATCAGCGATTGCGTCCACAGCCACAGCGCCAGGCCGGTGGTGCTGACGATCAGCAAGCCGTTCATGCTGGTGATGACCACGTCCATGCTGGTCACCACGCGGCCGGCCAGTTGGGCTTTTTCAGTCTGTTCCTTGATTGCCTCGCGGGCGTATTGCTGCTCGAAGTGGGTGTGGGCGAACAGCTTCAGGGTGGTGATGTTGGTGTAGCCGTCGACGATGCGCCCCATGAGTTTGGAGCGCGCATCGGAGGACACGACCGAACGTTCCTTGACCCGTGGCACGAAGTAGTAGAGCGCGCTGATGAAGGCGACGATCCAGGTCAGCAGCGGGATCATCAGGCGCCAGTCGGCCTCGGCGAACAGCACCAGGGAGCTGATGGCGTAGATCAGCACGTGCCACAACGCATCCACCGCCTGCACGGCTGAATCGCGCAGGGAGTTGCCGGTCTGCATGATGCGTTGGGCGATGCGCCCGGCGAAGTCGTTCTGGAAGAAGTTAAGGCTCTGTTTGAGCACATAACTGTGGTTTTGCCAGCGGATCAGGCTGGTCATGCTGGGGCTCAGGGTCTGGTGCACCAGCAAGTCATGCAGGCCGACGAATACAGGGCGCAGGACCAGCGCCACCACGACCATCCAGGTCAGCTCAAGGCTGTGTTCCTTGAAGAAATTGACGTTCGGCGTGCCTTGGGCCAGGTCGATGATGCGGCTCAGGTAGCTGAACAGCGCGACTTCGATCAGCGCGCCAACCAGGCCGACGATCAACAGGGCCGCGAAGCTCGGCCAGACCTGCTTGAGGTAATAGGTATAAAACGGCAGTACCCGATCCGGCGGAGCGGGCGTCGGGGCGTCGCGGAAGACGTCGATCAGTTTTTCAAAACGGCGATAAAGCATGGGGTTTTCACCCGCGAACGGGCTCTCCTTTAAACGGTTTGAGCGTTGCCGGCATGACCGGCAACGGCTCGGACATCCTTGTCCAGCTTAGTCTCAGTCGATGCGCTTGGCCGACTTGATGAACACCGGATCGGCCGGCACGTCCTTCATGCCACTTTTGGTTGTTGTTTGCGAGTTGACGATGATGTCGACCACGTCCATGCCTTTGACCACTTTGCCGAACACGGCGTAGCCGTCACCGCTGTCGAGGAAATCGTTGTCCTTGACGTTGATGAAAAACTGGCTGGTGGCCGAATCCGGCACCGAGGTGCGGGCCATGGACAGGGTGCCACGAACATTATGCAGGCCGTTCTTCGACTCGTTCTTGATCGGCGCCTTGGTTTCTTTCTGCTGCATTTGCGAAGTGAAACCGCCGCCCTGGACCATGAAGCCCGGAATCACGCGGTGGAAAATCGTGTTGTTGTAGAAGCCGCTGTCCACGTAATCGAGGAAGTTCTTGGTACTGATCGGGGCCTTGACCGGGTCCAGTTCGATCTCGATCTGGCCGTTGGTGGTGTCCAGCAGAACATGGGGCGCCTTGGCAGGCGTTGCCGCCATCAGGTTGGCGGCAAACAGAACGGAGCCAGCGACGAGGGCGATTTTTTTCAGCATGGGTCAGTGATCCTGAGGGTGGTGGTATCGACGGCGGCAAGAAACTCGAGCAGCGTCTGGTTGAAGTGTTCGGGCTGGTCCAGCGGGGTGGCGTGACGCGAATCGGCAATCACCACCAGCCGCGCATCGGGCAGCAGTTTTACGTAGTTTTCCTTCAGCGAGACCGGCGTGTAGTCATGGTCGGCGCTGACGATGAGGGTTGGACAGGATACCTTCGACAGTCGTTCCTGAACGCCCCATCCCACAATGGCATCGAAGCTGGCGAGATAAGCATGTTTGTCGTTTTTTGCCCAGCGTTCGGCCATTTTTTGTCGCAGGTCCGCCTGCTCGGGCTTGGGGAACAATTTGCCGCCCAGGGCTTTGCCGATGGTGCCAAGACTGAGGACGCGCATCAGGCTCCAGCGCTTGAACCATTGCCAGTAATCGTCGCGGCTGCGCAGTTTGACTTCGGGCGCACTGTTGACGATGCACAGGCTTTTGAGCAATTTGGGCTGATCCACAGCCAGTTGAAAGCCGATCATGCCACCCATCGAAAGCCCCACATAGTGAGTCGGGCCTAGATTCAGATGCTCGATCAACGCGATCAGGTCGGCGCTGAACCCGGCGATGCTGTAGCGTTCGCGGGGTTTGTCCGAGCGACCATGGCCGCGCACGTCCGGGACGATCACCCGGTAACGGGCAGCCAGCGCGGGGATCTGTTTCTCCCAGTCCAGGGTGCTCGAACCCAGGCCGTGGACCAGCAGCAACGGCGTACCGTGGCCATATTCCTCATAGTGAAGGTTGCAACCATCGTGTTCGAAATAGGCCATGCGTGCACTCCGTGTCAGGCTTGTTCAGGGGCGGCGAAGGGTGCGTCCAGTGGTGCGGTATCGAAGGTGCGCAGCAGTTCGATGAGAATCTGCGTGGCGGGTCCGAGTGGTTTGTCTTTGTTCGAATACAGGTAAAAATTCGGATTACGGCTGCCACCCTGATCCAAAGGTAGCAGCTTGAGCGTGCCTTCCTTGAGTTCGCGTTCGATCGTGTGCCTTGGCAACCAGGCGAAACCCAGGCCACTGCTGACAAACGTAGCGGCGGTGGCCAGGCTACCGACAGTCCAGCGCTGTTCGGCGCCGAGCCAGCCGACGTCCCGGGGCTGTTGCCGGCCGGAGTCGCGAATCACCACTTGCATCTGGCTTTCCAGATCCTGGAAATTCAGCTCGCGATTCAGGCGATGCAACGGGTGTTCGGGGTGGGCGACCGCGACGAATTCGACGTCGCTCAATTCCGTCCCCAAATAACCGGGAATGCTGAACCCGGTAATGGCCAGGTCGGCCACGCCTTCGAGCAACACCTCTTCTACCCCTGACAACACTTCCTCGCGCAAGCGCACCCGGCAGCCACGGCTTTGCGGCATAAACGCGGTCAAGGCGCGGACCAGGCGGGCGCTTGGGTACGCCGCGTCGACCACCAGCCGCACCTCGGCTTCCCAGCCTTGCTCCATGTGGTGGGCCAGGTCTTCCAGCTGGCTGGCTTGTTTCACCAGTTGCCGGGAGCGACGCAGCAGCACGCCACCGGCCTCGGTCAACACCGCTTTGCGGCCGTCGATGCGCAGCAGTGGCACGCCGAGCTGGTCCTGCATGCGCGCCACGGTATAGCTGACCGACGACTGCGAGCGGTGCAGCGCCTCGGCGGCCTGGGCGAAACCACCGTGATCGACCACGGCCTGCAACGTTCGCCATTGATCAAGGGTCACGCGGGGCGCTTTCATGATGAGCTCCTCTTGTCCTAAGCTGGCAGCCCTTATTGGAGACTGCTGAATGAAAAAATTCTGTTGTGTGGTGCTGGCGATGCTGCCGCTGACCGCGTTTGCTTATCAGATTGATGTCGAAAAGCAGCTGAACGGCTTGAGCATTGACTACAACGCGTATGACACCGATAGCGATATCGCCACCCTTCAAGTGAACAATTACGGCAGCACCGATGCGATCTGTAAGGTGGTGTTCAACAACGGCCCGGAAGCGCCGCGCACTCGCAATATCGAAGTGGCTGCTGGCAAACACAAAAATGCGACGGCCAAGTTCAGCCGTTCCATCATCAAAATGCGTATCCAGCTCACCTGCACCCCGAAATGACTGTAGGAGCCAGCTTGCTCGCGACAGTGTCGGGGCAGTCGACAGCCTTTTTCACCCGTCGCTGTCGCGAGCAAGCTGGCGCCTGCAACGCATGATTCGCTTATAAACGAATTTATCGATAGTTTATAGCAGTTATTTGCGCTTTTTCATCGATATGGCAATGTTTAACCTTCACTCCATCGACTTACAGCATTCTTAGATGGAGGTTACATCCCATGTCCCGCGTTCTGATCATCGAAAGCAGCGCACGTCAGCAAGACTCGGTTTCCCGTCAACTGACCCAGACCTTCATCAAACAGTGGCAAGCCGCTCACCCGAAGGACGAAATCACCGTTCGTGACCTGGCCGTCAACCCGGTGCCGCATCTGGACATCAACCTGCTGGGTGGCTGGATGAAGCCTGCCGATCAGCGCAGCGACATCGAGCAGGTTTCCCTGGAACGTTCCAACCAATTGACCGACGAACTGCTGGCCGCCGATGTGCTGGTGATGGCCGCACCGATGTACAACTTCGCCATCCCGAGCACCCTCAAGGCCTGGCTTGACCATGTGCTGCGTGCCGGCGTGACGTTCAAGTACACCGAAACCGGTCCCCAAGGTTTGCTCACCGGAAAGCGCGCTTACGTATTGACCGCTCGTGGCGGGATCTACGCTGGCAGCGCCGCGGATCACCAGGAACCCTACCTGCGTCAGGTCATGGGCTTCATCGGCATCCACGACGTCACGTTCATTCACGCCGAAGGCATGAACCTGGGCGGTGACTTCCAGGAAAAAGGCTTGAACCAGGCGAACGCCAGGCTTGCTCAAGTGGCCTGACCCTTTAATCGCCAGATAATCGCTGGATGTTCTAGTGACCTGGCGCTACCCCTTCAAGCTTGTACGCGCATCGAACCTCCCTTTGCACTTGTTGCTCCTGAGTGCTGCCGCCCGATTGAACGCTTTAGCGAGATCGGGCTTTTTTTTGCCCGGAATTTTGTATCGTTTGAGTGTTCGCGATCACCGGCAAAAACCGCTATCTTCGCCGCCATTCGAAACGAGGCGAGCATGGGCTATCTACTTTTTGTCACGCTGATCCAGGCGTTTTCCTTCAGTTTGATCGGCGAATACCTGGCCGGTCATGTCGACAGTTACTTCGCGGTACTGGTGCGTGTGCTCCTGGCGGGGCTGGTGTTCATTCCGCTGACGCGCTGGAGCTCGGTAGAGCCTGTGTTCATGCGCGGCATGTTACTGATTGGTGCACTGCAGTTTGGCGTGACCTACGTTTGCCTGTATCTGAGCTTCCGTGTGCTGACGGTGCCTGAAGTGCTGCTGTTCACGGTCCTCACGCCACTGCACGTGACCCTGATCGAAGATGCGCTGAACCGACGGTTCAATCCATGGGCATTGGTGGCGGCATTGGTGGCGGTGGCCGGGGCTGCGGTGATTCGCTATGACCGGATCAGCCCGGACTTCTTCATGGGGTTCCTGCTGCTGCAACTGGCCAACTTCACCTTTGCCGCCGGGCAGGTGCTTTACAGGCGCCTGGTGGCACGCCATCCGAGCGATCTGCCGCATTACCGGCGCTTCGGTTATTTCTATCTGGGTGCACTGGCAGTGGTGTTGCCGGCGTTTCTGCTGTTCGGCAAACAGAACTTCTGGCCGCAAGCGCCGCTGCAATGGGGCGTGTTGGTGTTCCTCGGCCTGGTTTCGACCGCGCTGGGTCTGTACTGGTGGAACAAGGGCGCCTGCCTGGTGAATGGCGGGACGCTGGCGGTGATGAATAACCTGCATGTGCCCGTGGGGCTGCTGCTCAATCTGCTGATCTGGAATCAGCATGAGGAACTGGGGCGGTTGCTGCTGGGTGGCAGCGTGATTCTGATGGCGGTGTGGATCAGTCGGTTGGGTATTCAAAAACCGGTGGCCGTGCGCTAAGCCTCTGGAAATGGCTGCCCCATTGCCCCCGGTGATTGCCCCCTGGGCTTTCACCGGGGGCTTGACTGATCGGCATAAGCCCGGGCGGGCGGAAGGGAGCTTATTGCTCCCATTGTTCAAGCAGAATTGAAACAAATTTTTCCGCTGCTGGAGATAACGATGCTCCCCGTCGATAAACGAGTCCCAATGATCGGTTCACAATGGGTTCTATCAAAGGGATGCTGACCAGGGTTGGATGATCCACGGCAGGCATTGCCAGGCTTGGCATTGCCGATACCCCCAATCCAGCTTCGACCAGGCCCAGCGAAGTTGAAAGATGTTGCACCTCATAGAACCACTGCGGGCGCCAGCTCAAGCCCGACAAGGCATGGTCAAGCAACATCCTGTTGCCACTCAGGCGACCGACCCCGATAAGACGGTAATTGCTGAGTTCGGACCAGGTGACCGAATTGCGCTCCGCTAACTCATGATCGCGACGGCAAGCCAATACAAAAGGCTCGTTGACCAAGGGGACGAACTCTATGTCGGGGTGCTGGCCGCTCATCATGTTGATGCCGAAGTCGGCTTCTCCCCGCAGCACGGCCTCCAGCCCTTCGTTCGCACTGAGATCCAGCAGGCGGATGCGGATTTGCGGATAGCGCTCGTTGTAGAGACGGATTACCGACGGGAGGAAGTAGAAGGCGGCGGTCGGGATGCAGGCAAGGGTTACACGTCCGCTCTGTCGTTCCGCCAACTCTCGGATATTAAGTATCGAGTCGTCGAAGTCATCCAGCAAGCGTCGTGCCTTGGGTAGAAAGTCCCGTCCTACGCTAGTGAGACTCACTCTTCTTGTCGTGCGATCAAGGAGTGCTGTTCCCAATCCCTCTTCCAGCTTTTTCATCCTCCGGCTTAACGCTGGCTGGGACAGGTGCAATGCATCGGCAGCCTCGTGGAAGCTACCAAGTTCGGCGATTTTCACGAAAGATCGTATGTCATTGAGCTCATAATGCATGTGTATGTCTCAGCAGAAGAGGGCGATTAAGCGTAAATCATCCTAGGTAAATCATTCGCTAAACGCAATAATCAGGCTGATATTTGCATTGGAAACATTTTTTAAAGCCTGCGACTCTTGCTCCCAAGACATCAATTACCCCGATTGATCAACAAGAGTCAGTTTTCATGCAACGAATTCCCTGTGTGCTTATGCGCGGTGGTACTTCCAAGGGCCCAGTATTTCTCGCTTGGGATCTACCCGTTGCGATCGAAGAGCGTGACGAGCTGCTCCTCAATCTAATGGGCTCTGGCCATGAGCTAGAAATTGACGGTATCGGTGGCGGTAGCCCACAAACCAGCAAGGTCGCCATTGTGAGCCCGTCGTTGCACCCCGATGCGGATGTCGACTATTTGTTTGTCCAGGTCATGGTTTCCCAGCGTCGCGTCGATACAGCGCCCAATTGCGGCAACATGCTGTGCGCCGTCGGCCCGTTTGCCATCGAGCAAGGGTTGGTTAAAGCCTCCAAAGATTTGACTTGTGTGCGTATTCGCAACCTCAACACCGGGACGTTTGTGAACGCAGAGGTACACACTCCCCGCGGGACAGTCAGCTATGAAGGCGACACCTCCATCGATGGTGTGCCGGGCACTGCCGCTCCCGTGCAACTGACCTTCCTTGATGCCGCAGGCAGCAAGACCGGCAAACTTTTCCCCACTGGACAGACCCAGGACTTGATAGACGGTATCCCGGTGACTTGCATCGACATGGCGATGCCGATGATGATCGTCGAGGCCGGTCATATGGGTAAACGCGGTGATGAAAGTCCTGCTGAATTGGACGCCGACAAAGAGTTCCTGCGCCGTCTTGAGTCCCTGCGACTGCAAGCCGGGCTGGCAATGGGCCTGGGTGATGTCAGTGACAAAGTGATCCCTAAGCCAGTACTGGTGTCACCGGCCAAAGCTGGCGGCACCATTCAGGTGCGCTATTTCATGCCACACAACTGCCATCGTGCATTGGCTATTACGGGCTCGATTGGCTTGGCCACCGCATGCGTCACCGAAGGCAGTGTGGTTGCTCAATTGCTTGGTGGCGTGAGTGAGCCTCGCCTGAAGCAAGTACGGATTGAACATCCGAGTGGCGCAATAGACGTCGTATTGTCCTACACCGGTGCCCAGGGTGAGACAATTCGTGCCTCGGTAGTGCGTACATCGCGCAGGTTGTTTTCCGGTTATGTCTACGCCGCAGCTTCCCAACGACTCGCCGGGTAATTTCCCCTGGTCATTGCCGTTTCTGCATCAGCACAATTCTAAAAATGGGTGATGCCATGAAGTTTGTAAAATCGCTCTACTTCCAGATTCTCTTCGCCGTATTGTTGGGCGTGCTGGTCGGTCATTTTTGGTCACAACAGGCCATTGCCTTGAAGCCGCTGGGTGATGCCTTCATCAAACTGATCAAGATGATGATCGCTCCGGTGGTGTTCTGCACGATCGTCACCGGTATCGCCGGCATGAGCGACAAACGCTCACTCGGGCGTCTGTTGAGCAAGACCATGCTGCTGTTCCTGGCGCTGACTGTGATCAGTCTGATTATCGGACTGGTGTCGGTCTATCTCTTCAAGCCTGGGGTGGGGATGAACATTGATCCCTCCCAGTTGAGCACCAAGGGGCTGTCGCAATACACCGATTCTGCCGCGAAGCTGGGAGTGGTCGAGTTTTTCATGCACATCATCCCGGACACCTTCATCGGTGCTTTCAATAAAGGTGAAGTGCTACCGGTGTTGTTCATTGCCGTACTGTGCGGTTTTGCCCTCTCGGCTATCGGCGAGCGCGGCAAGCCGGTACTGGATGTACTGGAAGCCGCCTCGCACATGGTGTTCAAGATCTTCTCCTACCTGATGCGCTTCGCTCCGATCGGTGCGTTTGGCGCCCTGGCGTTCACTGTAGGACAGTACGGCATTACCTCGCTGGGCTCATTGGCCAAACTGATCATGACGTTGTACATCGCCTGCGCTTTCTTCGTCTTTGTGGTGCTGGGGAGCATTTGCCGAGCGCATGGCTTCAGTCTTTGGAAGTTGCTGCGCTACTTTCGCGAAGAGTTCCTTGTGGTACTCGGGACTTCTTCGACCGAGCCGGTGATGCCGCGGATGCTGGAAAAGCTACAGGCCCTGGGCTGCAAAAAAGGTGTCGTGGGGCTGGTGCTGCCAACGGGTTACTCGTTCAACCTCGATGGTACGGCGATCTACCTGTCGCTGGCTGCGGTGTTCATTGCACAGGCCTGCAACATCGATCTGAGCCTGACCCAGACCGTGACCATGCTGGCAATCATGCTGTTGTCCTCCAAGGGGGCCGCAGGGGTCACCGGCTCAGGTTTTGTCGCGCTGGCCTCGACGCTGACTGTGATCCATGACATTCCCTTGGCCGGTCTTGCCCTGCTGATCGGTATCGATCGCTTCATGTCGGAAGCCCGGGCTTTGACCAGTCTGGCAAGCAACGCCGTGGCCACCGTGGTGATCTCCATCTCGGAGAACGCCTGCGATCGCGAAACGCTGGTGCAGACTCTGAACGGTAATCCTTCGCCCGCTGCGACCCCAACCCAAGTCCAGAACCCGGACTGGGAAGGCTCGAAGGTCACCGAACACGTCTAACGGGTCGCGGCTGGATCGAGACTCCCTAAACACTTCAATAACACCCCCCGCCAGGCACCTTTGATCGTGCCAACTGGCGGGGACGGGGTCGTGCGCCTGTGCGTCGGCCACGCTAACTATAAGAACAAGAGAACTTACCTATGCTCGCATTGCTTGGCTTGGCCATGGTGGTGGTCTTCACCTTCCTGATAATGACCAAACGGTTGTCGCCGATTGTCGCCCTGACGGTGGTACCGATTGTCTTTGCCGTCATTGGTGGTTTCGGCGGCACTACCGGCAAGATGATGCTCGATGGCCTGAAAATGGTCGCGCCTTCGGCTGCGCTACTGCTGTTCGCGATCTTGTTTTTCGGCTTGATGATCGATGCCGGCCTGTTCGACCCGCTGATTCGCAAGATCCTCAAGCGCGTCAACGGCGACCCGATGAAAATCGCTGTCGGCACAGCGTTGCTGTCGCTGGTGGTGGCCTTGGATGGTGATGGCACCACCACCTACATGATTACCTGTGCAGCAATGCTTCCCCTTTACAAGCGTATCGGCATGAATCCGATGATTCTGGCAACCATTGCCATGCTTTCTCTGAGCATCATGAGTGGCATGACCCCTTGGGGAGGGCCTGCGACTCGTGCGATCGCAGCGCTGGGCCTGGATGCCGGCGCCTACTTCGTCCCGTTGTTGCCGACCATGATTGGCGGTGCGATATGGGTGGTGTTCACCGCGTTTCTGCTGGGCCGTGCCGAGCGCAAGCGTATCGGTAACGTTCAATTGGAGAGCGGCGGCGGTAACTGCTACATCAACGCAATACTCGAGGACACTCCACACAAGCGGCCGAAACTGGCCTACGTCAACCTGCTGTTGGTAATCGCGGTGATGGTCGCGCTGGTGATGGGGATCATGCATTCGGCCATCCTCTTCCTGATCGGCTTCGTGCTGGCGCTGATGATCAACTATCCACAACTGGACATTCAGAAAGAACGCATCCTGGCCCATTCGGGCAACGCCATGACCGTGGTGCTTTTGGTGTTTGCCGCAGGCATCTTTGCCGGGATTTTCTCCGGAACGAAAATGGTCGATTCTCTGGCGCAAACCCTGGTTGACTGGATTCCGCCTTCTTGGGGACATCTGTTTCCTCTGGTTGTAGCGATTACCAGCATGCCGCTGACGTTCGTCCTGTCCAATGATGCTTACTACTTCGGTGTGGTGCCCATCCTGGCTAACGCCGCTGCGGCCTATGGCATCGATCCGGTGGAGATCGCTCGCGCCTCGATTCTGGGGCAACCGGTACACCTGATGAGTCCGTTGGTTGCCTCAACCCTGTTGTTGGTCGGTATGGTCGATCGCGATATCGGCGATTTCCAGAAAGCCACCGTCAAATGGGCCGTCCTCACCTCATTGGTCATTACTGCGATAGCCCTGTTGACCGGGGCGATCAGTCTCTTCACCTGATTCAACCCAGCCACCTGTTTTTTCCAGACGCGCCTCATGGGCGAGGTGCGCGATGTCCTGCACTCCAAATAACAACAAAGAGTCGTTTGCTATGAACACTTCGTACACCCAATGGGCGCTGTTTTCAGTTCTTGGTTTGTTGCCGCTGGCCAGTGCCAGTGCGGAAGGATTTCTCGATGACAGTCAACTCAAGCTGCAATTACGCAACGTCTATTTCAATGAAAACTTCCGCGACGAGCATGGCTTGAGTGCGAAAGCGGCCAGGACGGCCAAAAGCGAACGAACCGAGTGGGCCCAGGGGTTCCTGCTGGATTATCAGTCGGGGTTTACCCCCGGCACGATCGGGTTTGGTGTTGATGCCCTTGGCCTGGTCGGAGTCAAGCTTGACTCTGGCCGGGGGCGCAGCGGTACTGGCTTGTTGCCCGTCCATGGTGACGGTCGTGCGGCTGACGAATTCGCAAGCCTGGGGATGACTGCCAAAGCACGACTGGCCAAGACCACGGTCAAATACGGCACCTTGCTCCCCAAGACTCCGGTGCTGATCTACAACGATGCGCGCCTATTGCCGCAAACCTACCAAGGCACACAGATCAGTAGCGTCGATATCCAGAACCTCACCCTCACCGGGGGCTATCTGGATCGATTCAAACTGCGTGATTCCAGCGACAGCATGCCGATTGTCCCTGACGGCTACAGCGGTGATAAATCCGGAGATTTCAGCTATGCCGGCGCCGAATACAAGCTCGGGAAAAACATCCGTTTGAGTTACTTCTACGGTGAGTTGGAAAACTTTTACCGTCAGAATTTTGCAGGTATCCAGCACGATCTACCCTTGGGCGGCGGTGTGCTGACCAGTGATTTACGCTACTTCAACAGTGTCGACACCGGCTCCGCCTATGGCGGCAAGATCGATAACAACATGCTGAGCGGGCAACTGTCCTACGCCATCTCCGGCCACACCTTTGGTGGCGGATACCAGGCCCTCAGCGGCGATGCGGGTTTGCCCTTCATCAGTGGCGCGACTGTCTACTCGTTCAGCAACGCCGGGATAGGTAAATTCATCGAGGAAGACGAGAAGACCTGGATGCTTAACTACGGTTACAACTTCGCCGCCGCAGGTGTACCCGGTCTGACATTTTCCACCCGCTACTTGAGCGGTAACGACGGTAAATCCAACACCACGGTCAAGGAGTGGGAGCGTGACGCCGAACTCGCTTACGTAGTGCAACAGGGGACCTTCAAAGGCCTGGGGGTGCGGTTGCGTAACTACGTTTACCGCTCTGATTATTCCCGTGGCCGGGATAGTAACCGGATCTACTTCACCTACGACATCGCACTCTGGTGATCCTCTGATCGCGGCCACGCGATGTTCGCGGGCCGCCTTTTCAGCGGCGGCTTTAAGGGAATGGGTCAAGGAATTCAATGATGTCGTTCAAAACCAAAATACTGCTGCTGACCTTATTGCCGGTGATGCTGTTTGCTCTGGTTTTAGGCTTGAGCACCCGCGGCACTTTGCAGTCTCAGGCCGAGCAGGAAATCGCTCAGACCCGCGAGCGATTGCTTGAGGAGAGCCGCACCCGGCTCAAGGATTACGCGAGCATCGCTCGCACTTCCATCGCTGAACTTTATGATCGAGCGGCCCCTGGAGAGACCTCCGGCCGAGTCTTGGCGATCAGCCGTTTATCTAAAGTGAAGTATGGTGATGACGGTTATTTCATCGGTTATGACAGCCAGGTTGTACGCCTGTTTCGCGGTGACAGCAGCGAAGGCGTCGGCACCAATATGAGTGACCGCAAAGACGTCAACGGGAAGTACTTGAACCGCGAAATGGTCGAAGCGGCAAAAAATGAAACTCACTTCGTCACCTATTCAGGCGGTGTGGTCAACACCGATAAGGTGGTGCCGAAGCTGGCTTACAGTTTCTATTTGCCCAAGTGGGACATGGTGGTGGTCACCGCGATCAATCTGGACAGCATTGAACTTCAAGTCGCCAAGGTGCGGGCAGATGTTGATCGTCGGGTTCGCAACTTGATGTACAGCATTGCCCTCATCGCTACCGCGCTGATTGGCATTATCGGGGCACTGGCGCTTGTGCTGGTCAAACGCAGTTTACGTCCCTTGACCTTAATTCGAGCTCATCTTGACGAAATTGCCGCGGGCGAGGGTGATCTGACGCGGCGGCTGCCGCTGGTGAGTCGAGACGAACTGGGACAACTGGCCGGTTCGTTCAATGCGTTTATCGAAAAGATTCACAGCCTTGTCAGCCAGATTGTTGCCATGAGCGAGCAGTTGAACGGATCCGTTAGTCGTGTGGCCGATCAGAGTCGACAAATTGATCGTGCCATGGACAAGCAGCGTCAGGAAACAGACCAGGTGGCGGCGGCGATCAACCAGATGTCGGCGGCGGCGCAAGAAGTGTCGGTCAGTGCACAAAATGCTGCAGAGGCAGCCGTCGAGACCGACAAACAGTCCCGAAAAGCCAGGCAAATTGTCGATGGCAGCATCTCTCGAATTCAGGCATTGACCGTTGAGCTTGATGAGAGCGGTATCTCCATGAATCATCTTCAAAGCGATGTAACGTCTATCGTCGCCGTGCTGGATGTCATTCGCTCCATTGCTGAACAGACCAATCTTCTGGCTCTCAATGCGGCAATTGAAGCCGCCCGTGCCGGCGCTGCCGGGCGCGGGTTTGCGGTGGTTGCTGATGAAGTGCGAGCGTTGGCCAGCCGTACCCAGCGCAGTACCCAGGAAATCCAAGCGATGGTTGAGCGCCTCAAGAGCGCTACCGGGGGGGTGGTCAATGCAATGCACCAATCCACCGAAGCCGCTCAAGGCGCTAACGCTCAGGCCGACCAGGCGGGTGAGTTCCTGGGCAACACTGTCGAGCTGATCGCGACGATCAATGCGATGAACGCACAGATCGCCAGTGCTGCCGAGGAACAGACCTCGGTGGCGGAAGAGATCAATCGCGGGGTGCATCAGATTGCGCGCGCAATTGACGCCGTTGCCAACCAGACTCAGCTCGGGGTCAAGACTGTCGACGAGATGTATATGATCGGCAATCGCCTGCAAAGCTTGCTGGGGCAATTCAAAATTTGATGCCGTCTTGCCCGGCGCTTATCAGGACGCTGGGGGCAGGGTGTTGGACAGGACGGGGGCGTGGCAGGCCTGCATTGATACGAAAGACGTGTCAATGCAGGCAAGGGCGGGCGATTTATTCAGCGAAAAAACCTGAACGCCAACGAAATCTCTCGTTGATCAGGCGTTGACTGTCACTGCTTTTTGCCGGCGATACAAGATCGTCGTCGCTGTGAATCCACAAAAAGCGGCAAACATCAGCCAGTAGGCAGGCGACGCCTTGTCACCGGTTGCCTGCACCAGGATGGTGGAGATGGCGGGTGTGAAGCCGCCAAAAACAGCGGTCGCCAAACTGAATGCCAGGGAAAATCCCACGACTCGTACGTTCTGAGGCATCACTTCAGTCAAGGCCGCAACCATCGCGCCGTTGTAAATGCCAAAGAAGAAAGAGAAGTACAACAGCACGGCGAGCAGGCGTTCAAAGCTTGCCGCTGCGGCCAGCCAATGCATGGCGGGATAAGCGGTGAACAGGCACAGCAAGGAAATCGCCAGCAACAAGGGGCGACGGCCGATGCGGTCGGAGAGTGTGCCGCCGATGGGCAGCCAAATGAAGTTGCTCAGGCCGACGAAGAGCGTGACCACCAGACTGTCGGTGGTGCTCAGGTTCAGTACAGTCCTTCCGAAGGTGGGGGTGTAGACGGTAATCAGATAGAACGTGGTGGTGGTCATTGAGGCCAGCAAGCCACCCGCCAGCACTGTGCGCCAGTTGTCTCGCATCGAACGGAACACTTCATTGGCACTTGGGTGGTGCGTGCGTGCTTTGAACGCATCGGTTTCCTGTAGCGAACGGCGAATGATGAAGATGAACGGAATAATCACGCAACCTATAAAGAAGGGGATCCGCCAGCCCCAGGCGGCCACTTCGGCAGCTTCCATGGACGCGTTGATCGTGTAGCCCAAGGCGGCTGCAAGAACGATCGCCACCTGCTGGCTGGCCGACTGCCAGCTGGTGTAGAAACCGCGGCGGCCCGGTGTGGCGATTTCAGCCAGATACACTGAAACGCCACCCATCTCCGCGCCTGCGGAGAAACCCTGCAACAGTCGTCCGATCAATACCAGTACGGGTGCCGCGATGCCAATGCTGGCATAGCCTGGCACGAGGGCAATCAAGACCGTTCCCGCGGCCATGATCGACAGCGTCACAATCAACCCCTTGCGCCGTCCCACCTTGTCGATGTAAGCCCCCAGCACGATAGCGCCCAGTGGGCGCATCAGGAATCCCGAGCCGAATACGGCGAAGGTCATCATCAGCGAGGCGAACTCGCTGGTGGCAGGAAAGAACGTCTGGGAGATGTAGGTCGCGTAAAAACCGAACAGAAAGAAGTCAAACTGTTCGAGAAAGTTGCCGCTGGTGACCCGTAGAATGGCGCCCAGCTTCGACCCCTTGGATCGGCTGTCTTGAGTGGTTGTTTTCATTATGGTTACCCGGTTGATCAATATTGTTATTGGAATGAGTGGTTCTACGATCAGTCGCTTCCGGCGTTAATCGGATTGGGTTGGCGTTTTTCGATGGAGTACTTGAGCAGCGCGGCGCTGCGGAAGATGCCATGGGCGAATTTGCTGTAGGGCATGGTCAGGAAAAATGCCATGACCAGGCCGAGATGGATCGCCAGCAACAGGCCCAGGGCTGCGGTTTCACGGAACGCCAGGAGTGCCAGGCCGCTGGCGCTGACCAGCAACAGCAGCGCGATAAAGCCGCGATCCATGGGTTTCTGGTTTTCGTCGCCGTGTTCGGGGTTGCGACGCAGGTTCAACCACAACAGGCCCGCGGGGCCGACCAGCAAGCCGAGCCCACCGCTGATGCCCAGCATCACCGGCAAACTCAAGACGGGGTAGGGCGCCGACCAGTCCAGCAGGAAGTGGTAGAGCGTGGCGACCCCAGTGGCTGCGAAGCACAGCATGAAGCCGTAGAAGGTGAAGTGGTGGAAGCGCCGCCGCCACAAGGTGAATCGATCATCAGCGTTATTGCAGCCCTCGCCATGACCACCGTCCAGGAATTTGAGCCGGGCGACATTGGCCGTGGCTTCCAGTGCGGCAGCGGTTTTTACCTGTGCGGGCGCGTCGGCCGGTGAAACATTGCGCCAGAAGCGCCGCACGCCAAGGGTCAACGCGAGTACCGCGAATCCGAAAACCGCACCAAACATTACGGCCAGGGTGTTGTGCGGGAAGATCCCGTAGAAATTTCCCCCGGGCATCGCGGTGAACAAGTTGCCCATCACCATCAACGTAAGACACAGGAACAGTGCCAGCCCGGTACCGGCTGACAGCGCCAGAGTCAGTCCGTTGCGCCGGTACAGCTTGCCCATCACCTGTGGCCAGGCGTACTCGGCGTAAGTGTCGAGGCGGACTTTGGCCATGGCCTTGGGCACATTGATTTCGAATTCGTGAGGTGCGGCGTACTGGCAGGCATGCAGGCATGCGCCGCAGTTATGGCAAAGGTTCGCCAGGTAATGGATATCGGCCTGGGAAAACTCCAGGCGTCGTGTCATGGCCGGAAATACAGCGCAGAAGCCCTCGCAATAACGGCAGGCATTGCAAACGGTCATTTGTCGCTGAACTTCGCTTTCATCAAGGTTGATCACCGGAATCAAATCGCTCGGTGCCTTGGGATCAAACAGCTGCATGTCTAAATTCCGTTTGTGAAAGAGAAACAAAGCCTGCCGAAGCGGCTGCCTGTACCCCGGCAATCCGACCGAAGGCAGTACCAATGGCCATGCCGATGCCGGCGGTGTAGCCCTTGCCCAATACATTGCCCGCCATCATTTCTCCTGCGACAAACAGGTTGGGGCTAGGCTTGCCGTTGAAGTGAACGGCGGCGGTGTCGTCGGTAGCGAGGCCTAAATAGGTGAAGGTCACGCCGGGCTTAAGCGGGTAGGCGCAGAAGGGGGGCTTTACCAGTGGGCGGGCCCAATGGGTTTTGGCGGGCGTCAAACCCTCGGTGTGGCAATCGTCCAGCGCGGTGTGGTCGAACGTGCCGACGCGGCAGGCCGCGTTGTATTGCTCGATGGTGTTGACGAATTGCGTAACGGGAAGCTTCAACTGGCGGGCCAGATCTTCCAGCGAGTTGGCTTTAGTGCCCGGAAATACCGGCGGCATGAACCGGCCGAGGGCTTGTTGGTCGATGATCGAGTAGGCCTGTTGACCGGGTTGTCCCGCGACCAGGCGACCCCAGATCGCATAGCGCTTGGGCCAGAAGTCTTCACCCTCGTCATAGAAGCGTTCGCCGTCGCGATTAACCACCACGCCCAGCGATACGCAATCGATACGGGTACAGATACCTCCGTCATACAGGGGGGCGCGGGCGTCGATGGCCACCATGTGTGCTTGCGTCGGGTCACCAATGAAATCGGCGCCCAGGTTCTGCATGCGCCGAAGCAGTACGCCGGTATTGAAACGCGTCCCGCGAATCAAAAAATTGTCTGAAGGCCATTCTCCGCGCTCGTTTTGACCCCAGGCCTCACGGAGCCATTCGCGGTTGGATTCGAATCCGCCGGCAGCCAAGACGCAGGCCTTGGCCTGAATACGCTCGGCGGGAAAACGTTGTCCATCGACATCGCGCTCACTGATGTGGGCGGCGATGAATTTTCCATCCTTCAATTCGATATCAGTCACTTGAGCGTCATAGCGAATTTCGACGCCCAGCTTCTCGGCGCTGCGGAAGTAAGCGTTAACCAGTGCTTTGCCGCCACCCATGAAAAATGCATTGGTGCGCGCAACATGGAGGGCACCGGACAGCGACGGCTGGAAATGCACGCCATGGGAGCGCATCCAGTCACGGCAGTTCGATGAGGCGCGGATGACAAGACGTGCAAGCTTCTCGTCGGTAATCCCACCGGTGACCTTCAGCAGATCCTGCCAATATTCTTCTTCGGGATAGGCATCGACCAGGACATCTTGCGGCGCGTCGTGCATGCAGCGCAGGTTTCGGGTGTGTTGCGAGTTGCCGCCGCGCCAGGCTTTTGGTGCACCCTCCAGCAACATGACGCTAGCGCCGGCCTCCCGAGCCATCAAGGCTGCACACAAGGCCGCATTGCCGCCGCCAATTACTAATACGTCGATCATCATCACTCCTCAATCGCAAGGAGGCATGAACGAAAAACTCCTCGCGAGTAGGGAGACCTTAGGGCAGACAGTTTTGTGTCGAAAGGCGCATTACCGCTTGGGGTGTTTAGTTTTTATAAAGGCTTTGCCGATTGGCGCTCATCGTAACGCCGGGGTAGGGGGGGCATCGAGATCATGGCGCGACGTCGTCGATCCACGAGGCGCCTGGCCACTGATGATCAATCACCAACTGTCGCGCGACATCGGTGATGACCAGTCGCGCCGCCAGGGCTGCGGGAGCCAGTTCATCATCAGGCAGCGTCGCCAACAGGTTTCGTCTGCCTGCGTGAGTGTCGGAAATTTCCACCACTGAAAGTCCCGACTCGCCTTTGAGCGCCGCCGCTGCACCGGGCTGGATGGTGGCGGCATGACCTGCGCGTACGGCATTCATCAATACGGCAAGACCATCCACTTCCATGATGATGTTGGGAGCCAATCCCACGCGTTCAAACGCAGTCATCAGCGTTGAACGCAACCCGTGTTGCGCACTCGGCATCACCAGCGGAAGTTGACCGAGATCCGCCAGCTGCACGCAGGCACCTCGTGGAGCGTGGGGCAGGAGAGGTGAGCTGATGACAAATAGTTTCTCGTCGAGCAGCGGTGTAACGCTCCAGCGCTTTCCACCTTCAAGTTGAAACAAAATGGCCAAGTCTATCTGGCGTGCATTGAGTTGCGTGGCCAAGTGCCCGGACAGCATCTCAACCAGATGCAATTGAATATCCGGATAGCGCTCTCGCATCGCGTTGATCAATGGCAGGGCAAGCACAGTGGCAGTCGTAGGCGGCAAGCCGACGGTGACATACCCACTCATACGCCCACGGTGAGCCGCCATGATCGCATTCTCGGATTGCCGCAAGCACAGCTGGGCATGGTGCAGGAACGCCATCCCGGCGCTGGTCGGTGTGACGCCGGTAGTGGTGCGATTCAGAAGTCGGGTTGCCAGTTCGTTTTCAAGTTTCGCGATCTGTTGGCTGAGAGCCGACACGCCGACGTCCAGCTCGAGCGCTGCGCGTCCCAGGCTCCCTTGCTCGACAATTTTTACGAAATAGCGCAGTTGTCTTAATTCCAAACGTTACTGCTCCACTTCAATTGACACTGGAAGGCCTGATGGACGGGACGGAAAAATGTTGGCCGCCACGCGTTGCACGGGCTGCACAACAGTTATCCAGCCTGAGAGGTTATGCCTCGGCAGTCAACTTTCCACTCAGGGTGAGGGGACACTTGTATCGTTACACCCAACCAGAAAGGCACTGGAAGGGCCGTCAAGCCCTAACCCCATCTTCCGGATCGACTACAGGGTGTACGAAATACCGACTTGAACGGTTCTCGGTTCACCCGGGTAAGCGTAGACATTGCCGAAGGCGCCTTCTTCATAGTCGCGGTCGAACACGTTCTTCACATCGAGATTAAGCCTGACCTTGTCGTTGATCTTATAAAAGCCGAGCAAATCGACGACGGTGTAACTGCCCATCGAAAACGCGGTGTTAGCAGTCTGGCCTGCACGTTCGTCGACGTACTTGCTCCCCACACCCAAGCCCAGCCCTTTGAGGTTGCCATCCTGGAATTCATACACGTTGAGCAGGCTGAAGCTGTTCTTCGGGATGTTCAACAGCCGAGTGCCCGACTGGATCACATTGTCCTGGGTGACTTCGGCGTCGACATAGGCATAGCCGCCAATCACTCTCCATTCCGGGGTTACATTGCCTGCCACGTTCAAATCAAAGCCCCGGCTGCGGACTTCGCCAGCCGCCACGCTGAACGTCGAGTCCACGGGGTCGGTGGTGAGGACGTTTCGTTTTTCAATCTGGTAGATCGCCGCGTCAACATTCAACTGGCGATCCAGCGCCTCCCATTTGATCCCCATCTCATAGGACTGACCCTTTTCCGGCTCAAAGCCACCCCCCTGTCGACTCGCGCCCGTATTGGGTTTGAACGAGCGCGCGGTATCGGCATACACCGCGACAGTATCGGTAAGGTCATAAAGGACTCCGAGACGCGGGGTCACCGCGTTGTTGCTCGCCTCCCAGCTCCTGGCCCCCGGCACAAAGGTTTCATAGTCATGCTCGAAACGCTCAAAACGGGCGCCAGCCAAAACTTTCAAGCGCTCGGTCAATGCCACCTGGTCCTGGACGAAGGCGGCGTATGTCTTGAGATTTTCCTTATCGTGGGTCGGCGTGCGGGTCAGGGCCGGACGAGGCTGGCCGTACACCGGGTTGAAGAGATCAATCGGGTAGGCACTCACTGCACCACTGGAACGCTGGATGATGGACTTGTAGTCGTAATCTTCGTACTCGACACCGGTCAACAAGGTGTGATCGAAGCCGCCGGTGGAGAAATGCCCGGTAAGGTTCAGCTGAGTGTCCTTGTCCGTCCACTCCAGCTTGCGATAGTTGAAGTTGCGCCCCAGCGTGCGCCCGTCAGCTGCGACGCCGTTGGCTTCAATGGCATTGCCCTGCAAGGTGCCATCGAGCCATTGGAAACCCCCACCCAATGTCCAGTTGTCATTCAGGAAGTGCTCGAAACGCAATTGGGCCATGTTGTTGTCGTTGTGCAACTTGCCGACGTCTTTTTCACCGAAGAACGTATCACGCGACGCGGTGCCGATCTGGTTGGGATAGCGGGTCACACCGCGATCCAGCGGGTGATTGTTGCGCATGAAGTCACCCTCGAAAATCACCTTGGTGTCATCGGTGGCCTGCCAGGAAAGCACCGGCGTCACGCCGTAACGTTCGCTCTCGACATGATCGCGGAACGTATCGCCGCCCTCACCTACCACGTTCAAGCGATAGGCCAGGCGGCCTTCTTCATCCAGCGGGCCGGAGGCGTCCAGTGTGCCGCGCTTCATCCCCTGGTCATCGAGTTGGCTGCCCAGCGTGACGGTGGGCACGGCCAGAGGCTGTTTGGAGACCACGTTGAACGTGCCCCCCGGGTCGCCTCGACCGTAGAGCATGGTCGCCGGCCCTCGTAGCACTTCGAGCCGCTCGATGGTATTGGCATCGGGCATGTTCGGATAACCGCGGTTGATCGGAAAGCCGTTTCGATAGAACTCGCCGGTGGTAAATCCACGCACGGTGAAAGTGGTCAGCCCTTGGCCGCCGAAGTTGTTGGCGCGTCCCACCCCGCCGGCATAGTCGAGTGCTTCTTGAAGGCGCGTAGCCCCAATGTCCTCTACCACCTCTTTGGTCACCACGCTGATGGATTGCGGAGTTTCATGAATCGGCGTGTCGGTTCGCGTCGCGCTGGCGGATCGCGTTGCGCGGTAACCCTGCACTGGCCCTTGAGCCGTTTCGTACTCGGCCGTACCGACGATTTCGGTCGCTTGCAACTCTAGACTGGGGGTATCGGTTGTGGGTTGCGCCCAAGAGGGAGCGGAAAACACATTAAGGACACAGATAGAGACCAGCGTACGACGCATCGGGAAAGCCTTGAGAAAATAGCCAAAGGGGACGGCATACGTGCCAATAGTTCGCGGCGCATGGTATATCAAATTATTTGCCGTTGATACGTATTCGCATTTGTAAGTCGTGAACGCCACTTCCGCTTGTACTCATTTGCTGACCAAATGATTTCAGATCACACCGCTTGAGGTCGGGCGGCCAACGAATCCCGGACACCCATTTAGGTGAGAATGCCAGCCAGTTAGAGGCTTTGAATTAGACTCGGGGACAAATCAGGCAACAAAAATAGCCACTGTTTGCTGTCGTTTGCATAAAGAAACTCGGCCTGAGCGCTCGAAACCGTTACCCTATGCAGCTGTTTTTTTGCATTTCTTCGAGGTAGCACCCGTGTTTTCCCAATTCGCCCTGCACGAACGCCTGCTCAAAGCCGTGGCCGAGCTGAAATTTGTCGAGCCAACGCCTGTGCAAGCAGCGGCCATTCCGCTGGCGCTCCAAGGGCGTGACCTGCGGGTGACAGCGCAAACCGGTAGCGGCAAGACCGCTGCATTCGTCTTGCCGATCCTCAACCGCCTGATCGGTCCGGCCAAGATCCGCGTCAGCATCAAGACCCTGATCCTGCTGCCGACCCGCGAGCTGGCCCAGCAGACCCTGAAAGAAGTCGAACGCTTCTCGCAGTTCACCTTCATCAAGTCGGGCCTGATCACTGGTGGTGAAGACTTCAAAGTCCAGGCCGCCATGCTGCGCAAGGTGCCGGACATCCTGATCGGTACGCCGGGCCGGATGATCGAGCAACTGAACGCTGGCAACCTCGACCTGAAAGAAGTCGAAGTGCTGGTGCTCGACGAAGCCGACCGCATGCTCGACATGGGCTTTGCCGACGACGTCCAGCGCCTGGTGGACGAGTGCACCAACCGTCAGCAAACCATGCTGTTCTCCGCCACTACCGGCGGTTCGGGCCTGCGCGAGATGGTCGCCAAGGTGCTGAACAACCCTGAGCACTTGCAGCTCAATGCGGTCAGCCAGCTGAACGAGACCACCCGTCAGCAAATCATCACCGCCGACCACAACCAGCACAAAGAACAGATCGTCAATTGGCTGCTGGCCAACGAGACTTACCAGAAGGCCATCGTGTTCACCAACACCCGGGCCATGGCTGACCGTATCTACGGCCGCCTGGTGGCGCAGGAATACAAGGCGTTCGTGTTGCACGGCGAGAAAGACCAGAAGGATCGCAAACTGGCGATCGACCGCCTGAAGCAGGGCGGGGTGAAAATCCTCGTGGCGACCGACGTCGCCGCTCGCGGCCTGGACGTGGACGGTCTGGACCTGGTGATCAACTTCGACATGCCACGCAGCGGTGACGAATACGTGCACCGTATTGGTCGTACCGGTCGCGCGGGCAACGATGGCCTGGCCATCTCGCTGATCTGCCACGGCGACTGGAACCTGATGTCGAGCATCGAGCGCTACCTCAAGCAGAGCTTCGAGCGCCGCACCATCAAGGAAGTCAAAGGCACCTATGGCGGACCGAAAAAGGTCAAGGCTTCGGGCAAGGCTGTTGGCGTGAAGAAGAAAAAGACCGACGCCAAGGGCGACAAGAAAAAAGCCGCCGCCAAGACCCCGACCAAGCGCAAGAGCGCCAACCGGCCGAAGAGCGATTCCCTGGTCAGCAAGGATGGCATGGCCCCGCTCAAGCGTCGCAAGCCGGAAGCGCCGGCTGCTGAATAAAGCAGCCGTAGCGATCCCCATGAAAAAACCGGACCCAGATCCGGTTTTTTTATGCCCGCCAATAGTCGCCACCACACAGCTCCCACAGGCGTTGGCTTGTCGCGAGGCCGCGCCCCGGCCCTTGTGTTTCATCCCCCATGGCAGCAGCTCGCTGGCGCTTTTTCCTCATACCGATCGTGATGCCGCACCCATTCCATGATTTCCTCTTCATTCCTGCCCTTGGGCGTCAGATCAAGGTAGTTGTAGGCGCCGACCAGCATGTCCAGGCCTCGGGCATAGGTGGAGTAAGTGTGGAAAATTTCTCCGGCTTCATTTCGATAAAAAACACTGAGCCCGGGGAGTTCTTCCTCGGAACCGTCGGTTTTTTCGTAGTTGTACGTAGCCGTTCCGGCGGCGACCTCTTCGGCTCGAGCGCTGACGCCAAAGTCATAATTGAAATCGCTGCCGGCTGACGATACCCAGTCGAATTTCCAGCCCATGCGGCGTTTGAATGCCTGGAACTCGGCGAAGGGTGCATGGGAGACCGCCACCAGCGCGATGTCATGGTGGGCCAGGTGCTGGTTGGCGCCGTCGATGTGATCGCTGAGAAATGAGCAACCGGGGCACCCTTCATCCCAGCCTTCGGCGAACATGAAGTGGTAAATGACCAGCTGACTGCGCCCGCCGAACAGATCAGCCAGTTTCAGTTCGCCGACTGGCCCCTGGAAGCGGTAGTCCTTGTCGATTTTCACCCAAGGCAGAGCGCGGCGTTCGGCGCTGAGTTTGTCCCGTTCCCTGGTGAAGGCTTTTTCGTGGGCCAGATGGTGTTGGCGGGCGACCAGCCATTCTTCCCGCGACACGACGGGATGATTCTGAATGCTCATGGGTTTTTCTCCTGCGCGATGCTTGGAGGTGACTGACACAGCTTAGTCGTTTGGTCCCTGCCCAATTCGACATACCGCCGGTCGGTGCTGTCGGAAACCCCGGCTGAACGGCTGCCGGCCGTGCCGGTCACAACCTATGAAGGCCCCCTCACTCACGGGCACCGGAGGTTGAATCAGGATGACGACTTATAACTGGGATTTAATTGAGCGCTTGCTGCACGAGGTGCAAAACGGAGCGAGCAGTTTCACGCCTCGACCCTATGCCGAGCAGTACGCGGCGCAGAAGGCTGCGGAAGGTGAGCAGACCGAAAACCTGGATCACCTGAAAGCGGTGGCCGGCGAATACGAAAAGTTGCTGCTGGCGCGGGGTTACATCGAGCCTCGGCCCGAGGAGCAGGGCGGCAGCGGTTCCAATTATATTTTGACGCCTCGTGGCTCAAGCCTGTTGAGCCTGATCGACAGCAGCATTCCGGGCAACGAGCATCCACGTCAGGTCTTGGATGAACAGGAGGATGCGCTGGCTGAAGAGACGTTTGATGCGCTGGCGGCGAAGGCGCAGATTGCCTGAAACAAAAGATCGCAGCCGTTTGTCGGCTCTGCCCAAGGCTGCGATCCGTCTACCCCTGTTTTGCCGCCTTCAAGCATTTCAAATCGCTGAAATCCTTGCGCACACCCTCAATTTTCTTCAGCAAACGCTGACGTTGTTCCCGTGTGCTCTCTGCCATCAAATCCACAAATAGCGAGCGCGCCTGGGCTTCGGTGTTGGCGAAGGCCTGGCGGTATTGCGGTGTCCACAAACGTTCTCGATCGACCAGTAGCGTCTCGATTTGTTGTGGGAACTGTGGGCTCTGACGTTGCGCCACAGCCTCACTGAACTGTTTCTGCCAGTGCGCGCGGTTGGCGATCCATTGGGTGTTTTGGTCGCCCAGCGCGGTCGACCAGGCCATCACTCGTTGTTCCTGGCTGACGCTCAACGGGCCGAGCCAATCGGTCAGGCGCTTGTCCATGCGCGCACCGCGTTCGGCAATTTGCTGAGCCAGCGGCGGTTTGACGTATTCCTTTTCACGTTTGCGCAGATCCTTGGCGAAGGCGTCGTTCATCTCGGCGACTTGCTTGTCATCCAGTCCCTGCAGCAACTCGATGGCCGAAGGCGTGATCTGGCGAGCGGTATCAGCGATAGCCTTTTTGGCTTCCGAGGTTCCCGCTTGCAGCGCCGCGTCGGTCACCTGATTGGTTTCGACCATGCTCTGCAAGCGATCCAGCCATTCGAGGTAACCCGGCAATTGTGTGGTGCAGTGCCAGTTCAGGTGTTTCTTGAGGCGCTCGTTGAGCCAGTCCTTTTGCTCGCCGTTCATGTCCAGGTAGTCGCTGAGCGTCCACGGAATGATTACGTCGAGGTTGCGATAGGCCAGGCCAACGCGGCTGCAGGCGCCGAGGGCGAGGGTGAAGACCAGCAGGGTGGCGATGTGCTTGAACCAGCGAGACATGGGCGAATCCTTGCGAGGTCGGGCGTCTGATTCTCATGTGAACGCAGGATGAGCCGGGCAGTTCAGCCAATCAATAGAATGCGCGCTCGGCCTTGAGCGTCACCAGGCCATCACACTGGCTGTTGTGCCCGGAATACGCCGAGCACTCACTGCCGCTGAGGTTGGAGTTGCTGTAGATCAGGTCAAGGTCGATGCCCATGAGCGGGCGTGAAAACTTCACCGACCAATCGGTGAAACTGCTGACGTAACCACCGCCCACCGAAACCGGCGAGTTCAACTGATGGGTGGTGTATTTCATGCTGATCCCGATGCCGAACGGCTGATTGCCGCCAAGGTCGGCGAATAGCGTGTTGTTCTGTTTGTCCGGATCGTTGCTGAAAGCCACGCCGAAGCGGCTACTGAGCAGGGTCAGGCCGCCGAACAGTTCCTGGCTGTCGAGGGTGTCCACCTTGGGATAGCTGTAGTGGATCATCCCGACTTCGTAGCCGAGAGTTTGGTCGAAGGGTTGTTTAAAACCGATGTAGGAATCGATTTCTAGGTTCTTGCCCGACGAGATGCCCATGCTCGGTGCGTATTGGCCGAAATACAGGCCACTGTCGTGGCTGAGGTCGAGGCCACCGTGAAAGGAGCCGACCGCCGAGGGCTTGACCAGCCCCTGGGCCATGCTGCGGCTGGGGGTGGTTCCGAGTTTGAGGTCGAAGTCGCCGAGCTCGCGCTGGAAAATTTGCGCGTGCGCCGATGAGCCGGCCAGCAGGCCTGCAAGCAATAAGCAGGTGGATTTGAGCATGCGTCACTCCATGAACAGCGAGCGCAGGGCGTCGGGCCCGCTGAAACGCTTGATCTAGACGCGTGCAAGGATACCGGCGATTCATCGGGGTCGATGGCCGTTCGTCGATTTTTGCGGATTAATTAAACAGAAGAGGTGTGGCGAGGGTGCCAGTCCAGGCGCTTCGAAGCTCAAAGCGCCTCAGGACGGGTGTATTACCGGTATTACTTCTTGCCCAGGGTGATCTGCTTGGACGGGCCGAACGTCTGGCCGCTGACGCCTTTGGCAATTTGCTGGATTTCACCGCCGGATTTGAGGAACGCAGCAATCTGGTTGTTGATCGATTCGCTGGTTTCGACGGCTGGAGCTGGCTTTGCTTTGCTGTTGGATGCTTTTACGCGCATGGCGGCCATTAACCTGTAGAAAATTAACTTGGCCAGGCATCGTACAGGAAAGGCCGGCTATTTGCTTGGTAAATATCCCTTGAAGGGCAGCGTGCGAGGGCGAGGTCAAGCGCAAGTTATTATCTTGATTAATCTCCTAACCTGCTGTTTTAACTAAGAACAAGGGTGAAAAAATGACTGCTTTGCCTGGCGCAGACAACGGTTGAAATCGCGGGAATGGACTGACGAGCGGCCTCGCCATGCCTTGGGACCCATGGAAATCTGGGCTTTCAGCGAGATTTTCCCGTGCCAGCGGGCGGGGCACCGAACGCGCCCGGTAAAACCGGGTAGAATGCGCCCACGCAATGAGGGTATTGAACATGGCTTTAGTCGGGCGTTACAACAGTTTGCAAGTGGTTAAACACACTAACTTCGGTTTATATCTGGACGGGGGTGCGGATGGCGAAATCCTTCTGCCGAATCGTTATATTCCAAAAGATATTCCCAGCGAAGATGAAGACTGGCTCAATGTTTTTGTTTATCTGGACAGCGATGACAAACTCATCGCAACTACAGAAAAGCCGAAAGTTCAGGTGGGTGAATTCGCCAGTTTGAAAGTTGTTGAAGTCAACAGTATTGGCGTATTCCTCGATTGGGGGCTGCCGAAGGATCTGTTGCTGCCGTATTCCGAAGAAAAGCGGCAGATGACCGCGGGCGAATACGTCGTGGTGCATGTCTACCTGGATAAGCACACCCGCCGCATCACCGCGACGGCGCGCCTGGACCGTTACCTGGACAAGACGCCGGCCAACTACACCGCCGGCCAGGAAGTGGACTTGCTGGTTGCCGAAGCCACCGACATGGGCTTCAAGGCGATCATCAACAACAAGCACTGGGGCCTGATCCACAAGAACGAAATCTTCAAGTTCATGCGCGCCGGTAAAGAAGAGAAGGGGTTCATCAAGGAAGTTCGCGCCGACGGCAAGATCAGCCTGAGCCTGCAACCGGTTGGCCAGGAAGCAGCCAGCAGTCTGAACTCGAAGATCCTCGCCAAGTTGCGCGAGAACAATGGCACCCTGGCGGTCAGTGACAAGAGCGATCCCACGCTGATCACCAGCCTGTTCGGTGTCAGCAAAGGCAACTTCAAGAAAGCCATTGGTGCCTTGTACAAGAATGGCCAGATCGTCATTCATGCCGATCGCATTGAACTAAGCTAAGCGCTTGCCAGCCCCATGCAGGAGCGGCCCGAACCGGCGGCGGCTCCTGTAAGGGCGGGATGATGAAAAAAACACTCATAGCCTATGTCGCCACCCTGGCGGCGTTTCTCGTACTCGATGGCCTCTGGCTGGGCGTCCTTATGGCGTCGACTTATCGGGAGCTGCTCGGTTCGTTGATGCTCGAGCAACCGCGGTGGGCCCCGGCCGCTGTGTTTTACCTCCTCTATGTCATCGGTTGTGTGGTGTTTGTGGTATTGCCGGCGCGGAGCTGGCCACACGCCGCACGTCTGGGGGCATTGTTGGGCGCGGTGGCGTACGGCACCTATGACTTGTCCAACTGGGCAACCCTGCAAGGGTGGTCGGCGCGGTTGGCATTGATGGACATGGCGTGGGGCGCGGTGGCAAGTGCCGTTGCTTGCATTGTGGGGTTTCGTGTGGCGAATGCGCTGGCTGCAAGCAAGTCATGAACGGTGTTGGCCGGGCGAATGTCATCGCGATCAGGCTCGCTCACCCCTTTGGGCCTGCGCAACGGTTCAATAATCAGATTTGGCCCAATAACGATTGACTGAGCAGCAGTCCGCTATTTCTCTCTGTATACATGACATGTGCACCGTTTGCAGGCGACAGTGCCCTTTTCATGGGCATCTCTGAGCAAAAATCGCCGTTTATCTGCCTGCATAAAACGCCCGTAGAACCGCGATTTGTCACACATTTATCGCCTATGGCACGCATTCTGCGTAGCAACTCGTATACAAACAATGACAGCTCCCGTACGCAGTGTGATGTTGGCATCACGTCGGGAGTGTTTTCGAGGAGCTACGCAATGACCGAGCAAATGCCCGACGGCTACAGCCCGCGCCTGTACAACCAGGACTTGGGACCGCTGCCGCAGAAATGGAATTGGTACAACATTTTCGCCTTCTGGATGAGTGATGTGCACAGCGTCGGCGGTTATGTATTCGCCGCCAGCCTGTTCGCGCTGGGGCTGGCCAGTTGGCAGGTGTTGATTGCCTTACTGGGCGGGATTTGCATTGTGCAGTTGATCGCCAACCTGGTGGCCAGGCCGAGTCAGCAAGCGGCCGTGCCGTATCCGGTGATCTGCCGGTTGGCGTTCGGGGTGTTCGGGGCGAACATTCCGGCGGTCATTCGCGGGTTGATCGCGGTGGCTTGGTACGGGATTCAGACGTACCTCGCGTCCAGCGCGTTGATCATTGTGGTGTTGCGCTTCTTTCCTTCGATGGCGACCTACGCAGAACCACATTTTGCCGGTTTGTCCTACCTCGGCTGGTTCGGTTTCCTCAGCCTGTGGTTCGTTCAGGCGTTGGTGTTCTGGGCAGGCATGGAGTCGATCCGCCGTTTTATCGATTGGGCTGGCCCGGTGGTGTACGGCGTGATGTTCATGCTCGCCGGGTGGATTGTCTGGCAGGCCGGTTGGAGCAACATCAGTTTCACCCTCGCGGAAAAGTCCCTGTCGGGTTGGGAAGCGTTCGGACAAGTGATCGTGGCCATGGCCCTGGTGGTGTCGTACTTTTCCGGGCCGACCTTGAATTTCGGCGATTTCAGTCGCTACTGCCGGAGCATGAAGGACGTGCGTCGCGGAAATTTCTGGGGACTGCCAGTGAATTTTCTGGCGTTCTCCCTGGTGACCGTGGTGATTGTCTCCGGCACCTTGCCTGTCTTCGGTGAAATGCTTCACGACCCGATTGCCACCGTGGCGCGGATCGACAACAGCGTGGCCGTGCTGCTCGGCGCGTTTGCCTTCGTCACCGCCACCGTCGGCATCAACATCGTCGCCAACTTCGTGTCCCCGGCATTCGATTTCGCCAACGTCGCCCCGAGTAAAATCAGTTGGCGTGCCGGCGGCATGATCGCGGCCGTGGCGTCGATCTTCATCACCCCGTGGAACCTGTTCAACAACCCCGAAGTGATTCACTACACCCTTGATGTGCTGGCGGCGTTCATTGGCCCGTTGTTCGGGATTCTGCTGGTGGATTTCTACCTGATCAAAAAACAGCAGATCGACGTTGATGCGCTGTTCAACGATGGCCCGACCGGGCGCTATTACTACAGCGGTGGAGTCAACTGGACGGCGGTCAAGGCACTGATTCCGGCGACGTTGATGGGCGTGGCGATTACGTTCACCCCGGTCCTGCAACCGATGGCCAACTTTGCCTGGTTCACCGGTTGTTTCCTCGGGGGCGCACTGTTCTTCGTGTTGGCCAAGCGTGAGCAGGTGCAGCGATCTCTCCCGCTGGTCACGGCGGGATGACGCAAGCGGGAATTTAAAGGTCTCTATCAGGCGGAAATTTCTGGCCGTCTGGTTAATAATCGACAGCATAATTTTTCGCCCCGACGCCGCTTGTTCGACAAGCCGCTCGGGGCTTAGCTTTTACTGTCGAGTCACTGCCATGTTGTGTGTTGTTTTTGAGGTCGTGCGGTGAGCGTCGCCCGGCGTAGCGCCGATGGATTTGCCCTGCAAGTGATGCTGGGGTTGTGCCTGATCTGGGGCATTCAGCAGGTGATGATCAAGTGGGCGGCACCTGACATCGCACCGGTCATGCAGGCTGCGGGGCGTTCGGGCATGTCCGCGTTGCTCGTCGGGTTGTTGATCTGCTGGAAGGGCGGCTGGGATCAAGTCGGCACCACCTGGCGCGGCGGCTTGTTGGCCGGGGCTCTGTTTGGCCTGGAGTTTTTCTTCATCTCCGAAGGCCTGCAACTGACCACGGCGGCCCATATGTCGGTGTTCCTCTACACCGCGCCGATTTTTACCGCGTTGGGTGTGCATTGGCTGTTGCCGAGCGAGCGCTTGAGGCCGGTGCAATGGTTGGGAATCTTCCTCGCCTTCGTCGGCATTGCCGTTGCGTTTGCCGGTGGCGTGTCCTGGGCCAACCTTGATCACCGTATGCTGATGGGCGATGCGCTGGGGGTATTGGCGGGTGCCGCCTGGGGGGCCACCACGGTGGTGGTGCGTGCTTCGCGATTGTCGGAAGCGCCGGTGACCCTGACCTTGTTTTATCAGTTGATCGTCGGCTTCGTCGGGCTGCTGTTGATCGCGCTCCTCAGCGGTCAGATCACCCACGTCAGCCTGACCACCGTGGCGGTGGCCAGCGTGTTGTTTCAAGGCCTGGTGGTGTCGTTCTTCAGCTATCTGACCTGGTTCTGGCTGTTGCGCCGGTATCTGGCGGCGAACCTGGCGGTTTTTTCGTTCATGACGCCGTTGTTCGGCGTCACGTTCGGCGTGGTGCTGCTGGGCGAAAAGCTCAGCCTCAACTTTGTCATCGGGGCAGTGCTGGTGCTGCTGGGCATCACGTTTGTCAGCGCTGAGCAGTGGGTGCGTCGCCGTTTGCGCAAAGCGCTTGGCCAGCCCTGACCGGGCTCAAGAGCAATCCGCCGGCCAGCAGCAAACCGCTGCCGGCGATCACCAGCGCAGGTTGCAAGCCACCGCTGAAATGGCTGCTCAATGCTGCCAGCAACGGCCCGCTGAGCTGGCCCACGGCAAAGCAGGCGGTCAGCAGCCCGGCGTTGCGTTGGCTGGCGTGGGGCGCCAGCTCCCGTGAACGTTGCATCACCAACTGCATGCAGGCCAGGAATGGTGTGCCACACAAGATCACTCCCAGCACGAGCCCCGGACCATTGCCCAGCAGGCAAGCGAAGACCCCGGCGGCTTGCATCCATAAGGTCAGCGTCAGCCATTGACGCGTGGAATTGGCCGCTTGTCGACGCAGACTCACCAACACCACGCCAATCGCCGCTGCCAGGCCGAAGCACGGCCAGAACAGATCGGCCTGCCAATGCCCTTGGAACTGCGCGTTGGCCATTTGCGACAGAAAAGTGGCCGGGATGATGTAGCCCAAACCGTACAACCCATAGACCACGCCTAAACGGCCGATGCCTCGATGGGATGAGCTTGCGACGCTGGCAGCGACAGGTGCGGTCGAGGTGGGCCGGGGCAGAAATTGCAGAACCCCCAACAACATCAACAGGGCGACGGCGGCATACACCAGCCACAACGTGGCGGACGTCTGGCCCAAGAGGTTCGCGACCAAGGCCAGCACCCCGGTCAGAAAAATTCCCAGACCCGGTCCGGCAAATACCACGGCGCCGAGCCGCGGGCGCCCGGTGGCAGCCGCCAGTGGCTGACTCAGCGCAGTAATCATCACCAATACCCAGGCGCTGGCCACGCCGGTGCCAAAGCGCAGCAACAGATGCGACCAGAACCCGTTGGCCCAGAACGACGCCAGGGTCAGCAGCACACACAGCCACAGACCGCCCAGCAGGCGGCGGCGCACTTGCTCGGGACGACGAGAGAACATCGCGTCCACGGCACCCACGAAATAGCCCAGATAATTGGCAGCGGCAATCAGTCCGGCGTCGGTCAGGTCGATCTGGCCTTCGCTCAGCAGATGCGGCAGTTGCGGCGTCAGGGCAAAACGGCCGATGCCCATGGCCATCATTAATGCGACAAAACAGGCAAGCAAGCGGATCAAGGGAGACATGGTCGGAGTTCCACCAGAAGATCAATGACCGTCAGGCTAGGACCGATTGACTTTCTTTAAAAATGAATAATAGTGAGTAACTTGTTCTTGTTTGGAGAATGTCGTGGAATTCAGTCAATTGCGAATTTTCCAGGCTGTGGCGGAGGAAGAGTCCATCACCCGTGCTGCTGAACGCCTGCACCGGGTGCCGTCCAACCTGTCGACCCGGCTTAAACAGCTGGAAGAGCAACTGGGGGTCGAACTGTTCCTGCGCGAGCGTCAGCGTTTGCAGCTATCGCCTGCGGGAAAAGTCCTGCTGGACTACACCACCAAGTTGTTTGCCTTGCACGATGAAGCTCACGCTGCCGTACAGGGGGGGCAACCGGCCGGCGACTTCGTGCTCGGCACCATGTACAGCACGGCTGCGATTCACCTTCCGGCGCTATTGGCGCGTTATCACCGAACCTACCCGGCGGTGAACCTTCAGGTGCAATCCGGGCCCAGTGGCGAATTGCTTGAGGGCTTGCTGACCGGCCGGCTCGATGCGGCGCTGGTGGACGGGCCGCCGGAGCTGGCGGGATTGGACGGTGTGCTGTTGTGCGAAGAGAAACTGGTACTGGTCAGCGAGGCCGACCACCCACCGGTGCTCAGCGCGCGGGATGTGGAAGGGCGTTCGGTGTTCACCTTTCGTCAGGGCTGCTCTTACCGGATGCGCCTGGAGTCGTGGTTTTCCCATGATCACGCAGCGATGGGGCGGGCCATGGAGATCGAGTCCTATCCGGGGATGCTTGCGTGCGTGATTGCCGGTTCCGGGGTGGCGCTGATGTCGGAGTCGATGCTCGCCAGTCTGCCGGGCCGTGAAAGCGTGGCGGTACACCCGCTGGCCGAGCCTTTTGCCACGGCGACCACGTGGCTGATGTGGCGCAAGGGCATGGTCGGGGCCAACCTGAATGCGTGGATCGAGCAGCAACAGGCGGTCTATCCGTCGGCGCAGATTCAGGCGCGTGCGATTGCCTGAGTTGACATTGGTCAATTGTGATCGATTCAGTAACAGATCATTGCCAATTTGATTGAGCATTGCACAGCACTTCAGACTATTATCAGTGCGAAGGGGCTACAGAATTCCGGCCGCTCGGCACTACCCTGAAGGGGGCATCATGAAAGAGAAAATTCAGAACTGGCTGCATGACCTGGGTGTCGCACTCGGTTTGATCGAACCGCCTCTGCAACCTGTGCCAATTCGCACGGACGACGAACAACGCCGACGCCAACCGCGTCGCCGGTAATCCTGTAGGAGCGAGCCCGCTCGCGATGGACGTTAACGATCACGCTGATTGTCTTGAAGTACGCGTCGCCTGGAAGTTTTCGCGAGCAACCTAGCTCCTGCAGGGGCGCGTACGGATTGTTTCAACCGGCAATCATGATTGTTAATGCCTGCCAATTTCCAGCAAAAACCGACTCAAGTCTCTGGCCGTCCTGGCCGTCTTGAGCAGTTGGTCCTCCTCGGCGGTAAACGCCGTCAAGCCGAACTCGTCTTCCAGATGGAAGATCAACTCTTCGATATCCGTTTTATCCAATCCCAACTGCGCCAGGCTGGCGTTGTCGTCGAAGTCGTCCTGACTCTCCAGCAGTCGGCTGATGAAGTGATGCACGGCGGCACGAACGGCAGCTTTTTTCATGATGGTTCTTCGAGGGCGATCTTGTTGTTGTCCCTGCGTTGAATGTCCTGAGGATGAGTACAGCAGGCTTCAGCCGTGGCAGCGTTGCCACTCGTCAATCATGTGGCGCAAATGCTCTCCGGAAAAACTGCCGAAATGACCGCCATGTACCGTGCGGATCGGCAGGTGGCGCAAGCGTTGCAGGCTGCGCGCGTAGTCGTCGAGGTTGGAATGGTAGGCGTCTTCGATCAACGGTCCGTCGTAAATGATGTCGCCGCTGAACAGGGTCTCGGTCGCCGCTTCGTACAGGCAGATGCCGCCCGGTGAGTGTCCTGGCGTGTGCACGACCTGCAATACTCGATTGCCCAGATCCAGCACATCTCCGTCTTCGACAAAGCCCGTGGCTGGCGCGGCCTTGACGCTGTATTCGGCGTAACAAAGCGGGCAGTCCGGATGCGCCTCGAACATATCGTCACCGACAAAAGCCCTGCTCAAGTCGTTTTCGCCGTCCGGTGCGGCGAGGATGTCCGCCTCGGCGGGATGCACCAGGCGCTCGGGAAATTCGTGATGCCCGGCAATGTGATCGAAATGGCAATGACTGGCCACCGCCACCAGCGGCCGCTCGGTGATCCACGGCAACTGTTCGCGCAGGCTGACCAGCCCTGAGCCGCTGTCCAGCAGCAGGTCCTTGTCACGGCCCTGGATGTGCCAGAGGTTGCAGCGGTAGAAGGGCCGGATGTACGGCTCGTGAATCAGGCGAATGCCATCACTGAGCTGTTTGACTTCGAACCACTGATCGCGGCTGACGATTTTCATAAGCAGTTTCCTTCAGACGAAAAAAACGGGTGTGGCAACCGACGCCACACCCGCCGAAGAAAGCATCAAGTCGTTATATTCAGCTTAGGCGGCGCTTGCCAGTGTCACCGGGCGACGGGACATCAGGCTGACAATCACGAAGCTCACCAGGCCTACGCCCAGGCTGTAGTAGATCGGGGTGTTGGCGTCCAGACCATCCTTGACCATGAACAGCAGGGCAGTGGCGAAGCCCAGGCCCATGCTGGCGATGGCGCCGGCGGTGGTTGCGCGTTTCCAGAAAATCGCGCCGATCAACGGGATGAGCATGCCGCCTACCAGCAGGTTGTATGCCAGGGTCAGTGCACTGATCACGTCGTTGACCACCAGGGCGATACCCAGCACCACGATGCCGGTCAACAGGGTGACCAAGCGGTTCAGGCCCAGGCTCGACTGCTTGCCGCCGCGCAGTTTTGGCAGAAGGTCTTCGGTCAGGGTGGTGGCAGCGGCGAGCAGGCCGGCGCTGGCGGTGGACATCATGGCGGCCAGTGCAGCAGCGATCACCAGGCCACGGATGCCGTCCGGCAGGGACAGTTTGACGATGGCGGCGAAGGCGTTGTTGACGTTGTCCAGATCCGGGATCAGTACGTGAGCCGCCATGCCGATCAGGGCGCAGGCCAGGCCGTAGATGATGCAGTAGATGCCGGCAGCCGTACCGGCGACCTGAGCGACTTTCGCGGTCTTGACGGTGAACACCCGTTGCCAGATGTCCTGACCGATCAGGATGCCGAAGAAGTAGATCATGAAGTAGGTGATGATGGTGTCCCAGCCGATGGTGGTGAAGCTGAAGCTTGCCGCCGGCAGTTTCAACACCAACTCATCCCAGCCGCCCACGCGGTACAGGCAGATTGGCAACAGGATGAACATCAGGCCGACGGTCTTGATCACGAACTGGACAATGTCGGTCAGGGTCAGGGACCACATGCCGCCAATGGCCGAGTAGATCACGACCACGCCACCGCCCAGCAGTACCGACACCCAGAACGGCAGGCCGAACAACACTTGCAATACGGTGCCGATGGCCAGGATCGACGTCACGCCGATCATCAGCGCGTACGCCAGCATGATCGCCGCGCTCGCGGAGCGGGCCATCGGGTTGTAGCGCTTCTCCAGCACCTGGGTAACGGTGTAGATCTTCAGTTTCAGCAGCGGTTTGGCCAGGAACAGGTTCAGTGCGACGATCCCGCAACCCAGTGCGGCGCACAGCCAGAAGCCGGAAATGCCATGTACGTAACCCAGACGCACAGTGCCCACGGTGGACGCGCCGCCGAGAACGGTAGCCGCCATGGTGCCCATGTACAGGCTCGGGCCGAGGTTACGACCGGCGACCAAAAAGTCTTCGTTGGTCTTGGCTTTGCGCATGCCGTAGTAGCCAAGAAGCAGCATCGCGGCGGCGTAGATGAGTACGACGAATAAATCCAATGCCATGATGGCGTGTCTCCGATTGTCTTTTTTATGGTGAAGCGAAAATCAATTCCTGCGGGAACATCAATCCTTGTGGGAGCGTGGCTTGCCCGCTCCCACAGGTCGTGCGTTGGCCGAAGGTAATGCGTTTGATCAGGCGACTTGTCGAGCCGCCGATTTACCGAGTGAATTCGAACCCTTGCTGCGTGCATCCTGCGGGCCGAACACTTCCCGTGATTCCGGGAACAGGCTGAGCAACGTCAGGTACACCACCGACGCCAGGCCGAGGGTGACCGGCAGGCTGATGTCGATTCCGCCGGCCATTTCGCCCAGCGGCCCGACAAATTGCCCCGGCAGGTTCACGAAGCACAGGCCGACGGCCGCACTCGGGATCCAGGCACCCAGGCCACGCCAGTTCCAGCCGTGGGTGAACCAGTAGCGGCCACCTTTTTCGCCGCGGGTAAACACTTGCAGGTCATCCGGGCAGTAGAAGCCGCGGCGTACCAGCAGGCCGATGATCATGATCACCATCCACGGGGTGGTGCAGGTGATGATCAGCACGGCGAAGGTCGACACGCTCTGTACCAGGTTCGCCGCGAAGCGCCCGATGAAGATGAAGGCAATCGACATCACACCGATCAGCAGCGTGGCCTTGACCCGTGACAGCACTCGCGGGAACACGCTGGACATGTCCAGCCCGGTGCCGTAGAGCGACGTGGTGCCGGTGGACATGCCGCCGATCACTGCGATCAGGCACACCGGCAGGAAGAACCAGTTCGGCGAGACTGCCAGCAGACCGCCGACGTAGTTGTTGGCCGCGATGTAGTCCGGGGCCTTGATCGCTACGATGGTGGCGGTGGCCAGGCCGAACAGGAACGGGATGAAGGTTGCGATCTGCGAGATCACCACTGCGGCCATGATCCGGCGCTTGGAGGTTTCACGCGGGATGTAGCGCGACCAGTCGCCGAGGAATGCGCCGAAGGAAATCGGATTGCTCATGGCCACCAGTGCCGCACCGATGAACGCGGCCCAGAAACCTGGCTGGCCCATGTTGACGGTGCCGGCGTAGTTCACATCGAAAGGGCCGGCGAAGGCGAAGAGGCCCAGCAGGAACAACAGGCTGGCACTCCATACCGCGATCTTGTTGACCCACAGCAGGAAGCGGAAACCATAGATGCATACCGTGAGCACCAGGATCGCGAACAGGCCGTAGGCCAGGCCCAGGGTCAGGTCGGTTTCCGGAAGGCCGATCAGGCGTTTGGCGCCACCGATCAGCGCATCACCCGAACTCCACACCGAAAGCGAGAAGAAGGCGATGGCGGTCAACAGCGACAGGAACGAACCGACGATCCGCCCGTGCACGCCGAAGTGCGCACCGGAAGACACGGCGTTGTTGGTGCCGTTGATCGGGCCGAACAGGCCCATGGGCGCGAGGATCAGCGAACCCAGCAACACGCCCAGCACAATCGCCCAGACGCCTGCCTGGAAAGACAGGCCGAACAGCACCGGGAAGCTGCCGAGTACGGCGGTAGCAAAGGTATTCGAACCACCGAAGATCATCCGGAACAGGTCCGTCGGGCCTGCGGTGCGTTCGTTATCCGGGATCTGTTCGACCCCGTGGGTTTCTATTTGCGTAAGGCTTTGGTCGTTGTTTTTGTTATTCATGATCTGCTCCGATCATAAAGGCGCGCTCATCGTGCGTGAGGCGTCGCCTGTTTGGCTAAGGGGGTGGCAGCCCTTCCGGCATGGCGGACAAATGTTCGTGGCAGGCCAGCCATAGGCCTTGTTGTTCTTGGCCAGACGCTTGTTTTTTGAAAACAATCGTCTCGCGCTCCTGGCTGAAATGTTGCTCCCCTTGCATGCGCAGCTCGGTGGCTACGTCATGGATGAAAATCGCCACATCACCTTGCAGGCTGACGAAGGCGTTGCTCGAGGTGCACGACAGCACCTCGAAACCATCCTCGGCACGCCAGCTGTCCCACAATGCCTGATAGGCATCGCGCGACAGCAGGGGTTGTTCGAGGGTGTAGAAGACGAAGCTGGCGTCAGAGCTAAAGGCACCGAAGTAGGCTTCGCGATCGTTACGAGCGAAGGCAGACACCAGATCGGCGGCGGCTTGCAATACCTGATCACGTTCGTTCATCACCCATCCTCAGCGATGGACCACGCCAGGCAGTACGCAGAGCATCTCGTACAGCAGGTTGGCGGCCAGCAGCGAGGTGTTGCCGGTGGTGTCGTAAGCGGGCGAGACTTCTACCAGATCGCAACCGACCAGGTCGAGGCCTTGGCAGCCACGCACGATCTCGATGGCCTGAATGGTCGTCAGACCGCCGATTTCCGGGGTGCCGGTCCCTGGTGCCCAGGCCGGGTCGATGCCGTCGATGTCGAAACTCAGGTACACCGGGCCACCGCCGACTTTCTCGCGAACTTCGGCCATCAGCGGTGCCAGGGATTTGTGCCAGCACTCTTCGGCTTGAACCACGCGGAAGCCCTGGTTGCGGCTCCAGTTGAAGTCGTCAGCGGTGTAGCCCTGGGCGCGCAGACCGATCTGCACAACACGGTCCGGATCCAGCAGGCCTTCTTCAACGGCGCGACGGAAGGTGGTGCCGTGGGCGATTTTCTCGCCGAACATGTGATCGTTCACATCGGCGTGGGCGTCGATGTGCACCAGGCCGACCTTGCCGTGCTTTTTATGGATGGCGCGCAGGATCGGCAGGGTGATGGTGTGGTCACCGCCCAGGGTCAGCGGGATCACGTCGTGTTCAAGGATGTTGTCGTAGGATTCTTCGATGATCCGTACGGCATCCAGCAGGTTGAAGGTGTTGATCGCGATGTCGCCGATGTCGGCAACCGACAGCGAATCGAACGGTGCCGCGCCAGTGGCCATGTTGTACGGGCGAATCATGACCGATTCAGCGCGGATTTCGCGAGGCCCGAAACGGGTGCCTGGGCGCAGGGAGGTGCCAATGTCCAATGGCACGCCCACGAAGGCAGCGTCCAGACCGGCAGCGGTATTCAAGTGGGGGAGTCGCATCATGGTGGCGATGCCGCCGAAGCGCGGCATTTCGTTGCCGCCCAGTGGTTGGTGAAGAATCTTGTCCACGGGTAAGGCCTCATCGTCGTTGTTTTATTTATGTCGGATACACCGTTCTCATCAGGCACGGGCACCGCTGGGAGCCGATTCTGCGAAATGTCGTGACGGGGAAGAATCGCTCCGCGCAAATACTTAGTTCAGATTTTTCTAAACTAATGGCGGTGGCAGCGATAGACTTCACGCCAACGCAAACGATGCCAGGTTCTCTATTGATTCGAGCATTGCGTGCCCCCGGTTTTCGGAGTCTTCCATGGCCAACGCTTTACCCGACTTGAAACTATTGCGCATTTTCGTCAGCGTGGTGCGTCATCAGGGCTTCGCCAACGCCCAGCAAGAGCTCAATCTCTCGACGTCGGCCATCAGCACTTACATGAGCCAGCTCGAAGCGGCGCTGGGCCTGGTGCTGTGCCATCGCGGCCGTGGCGGTTTCAGCCTCACCAGCAAGGGAGAGCTGTTTCATCAGGAAACCTTGCGGTTACTGGGCGAGCTGGAGGGCTTCGAACAATACGCCGCCGCGCTCAAGGGCGAGTTGCGTGGCACGCTGAACCTGGGGGTGATCGACTCCACCGTCAGCGACAAGGCCTTGCCGTTCGCCGAAGCCATTGGCGCCTACAGTCAGGAACACCCGGCGGTGCATTTGCACTTGTCGGTCATGAGCCCCTACGAATTGCAACTGGGTGTGCAGGACAATCGACTCGATCTGGCCATCGGTGCGTTCTCCACGCGCATGAGCGGCCTGGTCTACATGCCGCTCTACCGCGAACAACATTGGTTGTATTGCAGTGCCCGGCATCCGCTGTTCAATGAGCGGCGTATTCCCGAGCAGGTCATCACCCAGCAACGCATGGTCGGTCGCGGTTACTGGAGCCAGGCCGAACTGGCGCGGCACGGCTTCAAGCACAGCGCCGCCACCGTGGAGAGCATGGAGGCGCAGCTGATCCTGGTGCTGTCCGGCGCCTACATCGGTTACTTGCCCGAGCATTACGCCCAGGCCTGGGCGGACAAGGGCGACTTGCGGGTATTGCTGCCGGCGACCTTCGGTTATCAGGCACCGTTCTCGATGATCGTGCGTCGTGGACGCAGTCGCGAGCCGCTGATCCAGGCCTTCCGCGATCTGCTCAAAGCGCAGCTCAACCAGGCCGCTTAAGGAAACGTTGCGATGTCCCGAATTCAATGTCCCCGCTGCCTGCGTCCGCAAAGCCATTGCTTGTGTCCGTTGGTCCCGAGCCTCGACAGCCGCACCCGTGTGTTGTTGCTGCAACATCCGAGTGAAGTGAATCATGCGCTGAACACCGCGCGCCTGGCTGCGTTGGGCTTGAACAATGCCGAACTGATGGTTGGCGAGGTGTTTGAGGATTTGCCGGTGCTGTTGAATCAACCGGGGTATCAGGCGCGGTTGCTGTTTCCCGGCGAAGACGCGCAGCCGATTCAAACCTGTGCCGTCACCGAGGAACCGATATTGCTGGTGGTCCCGGATGGCACTTGGCGCAAGGCTCGCAAGCTATTGCACCTCAACCCGCTGCTGGCGGCGTTGCCGAGGGTGACCCTGGCCGAGGGGGGCGTGTCCCGCTACCGGCTGCGCAAGGCTCCCGGGCCGGGGGCGTTGTCGACGATCGAGGCCATTGTCCAGGCACTGGAAACCCTTGAGGCACCAACGTCGTTCGAGCCGTTGCTCAGGCCGTTCGAAGCGTTGATCGAGGGGCAGATTGCGGCGATGGGGGAGGAGACTTTTGAGCGTAATCATGGGGCGAAATAATCGTTGTCAGGCGATGAAGGTTGTTCCATCACCGCTGAATTTGAACAGGACTACCTTTCGCGCATCGCCTCGGTCCGCGCTTTCAGTACCGGTTTGAGCAAGTAATCCAGCACACTTTTCTCCCCGGTGATGATATCCACCGTCGCCACCATCCCCGGAATGATCAACAGCGGTTTCGCATCCCCGCCCAGGTGGTTTTTATCGGTACGCACCTGGATCAGATAGAAGCTGTTGCCCTTGTCGTCGGTGATGGTGTCGGCGCTGATCAATTCCAGCTTCGCGCTCAGGCCGCCGTAGATGGTGTAGTCGTAGGCGCTGAACTTGACCATGGCTTTCTGGCCTGGATGCAGGAACGCCACGTCTTGCGGCCGCACTCTGGCCTCGATCAGCAGGTTGTCTTCCAGCGGCACGATTTCCACCATGTCGCTGCCCGGCTGGACCACGCCGCCGATGGTGTTGACCTTCAGCGTCTTGATAATCCCGTGAACCGGCGAGACTACCGTGGTGCGCGTCACGCGGTCGTCGATGGCGATGCTCGATGCGGTGATTTTCGACAGGTCGGTGCGTTTCTCATTCAGCTCCTTGGCGGCTTCTGAACGGAAGGTTTGTTCGGACTCGTCAATCTTGCTCTTGATCTCGTTGATCGCCGATTCGGCGCGGGGAATGGCCAGGGTGGTGGCGTTCAGCGAGCCGCGAATTTCCACCGCGCTGCGTTTGAGGCGCAGGATCTCCACCGGTGACACCGCCCCCGTGCCCACCAGTGGCGTGGACATGTTCATCTCCTGCTGCAGCAGTGCCAGGCTTGAGCTGTATTGCCCCTGTTTTGAGCGAAACTCCGCCAGTTCCTGAGTTTTTTGCCGAAGTTGTTCGCTCAGGGTGCGTTGTTCGCTGGCCAGTCGCCGTTGCCGTTGTTCATACAACGAACGTTCGTCTTCGGCCACCTGGGGCGCTTTGGCGATCACTTCGTCCGACAGCTTGAACGGCCGGCCTTCGGCCTCCGCCGACAGGCGTTCGACCTGTGCGGTCAGTGCATAGCGATCAGCCTCGCTTTCACCCTTGTTCGACAGATAGCGCGTGTCATCCAGGCGCAGCAAGGTATCGCCCTTGTTCACCATTTGCCCTTCACGCACGAAGATTTCGGTGACGATGCCGCCTTCAAGGTTCTGGATCACCTGAACCTTGCTCGACGGAATCGCCTTGCCTTCGCCCATGGTGACTTCTTGCAGCACCGCGAATTTGGCCCAGACCAGCGCGCTGATCAACAAGCCTGCCGCCAGCCATACGGTGATCCGCGACCAGCGCGGTGAGTCCTGCAGTGAAGCGCCGGCGGTTTCCGGCATGAATTCGCTTTCGGCGCTTTTGGCGAAGCTGCCGAAGTAACCCCGCCCCTTCGAGTGGGCAGGCGACTTGTCGGATGATGAACGAGCCATGAGTCGCTCCTAGACGGCCGAAGAGCCGACACGGCCCTTGCGCAGTGCATCGATGACCGCTTCTTTGGGCCCGTCGGCGACGATCCGCCCGTTGTCCAGTACCACCAGCCGATCCACCAGGCTGAGCATCGAGGTCCGGTGGGTGACCAGCAGCACGGTTTTGCCCTGGACACAGCCGTGGAGTTTTTGTCGCAAAACGTCTTCGCTGCTGTTGTCCATGGCGCTGGTGGGTTCGTCGAGCAGCAGGATCGGCGGGTCGAGCAACAACGCCCTTGCCAGCAACACGGCCTGACGCTGGCCACCGGACAGCAATTGACCCCGCTCGCCCACGGGGCGGTCGAAGCCTTGCGGGTGTTGCCGGGCCAGTTCGGTGACACCGGTGAGTTCGGCCACTTCGAGCATGCGTGAGTCGCTGATGTAGCGCGCGCCGAGGGTAAGGTTATCGCGCAGGCTACCGGCCAATAGTGGCAGGTCGTGGGCGACGTAACCGATTTGATGACGCAGGTCGGCGACGTCCAGTTGTCGCAAGTCCAGGCCATCGAGCAACAGCTGGCCTTCTTCCGGTTCGTAAAAACCCATCACCAGTCGTGCCAGGGTGCTTTTGCCCGAGCCGCTGCGGCCGATGACGCCGATCCGCTCGCCGGGCTTGACGCTGAAGCTGACATTGGCCAGCGCTGCATTGTTCTGGCCGTTGTAGTGGAAGGTCACGCCGACGATATCCAGCGCGCCCTGCAGTTGCGTGCGCTCCAGCGGCCGTTGTTTGGCATCGCGTTCCTGTGGCAGCGACATCAGCGCGTCGGTGCTTTTCATGGTCAGTTGCGCTTGCTGGTAGCGGGTGATCAAACCGGCGATCTGGCCCAGTGGTGCCAACACGCGGCTGCCGAGCATGTAGCTGGCCACCAGTGCGCCGACGCTGAGGTTGCCGGCGATGATGCTATAGACACCGGCAACGATGGTTGCCATGCCGGAAAATTGCTGGATGAACAGCGTACCGTTGGTGGCCAGCGCCGAGAGGTTACGCGCATGGCTGTCGAGGCGGGTGAGGGCGCCATGGGTACTTTCCCACTTGTGCTGGCGCTCGCTTTCGGCGCTGCAGGCCTTGAGGGTTTCCAGGCCGCCGAGGGTTTCGATCAGCAGGGCCTGGCGTTCGGCACCGAGGCTGAGGCTCTTCTGCACGGTGTCGCGCAGCCGCACCTGTATCACCATGGCGAAAATGATCGTGATCGGAAACGCCAGCACCGGAATTACCACCAGCCAGCCACCGAGCAGGCCGATCACCACCAGCATGAGCACTACGAAGGGCAGGTCGATGAGGCTGGTGAGGGTGACGGCGGTGAGGAATTCCCGCAGGCCCTGGAAGTCATGAATGCTCTGGGCAAAACCACCGATGGTCGCCGGCCGCGCTTTCATCGACATGCCGGTGATGCGTTCGAACAGGGTCGCCGACAGGATCACATCGGTTTTCTTCCCGGCGGTGTCCAGCAGATGGGCGCGCACCACCCGCAACACCAGTTCGAAACCGGTGCCGATCAGCAAGCCGATGGACAGCACCCACAGGGTCGAGGTGGCTTGGTTGGGCACCACGCGGTCGTAGGTCTGCATCACGAACAACGGCACCATCAGGCCCAGCAGGTTGATCAGGAAGCTCGCCAGGATGGCATCGCTGTACAGCCATTTCGACAGCTTCAGGGTGTCGCGGAACCAGGCCTGCACACGAGGCACGAGGGGGGAGCGCAAGTCTTCCAGTTCATGCCGTGGTCGGGCGAACAAGGCCTGGCCGGAATAATGCGCTTCAAGTTCCTCTGGGCTGATCCATTGTTCACCGCCGTCGGCTTCGCTGGGCAGAATCAGCACCCGACCGTCATCGCCAATACGTCGCAAAACCGCGGTACGACCGCTATCGAGCAACAGCAGGACGGGCAAGTTGAGCGCGGAGATGTCTTTAAGCTCGCGACGCAGCAAGCGCGCCTGCAAACCGGCCCGGGCCGCTGCACGAGGCAGCAGGTCCAGGCTCAGGCGTTGGTGTGCCATTGGCAGCCCGGCACTCAGGCTGGCGCGACTGACCGTCGCGCCATGAAGTTTGCAGAGGATCAATAGACCGTCCAGAAGCGGGTCATCAAAGCTCAGACGCGGATCGACACCGATGTTGCCGGGTTCCATGCTGGTCAAATTGGTCGCTCCAGGTACTACTTCAGTTCAGGCAGACGAGCTTGGTTTTTCACCTCGTTCCGGGCGACTGCATCGGCGGGCAGCACTACCCGCTGTTTGCTCAGTAACTGGCCCATGTTCGCCAGTACACGGTACATCGAAAACTCCTCGGTGTAGCGTACTTCGGTGTAGCGGCGGTTGGCGTTGTAAAGCTCGTTTTCACTGTCGAGCAGGTCGAGCAAGGTGCGTTGGCCAAGGCCGAACTGATCCTGATAGGCCACGCGCACGCGTTTACTGGTCTCGGCATACTCACGGGCGGTCGGGGTCTGTTTCTTGGCGTTGACCATGGCGTTCCAGGCCAGGTGGATGTTTTCGTTGAGCTGGCGCAGGGCATTGTTCCGAATGTCCATCGCCTGATTGATCTTGTGCGCATCGGAGGCCATGCGAGCCTTGTCGCTGCCGCCGCGGAACAGGTTGTAGTTCATCACTACGCCCACGCGCCATTCGTTGTCATGGCCTTCTTCGCCGGCAATGTTGTTGTTCGCTCCGACGGCGGCTTCAGCATCGAAGCGCGGGTAGAACGGCGACTTGGCCACTTCGTATTGGCTTTCGGCGGATTGCACGTCAGCCTGGGCGGATTTCAGGTAAGGGTTGTTCTCCACCATGCTCTGCTGCGCTTCCTGCAGCGATGCAGGCACTTCGCCTCGGGTCGACGGCGGTGTTTCAAGCTCATCGGGCATGCGCCCCACGACGCTGTAGAAGTTCGACTCGGCGTCGGCCAGATCAACTTCGGCGGTGTCGAGGTTGTTCTCTGCCAATGCCCGGCGAGCATTGGACTGGTCGGCGTCGGCGTTGCTGCCGACACCGCGCTGGGTGCGCAGGCCGATCTGGTCGTTGACCCGCAAGTGCGCCTGCAGGTTGTTCTTGGCCAGTGTCACCAGTTCGCGGCGCTTGAGCACATCGAGGTAGACCTCGATGGTGCGCAGGGCCAGATCCTGGGCGGTGCCCTGAGCGTAATAGGCCCGGGAGTTGACCACGCCCTTGGTGCGTTCGACTTCGTTGGCGGTGTTGAACCCGTCGAAGAGCATCTGCCGCAGGCGCAGTTCCGATTGTGTGTAGTTCAGGATTGCCGTGTGGTGGTTGCCGAGGGCCCGGGTGTTGGTGTTATCGCTGTACCCGCGCCCGTACGCGGCATTCAGGTCGACCGATGGATAAAAGCCCCCCTTGGCGACGTTGACGTCTTCATCAGCCGACAGACGGCTGTCTACCCGCGATGCCAACTCAGGATGGGTCGCGATGGTGCTCTGGATCGCCTCGGTCATGGACATTGCATCAGCTTGAGAAGTGCAGGCCATGGCCAGCAGAACCGCGCTGCAGAGGGGGGTTAAGAGGCGCATGGGTACATCTCCCTGATTCCTGATGGTTCTTTATCAGTCGCCAATTATTTGACGACATTTATAGGTAAACCGTTTCATGCTTTTAACAACAGAGCTAAGAACATTCTGGGGAGGAGCTAAGAACTATTTCTCATAATGCCTATGCCAAAAAAAACTTATGCGCTCTGCAAAATCCAGCACATTGTTCAATGCGAAAGCCCTTGATTTATGAGCTCTAGGGCGCTCTTCGGGGTTTTAGGAAAGTTCCAATCCACTTATCGACAATGGACGGAGAAGTGCTGGAGGGGAGGGACGCGTAGCAGACTGGAGTGACGGTTTTTTGTCACTTGTGTGGTTCAGGATCGTTACGCTGCGCTCGCTGGACAGGTTGGGCTGGATTTGGATCCCGATGCCATTGATTGCAAACGGGTTTGTCCAGATACGCGAACGATGTCCGTGAGTTTCACGCTGGGCGAGAATGTCGCCAGAGGACGGTGGTCTACTCAGGTAAATCCGCTGACCCGCAGACAATCCGCCAGGCAACCCGCCTGAGCCATCGAGCATGTTCTGCGTGATAAATCAGGGTGCCGACAGCGGTTGGCAGCGGAGGAAATGCACATGGCTACGCTCATCGGTATCGTCAGTAAAGTCATCGGTCAGGTATTCGCGGTGGCGGGCGACGGCACGCGTCGTGTCCTGGTCGAGGGGGACCGGTTGTTCGCCGGCGATCAACTGACTACCGGGGTCGAAGGCGCAGTAGCGGTGCATTTGCAAAATGGCCATGAGCTGACCCTTGGGCGCGGCAGCAGCCTGCAAATGACCCCTCAATTGCTGGCTGATCAATCGCCCCATGTGGTGGACACGACTGAGTCGGTGACGCCGAGCCAGGCGCAGCTTACCGACGTCGAGCAACTGCAAAAGGCCATCGCTGCCGGTGACGACCCGACGCAAACCGCTGAAGCGACTGCGGCCGGCCCGGGGTCGACCGGACCTGCCGGTGGCGAGCTGGGCGGCGGCCACAGTTTTGTCATGCTCGAAGAAGTGGCGGGACGGGTCGATCCAACCATTGGCTTCCCCACCGCCGGCTTCAATGGCATTCCCGAGTTTCCCGAGGTGCGGCACAACGCCGCTGCCAATAATGGTTTAGACGGCGCGGGTACTTCGGCGCCAGTCATCACGCCGCCTATCGTCACGTCACCGGACGTCACGCCGCCTGTCGTCACGCCACCGGACGTCACGCCGCCTGTTGTCACGCCACCGGACATCACGCCACCGGACATCACGCCCCCGGTCGTCACGCCTCCGATCAATAACCCGGTCACCCTAAACGGCCTGTCCGTCGAGGGCGGTGAACTGACCGTCAACGAAGCCAGCCTCGTCGATGGCTCGGCCAGCAATCCCGGTGCGCTGACCCAGAGCGGCACGTTTACCGTCACGGCGCTCGACGGGCTCACCAGTCTGAGCGTCGGCGGAATCAATGTGGTCAGCGGCGGTGTGGCTGCCGGTTTTCCCCAGTCGATTACCACACCGCTGGGCAGCACCCTGACCATCACCGGATATAACCCGGCCACCGGTGTGGTGAGTTACAGCTACACCCTCAATGGCAGCGAAAACCACGCGTCCGGGGACGGCACCCAACTCAGTGAACACTTCACAGTGGTCGCCGGTGACAGCAACGGCGACAGCGCCACGGGTTCGCTGGACGTCAACATCAGCGATGACGTCCCTAAAGCCGTCGATGACAGTAACGCGGCCACGGCGTCAGAAACCCATCTGACCCTGAATGGCAGCGTACTGACCAACGATGTGCAAGGCGCCGACCGCATCCCCACCGGACCGGAAAGCGGCCCCGTGGTGGGTGGCACTTTCATCGGGACTTACGGCACGTTGGTGCTCAATGCCAACGGCACGTACACCTACACCCTCGATACCAGTGATGCGGATTTCAAGGCCCTGCATGGCGGTGGCAACGGGACCGAAACGTTCACCTACACGCTTAAGGATGCTGACGGCGATACCAGCACGGCGAATCTGGTTCTGCAGATCCACAACAACGACGACCCGGTGACGATTGGCGGACTGAACGTCGAAGGTGGCGAGCTGACGGTTTACGAAAAAAACCTCACTTACGGCAGCAACCCGAATGCGGCGGAGCTGACCCAAAGCGGCACCTTCACGGTCAATGCGCCGGACGGTTTGCAAAGCCTGACCGTGAGTGGCGTCTCGATAATCAGCGGTGGCGTTCCGGTGGGCTTCCCGCAATCGGGTAGCACTGACACGGGCGCGACCTTCACCATCACCGGTTATAACCCGACGACCGGGGTAGTGAGTTACAGCTACACCCTGAACTACACCGACACTCATCCGAATGCCAGTGGCGCCAACAGCATCACCGAGCATTTCGAAGTCGTCGCCACCGATACCGATGGCAGCACGGCGCACGCGCAAATCGACGTCAACATCGTCGACGACGTGCCCAAGGCCAATGCCGATACCGCCTCGGTCACCGAGGGCGGTGTGGTCACCGGCAACGTGCTGGCGAACGATGTCGGCGGTGCGGATGGCCCGGCGGTTGGTGGTGGCGTGGTCGGCGTGCGTGCTGGCTCGGACACCTCGACCCCGGTCGTGGGTGGCCTCAACAGCCAGATCAACGGCACCTACGGTTACCTGACCCTGGACGCCCACGGCAACGCCGAATACCACAGCTACCCCAACAGCGTGAACGGCCCGGGCGCGACCGACACCTTCACCTACACCCTGCGTGACGGCGACGGCGATCAAAGCACCACGACCCTCACCATCGACGTGAACAACAGCTGCATCAAGGCGGTCAGTGACAACGACGTGACCGTCTACGAAAAAGCCCTCGACGACACCAAGGACGGCCAGGACCTGGCGGCCGGCTACGCCACCGGCAGTGATCCCCATAACGCGGGCGAGACCGCCAGCGGCACCCTGGTCGGTTCGGTCACCGGCGCTTCCGGTGCGATCAGCTACAGCCTGGTCGGCAGTGCCCAGGGCCATTTCGGGGTGATCCAGCTCAACTCCGATGGCACCTACACCTACACCCTGACGACACCGGCGAACACCACGCCGCACGGGGACGACGGCGCCAACACCGTCACCGAAACCTTCACCTACCAGGCCACCGATTCCCAGGGGAGCGTGGTCACCAGCACCATCGTGGTCAACATCGTCGACGACGTGCCCAAGGCCAATGCCGATACCGCCTCGGTCACCGAGGGCGGTGTGGTCACCGGCAACGTGCTGGCGAACGATGTCGGCGGTGCGGATGGCCCGGCGGTTGGTGGTGGCGTGGTCGGCGTGCGTGCTGGCTCGGACACCTCGACCCCGGTCGTGGGTGGCCTCAACAGTCAGATCAACGGCACCTACGGCTACCTGACCCTGGACGCCCACGGCAACGCCGAATACCACAGCTACCCCAACAGCGTGAACGGCCCGGGCGCGACCGACACCTTCACCTACACCCTGCGTGACGGCGACGGCGATCAAAGCACCACGACCATTACCATCGACGTGAACAACAGCTGCATCAAAGCGGTCAGCGACAACGACGTGACCGTCTACGAAAAAGCCCTCGACGACACCAAGGACGGCCAGGACCTGGCGGCCGGCTACGCCACCGGCAGTGATCCCCATAACGCGGGCGAGACGGCCAGCGGCACCCTGGTCGGTTCGGTCACCGGCGCTTCCGGTGCGATCAGCTACAGCCTGGTCGGCAGCGCCCAGGGCCATTTCGGGCTGATCCAGCTCAACTCCGATGGCACCTACACCTACACCCTGACGACACCGGCGAACACCACGCCGCACGGGGACGACGGCGCCAACACCGTCACCGAAACCTTCACCTACCAGGCCACCGATTCCCAGGGGAGCGTGGTCACCAGCACCATCGTGGTCAACATCGTCGATGACGTGCCCAAGGCCAATGCCGATACCGCCTCGGTCACCGAGGGCGGTGTGGTCACCGGCAACGTGCTGGCGAACGATGTCGGCGGTGCCGACGGCCCGGCGGTTGGTGGTGGCGTGGTCGGCGTGCGTGCTGGCTCGGACACCTCGACCCCGGTCGTGGGTGGCCTCAACAGTCAGATCAACGGCACCTACGGCTACCTGACCCTGGACGCCCACGGCAACGCCGAATACCACAGCTACCCCAACAGCGTGAACGGCCCGGGCGCGACCGACACCTTCACCTACACCCTGCGTGACGGCGACGGCGATCAGAGCACCACGACCCTCACCATCGACGTGAACAACAGCTGCATCAAAGCGGTCAGTGACAACGACGTGACCGTCTACGAAAAAGCCCTCGACGACACCAAGGACGGCCAGGACCTGGCGGCCGGCTACGCCACCGGCAGTGACCCACATAATGCGGGCGAGACGGCCAGCGGCACGTTGGTCGGTTCGGTCACCGGCGCTTCCGGTGCGATCAGCTACAGCCCGGTCGGCAGTGCCCAGGGCCATTTCGGGGTGATCCAGCTCAACTCCGATGGCACCTACACCTACACCCTGACGACACCGGCGAACACCACGCCGCACGGGGACGACGGCGCCAACACCGTCACCGAAACCTTCACCTACCAGGCCACCGATTCCCAGGGGAGCGTGGTCACCAGCACCATCGTGGTCAACATCGTCGATGACGTGCCCAAGGCCAATGCCGATACCGCCTCGGTCACCGAGGGCGGTGTGGTCACCGGCAACGTGCTGGCGAACGATGTCGGCGGTGCGGATGGCCCGGCGGTTGGTGGTGGCGTGGTCGGCGTGCGTGCTGGCTCGGACACCTCGACCCCGGTCGTGGGTGGCCTCAACAGTCAGATCAACGGCACCTACGGCTACCTGACCCTGGACGCCCACGGCAACGCCGAATACCACAGCTACCCCAACAGCGTGAACGGCCCGGGCGCGACCGATACCTTCACCTACACCCTGCGTGACGGTGACGGCGATCAAAGCACCACGACCCTCACCATCGACGTGAACAACAGCTGCATCAAAGCGGTCAGCGACAACGACGTGACCACCCACGAAAAAGCCCTCGACGACACCAAGGACGGCCAGGATCCGGTGGCTGGACACGTCCCCGACAGCGAACCGGGTCATGGCAGCGAAACTGCCAGTGGCGCCACCGACAAGACCCCGATCGGGGGGGATGTTACAACGGCCAAGCCAAGCCTCTCCGGCCCGTTGGCGGGTGATATCACCAGCAATGACGCTGGCGTGGCTGCGGCGAAAACGGCGTTCGACACCAGTGGCAAACTAACGGGGGCGCAAAACGCCGGGTATTCCCTCTCTGACGGTAAGCCCAACGAAGGTGATGTCGGGTCGCGGGGCGAGGCCACTACGAAGGGAGCCCTTGAGTCCAGAGACACCAAGAACGATGGGGTTGGCCTGGGTGACGGTGTGAGCAGTCCCGACTCGGATCCACGGGCGCATGACGACACCACCGCATCTGGCAACAATACCAACCCAGTGTTGGTCACCGACCTCAATCAACAGAACTCGGTGCTGTCGGGCACGGTGGTCAGTACACCGATAACGGGTTCGCCAATGGGCGCGGGCGCAACGTTCGCTGCCGACGGTGGCCTCCTCAAAACCATAACCGTCGATGGCACCACCTACGACCCGAAAGGCAACGTTAACGACAGCAAAGGCACTCTGGTGGAGAACCTCGACACCGGAGATAACCATTACGTGTCGCAAAAGGCCGCGTCGGTGGTGAACACCGAAAACACCGGCTGGATCTCCAAGGCCGCGGATTTCACTGGCACAGGCGCGATCAACTTCAAAGGTACCAACCCCAACAACACCGAGAACCAGAACCTGGCCGACGTGCGCAGTGCGTTCTCGGCCAATGCCGCCACCATGACAGCGGTGCTGGTGGTCAGCGGTTACCTCGGTGCGGTGAGCAATGCCCACGCCAATGATGAGGATCGCATCACCGTCAATCTGAAACAGGGCGAAACCCTCAACCTGGATCACAACCTGGCAGCCGGCCATGTGGCCATGGAATATTCGGTCGACGGCGGAGCCTGGATTGCCCTTGCGGACGGGCAAACCCTGACGGCAACGTCGGATGCGACCTACCAGATCCACATCACCAATATCACCAATACCAGTGGCAGCAACTCCAACGGGGCGGAAGACTACCAACTGACCATGACCGTCAACTACGCCGGTGCCCATGACATTGCCCCGGATGACCATGGCACCTCCATCACCAGTGACAGCCATGGCGGCAGCGACAGCGCCCACCTGTCCATCAGCTACCAGGACAGTCACATCCTCACCGGCACGGCGGGCAATGACACACTGGTGGCGGGTAATGGCGACAACATCCTCAATGGCGGTGACGGCAATGACATCCTCACCGCAGGCCCCGGCAATAACGAGCTACACGGCGGCGCCGGCAACGACTTGCTCTACAGCGGTCCGGGCAATGATCTGCTCGACGGTGGCATCGGCAACGACACCGCCAGCTACGCCCATGCCACGGCCGGGGTCACGGTCAACCTGAGCTTGCTCGGCGCTCAGAACACCATTGGCGCCGGCACCGATACCCTGACCGGCATCGAAAACCTGACGGGCTCCAACTACAACGACACCCTCACCGGCGACAACAACAGCAACATCATCAATGGCGGACTGGGTAACGATGTGCTCAATGGCGGGGGCGGCGATGATTTCCTGATTGGCGGCCTGGGCAACAACACCCTCACCGGCGGAGCCGGGGCCGACACTTTCGAGTGGCTCAAGGGCAACAGCGGTCACGACGTAGTGACCGACTTCGCACCAGGCACCGACAAACTGGACCTGTCGCAACTGCTGCAAGGTGAAACCAACACGGCGGCATCGCTGGATGACTACCTGCACTTCACCGTCAGTGGCAGCGGTGCGTCAGTGGTGACCAGCATCGACGTCAGCGCATTGGCCGGCGCAGCGCCGAACCAGACCATCGATCTGGCCGGCGTCAACCTGGCCAGCCATTACGGGGTGACGCCGGGGGCGGGCGGGGTGATTGCCGGGGCAGATACGGCGACCATCATCAACGGGATGCTCAATGATCATTCGTTGAAGGTGGATACCGTTTGATCTGAAAAAGGTCGCAGCCTCCGGTAGCTCCTGCCTGGGATCGTCTGGATCCTGTAGGAGCCGCCAAAGGCTGCGATCTGTTGATCTGCTGGCTTCACTTCGGTTCAGGCGCGCCAATCAATCTTCCCATTACCCCAAACACCCCCAGTTCCTTGATCGTTTCCAGCTCACCCTGAGTCTCGACCATTTCTGCAATCAACGGCAGGTCAATGCTGTTGGTGGCCCTGAAGATCGCCTCGATGAACAGCCGTTTATCTCGTTGCTCATCGATGTGCCTGATGTAGGCTCCATCGATTTTCAAGTAAGCCAGACCCAGTTGCGTCAGATTGCCGATCTGGCTGAAGCTGCCGCCAAAATGCTGCAAGCCGATGCGATAACCGGTGTTGAGCACACTGTGACTCAGCCGTTGCAACTCGTCCGCGGGCGGCAGTTGGCATTCGTCGATTTCCAGGGTCAGCAGCGGTGCCAGATCCGGTAGCGATTCAAGCATGTCGAGGATCAGTCGCAGCTGCGCCCGGTCGCGCAGGGTGCTGCCGGACAAGCTCAGCGCCAGTGGCCAGCGGTTGGCGGCGAGGTATTCGAGGGTGGCGTCGAGCATCGCCAGATCGAAGCGTGCCGACCAGCCCAGACGCTCGATCCACGGCAGGAAATGTCCGGCGACAATCGCTTCGCCCTGCGGGTCGATCAGGCGCGCGAGGACTTTGTGGTGCAGCACCTGACGGGTGTCAGCGCATTGCACCACCGGCTGAAAATACAGCTGCAATTTGCCTTGGGTCAGGGCGTCATCGAGCCAGGCACGCCAGTCATGTTGAGGCTGATTCGGTAGGGTCTCGTGGTGCCCCAGCAGCATCCAGGGGCGGTCGGAGCGTTGCCGGGCTTGAGTCAGTGCATGGTCCAGGCGCAGTAGCACGTCGCTGGCCGGCTCACCGGGGTGATAGGCGACAATGCCCAAATGGGCGACGGGCGTGCAATCGCTGGCGCCGGTCAGGCGCAGGTTTTCCAAGGGGGCGCTAATCTCGGCGGCCAGTCGCTCGGCGCCCTCGGTGTTCAGTCCCGGCATCAGCAGACTGAATTCGCCGCCACGGTTGCGTGCCGCCAGCCAGGCCCGCCGTTCGGGCAGTTGAGTCAAGCGCTTGAGCAATTCGCCCGTCGCGCTGATCAACGCATCGGTGCGTTGCCCGCCAAAACGTTGATTGAGTCCCACCAGATCGTTGATCTGCAGCATCAGCAAATGGCCGTCGCTGTTTTGTTCATCGACCAGTAAGTAATCGGCCAGTTGCTCATCCAGCAAGCGACGGTTGGCCAACCCGGTCAGGCTGTCCTGATAGGACTCGCTGCGCAGTTTTTCACTGCGTTCGGCTTCTTCGGCGAATAACGCTTTGAGTTTCTCGACCATCTGGTTCATTGCCAGCACGACCCGTTTCAATTCCGGTGTGCGTGGCACTTTCGGCAGGGTCAGGAACTCATGCTTGCTGATGGCTTCGGCCTGTTTGACCAAGGCGTCCAGCGGGCGAAATTGCCGACGCAGCAACCAGCCACCGAAGACGGCACTGAGCAATCCGCATACCAGCAGCCAGATCAGGCTGCCAAGGGTGCTGTCCCAGAGTTTGGCCAGGGCGAATTGCGGGTTGCTCAGCACTTCCACGCGGGCCGCTTGCTCCCAGCCGCGCATGATCAGCGCGTCGCCCCCCTCGATACGCAGGTTCACCAGGCTGACGAACCACCCCGGTACGCCCTCGATACGCCCGGCAACGTTACGCTCTACCAGTACCTGCTGATTCTCGACATCGATAATGCGAATGCTGTTGAAGTAGCCACTGTCGAAAATTGAACTGACCATCAGCTCCATCATGGCCGGATCATCGATCTGTGCCGTCAGCGACAAGCCCAATGCAGTGGCGGCGTCCTGGGCATGGGAGCGCAGTTGACCGAGCATCTGTTCGCGGGAGCTTTCCAGGCTGACAAAGAAACTGCCACTGAACGCCACCAGCAGGAACAGGCAGATAGCGAGAAACAATTGGTTGCGCAGTTTCATCGAACGCTCCTTGCTGTGGCCGTTAACCGTTGCCCACGGAGAACCCCTCGGCCTGCATCTTTTTCAGGACGTCTTGCCAGCGCGACAGTTTTTTCGAGTCGCTGCTGCGATTGCCGCCCTTGGCACCGGGTAGGTAGAGGCCTTCGGCATTGAAGGCATACACCGGCAACAAGTCTTTGCGTTGGGAGGCGGGGCGGATGTCACCGATCAGGTTATCCAGCACCAGCGGGTCGGCGGCAGGGCTGCTGTAGAAGGTCAGCACCATATGCGCCTGGTTCCGGGTCAGCGCCTTGACGTAAGTGATGCGCAGTTTTTCGCTGGGAATGCCGAGTTGGCGCAGGCTGAAATATTTCGCCAGTGCGTAGTCTTCGCAGTCCGCGGCGCCCTTGATCAGGGATTCGGCGGGCGTGGCCCAGTAGTCGGCCTGATGCCAGACGCGGCTATCGTCCTGAAAATTCAGTTGTTGATTGAAGAAGCGATTGACCGCATTGAGTTGTTCGCCCTCAGGCGCGTTGCGTTCGCCCTGGAGCATTTGACTCCAGGCCACGATACGTCTCTCTTCAAGGCCGAGGGGGCCGTAACGCTGTCCGACGCTTTCAAGAATCTGTGCAAAATCCCAATAGGCCGAGGCGCTGGTCAGGCCGATCAGCAGAAAAGCGGCCAATAGCAGTCGCCCGCCGATCCGAAGTCGGAACGTTGGCCATCCTGGACTTCGCTGGCTGCGGGACATGTCCGGCTGCTCGTGTGTTGAGTGTTGAAGTCTAGGTGGTGTTTGCCGCGAAGAGGGGCAGGTCGTCGGATGAAGGTGTCACGCAGGACGGCCTGCATGGCGAAGGCGCCACAGACGTTCAGGATTTGTGCAGGGTTTTCTGGCGAAGGATATAGATCGTCACCAGCACCGCGCTGGTCAGCATAAAGCCGCGAGCCCAAGGCAGGGGCACGAGATAGCAGGAGAACAGGATGCTCGCCCACATCAGGCCGATGGCGTAGACCTTGCCCTTGAGCGGAATGCCGTTGCCGTCGAGGTAGTCGCGAATCCAGGGCCCAAGGTGCCGATGCTCCACCAGCCATCGATAAAAGCGCGGCGAACTGCGGGCGAAACAGGCGGCCGCCAGCAGCAGGAAGGGCGTGGTGGGCAATACCGGCAGGAAAATCCCGATCACCCCCAGCGCTACGCTGAGCCAGCCGATGGCCAGCAACACGTAACGCAACATCAGGGGGCGGTTGCCTATGGGGGCGTCCATAGGCAGGACCTTAGTGGTGACGTGGCTTGAGGATCGCCGGTTTTTCGTCTGGCGCGTTGCACAGCAGGTACAGCGCGGTCAGGGCTTCCGGGATCTGTACGATCATGTCGTCCATCAGGTTGGCGTCGGCGGCGATGTCGGAGAACTCCGGTTGCTCGTCGAACAGGCCCGAACCGACCATGATCGGCAGCAACATTTCGCTGACTTCATCTTCGGCGGTTTCGAACCAGGCTTCTTCGCGCAGGAACACGCCTTCCATGAAACCGATGCACCAGCCGCGCAGTTCTGAATCGTCCGGGTCATCGCCCAGGTCCAGGTCGCAGGGCAACTCGAACTCTTCATCAGAGGCCAGTTGACGGGCGATGTGCGCCTTGAGGGCCAGCAACGTGGATTCGATCGCTTCGCGCTCGGTGTCGTCGGCGTAATGCGGCTCTTCGGCGAAGAGCGCGTCGATCCACTCACGATCCGGTACGACTTCGGAACAGATCGACAGCGCGGTGAGGTAGCCGTGGGCGGCCACGTAGTCCAGCGCCTCGTCATGCAGTTCATCGGCGTCGAGGAAGACTTGCAGGCGGGTTAGTTGCTCAGCGAAGGACATTAAAGGACTACCTTGGGGAATTAACAGATGCGGGAATTCTAGGCCTTCTTGAGCGCTCAGGCCAGCCGCGCGGCATATTTGCACTGCATTCCCTGTGTGTGAGCTTGCTCGCGATGAGGTCGTCGCATCCAACATCGTCGCTGCCTGATCCGCCGCCATCGCGAGTAAGCTCACTCCCACAGGATTTGTACGGTGTTGTTGGAGTGTCTTATCAGCGGCGCCCTGTGCCGGACAGTGCTCGGGTATACTCGCGCGTTTTGTGATGCCCTGCTGGCGTCCCGGCTGAAATGTGAAGCGACATGCAACGCGCACTTACGATTTGTCAGTGTGGTGCTGGCGCTTCTGAACCAGCCTTGCAGGGATGTTTCGGTGATTTTTGGAGTTTTTATGCTCGAACAGGCTCAACGCGTCCTCAAGGACATCTTCGGCTACGACAGTTTCCGTGGCCGTCAGGGTGCAATCATTGAGCGCGTGGCCAGCGGCGGCGATGCCCTGGTTCTGATGCCTACCGGTGGCGGCAAATCCTTGTGCTTCCAGGTACCGGCGCTGTTGCGCGATGGCCTGGCCGTCGTGGTGTCGCCGCTGATTGCCTTGATGGACGATCAGGTCGCGACCCTCGAAGAACTGGGCGTGGCCGCCGCCGCGTTGAACTCCACCCTCAGCGCCGAGCAACAGCGCGACCTGGCGGCCCGCATCAAGCGCGGCGAAGTGAAAATGCTCTATCTCGCGCCGGAACGGCTGGTCCAGCCACGCATGCTGGCGTTCCTGCAAGGGTTGAACATCGCTCTGTTCGCCATAGACGAAGCACACTGCGTGTCGCAATGGGGCCATGATTTCCGTCCGGAGTACCTGCAACTGGGCCAGTTGGCGGAAATGTTCCCCGATGTGCCACGCATCGCCCTGACCGCCACCGCCGACAAACGCACCCGGGAAGAGATTGTCACTCGCCTGCACTTGCAGAACGCCGAGCGCTTCCTGTCGAGCTTCGATCGACCGAACATCTTTTATCGCATCGTGCCCAAGGAGCAGCCGCGCAAGCAGTTGCTGGCGTTTCTCGCCGAACGGCGCAGCGATGCCGGCATTGTGTATTGCCTGTCGCGCAAAAAGGTCGAGGAGGTGGCGGCATTCCTCAGTGAGCAAGGCTTCCCGGCGCTGCCCTACCACGCCGGGTTGCCCAACGATTTGCGCGCCTACCACCAGAAGCGCTTCCTCAACGAGGAAGGCCTGATCATGGTCGCCACTGTGGCGTTCGGCATGGGCATCGACAAACCCAACGTACGTTTTGTCGCACACCTCGATCTGCCGAAATCCCTTGAGGCCTACTATCAGGAAACCGGTCGCGGCGGGCGTGACGGCCTGCCGGCAGACGCCTGGATGGCCTACGGCCTGCAAGACGTGGTGATGCTCAAGCAGATGCTGCAGAACTCCGAAGGCGACGAACGCCACAAGCGCCTGGAGCAGCACAAGCTCGACGCCATGCTCTCGTTGTGCGAAGAAACCCGCTGCCGCCGCCAGACCCTGCTGGCCTATTTCGACGAGGACATGCCCGAGCCCTGTGGTCACTGCGACAACTGTGTCGACGGCGTGCAGACCTGGGACGCCACCGAGCCCGCCCGTCAGGCGCTTTCGGCGATCTACCGCACCGGCCAGCGCTACGGTGTCGGGCATTTGGTGGATGTATTGCTGGGCAAGGACAACGAAAAAGTCCGCAGTTTCGGTCATCAGCATCTGTCGGTTTACGGTGTCGGCAAAGCGATGGCCGAAGGCGAATGGCGCTCGTTGTTCCGACAACTGGTTGCCCGGGGGCTGGCGGATATCGACCTGGAAGGTTACGGCGGCTTGCGCCTGAGTGACAGCTGTCGGCCGCTGCTCAAGGGTGAAGTGACCCTGGAGCTGCGCCGCGACCTCAAGGCGCAAACCACGACCAAAAGCAGCAAGAGCCAGGCGAGCCAACTGGTGCGCGGCGAAGAACGCGAACAGTGGGAAGCCTTGCGTGCCCTGCGACGCAAACTCGCCGAAGAACACGGTGTGCCGCCTTACGTCATCTTCCCGGATTCCACCTTGCTGGAAATGCTCCGCAGCCAGCCCACTTCCCTGGCGGAAATGGCCACGGTCAGTGGCGTCGGCGCGCGCAAGCTGGAACGTTATGGCGAGGCCTTCCTCGAAGTACTCGGCGGCCAGGTCGAGGCACCGAAGGTGGTGGCCGATGTGCGCCACGAATTGATCACCCTGGCGCGCGCCGGCATGACGCCGCTGCAGATTGCCGGTCAGCTGCAATGCTCGGAAAAGAACGTCTACACCATGCTGGCCGAGGCCATTGGCAAGCAGCAGCTGTCGCTCGAACAGGCACTGGATTTGCCCGAGGACTTGATGGGCGAAGTTCAGGATGCGTTCCTCGACGGCGAAGGCGAGTTACCGCCAGTGTCGGAGATTTCCGCGCTGTTTGCAGGCCGGGTGCCGGAAGGTGTTTTGTACTGTGTACGGGCTGCATTGCAGTCCGAATTCGAGATTTGAGTGATCTGTCGTGCAGATGTAACGATTCAGTACAGATCAAGCCTTGCCTCAGGGCAAGGCTCATGCTTAGCTGACTAATTATTAGGTTTTCTCTATTTCAGTCTAATCATGAGTGTTTTATGCCGTTAACCGATCAACACCGCTTTGGCATGCAATTGGCCCAGATGTCACGCGGCTGGCGTGCCGAACTCGACCGCCGACTGGCCGGGCTCGGACTGTCCCAGGCGCGTTGGCTGGTGCTGCTGCACCTGGCGCGTTTCGACGATGCCCCGACACAACGTGAACTGGCGCAAAGCGTCGGCGTGGAAGGACCCACCCTGGCCCGCCTGCTCGATAGCCTGGAAAGCCAGGGCCTGGTGCAGCGTCAAGCGGTGCTGGAAGACCGTCGAGCAAAGAAGATCGTCCTCTGCGCCCCGGCGCTCCCCCTGATCGAACAAATTGAAACCATTGCCACGCAACTGCGCCACGAGCTGTTCGAAGGCGTGGATGAGGCGGATTTGGCGGTGTGCATGCGGGTTCATGGGCACATACTTGGCAACCTTGAAAAATCTTGAGGCATAACCCCGCGCCAGACTGGTGAGAGGCCGCATTGAGCAGACTATAAGAACTACTGCGCGATATCGTGTTCGTACCGGATGTGCGAACACGTGCAGGTTGGTTCTGGTTACTAAGGGATGCTCATGCTTGAGAGTCGGCTTTTCGTTGTACGCTGTTGCACCCGATTGTTGCTGGTCGGTGCCGTTGTCACTTACTCGGCATTGGCGTCAGCGCTGGGGCTCGGTGAAATGACCGTTCACTCGGCATTGAATCAGCCGCTGCGAGCCGACATTGCGCTGATGGATGCCGCAGGCCTGGAGGAGGGCGAACTGTCGGCCAGCCTGGCGACAGCGGACGAATTCAGCCGGGCCGGTGTCGAGCGGGTGCTCTTCCTTGATAACCTGAAGTTCACCGCTGTCCTGCGGGGCAACCGTCGCCTGATCCAGGTGACATCTAACAAACCGGTCAATGAACCCTTCCTGAATTTCCTCGTACAGCTCAATCAGCCCAGCGGCCGGTTGCTGCGAGAGTACACGGTGCTGATCGACCCTCCAGGGTCACCCAATATTGTGCCGGCAACGGATGAACCGCTGATCGGCCGACCCTCTTCCGAATTTCCGAGTGTCCAGCCTGCCACCGCGCAACTTCCTGCGCGCAAGGAGCCGCCCAAGCCTGCCGCCGCCTCAGTGATTGATCCGCTTGATGAACAATTGGCCGCCAGCGTGCTGCGAAACCAGCAGTTGCAGGCAAGCGTTGACGAGCTCAAGGCGAAGCTCCTGGCACAGGGCGAACAGATCGCCGCTGGGAAAAAGCAGGTAGCCGAGTTGCAAACCCGGTTGGCAGAAGTTCAGCTGTCGGCAGCAGAGCAGGATGAGCCTGCGGTGGTGACGCCGACGCCTGTCGTTGCGGCAGAGCCCGGGAGGGATTTGTCGCTGATATTCGGGCTGCCGGCGCTGGTGGTGTTGGGGCTGCTGGGATGGTTCGTTCGGCGTCGCCGCCAGCCATTACAGACCGCCCCCGAACCTGCGGCCAAGCAAGAGCCGGTACTGAACCGATCGCTGGAACCATGGCAGGACGCTCTGGGTAAGCAAGGTGAAATCGCGGCCCATGACGCGCAACAGGCCAGCCTGCGCAGTTCCGGGTTTGCCCCACAGGAATTTCTGGAAATCCGTGCACGTCATCCCGGGTTGAGCCCTGTCGCATCAGCCGCAGTGCCCGTGGCGGCAGCGTCTGGCAACGAGTTCCAGTTGAACCTGGATGACCTGTCGATGGGGGCGAGTCGGGGCTTGATCGACGCCACCGCATCGCCATCGAGTGCCTCTACGTTGCCGCAGCCCGACATTGAATGGGAACTCGAACCCGTTTCCCGATCGATGGACGGCAGCTTTCTCGTCGAGTTCGCAGAGCCGGTTCCATCGCCGGACCTTGAACCGCCGAAACAGGCGGCCCGCAGTTAATTTGCCGTCACCCGATAACCTTGGGTGTAGGGAACTATATGTGGCGAGGGAGCAAGCTCCCTCGCCACATATGTGATGTGTTGTAAGCTGGAGCGCATTCAAGCGTCAGTCTTTATGCCTCAGGGAACCTGTCTTTCATGGCCGCGAGCAAACCGGAAATCGTCATCACTTATTGCACCCAATGCCAGTGGTTGTTGCGCGCTGCGTGGCTGGCCCAGGAGCTGCTCAGCACGTTCGGCGACGATCTGGGTAAAGTGTCCCTGGTACCCGGCACGGGTGGCGTCTTTCACATTTCCTGCGACGAGGTGCAAATCTGGGAGCGCAAGGTTGACGGTGGGTTTCCCGAGGCCAAGATTCTGAAGCAGCGGGTCCGCGATCAAATCGATCCGGACCGGGATCTCGGACACAACGATCGCACTCAGTGAGAGGCGGCCTCGGCGGCGACGGCTTTCTTGCTCGAACCGTTCGCAAGCCTGCTGGACACCACAATCGCGACGATGATCAACGCACCGCCCAGCAACATGCGCAGGGTCGGGTTTTCATCGAATAACAGCCAGGCCACGGTGATGCCGTAAACCGGCTCCAGGGCGAAGACCACGGCGGCGGTCCGGGCCTTGATCACGGCGAGGCTGGCGACGAACAGGCTATGGGCAACGCCGGTGCAGAACACCCCGAGCAGGCTGATCCACAGCCAGTCGATAGCACGCACCTCGCTCAATTGCGGCGCCGCCATCGGCAACAGGCACAGGGCGACCACAACGTTCTGATACAGCGCTGCCTGCACCGGCGGAATGCGGCCGGAACTGACGCGGTTGGTCAGCGACAGCAGGGCGAACAACAAACCGGATGCCACGGCCCAGAGCAGGCCCGTGGTAGCGCCGCTGGCCAGATCGAACGCTGGCGTCACCAGCACCAACCCGACGCTGACCAGTACGACCAACAGGATCTCATTGGCGCGAATGCGTTCGCGGAAAATCAGGCCTTCGAGGATGACGGTAAAGGCCGGGAAACTGGCAAAGCCGAGCGTTGCGATCGCCACGCCAGCCACTTTCACCGCAATGAAGAAACTTACCCAGTGCCCGGCCAGCAACAGGCCGCTGAGCAACAGTCGACGCCAGTCCACGGCTTCAAGTGTTTGCCAGCGGCTCTGGCGGGCGAATCGTGCAAAAAATGCCAGCGCCAGCACTGCGAATGCCGCGCGGCCGAAAACGATGATGGCCGGTGAGGCTGCGGCGAGTTTTCCGAATACGCCGGTCAGGCCAAACATCAGTGCGCCGATATGCAGGGCGCCAAGGGCGGTACGGGGAGTCATTGCAGTCCTTGATAAACATCGTGAGCCGGACCATTTAACCGCAGCCGCTACCGTCGTGTCTGTCGTCAGACTCTCACTGTTTGTCGCCAGCCTCGCGTCGCAGTTTGCCCGGTGATGTGCCGAACTCGCGCAGCACCGCGGCGGCGAATGCACTCTGGGAGCTGTAACCGACGCGACAGGCAATCTCGCCTATGGGCAGCATCGATTCGCGCAACAAGGTAACGGCCTTATGCAGGCGGCGACTGCGGATGTAATCCATCGGCGTCTGCCCGCATTCGGCAACGAACCGGGCATGCAGACGGGCACTGGAGAGGCCGGCCACGCGTGCCAGATCGGCGACTTGCAGCGGGTAGGCGGCGTATTGGTCAATGTGCGCATTCAATGCAGCGTAGGGCAGGCGCCGAGTACTGACGCTGTCAGGTCTTGCGTTGTTCAGACTGGCCAGCAACAGCACCGCACCCTGTTGCGCAATCAGCGGATCCTCGACCGGGCTGTTGGCCAGCCAGGCGACCAGTTGGCTTTGCCCGGCATCCAGCGACAGCCGTCCAGCGTTGTCGAGCAAGCGTCGGCTGGATTCGGCATGATCGCCCAGGGACTGAGAGACCCATTGATCACCGGGCACGTCCAGTACCAGGCAACGGCTGCCATTGGCGCTGCCGCACGCATGGTGCGCGCCGGATGGCACTACGGCGAAACTCTGCTGAACCACCTGGCTGCCACGCCCGTCGATCTCGAAATCCAGCGCGCCCGACAGCCCGAACACCAATTGTGCGTGCTCATGGCTGTGGATGATCAGGTCGTGGCTGTACTGACGAAGGGTGAGGATCGGTCTCATCGCAGGGCTCCGGGGACTGGGCGGCAGTTTACACCGAGGCGGCTCGTTCGCGTTGTCACAAGACTGACTTGCCGCTGTCATGGGCTATTAATCCACCCGGCGCAAGCTGGCGAAAACCAGTCCTGAGGGTTGTCCATGACCAGCGCCGAGCTCGCCAAACCCAGCCGTAAGCAACGTGTGAGGACCCTATGGATTTCCGACGTGCATTTGGGCACGCGCGATTGCCAGGCCGAGCATCTGTCGCAGTTTCTCAAGGGTTACCACGCAGACAAGATCTATCTGGTGGGCGATATCATTGACGGCTGGAAACTGCGCGGCGGCATGTACTGGCCGCAGGCGCACACCAACGTGATCCGGCGCTTGCTGACCATGGCCAAGCGCGGTACCGAGGTGATCTACGTCACCGGCAACCATGACGAATTCCTGCGCCGCTATTCGAAGCTGATTCTGGGCAATATCCAGTTGGTGGACGAAGCGGTGCACGTGACCGCTGACGGCAGGCATTTGTTGGTGATCCACGGGGACCAGTTTGACGTGATCACTCGCTATCACCGCTGGCTGGCCTTTCTCGGCGACTCGGCCTACGAATTCACCCTGACCCTCAATCGTTGGCTCAACCATTGGCGTGCCCGGTATGGCTATGGCTACTGGTCGCTGTCGGCGTACCTCAAGCACAAGGTGAAAACCGCCGTCAGCTTCATCAGCGATTTTGAAGAAGCCATCGCCCATGAGTGTGTCAAACGCGAGCTGCATGGCGTGGTGTGCGGGCACATTCACCATGCCGAGATTCGCAAGGTCGGCGAGGTGGATTACCTCAATTGCGGGGACTGGGTGGAGTCGTGCACGGCGCTGATCGAGCATTGGGATGGCACGATCGAATTGTATCGCCTGGCTGATGCCCAGGCGCGGGAGGCGCAGTTGAAGGCTTTGAAAGTCGCCGAGCCGGCTTGAACATTGCGCTGATTGCAGTGGCCTCATCGCGAGCAGGCTCGCTCCCACCATTTGATCGTTTTTCCTGAAAGAACGCGGTCCCCTGTGGCCTGTCAGGCGGGTGAGTATTCTTCCATCGCCGCCTTGTAGATCGAGTGCTTCGGCTGCGCAAACAGTCGCGCCATCATCGGTTCAAAGAAGCTCAGCGGCAGGGTGTCATATGCCGGATCAAACGCCGCCGCGTCGTACCTGGCGCAGAATTCGATGGTTGCCAGGTACTGCGGGTGATCGCTGAATTGCTCGCGCAGGTGTCGGTCCATGCCCAGGTGATGGAAAAAGTAGTAGCCCTGGAAAATCCCGTGTTTTTCCACCATCCACAAATTTTCGGCGCTGACGAACGGCTTGAGGATGGCGGCTGCGATGTCCGGGTGGTTGTAGGAGCCAAGGGTGTCGCCGATGTCGTGGAGCAGGGCGCAGACCACGTACTCTTCATCGCGGCCGTCGCGCCAGGCGCGGGTGGCGGTTTGCAGGGAGTGGGTCAGGCGGTCCACTGGAAAGCCACCAAAATCACCCTCCAACAACTTCAGGTGCGCCGCGATTCGTACCGGCAGTTGACGGGCGTAGGCACTGAAGTCCGCAGCAATGATCGCCCAGTCTTCCTGGGTGCCGTCCTTCATGTGGGTGAAACGGGCGTTTGCATTCATCGGCAATCCTCCTGTGTTCTAGAACGGCACGCGGCCCAGAATCATGTCGCGATACATGACGAAATCGCCGAGCAGGCTATAGAAGGGATGTTGGAAAGTTGCAGGGCGATTCCTTTCGAAGAAGAAATGTCCGACCCAGGCGAAGCTGTAACCGGCCACCGGCAAAGCCCACAACAGCATCCAGGTGCCCCGACCAATGGTCAGCGCCAGAATGAAAATGACCAACGTCGTGCCGATGAAGTGCATTCGTCGGCAAGTGCTGTCGCTGTGCTCGCTGAGGTAATACGGGTAAAACTCAGCGAAGCTGTTGAATCGTTTGACGTTTTCCACGACCGCGATCTCTGGGGTTATTGTTCTGACTGCAAGTTGTTCTGCGGGTAGCTTATTTGAGTCTAGAGTGATCAATGGCATCGGCCAGTGACAATAGGCGCCACTTTAGTATCCTTCGGAAATTGGCCGTGACAGTGCGGCTCATCATGTAAGAACCCGACATGAGCGAACGAACGACTTCTGCAAGCTGGGCGATGGGGATTGTCAAAGCACTGGAAATGGACGGCCTGGATTGCCGGGTTCTGTTCAAACAGCTGGGGCTTGACTATGCGGCATTGGATGATCCGGATGCGCGCTTCCCGCAGGACTCCATGACACGACTCTGGCAACGCGCGGTTGAGCTGTCCGGCAACCCGGCGATTGGCCTGAACATGGGCAAGGTGGTACGACCCGCGCAGTTCCATGTGACCGGCTACGCCTTGATGTCCAGCCAGACCCTGGCCGAAGGTTTCAAGCGACTGGTGCGTTACCAGCGGATTATTGCTGAAAGCGCGGACCTGAGTTTCCGCCTGCTGGATGAGGGGTATGCGCTGATTCTGACGGTTCACGGCGATCATTTGCCGCCCACTCGTCAAAGCGCCGAAGCCTCACTGGCCTGCGCCCTGGCGCTGTGCGGCTGGCTGACCGGTCGCACGCTGCACCCGCGCAAGGTGCTGGTCCAGGGCGATCAACCGGCCAATCTCGAACCTTATAAACAGGCTTTCCATGCGCCGCTGGTGTTCAACGCACCTTACGATGCGCTGATTTTCGAGCGTTCGGACATGGAAGCGCCATTGCCGACGGCCAACGAGGCCATGGCGTTGCTGCATGACCGCTTTGCCGGCGAATACCTGGCACGGTTTTCCGAGGGGCGCGTGACCCACAAGGCGCGGCAGGTGCTATGCCGTTTGCTGCCACAGGGCGAACCCAAGCGCGACACCGTGGCGCAAACGCTGCACCTGTCGCAACGTACGTTGCAGCGACGCTTGCAGGAAGAGGGCACGAGTTTTCAAACATTGCTCGACGACACCCGGCGCGAATTGGCCGAGCAGTATCTGGCGCAACCGACCATGACCCTGCTGGAAATTGCCTACCTGCTGGGGTTCGCCGATCCGAGCAACTTCTTCCGCGCCTTCCGGCGCTGGTTCGATGCCACGCCCGGCGAATACCGGGCGCGATTGATGGAAGCGCCACCGACGGTCAGTGACGCCAGAACGCTGGAATGCACAGAACAAATACCGTAATGATCTCCAGTCGGCCCAAGAGCATGCCGAACGAGAGAATCCACTTGGCGGCGTCGGGCAGCGAAGCGAAGTTGCCGGCCGGGCCGATGGTTTCACCCAGGCCGGGGCCGACACCGGACACGGTGCTGGCGGCGCCGGTGAGCGCGGTCATCCAGTCCACTCCGAGCAGCGACAGCAACAGCGCGATCACGCAGATGGTGATGGCGAAGAAAAACGAAAAGGTCAGAATCGAACGCACGATCTCTTCATCGAGCCGGTGACCGTTGTACTTCTGCTTGATCACCGCGCGCGGATGAATCAATTGATTAAGGTTGGCCTTGAGCAGAATGTAGGCCACCTGGAAGCGGAAAATCTTGATCCCGCCAGCCGTCGAGCCGGAACAGCCGCCGACAAAGCCCAGATAGAAGAACAGCATCAGCGAGAAATTGCCCCAGAGGCTGTAGTCCCCCAGTGCGAAACCGGTGGTCGTCACCACCGACGTCACGTTCAGCGCCACATGCCGCAGCGCTTCCAGCCAATGCAGTTTGGTGGTCCACCAGTACCAGGTGCCAAGCACCAGCCAGGTCACCAGCAACATGCCGAGCAAACCTTGGACCTGTTGATCCTTGATCAGCGCCCGGCGGTTGCCGCGCAGGGTCGCCACGTACAGGGTGAACGGCAGGCTGCCGAGAATCATGATGACGATCGCCACCCAGTGCACCGCCGGTTGTGTCCATTTGGCCAGGGACTGGTCGGAGGTGGAGAAACCACCGGTGGAAATCGCCGACATCGCATGGTTGATCGCATCGAACAGACTCATCCCGGCCCACCAGAACGCCAGGCTGCCGACAATGGTGATGCCGACGTAGGCCGCCACGATCAATCGCGCCACCATGTGCGAGCGGGGCATGACTTTTTCGGAGCGGTCCGACGACTCGGTCTGAAACAGCCGCATGCCACCGATGCGCAGCAGTGGCAGAATCGCCACCGCCATGCCGATAAAGCCGATGCCGCCGATCCAGTGCAACAGCGAGCGCCACATCAGAATGCCGGGGGACATGGTGTCCAGGCCACTGAGTACCGTTGAACCGGTGGCGGTGATGCCGGACATGCTTTCAAAAAACGAGTCGGTGTAGCTGATGCGCTGGGTCAACAGAAACGGCAGTGCGGCAAAGATGCACACCACCAGCCAACTGCTGACGGTCAGCAGGTACATGTCCCGTGGGCGCAGGTGAATGTGCTCGGGTCGTCCCGGAATGACCAGCGCCAGGCCGGCGACAAAGGTGATCATGCTGGCCCAGAGGAACGACGGCAGGTCATGGGTGCGGTCGAAGATCACTAGCGTGGCCATGGGCACGACCATGGCGATGGCCAGGGTTATCAGGAAGATGCCGATGATGAAACCAATGATCCGTAAGGTCGGCAACGCCATGAGGTCCGCTCGGCTGAATGTGGGAAGGGCGCCATTCTACCTGCGGTGCAGGGCATGTAAACCGGCACTCCGGCGGTAGATACCGCTAGAATAGCCGCACCAATTTTTCAGGAGGTGGCCGATGCAGGCTCTCGACGTATTGCTCAACCGTGTTTCCGTCCCACGCCTGGTCGAGCCGGCTCCCACGCCAGAGCAGCGCGAGGCGCTGTTTGCCGCCGCCATGCGTGCACCCGATCACGGTCACTTGCAGCCGTGGCGTTTCTTGACTGTCGAAGGTGCTGCGCGCGAGCAAATGGGCGAGTTGCTGGCCGAAGCCGCGAAGCTGCAGGATGGCGAAGCCAGCGAGGCGGCCATCGACAAGGCGCGCAACGGTCCGCTGCGGGCACCGCTGGTGGTCGTGGTGATTGCGCGCTTGCAGGATCACGTCAAATATCCCAAGTCCGAGCAACGGCTGGCGGCTGGCTGCGCGGCCCACGGGATTTTGCTGGCGGCCTATGCGCAGGGCATTGGCGCGGTGTGGCGTACGGGTGATCTGGCCTATTCTCCGCATGTGGCCAAGGGGTTGGGATTGGCCGAAGGCGAGGAGGTGATTGCGTTTCTGTACCTTGGCACGCCGCAGAAAGAACCGCGCGTTGCGGAGAAAGTTGATCTGGCCGAGTTCGTCAGCGCCTGGCCCGGTAAAGCCTGACGACCTCGATCAAAAGTGGGTTCAGGGTTGGACCACTGCGCCTGGGACGAGTGGTAGTTCCAGACTGGCAACAAACCCGCCTTCCGGGTGATTGGCCAGCACCAGGCTGCCGCCATGTCTCTCCGCTGCCCGCCGTGCAATGGCCAATCCCAAACCGTGACCTGCCGCAGTCTGCCCCGGCGCGCGGTAGAAGGGTTCACCGAGTTGATTCAAGTGTTCGGCGTCAACGCCCGGCCCATGATCGCGCACGCTCACCACGATCCGATCTCCCTGACGAAATGCCAGCATTTCGATCGGTTGCCCGCTCACCGGATTGAAGCGCTGGGCATTGCGCAGCAGGTTGTCCACGGCGCGTTCGATCATGGTCGGCCAGCCTTTGAGGTTCAATTGCGCCTCAGCCTCCAGCGTTACGCTTTGTTCCGGTGAAGCCATTTGCGCATCCCGTTGCAGCGTTGCGAGCAAGGCGTTGAGATCCACCTCCTCAGCGCTGGCGTTATCGGCATCGACCCGTGCCAGTACCAGAATTTCGCTGATCAGCGCTTCGAGTCGGTCGCATTCGCGCGTCAGGCGCGGCCAGAGCTTTTGCCGTTCTTCCGGTGACGCCCGTTCGGCCAAGGCCAGGGCAATGCGCAGCCGGGCGAGGGGAGAGCGCAGTTCGTGGGACACATCGCGCAGCAACTGCCGCTGGCTGCCGATCAGGCTTTGCAGGCGTGCACCCATGCGGTTGAAATCAGTGGCCAGTACGCCAAACTCATCGCGGCGGTTGGCCAGTTTGACCAGGCTGTTTTGTTGGTAAGTGGTTTGCCCCAGATCATGCACCGCGCCGCGCAAACGGCTGAGCGGACGGGTAATGGAAAGGGTCACGAACAAGCTGAACAGAGTCAGCACCACCAGGGCGATCCCCAGTGCACTCAGCGGCCAGAGCAGGCTTTCGCGGTGCCAGGCATCCAGTTCCGGGTGTGGAATACGATAGATCAGCAGGTAGGTGTCGCCGGTTTTTTCGCTGGTGTATTCCGCGGTCAGACGACGCCATGGCAGGCGCCGGTCATCATTGTTCTGGCGTGCTTCGAAGGCCGCCGCGCGACGTGGGAAGGTGCCGCGCACCACCGGGTCGCCGCTTTCGTTGAGCACCTGAACATCGATGTGATATTGGCGTTTGCGTTGTTCGAGAATGTCCTGGGCGGCGTCCTCGCCTTGGGTCTCATAGGTTTGAGTCCACTCCTCGGCCAGGGTGTTGAGGCCGGGATGACGACTGAGAATCCACGCGTCCTGATTGAGCATGTGCCCCAGCAGAATGGAGAGCCCGGCAACCAAAGCGATCGCCAGCCAGAAGCTGGCCAGAATACGCCAGAACAATGAGCGCACAGAGAATCCTCAAACAATCACGGAATCACCTGTAGGTGCGAGCCTGCTCGCGAAGAACGAATAGACAACACGTGCTACCTGTTGCCGCGCGTTGTCGTTGACGTCCATCGCGAGCAGGCTCGCTCCTACAGTAAAAGCAGCAGACCCAATGGGGTGAGCCATTGGGTCCGGGGTTAACGCATTATTGCGCTTTTTGCGGTTGTTGCGCTTTCCAGGCCTTGAATTCGGCCCATTCGGCGCGGCGCTCAGCCTGTTGCTTCTGGATCTCGTCGAATTTCTTCTGTTGATCCGGTTTAAGCAGCGCGCGGACGTCGGCTTCGGCTTTCTTGTGGTTGGCGGCCATTTCGTCCTTCATGGCTTTCTGGTCGGCTGGCGAGAGTTTTTCCAGGTACTTGTCTACCAGTTGCTGACGCTCGTGCATTTGCTCGCCCATGATCTTGCGGATCTGATCACGCTGTTCGCGGCTCAGGTCCAGTTTGCTGTACGGGCCTTTGCCGTGCATGCCGTGCATCTGACCGCCGTGGCGCGAACCGTCCATTGGCCCACCCATCGGGCCTGTGCCTTCAGGCATGGCCATGGCAACGGTCGGCAGGGCGGCGGCGAACATCAGAGCGATAAGAGTCTTGCGCATGGTGAATCTCCTTGTCTCATTCCCGGTACGTTCCGGATGAGTACAGATTACGGAGATCAAGGTCAGCGGCGGTCAGTGGAGCGTAAAGCTTGGGTAAAGATGGTTTTGCGCCGAGCTGACATAACGTCATTTGGGGCGCCGGGCTGCGAAGCGGCCCCAACAGCGGGACTGCTGCGCAGTCAACGGGCGCAAGCTCCCTCGCCACAGGTTGCAGTTGGCCAGCTCTTTCTCGGTTTACAGGCTGTAGTAGTAACCACGGCTGCGCAGCGCGACGATGCGCGGACGGCCATCGGGGTGCGGGCCGATCTTCTTGCGAAGGTTGCTGACGTGCATGTCCAGGCTGCGGTCGTACAGCGTCAGTTTGCGACCGAGGGCGATTTGCGCCAGTTCCTGTTTGTCCAGTGGCTCGCCGGGCTGCTTGAGCAAGGCTTCCAGCAAGCGGCTTTCGGAGACGGTGAGGGTGAATTCCTGTTCGTCGATGCTGACTACGCCGCGCACCGGGCTGAAGCACAGATCGCCCAGTTCCAGCTGGCTGGAAACGGCCGCCGGGTGGCTGCGGCGTAGCACCGCTCGCAGGCGGGCGGTCAGTTCCCGCGGGTCGCAGGGTTTGGCCAGGTAGTCGTCGGCACCCAGTTCCAGGCCGAGGATGCGGTCCAAAGGTTCACCGCGGGCCGAAAGCATCAGTACCGGCAAGTCCGGGTGATCGCTGCGCAGTTGCTTGAGCAGTTCCAGGCCGCTGCCATCCGGCAACATCACATCCAGCACGACGGCTGCCGGAGACGTTTCGGCCAGTGCACGACGGGCGCTCTGGCCATCGTGACAGGCACGGACTTGAAAGCCTTCCTGGCTCAGCCAACTGCTCAGGAGCTCGCACAACTCCTGATCATCATCAATAAGTAACAGCTCGCTCATGACTCACTCAATTTAGCCATTGTCGACGTTTTCGACTTGCACCACTGGCGAAGATACCGCAGAGCAGGGCCAATAGCGCAACTCCAGCGCCGATGACGAACCATTGTTGCTGATCGGTCAGCAAACGCGGCAGCGGGCTACTGGCCTGGGCCTCCTTGAGCTGCAGCTTCAAGCGCTGGTTCTCCTGGCGCAATCGGGCCAGCACGGGGCTTTCGCGCTCGCCATCGGCATTTTGCAGTTGTTTGCTCAGTTCTTCCCGTTGCCGCTCGCTTTCCTTAAGACGCTGTTGCAACTCAGTGATCTGGCTGCCAGCGCTCAGGGACAACGGCGTCGAACTACCGCCACTGGCGCTTTCTTCACCGTGGGCGGGGGCCACGATCGACAACGTGACCAACATCAGACACAACGGACCCTTGCGCATCACGACTCCTGATTCCAATACGAGTATTGGGAAGTTGTCGGCAGGCAAACGAGAATAATGAGCGATTGAGAGCGCGATGAACCGAGAAGGTTCATCGCGAGGGGGACGAATTACGGCAGGACTTGCTTGAACGGCTTGACCGAAACGTTGGCGTAGACGCCTGCGGCGATATACGGATCGGCGTCGGCCCAGGCCTGGGCAGCGCTCAGGGAGTCGAATTCGGCGACGATCAGACTGCCGGTGAAACCCGCCGCGCCCGGATCATTGCTGTCGACCGCCGGATGCGGGCCGGCCAATACGATGCGACCTTCGCCCTTGAGCGCTTGCAGACGCTCAAGGTGCGCTGGCCGGGCGGCCAGGCGAGCTTCCAGGGAGTTGGCGACGTCTGTGGCAATGATTGCGTAAAGCATGTCAGTCCTCGGTTTTTGGCGTGGTGGTATCGGCATCGTGCAAGTGGCGGGACAGGTAGATACCTTGACCGACCAGGAACAGTAAAGTCATGCCCAGGCTGCCGAAGACCTTGAAGTCGACCCAGTAGCTCTGGAAGGTGAACGCGACAAAGAGATTGGCGGCACCGCAAAACAGGAAGAACACGATCCAGGCGATGTTCAGGCGGGTCCAGATGGCGTCAGGCAGGGTCAGCGCGTGGCCCATGATGCGTTTGATCAGCAACTGCTCACCGACGAAATGGCTGCCAATGAACGCGAGGGCGAACAGCCAGTTGACCACCGGGGCCTTCCATTTCAGGAAGGTCTCGCTGTGGAACGCCAGGGTCAGGCTGCCGAAGACCAGGCAGGCGATCAGGGTCAGCCACTGGCTCTTCTCCAGCTTGCGCTGTTTGATGAACAGCGTGCCGTAGACCACCAGGGAACTGATGATGAGCATCGCGGTGGCGCTGTAGATGCCGCCTACAGTGACCTCGTGGCCGGCAATGTCGACGACCCTTGGATCAATCTTGAAGACGATGAAAAACAGCAGGAGGGGGATGAAATCGATGAATTGTTTCACAGTGGCAGCCAGAAGCAGGATGTGGCGGCATAATAACAAACATATGGGCGCGCGATAGCGCCAGCTGATTTGAGGTTACAAAGCCCCGTGAATGTTGATTTGCACTGCCATAGCACGGCCTCCGATGGCGCCCTGGCGCCTGCGGTTCTGGTTGCGCGTGCGTTCGAGAAAGGCGTGCGAGTCCTGGCCTTGACCGATCACGATACCCTCGAGGGCCTCGACGAGGCCCGCAACGCAGCGAACGCGCTGGGGATGCAACTGGTCAACGGTGTCGAATTGTCCTGTACCTGGGGCGGTGCGACCATTCATGTCTTGGGCTACGGTTTCGACGTCAATGCCGCGCCGTTGGTCGAGGCAATCGCCAAATTGCATGACGGTCGCTGGTTGCGATCCGAAGAAATCAGCCGAAAACTGGCGCTCAAAGGCATGCCGGGCGCGCTGGAAGGCGCACGGGAGATCCAGCAGGAATTGGGTGACAGCGGCAACGCGCCGGCCCGCCCGCACTTTGCCGACTGGATGGTGCGCGAAGGTTTCGTCAAGGATCGCGCCGAAGCGTTCCGCAAATGGCTGGGTGCCGGCAAGCTGGGCGACGTCAAGCTACATTGGCCGACCCTGGAAGATACCGTTGAAACGCTGCGCGCAGCCAACGCCTGGGTCAGTCTGGCGCACCCTTGGCATTACGATTTCACTCGCAGTAAACGTCGCCGCCTGATTGCCGACTATATTCAAGCAGGGGGCCACGCAATTGAAGTGGTCAATGGCCATCAGCCCGCCGAGCAAGTGGGCAGCCTGGCCATTCTCGCCCGGGAGTTTGGTCTGCTGGTCAGCGCCGGCAGTGATTTTCATGGCCCTGGAGGCTGGTCCGAGATCGGTGAGTACCGCCCGGTCCCGGAGGATCTGCCACCACTGTGGTGTCGATTCAAACATGACCCAATTATTGCCGCCGTCTGAACAGGTAGAGAATGTGAGTCAATTTTTCCAGATTCATCCGGAAAACCCGCAAGCGCGCCTGATCAAGCAGGCGGTCGAAATCATCCGCAACGGCGGGGTGGTGATTTATCCCACAGACTCGTCCTACGCCATTGGTTGCCAGATCGGCGACAAGAATGCCGTGGAGCGCGTGCGCCGGTTGCGCGGGCTGGATGACAAGCACAATTTCGCGCTGATTTGCAGCGACCTTTCGCAATTGGGACTGTTCGCCAAGATCGACACGGGCCTTTTCCGCTTGCTCAAGGCCCATCTACCGGGCCCGTACACCTTCATTCTCAACGCCACCCGTGAAGTGCCGCGTCTGCTGTTGCACCCGAAAAAACGCACCATCGGCCTGCGGGTGCCGAGCCATCCGATTGCCTTGGCGCTGCTTGAAGAGCTCGGCGAGCCGCTGATGAGCGTGACTCTGATCCTGCCCGGCGAAACCGACCCGATGACCGATCCCTATGAAATGCGCCAGGTGCTTGAGCATCAGGTTGACCTGATCATCGACGGCGGTTTCGGCGGGGTCAAGGCGTCCACCGTGATCAACCTCGCCGACGGCGAGCCGGAAGTGATCCGCGTCGGTTGCGGCGATCCCACGCCGTTCATGGCCGAGGCCTAGATGTCTGCAGTAGAACCCGTCGACAGTCAGGCCGGAGCCCAGCAAGAGCTGCCCTTCGCCATGGTCTATGGCCAGGCGGTCATGGAAATGCCGCTGGACCTGTACATTCCGCCGGATGCGCTCGAAGTCTTTCTCGAAGCCTTCGAAGGCCCCCTCGATCTGCTGCTGTACCTGATCCGTAAACAGAACATCAATATCCTCGACATCCCGGTGGCGGAAATCACCCGTCAGTACATGGGGTATGTCGAGTTGATGCAGTCGGTGCGCCTGGAGCTGGCCGCCGAGTACCTGGTGATGGCCGCGATGCTGGCCGAGATCAAGTCGCGGATGCTGCTGCCACGGGCCGAAACCGTCGAAGACGAGGAAGAAGACCCGCGCGCCGAGCTGATCCGCCGCTTGCAAGAGTACGAGCGCTTCAAGGCCGCTGCCGAAGGCATCGATGGTCTGAGTCGCGTCGGTCGCGATGTGCTGGTGCCCAAGCTCGACGCCCCGGAAGCCCGGGCGCGCAAGCTGCTGCCGGACGTGCGGCTGTCGGAACTGCTGCTGTCCATGGCCGAAGTGCTGCGTCGCGGCGACATGTTCGAAAGCCACCAGGTCAGCCGCGAGGCGCTGTCCACCCGCGAACGCATGAGCGATGTGCTGGAACGGCTCAAGGGCGGCGGGTTTGTGCCGTTCGTCGAGCTGTTCACCGCCGAAGAAGGACGTCTGGGGGTGGTGGTGACCTTTATGGCGATCCTCGAGCTGGTCAAGGAATCCTTGGTCGAGTTGGTACAGAATGAGCCGTTCGCAGCGATCCATGTGCGAGCCCGAGCCGAATAACGAGTTGAATCATGAACTTGAGTGAACCCCGCGAGCTGGCACCTTTGCTCGAAGCCTTTCTGTTGGCCTCGGGAAAACCGCAATCCCTCGAGCGCCTGTTCGAACTCTTCGAAGAGGGCGAGCGGCCGGAGCCCCCGGTTTTCAAGAAAGCGTTGACGATACTCGCCAAGTCCTGCGATGGCCGCGCCTTTGAACTGAAGGAGGTCGCGTCCGGGTATCGCCTGCAAATCCGCGAAAAGTTTTCGCCGTGGGTCGGCCGCTTGTGGGAGGAGCGCCCGCAGCGCTATTCCCGCGCCATGCTCGAGACCATCGCCCTGATCGCCTACCGCCAGCCGATCACCCGTGGCGAGATCGAGGACGTGCGGGGTGTGGCGGTCAACAGTCAGATCGTCAAAACGCTGATGGAGCGCGAGTGGATTCGCATCGTTGGATACCGCGACGTGCCGGGCAAGCCGGCGATGTTTGCCACCACCAAGGCGTTTCTCGATCACTTCAACCTGAAAAACCTCGACGACCTGCCGCCGCTGGCCGAATTGCGCGAACTGGAGCCCGATCCGGTGCTCGATTTCGACGACGCGCCCGTACCGCCGGGCCTCCAGGAACTGGCGGATGCCAGTGCCGAGCCGGAAGAGCCCAAGGAAGAAACCAGTTTCCATACCCTGTTGCTGGAACTGGACAGCATGGAGGAGGGGATCAAGACCGATTTCGATGATTTGTTGCGTGATGGCGAGGTATCCGTGACTGATCCGGAGTTCGCTGACGTTCAGCCGGACACCGAAGCCGTGCAGATCGAGCCGGCGCCTGACCTTGAAGCGGAGTCCGAACCAGGCATCGAGTCGGAACAGGAAGACGACATTCTCGGTGTCGCCGAAGCCCGGGAAAAACTGCTGGCGGCGGTTGCTGCCCTGGAACAGCCAAAACCCGAGCTGAGTGATGAAGAGGCCGAAGCCTTGGCTTTAGCCGAAGCCATCGAAGCCGAACGCCGCGAATTCGAAGACTGATCTTGACCCTGTAACTGGCCAATACCCCTGTGGGAGCGGGCTCTGGTCAATCATCACAAAATCACCGGCTGGCGGAAAAGCCAATAAGCTTGGGCGGATCAACTAGTCTCTGATGCGCAAACGCCCTGATGAGCGTATGATTCGCGACCCTTCGGCGATCCCTTCGCCCAAGTACACAGATTTGCAACGTTCCAGGCCACGCCTGGACAGATCACACCGGGAGGTGCCCAGATGAGTATCAACGACCAGCAAGACGACCAGCCAATCGGCCCAGCAGGCGAAAAACTGCAGAAAGTCCTCGCCCGTATCGGCGTCGGCTCGCGCCGTGACGTGGAAGCCTGGATCAGCCACGGCCGCATCAAGGTCAACGGCAAAGACGCCACCCTTGGCCAGCGCGTCGACATGCACGACGCCATCACCATCGATGGCAAGGTGATCAAGCGCGAAGAAGCCGCCGAGTCGGTACGCCGCGTGATCATGTACAACAAACCCGACGGCGAAATCTGCACCCGTGTCGATCCGGAAGGGCGTCCGACCGTGTTCGACAAGCTGCCGCGTCCGAAAGAAGGGCGCTGGATCAACATCGGTCGCCTGGACATCAACACCACGGGGTTGCTGATGTTCACCACCGACGGTGAGCTGGCCAACCGCCTGATGCACCCGTCCTACGAGATGGACCGCGAATACGCCGTGCGTGTACGTGGCGAAGTCGATGACGAGATGATCGAGCGCCTGAAAGCGGGTGTCGTGCTCGAAGACGGCCCGGCGCGTTTCACCGATATCCAGCAGGCTCCGGGTGGAGAAGGTTTCAACCACTGGTACCACTGCGTGGTGATGGAAGGTCGCAATCGCGAAGTCCGTCGTCTGTGGGAATCCCAAGGGTTGGTGGTCAGCCGTCTGAAGCGCGTGCGTTTTGGTCCGGTGTTCCTCAACTCCGACCTGCCGATGGGCCGCTGGCGCGAAATGAGCCAGTACGAAGTCGACATTCTTAGTGCCGAAGTCGGCTTGACCCCGGTGGCCATGCCGCAACTGAACGCCAAAAGCAAAGACAAGCTTGAGCGTATGCAGCGCAAGTCGTCGCGTCCGATGGCCAAGACCGAGCGCGTACGTACCCTGCGTCCGGCGGCTGGAGCGCCTGCCGCACCGCGTGAAAGCCGCGAGCCGCAGATCGAAGGTGAGCGTCCGGGGCGCAAGCCTGTTGCACGCCAGGATGGCGAGCGCGGTCCACGCACTCCGCGTCCGGCCAATGGCCGCACCGAGCGTGGTGAAGGTCGCGGTGCTCCAGCCGGTCGCGGTACGCCGGTCGCCGATCGTCCAGTCGACACCAAGCGTCCGGCCAAGCCGGCACCAAAGCGTCCGGGGATCAAGCTGGTCGAGGGTGACAAGCCTTCCGGCAAGCGTCGTGGCGCACCGGCCGGTTCCGGTCAGCGTCCGGGCTTTGGTCGTCGTAAGCCGGAGTGATGTAGTCACTGGCTGCAAGCTGTGAGCGACAAGTCAAAAACGCCATCCCTCGGGTTGGCGTTTTTTTTGCGCCTGGCTTCAGCGATGCGTTGTTTTTGGAGGCCTCTTCGCTGGCAATCCCGCTCCCCCAGGGTTAACGGGTGTACATGAATGTGGGCGGCGCCAACGATCAGTGCGGGAGCGGGCTGACTCGCGATGTCGTTAGCCGGGCCTGCGCCAGCTCCGGAATGGAAACCCGACGTTACGCCCTGTAACGATTTTTTGACGAATTCCGCCGATTACCCCCGTGCAATCCTCACTTCCCTGATGCTGTAAGAAAATTCTTCCACTTCGCGACCCTTTCAGTCTCGGCCGATGGCTCTAACCCGCTTGTCTCAACGCCTCATGCAGGGTGTCATGCGCGCCATGCCTGTCGTGCAGGTGCATAACAAAAAGGAGGCGCAATGAACGCCGCAATCCGTTTTCACCTCTCTGCGTGGGGCAATTTTTCTGCTGTCCCCGTCAATGACCCGCAAAGGTCTGAGCCCTTTTTTACAGCCGCCCGAGCCATTCGGAGTGGACACAGGCAATCCCGGCAACCGACACGCTGACTCAGCGGTGTCTGGCGGCAGGGGGTTAGCGGTGTACAATGCGCCGCGTTTTACCTGTGACCTCCTGCGCATCTGCGCAAACCTCGAGGCTATCCGCCTTGTTCACTCCGCCGCGTCACGAGCGTGTCGGGTTCGATTTCGTCACAGATAAAAACAAACAGGTGACGCATGACCGTTGTAAATACGCTGAACTCCTGGTGCCTGCGCTGGGGTTTGATCGGTGCCGCTTAACGCCTTTGCTGAGCAGCAACGTCTACTGAACATCATCAAACCTTGCGTGAGACCCTTTTCATGAGTGGACAAAACTCGCATTCAGGCGAGCTGAAACGCGGCCTGAAAAATCGCCATATTCAACTGATTGCCCTCGGTGGCGCGATTGGTACCGGTTTGTTCCTCGGCTCGGCCGGGGTACTGAAATCCGCCGGCCCGTCGATGATCCTCGGCTATGCCATTTGCGGCTTCATTGCCTTCATGATCATGCGCCAACTGGGCGAAATGATCGTTGAAGAGCCGGTGGCCGGTTCCTTCAGTCACTTCGCACACAAGTACTGGGGCGGTTTCGCCGGCTTCCTGTCGGGCTGGAACTGCTGGATCCTGTACATTCTGGTGGGCATGTCGGAGCTGACCGCCGTCGGCAAATACATTCACTACTGGGCGCCGCACATCCCGAGCTGGGTCACGGCTGCTGGCTTCTTCGTGCTGATCAACCTGATCAACCTCGCCAACGTCAAAGTCTTTGGCGAGGCCGAGTTCTGGTTCGCGATCATCAAGGTCGTGGCGATCGTCGGCATGATTGGCCTGGGCAGCTACCTGCTGGTCAGCGGTCACGGCGGCCCGCAAGCCTCGGTGAGCAACCTGTGGTCCCACGGCGGCTTCTTCCCGAACGGCGTCAGCGGTCTGGTGATGGCCATGGCGATCATCATGTTCTCCTTCGGTGGCCTGGAAATGCTCGGCTTCACCGCAGCCGAAGCCGACAAGCCGAAAACCGTGATCCCCAAAGCCATCAACCAGGTGATCTACCGCATCCTGATTTTCTACATCGGTGCGCTGGTTATCCTGCTGTCGCTGACCCCGTGGGACAGCCTGCTGCAGACCCTGAACGCATCCGGCGACTCCTACAGCGGCAGTCCTTTCGTCCAGGTGTTCTCGATGCTGGGTAGCAACACCGCCGCGCACATCCTCAACTTCGTGGTTCTGACGGCGGCGTTGTCGGTGTACAACAGCGGCACCTACTGCAACAGCCGCATGTTGCTGGGCATGGCCGAGCAGGGCGACGCGCCGAAAGCGCTGGCGAAGATCGACAAGCGCGGTGTGCCGGTGCGTTCGATCCTGGCCTCGGCTGCCGTGACGCTGATCGCGGTGCTGCTGAACTACCTGATCCCACAAAACGCGCTGGAACTGCTGATGTCACTGGTGGTGGCTACCCTGGTGATCAACTGGGCGATGATCAGCTTCTCGCACTTCAAGTTCCGCCAGCACATGAACAAGACCCGCCAGACGCCGCTGTTCAAGGCCCTGTGGTACCCGTACGGGAACTACATCTGCCTGGCGTTCGTGGTGTTCATTCTCGGCGTGATGCTGTTGATTCCGGGGATCCAGATCTCGGTGTATGCGATTCCGGTCTGGATCGTGTTCATGTGGGTCTGCTACGGCATCAAGAACAAGCGCAGTGCGCGGCAGGCGCTGCAGGCTGCCAGCGCGAAGTAAGCGTAGAGCACAGAAACAACAAACCCGGCCATGTGCCGGGTTTATTGTTCTTGATGTTCTGATTTCACGATTGCGATGAAGTCTGGTTCCTACAAAGTCGAGTATCGATTACTACAGTCATTTCGGAACTTTTAATAAAACGGATTAATTCGGAACGGGCCTACAGCCTGCCTGCTCCTGTTTGCCCTAGACTCGGGCGCTCCAATTAAACAAGGAGTGCTGATTGTGGCGAGTCAAAGTTACATGAGTATCACCGGTAAACGACAAGGCTTGATTTCAGCGGGTTGTTCAGGCCAAAGCTCTATCGGCAACAAATGCCAACTCGGCCATCAGGATGAAATCACGGTGTTGGCTTACTCGCACGATATGCTCACGGGTAATGATGGCAGTGTCACAAGCGGTCGCGGCAAGCACATGCCGATCATGATTACCAAAGCCATCGACAAGTCATCGCCTCTGCTGGCGAGCGCGCTGCATACTGGTGAAGAACTGGACTGCATCATCAATTTATACCGAACCTCCTCGACCGGAGGTCAAGAGCGATATTATTCGATACACCTCACCGATGCGCGTATTGCGCATATCAGCCAGCAGGTTCCCCATGCCATTCGCATGAATGATGCCGAGCCGCAAGAGTTGGTGTCTATCCGATACAGGAATATTGCCTGGGCGCATGTTCCAGCGGCGACCAGTGCTTATAGCACCTGGATGAAAGAGGATGAATGAATCTTCCTGCGATATTCATGATGTAACCAGATCTGCTTCTGATCTGGTTGCAGCGGGGTGCGCCATTGGCATGGCGCATATTCCTGACGGTTTTGCACGGCTTCGATTTGGTTCGATGGTCGCCGCCTATGTTGATGAAGTGATTCAGGCGGTAGATGAGGGGGTTATTAGTGCGTGGGAAGGGCTGGAACAGATCAGGGCTGAACACGGAGAATTATTATCTAAGGCAAATTTTTATGTTCAGAACGGCATCACTATTTTAGCAGGAGGTGCGCAGATTAAAGCAGGGATAGCAGTAGCAGGGGCGTCCTGGGGCGTTGGGGTTGTGCCTGGTGCACTTCTAGTCAGTCATGGGGCTAACAATATCGCTGAAGGTGTGACTAATATTTATAACGGTCCTGGCACACCTGCTACTCAAGGGCCAATTCGGCATGGTTATCAGGCGTTATTTAGGGATGGTTATAATGGTAATTTAGCGTACTACACTACAGACTTGATTTTGTCGGGTTATGGAATGTTCAGGGTGGTACGAAAACCAGGTTCTGCACAATTTTTTAGATTTGATCCTATTAGTAATGAGCGGGCTTATCAGCAAGCCGGAAAGTTAGCGCTGATTTTTGAAGGTTTGGTTGATTCTATAACGTTGAACGCTATTTATGAGGAAGGTGAATTGCAGGGAGGTGCCCCGTAATATTTCGGAATGCGCTGCTTCGTTATGTAAAGCCGCGCATTCTTGGGATGTAAAAGCATAGCCCAAAAAATACGAGTATCGCGTATGTTAATAGGTATGCAGTGTCCAGATGGTTTTCATCTATGTGAATTACCTTGTTTATGCAAAACACAATAAATAATGTCGGCAAGCCAGAACAGCCTAATACTAGAAGGGTGACGGCGATGTGGTATCGTATATTTTCAAGATTCATTGGTATCTCTTTCAAATATGCGCGCGTTGAGTAGTTTAACGTGATTGGTTTATGCAAAGCCTCGCAGTCTTGGAGTGTAAAAGCGTAATCCGAATAATACGATGGTTGCATAGGTTGCCAAATAGGCGATTTTTAAATCTCGGCCTTCAAGCGGAACTATCTCAGTTATTATCCAGACAGCCATTCCCATGATCGGAATTGAACACCCTAAAACCAAAAGAGTAACCGAAATATGGTATCGAATATTCTCAAAATTCATTGTCTAAATAACCAGCTTGATGTGAGTCCTTAGATTAGTGCGGCTATTGGAAACAATGCAACATCCCTTTTGTAAATCCGACATGGCTGTAAGAATAGTCCGGCAAGGCTTTTTCGATCTCGCCTGCGCAAGTGATTACCTGCTATTCAGAGCGTCATTCGCGGTATCCTGAACGCTCCCGACCCCGGACCCCTTTTCCATGCTGGTGATTTCCAACAACGTGCATATACCGGATGCCGAGATCGAGTTGACCGCCATCCGCGCCCAGGGCGCCGGTGGGCAGAACGTCAACAAGGTCTCCAGCGCGGTGCACCTGCGCTTCGACATTGCGGCCTCGTCCTTGCCCGAGTTCTACAAGGAACGGCTGCTGGCGTTGCGCGACAGTCGTATCACCGGTGAAGGTGTGTTGATCATCAAGGCCCAGCAATACCGGACCCAGGAACAGAACCGGGCCGATGCGCTGGCGCGTTTGACCGAGCTGATCCTCAGCGCCACCAAGGTCGAAAAGAAACGCCGCCCGACCAAGCCGACCCTCGGTTCGAAGACTCGTCGGCTCGAATCCAAGAGCAAGCGCGGCAACATCAAGGCCGGGCGCGGCAAGGTCGACTTTTAGCGGGATTCTCGCGCTTCGCGCTGTTTCGGCGCCTGCCGGTACAAGTAGATGCTGAGCATCAAACCGGTTAAAGCGGCCAGGGCGGCGAACAGGAAGATAGAGGCAAAACCGAAGCCCGCCGCAATCGCGCCAGCCAGTGGTCCGGTGATCCCCAGCGACAAGTCGATGAACAGCGAATAAGCCCCGACCGCCGCGCCACGGCTGGACGCGGGCACGAGGTTGACCGCTTCGACCCCCAGCGCCGGAAACACCAGTGAGAAGCCAAAGCCACTGAGCGCAGCGCCCGCGAGCGCCCAGTGCGCGTCAGGTGCCAGCCACAGCAGCAACAGCCCCAGGACCTCCACCGACAGGCAGGCAATCGCCACGCGGAAGCCGCCGAGGCGGTTGATCAGGTTGCCGAACAACAGTCGTGCACCAATGAAGCTGGCACCAAACAGGCTCAGGCACAGCACCGCGTTGTCCCAGTGCCGGGTGGCGTAATACAGGGTGATAAACGTGGCGATGGTACCGAAACCGATGGAGCCCAAGGCCAGTCCGCAGCCGTGGGGCAGCACCCGACCGAGTACATGCATGAACGGCAAGCGCTCACCGGTCACGATCGGCGCAGCGGTTTTCGGCCATGCCAGCAACAGGCCAAGGGCAGCCAGCAACACGATACTCACGCCCATGCTCCACAAGCCCATTTGATTGACCAGCAGCACCCCCAGCGGCGCGCCGACCGCCAGTGCGCCATAACTGGCGATGCCGTTCCAGGAGATGACCTTGGCGGTGTTCGCCGCGCCAACCCGGCCGATGCCCCAGCCAATCGAGCCGGAGCCCACCAGGCTTTCCGCACTGCCGAGCACCAGGCGACCGACCAACAGGCTGATCAGACTCAATATCGGCAGGCTTTGGGTCCAGGCTGAAAGCAGCATGAATACGCCACTGAGCCCGCAACCGGCCAAGCCGTACATCACGGCCAATTTGCTGCCCTTGTTATCGATGATTTTCCCGGCGTACGGACGGCTGAGCAGGGTGGCAAGGTATTGCACGCTGATCACCAAACCGGCGATCACCGCGCCGAAGCCGAGGTCGCTGTGGACGTAGCCGGGCAATACGGCCAGGGGAATACCAATGTTCAGGTAGCCGATAAAGGTAAACAGGACGATGGAGACAACTTGCAGCGTGACCGCCAGGGGGCGCTGGTTTTCAGACATGGGTCAAAGGTCCACGGGATAGCAGATAGATAGGCTGCTTATGATAACGGCGTAGGCGGTCGTGGGTTGAGAAAAAGTAAAACTAATTGCCGAACGGGATTAGTCAGGGCTTGGCGGGCGCCAACAGTTGCGTGGTGACCAGGGCGGCCAGCGCATTTTCTTCGCTGCCGAAGCGGGCCAGCAATGCGGCTTGTTTTTCAGAAGACAGACGAGTCCAGATCTCGATCATTTTCTCGGCGGTACCGATCAGAACGCTGGCCTGCAATGCTTCATCAAAAGGAGGAGTGACGTTGTCGGTCATGGTGCGGGACTCACGGTTCAGGCGGTGTGGAAAGCGCATGTTAGCGCTTTCCACACGGTCTGTACGGCGGGTGTTTCAGTCTTCGCTGTCAGCCTTGCGGCTGCCAGTGGCTTCTTTCGGCTCGGGCTGTTGGGCGCCGGCTTGTTGCGTGGTCGTCTGCTCAGGTTCGTGCAGGCTTGGGAAGGGGAGATTAGGAATCTCGTGCATAGTCGCGCTCCTCGCTAAGTCTGTTGATAGATCTGGTAGATCCGCGCTTTTAAAAAAAGCCTGGGCAGGATACAGCAGGGGAAATGACAAACAGACTTTTATATCTATTTGTTTCGACGAATGGGATTGTCTAGACAGGTCTGTTGTATTGACGCAGGCCCTTTGTAGGAGCGAGCCTGCTCGCTCCTACGGGGGGCAGTGTTTTGGGGGTTACTTGCAGACGTCAGCAATCGCCTGTGCCAGCAGATCCAGACGCGTCGCATCAATCCCCGCCACGTTGGCCCGACCGGAACTGACCATGTACACGCTGTGATGGTCGCGCAGGTTTTTCACCTGTTCAGGGGTCAAGCCGGTGTAGGAAAACATTCCGCGCTGCACACCAATGTGCGCAAAACGCTCGCGTAAACCGTGGGGTTCAAGGGCTTCCACCAGTCCGCTTCGCAGTTGGGCAATACGCAAGCGCATGGTTTCCACTTCGTCGGCCCACAAGCGCTTCAACTCTGGATCGCCGAGGATGGTTGCCACCACCGCAGCACCGTGATCCGGTGGCGTCGACCACAGGTTGCGGGCGATGTTGGCCAGTTGGCTGCGGATATCCACCAGCTTGTCGGCGGTTTTCGCGCAGACAATCAAAGCGCCGGTGCGGTCGCGATACAGGCCGAAGTTCTTCGAGCAGGAGCTGGTGATCAGCACTTCCGGCAACTCGGCGGCGAACAAACGGGTCGACCATGCGTCCTGTTCCAGCCCATCGCCGAAGCCCTGGTAGGCGAAATCGATCAGCGGCAGCAGTTCACGCCGACGCACCACGTCCAACACACGGCGCCAGTCGTCGTGGGACAGATCGAAACCGGTCGGGTTGTGGCAGCAGGCGTGCAGCAGCACCACGTCACCCTTTGGCGCGTCATTGAGCACGGCGAGCATGGCATCGACGTCGAGACGATTGTCGCTGCCCACGTAGGGGTAATGACTGACCTTGACCTTGGCCGCCGCGAAAATGGTTTCGTGGATCGGCCAGGTCGGATTGCTCAACCAGATGCCACGGCCCGGCAGGCACTGGGCGATGAAGTCCGCGCTCAGGCGCAACGCTCCGGTACCGCCCGGTGTCTGGGTGGCGCCGGCGCGATGTTCGCTGATCAGTTTTGAATCGGCGCCGAGCACCAGCTCACTGATGAGCTTGCCGAAGGCCGGTTCGCCATGACCGCCGATGTAGGTCTTGGTGGTCTGGCGATCGACCAGGCGCGCCTCGGCGAGTTTCACGGCCTGGGGAATCGAGGTCAGGCCCTGGGCGTCTTTGTAGACACCCACGCCGAGGTCGAATTTGCGCGGGTTGGGGTCCTGCGCATAGGCCTCCATCAGGCCGAGGATCGGATCGCCGGGCACCCGGCCGATGGCGTCGAAATGCATTATTTTCGGCCCTCGGCGTCCTTGGCCACTTCGTCCGTGCGCGCGGCCATGATGAAGTCATTGCGGTGCAGGCCTTTGATCGAGTGGCTCCACCAGGTGACGGTGACTTTGCCCCACTCGGTCAGCAGGCCTGGGTGGTGACCTTCGGCCTCGGAGATTTCACCGACGGCGTTGGTGAACGCCAGGGCGTGCTTGAAGTTTTTGAACAGGAAGACTTTTTCCAGCTGCATGATGCTGTCGCGTACTTCGATGTTCCAGTCCGGGATCTGCTTGATCAGTACCGGCAGTTCTTCGTCGCTGACTTGCGGAGCATCGGCGCGGCAGGCTTCGCAGTGGGCTTGGTTCAATGTGGACATGGTGTGTTCCTGAAATCGAATGTTTGGAATTCGGCCGTCATGTCACCACGCTAAAGCAAAGCGTCGGTTCCGGACAGGCTCACTTGGTTCTAAAAGCTGCGGATCACGCGGCTTTTGGTTTTGGCGGAAATTTCGGTGCATGCAGGCCCATCTGCATCGCTTGCTTGACCATGCCCATGATGTCTTCGTGGGCGAGGTCGAACAGGCGCTTGAGATCTGGCAAGACGAAATACAGTGGCTGCAGGATGTCGATGCGGTAAGGCGTGCGCATGCACTCCAGCGGATCGAACGCCTGATGTTCAGGTTCGCCCGACAGGCAGTACACGGTCTCTTTCGGCGAAGACAGGATGCCGCCGCCGTAGATGCGCCGGCCTTGCGGGGTTTCCAGCAGGCCGAACTCGATGGTCATCCAGTACAGGCGCGCCAGGTACACGCGTTCTTCCTTGGAGGCCTGCAGGCCGAGTTTGCCGTAGGTATGGGTAAATTCCGCGAACCAAGGGTTGGTCAGCAACGGACAGTGGCCGAAGATCTCGTGGAAAATGTCCGGCTCTTGCAGGTAATCCAGTTCTTCGCGGGTGCGAATAAAAGTGGCAACCGGAAACTGCTTGTTGGCGAGCAATTCAAAAAAGGTCTGGAAGGGGATCAGCGCCGGCACCCGGGCGACCTGCCAACCGGTGGTTTCACCGAGCACCTTGTTGATTTCGCCCAGTTGCGGAATGCGGTCGTGGGGCAGACCGAGCTTTTCGATACCGTCCAGGTATTCCTGGCACGCACGCCCTTCGATCACTTTCAACTGGCGAGTGATCAGCGTGTTCCACACCGCGTGTTCTTCAGCGGTGTAGTCGATAAAACCTTGCGCATCGGGCTCGCGAGCCACGTATTGCGTCTGCTTCATGCTGCTCTCCTGCGAGGGGACTTCGTTCTTGTTATGTCCAGCTATGGACCTAGAAATAACCCATGAATTGCAGTGGTGCAGCAGGCGTTCAGCGGCGAATGTAGGAAAAATCCGCAAATATCGTAAAGTTTTCGTTACGTATTGGCCGGCGTCGCGCAGTTATTGAGATTTGCCGGTTTGAAAAGCGCTCTGGGTGTCACATAATCTTGACGACTATCTGGGCGCCTAATCAGAAAAATCGGGCGCTATCCCTGTGGGAGCCAGCCTGCTGGCGATAGCGGTGTGTCATTTGACATCAAAATCGCCTGTTGCGACGCCAACGCCAGCAGGCTGGCTCCCACAGGTCAATCATCGTTTATCAGGCCTTTTATATGCGTATCAAAGTCCACTGCCAGAACCGCATTGGCATCCTGCGCGACATTCTCAACTTGCTGGTGGGGTACGGGATTAACGTCGCTCGTGGGGAAGTGGGCGGTGAGCATGGCAACGCCATCTACCTGCATTGCCCGAACCTGATCAACATTCAGTTCCAGGCGTTGCGTCCGAAATTCGAGGCCATCGCCGGGGTTTTTGGCGTCAAGCGCGTAGGGCTGATGCCCAGCGAGCGTCGGCACATGGAGCTCAATGCCTTGCTCGGCGCCCTGGAGTTTCCGGTGCTCTCGATCGACATGGGCGGCTCCATCGTGGCGGCCAACCGCGCAGCTGCGCAATTGCTCGGGGTGCGCGTCGATGAGGTGCCGGGGATACCGCTGTCGCGTTACGCCGAAGATTTCGACTTGCCAGAGCTGGTGCGCGCCAACAAATCGCGGATCAATGGGCTGCGGGTCAAGGTCAAGGGCGACGTGTTTCTGGCTGACATCGCGCCGCTGCAATCGGAGCATGACGATAGCGAAGCCATGGCCGGTGCGGTATTGACGCTGCATCGCGCCGACCGGGTGGGCGAGCGTATTTATAACGTGCGCAAACAGGAGCTGCGCGGCTTCGACAGCATCTTCCAAAGCTCGAAAGTGATGGCGGCGGTGGTGCGTGAGGCGCGGCGCATGGCGCCACTGGACGCACCGCTATTGATAGAGGGCGAAACCGGTACCGGTAAAGAATTGCTGGCACGCGCCTGCCATCTGGCCAGTCCTCGTGGTCAGTCACCGTTGATGGCGCTCAACTGCGCCGGTCTGCCGGAGTCCATGGCCGAGACTGAATTGTTCGGCTACGGCCCCGGCGCTTTCGAAGGTGCGCGGGCTGAAGGCAAGCTCGGCCTGCTGGAGCTGACGGCGGGCGGTACGCTGTTTCTCGATGGCGTTGGGGAAATGAGCCCGCGTTTGCAGGTGAAACTTCTGCGCTTCCTGCAGGACGGTTGCTTCCGTCGTGTAGGCAGTGATGAAGAGGTTTATCTCGATGTGCGAGTGATTTGTGCGACCCAGGTCGATTTGTCCGAGTTGTGCGCCCGCGGAGAGTTTCGTCAGGACCTGTATCACCGCTTGAACGTGTTGTCGCTGCACATCCCGCCGCTGCGCGAATGCCTCGACGGTTTGGCGCCGCTGGTGGAACACTTCCTCGATCAAGCCAGTCGACAGATCGGTTGCCCGTTGCCAAAACTCGCGCCGGCGGCCATGGAACGACTCAGTCATTACCATTGGCCGGGCAACGTTCGGCAGTTGGAAAACGTGCTGTTTCAGGCGGTGTCGCTGTGTGAAGGCGGCACGGTCAAGGTCGAGCATATTCGCTTGCCTGATTACGGTGTGCGTCAGCCCCTTGGCGATTTTTCCCTCGAAGGTGGGCTGGATGAGATTGTCGGGCGTTTCGAAAAGGCAGTGCTGGAGCGGCTGTATTCCGAGCATCCGAGCAGTCGGCAATTGGGTAAGCGGTTGGGGGTTTCCCACACCACCATTGCCAATAAGTTGCGTGATTATCAGGTTGGGAAAGACAACGCCTGACCCTGTGGCGAGGGAGCTTGCTCACGCTCGGGCGCGAAGCGGCCGTAAAGCCATCCTAAACTACGCTAGTGTGCCCTCTCTGAAATAAGTTTCTAACCTGAGCGAACTGGAAAGCTCGATCACCACATTCCTGGCACTGCGAAATGCGCAGCCGACTCGCTATGTCTGGAGCGCCAAAGGGGAGGGCGGTTGCAGGAGCTGAATGCAACACGGTTATTGAATTGTCATGGGAGTATCGTGCCGCATCGCAATGGCCTTTTGCATCACCTCACTCATCACCTCGATCGGACATTTGAAATCGAAGCATTTACGTGGGCGTATATTCAATTGCAAGGCAATGGCATCTAACTGTCCTTGGCTGTGTCCCGACAAGTCCGCCCCTTTGGGCAGGTACTGGCGGATCAGCCCGTGGATATTTTCATTACTGCCGCGCTGCCAAGGGCTGTGCGGGTCGCAGAAGTAAATCGCCACCCCGGTGCTCTGGGTAATCTCCGCGTGCCGCGTCATCTCTCGGCCCTGGTCGTAGGTCATGCTCCTGCGCATCGCCAACGGCATGCTATTGAGCGCGGCGCTGAAGCCCTCCATCGCTGAGGTTGCGGTCGCGTCATTCATCTTCACCAGCATCAGGTAGCCACTGGTGCGTTCCACCAACGTGCCTACGGACGAGGCGTTGGCCTTGCCCTTGATCAAGTCGCCTTCCCAATGCCCAGGCATCAGACGGTCTTCAATCTCCGGCGGGCGCACATGAATGCTGAACATCTCGGGGATCTGGCCGCGCCGATCCACGCCGCCTGAGCGTGGCCAGCGGGCCGTTTTGCCTTGGCGCAGACAGATGATCAGTTCCTTGCGCAGTTCGCCGACCGGCAGGGCATAGATCGCGTTATAGATCGTCTCGCGGCAGACGTAGGCATCTCTAAGGCTGGGAATGTTCATGCTGCATACCTTGCCGGCAATCTGCTCGGGAGACAAACGCTCGCGCAGCATATGGGCCACCAACTCGAAGCGTTCGCTACCCGGCAACAGCTTTCGCATCGGCCGACAGGTTTGGCGGCGGGCTTGCATTTGTTGCTGGGCCGCACGGGCCGAGTAACTACCACAGACCTCTCGATTGCGGCGTAACTCCCGGCTGATGATCGAAGGAGATCGTTCGATCAGCCGAGCAATTCGACGCTGGCTGAGACCCTGGACATGACCGATTAGAATGGCGGCGCGTTCTTCGACGCTGAGTTCGTGATAAGACATGGGGCAGCACCGTACCGGAAAGGTCAGGTGTTGCACTCAGTTTTTGCCGCCGCCGAGGATATTCTGAACAAGATACAGCGAGCCCATTAGGCAATGGCCTCACCGGCATTAGGATCTTTATTTGTGAGACAGCACACTAGCAGTGTAAAATTTAAGCTGTTAGAAAATGGTAAAATTAGCATAAAGCAGGTACTGGCCCAATGTCCAGATTTGACGGAGAGCGAGAAACTAATTTTGCTAAGCAATGCTGATACGGCGTTGAAAACTATTATCGCCTTGTATCCGAAGATTTCAGACGAGCTGCAAGCAAGGTTGGTCGCCGACAGGGATCGCAGTGTGAGAAAGAGTCTTGCAGAAAATTCTAGTTTTATCAAAGAAGTCCAGGAAATCTTGGCTGAAGATACAGGCAGCGATGTAAAGGTATCGCTGTCAAACAACCCAGGACTGTGTCTAGGTTAAGAGAAAAAACTGAGATTGAAAAATATGTAATGAAAAATAGGCATATGTTTCGCGTAAGAGGGGGGCTTAAGGAACCGCTGATTAATTCTGATTTTTGCCTCTGTAACCAGTCAGGAAGCTTTGAGTTATAATAGACATCAGTCAGTTTTAGAATTAATCAGCGGTTTCCTAGACAAACTGCTCCCATTCCTGGAGAACGACAATGCTGCAGAAGTCAGTAAGTTGCTCTGGTAGAGCGCGATGGGGACGCGGATTGTAGTATTTTAGATGATGATTGGTATCTAATTTTGTTTTGAGAAAATACTCATCTCTGATAATTTTGATGCCATTTCGCTCTTGAATGCATCAATTTTACTAGATTGAATGTTTGATTTTTCCGAGGGCGGCTGAATCGTGTTAGGTATGACTTTCTCAACGAGGCTAGATAGTAATGGTTGGGGTGGTTGTTCTCCAATGTGTTTCTCACCAAAAAAAATAGAAACGGGTGTATTGTGCTTCGATCGATGACCAGGCATTGGAATAGCGTTAGCGTTTGTATGCTGATTGAATTTATTTAAAATCAACTGGTCCAAGCATTCAGTCACACTTATATTCTGCCGATTAGCCAGATCGTTTAGTGCATTTTTGGTCGATATTTTCAAGGAGAAATTACAAGATATTTTTCCATTGGAACGATCCCTAAATTGTTTTTGATTCCAGGCTGCTTTCATTCGCCTAATAAATTCTCGACAATCGCTATTGTCTTTAATGCTTTCTCCAAACGACTTAATGTCTGCGTAGGAAGAAAGGTGTATATAATTTGAATCGTTCCTAAGGATATAGCGTATAGCCCAATTTATTTGCATATCATTTTTCGCGGAAATCCATGTGAATACCCCTCCTGACGTGCTCATTTAATTCCCTCTCATATGTTTAGGCTTGCCCATCCTATTCCTTTCCAGGTCACTATCACAACGTAACGTTACGGAGTGAAATTACGGAGTGATAAGTTGTCAATCGACACAAAAAAAATACAGGGTGTTTTTCTGCGATATAATAGCTTTACTCAAAAAAAATCAGGAGATAGCGTTGCCATGCATCACCGTTTACTACGCTTGGAATTAGACTCCATCAGCCCAGAGGTAAAGTTTTTTCTCGTCCGATTCTTGCAGTTGTACAGTCTTGATGACTCTGTAAGTCTGGGCATTAAGGCGCTCGCACAAGCGATCGGGGTTACGGATCGCATCGTGACTCGATCAATCACAGAGTTGGAGGCGCTGCAGCTTTTGATTCACCGGAAAATTGTGACGGGGAGAGGTCGTCCAAGGAGTGAGTATCAGTGCTCGGCTCGGCTTGAGAAGCTGCTTGAGGATAATAGAGACCCCGTGACACTGGTCCACAAAAGCCGAATTGATCACTTGCTGCATAGCGCCAATCAGATGCATGGCGAAAAGTTGAGTATCACCAACCGACTGCTGCTGGCGGTGCTGCTCAGTCATTCCGATCTATTTGGCGCTGTCAGGGATGAGTCGTTATCCGATTTGTCCAGGAAAACAGGTCTGAACCGAGAGCGTGTAAAATCACAGATTTACAAACTTAATTCATTGGGAATCATTCGTTCATGGATACATGGAGCTACAAACGCCCAGCTGTTTGGACCTACAAAGTCGATTTACTTTCTAAACCTTCATCATCTGCTGTTAAGTCAGGGCGGTCATCCTGCCATCACAATAGTGTACCCATTTGAGAATCTTTCATATAATAAAAATCTGGCTGAAGCAGGAATGATTCTGCATAAGTCGATAAATATAAAAAGACCTGAATTTTTTTACATTATAATTTTCATGGTTTTTTACCGAGCGATAATAAATTTAATAAGCTTTATGAATTGTTCGAGCCAAATGCGCTAAATTTGTTGGTTTCGAAATTGCTACAAGCAAAGATTGAAGAGTATGCTTCGATGTTACTTTCCAAGTTCTGGAATACTGAACTTTTGACGAATACTTTACTGTCTAAAATCGAGAATACAAATTTTTTTATAGATGAAGAGATACTCAGGCGCATTGATAAAGACTTTAAAAGTACAATCGGTACAGGCAGTCAATCGGACACAGACGATAGTAGTAATCTATTGTCAGAATTCATTTATCATGTCGCTTTTTGTTTGGCTCGGAAAATCCAAAAGCTGCCATCAATCATAGATGAAATATCAGATGAAAAAGTAGATTTTCTGATTCTGTTCAGCGCAATCGTAGGGGATGACCCACGTTTATACAAAAGATCTATATTGCTTTTGGCCATGCCCCGAAGGGAGGACAGTGAACGTAAATGTTACATATTTACGGGAAGTAATGACTCACAGCAAAGATTTAACGTCCTCAATCAAGAAGATGATATTTCTCTTGAAGATCGATACAAATATGGGCTGATCACAAAAGTCAAGGTCCCAAAGCGATATGGGCTAAGCAGATGACCGGTACTAAAAGCAATTATTTATGGATGACATATCAATTTTGTAATTGAAATTTCTGAGTTGCGAATGGCCATTTGAAATAAGTTTTGAACATTGTTCGTTGAACATATACTACATCAGCGCTTTACTTTAGGAGTTCGCTGATCAATTCAGATTTTGCCTCTTTAACTAGGCTGGAGCTCTTGGTTTATAAGATGGACATTAACCGGTTTTCGAATTCATCAGCGTCTCCTTAGACACTCATAAAATTCTTTCCACGTCCCGTGGCAAACATTAAATAAAAAAATCTTAGATCTATATCACTCATCTGTACTCCCTACGGTATTGACTGCGGTAGGGGATTTGGCGTGCTTGCTTGTTGGCTCTGCACGCTCATTACTTGAGAGGATCTACGTATGTATAGCCCTTGCCCAAGCTGCAACTCTGGACGAATAGTCACGAAAAATATCGGTAAACAAACGGGTGGATTGATGGGAGCCGCCGGCGGTGCGGCCAGTGGCGCCGCGGGTGCCTTGTCGGGCGCGGAAGCCGGCGCGATTTTAGGTGTAGTTGGAGGGCCGGTGGGGATCGCCATTGGCAGTATTGCCGGGGCGATTCTCGGTGGTCTGTTCGGTGGGGTTGCAGGAGGGGTCGCCGGAGCCACGCTAGGTGCACAGTTGGATGACAAGGTGCTGAATAACTACCTGTGCCTGGAGTGCGGTTACCGCTTCAGCGTCAACCGCTAAGTAGTGATGAACTGACCTCGTTGGTCGCTGACAGCGAGGCCATTCCTTTTATTCGCAAGGAATCATTCCCATGGCTCATCTCGTTGAACAAATGGCCTATGTGGGAGCTACGCCCTGGCATGGTCTGGGCAGTCGCCTCTCCCCCAAACAACCGCTCGAAGTCTGGCAGCACGAAGCGGGTATGGATTGGAAGATCCAAGACAGCCCAGTGCATTTCAAATCCGAGAGCATCGGTTCCCTGGGATCGATTCACACCTTCCCTGAACAGAAAGTGCTGTACCGCTCCGACACTAATGCCCCGTTGTCGGTGGTTTCTCAGCGCTATCAGGTGGTACAGCCGCGTGAGGTCTTGGAGTTCTATCGCGATCTCACCGATGTCTCGGGCTACGAGCTGGAAACCGCTGGGGTACTGAAAGGCGGTCGCAAGTTCTGGGCTCTCGCCCGTACAGGGCAGACAACCGCGCTGAAGGGTAACGACCAGGTGAATGGCTACCTGCTGCTGGCCACCTCCTGTGATGGCACCTTGGCCACCACCGCCACTCCCACCACGGTGCGGGTAGTTTGCAACAACACGCTGACCATCGCTCTGGATGGCACCACCCGTGCGATCAAGGTGCCGCACAACACCCGCTTCGATCCGCAGGCGGTGAAAAAGCAGTTGGGTATCGCCGTCTCCCAATGGGACACCTTCATGCACCACATGCGCATGCTGTCTGAACGCAAGGTTCAGTGGCATGAAGCTATGGGCTTCTTTATGAATGTGCTGTGCGATGCCAGTCCTAGCAGTCCGCTACCGGCGGTACTGCCCAACGAGCGGGCGTTACGCAAGGTTCAGAGCCTGTATGAAGGGCAGGGCCGCGGAGCGACCCTGGAGTCAGCGCAAGGAACTGCGTGGGGCTTGCTCAATGCGGTGACCGAGTACGTTGATCACGAGCGGCGTGCCCGCAGTACGGAATACCGCATGGACTCGGCCTGGTTTGGCCAAGGAGCGGTGATCAAACAACGCGCACTGACCGCAGCCCTGCAACTCGCCGCTTAGTCCTACTCACCCACTCAACGCTTAAAACGCCTGGTCAGCTTCTGCTGGCCGGGCGTTTTTTTATGCCGCACAGGAAACCATCATGGACATGCAAAATCTGCAACACCCCAGTCGCAAACCCCGTCCGGCCTTGCGCCTGGTGGGCACCAAACACCTGCCGCGTGAGGAATGGCTGGTCGTGCGTAAACAAGGCATCGGCAGTTCGGATGCCGCCGCAGCCGTCGGGCTTAATCCGTACAAATCCCAACTGGAGCTGTGGCTGGAAAAAACCGGGCGAGATACCTCACTGCCCAAACTCGATCCACAGGATGAAGACAGCCCAGCTTACTGGGGCAACATTCTGGAGCCGATTGTCGCGACCCATTACACCAAGCGTAGTGGCCATCGGGTCCGCCGGGTCAATGCGGTGCTGCAGCATCCTGATCCAAAACTGGCCTGGATGCTGGCCAACATCGACCGAGAGGTGATCGGCGCGCCTGAGGTACAGATCCTCGAATGCAAAACGGCCGGTATCAACGGGGCTCGCCTCTGGAAAGAAGGTGTACCGGAGTATGTGCAGTTGCAGGTCATGCATCAGCTCGCCGTCACCGGCAAGCAGGCGGCGGATGTGGCGGTACTGCTCGGTGGCCAGCACCTGGAGGTCCATCGCATCGAACGGGACGAATCGATGATTGCTCGGCTGATCGACCTGGAGCGGCTGTTCTGGGATTACGTGGTCAGTGACACCCCACCGCCGGCCGATGGCACGGCCTCAGCGGAAGCGGCATTGCGCTGCCTCTACCCCGAGGATCACGGTCAGACCCTGGACTTCAGCCAACACACGGAGTTGACCAGCACCTACCTGGAGCTCAAGGCTGTTCGCCAGCGCATTGCCCAGCAGGAGACGCGTGAGGCGCAGCTCAAGCAGGTCCTGCAGCAGGCCATGGGAGCAGCCACCCGGGCCGAGTTTGCCGATGGTTACATCAGCTGGAAAAAGTCCAAGGACAGCCTTGGGCTGGATGTCGAACAGATGCTCAAGGACAAACCCTACCTGCAGGCCCGCTACCCCAAGATCAAAACAGGCAGTCGCCGCTTCCTGATCGGCTGAATCATCCCTCCTCACCCACGCCACCCGGACCGTTTAGGTCCCGGTGGCTTTTTTATTTCCAGATTAAGGAGAACCGCCATGCTCAAAGGTTTAGCCATTACCCCACCGGTACTCGGGCGTATTTCCATCGGCAAGGTCGTCGAGAAAAACGGCAAACGTCTGCCGGAGAAAGATGATCAGTTCACCATCACGTCGCAGGTACAAAGCCGCGACGGTTGGCTGCTTCACCCGCTCAATGAGGAACTGCGCAATGGCCAGGATGGCAAACTGCGCAGTATTCCGATCCGGCTGCTGTTCAACGAACCTGACCTGAACTTTCGGGCGGACTACAGCCTGTTCGACCGTAACAGCGGCCGGCCGCTGTGTGTCGGTAATGGTGAGACTTGCAAGCGTTTGACCAAGGACGGCATCCAGTCGTTGCCCTGTCCTTCACCGGATGGCTGTTCACTGGCTCAAGGCCATGCCTGCAAGCCTTACGGCCGGCTGAACGTGGTAATTGGCGATGACGATCCGCTGGGCAGTTTTGTCTTCCGTACCACTGGGTTCAATAGCATCCGCACCCTGGCGGCACGCCTGCAGTACTTCAGCGCAATCTCCGGCAATCGCCTGGCCTGCCTGCCGCTGGAGCTACGCCTGCGCGGTAAGTCCACCCGGCAAAGCCATGGCACGCCGATCTTCTACGTGGACATCACGGTGCGCAGTGGCTTGAGCATGGAAGACGCCTTGCGGGAAGCCCAGCAGTTGGAGGAAACCCGGCAAGCCGCGGGGTTTGACCAGCGTGCCTTGGATCACGCGGCCCGGCAGGGCTTTAACAATGGGGCCTTTGAAGACAGCGAGGAGGACACCGGTGCCATCGTCGAGGAGTTCTTCCCCACCATTGAAGATCAGCCCAGCCCTGTAGAGCCCCAAGCCCAACTGGCAGCGCCTGCCAAACCCTCACTCGCCCAAAAGTTGGAGTCGCAAGCCACGCGGCACAACGGCAAGCCCACCGTCCAGTAATCGCGCTCTTCCCCTTTAGTTCTCACGCATTCGCACAGGAATATCCGCATGAAATATCACAAGCTCGTAGCCGGTGAAACCACCGGTACCTACGTGATGGAATCACCCGTCACCGAAGCCGACATTCTGCAGATGGCGCAACAACTGGCGATGAGTCGTCTGTCTAAAGGCCGGGCATTGACTGAGCCCAAGCAGGTCTTCAGCCACCTGCAAACACTGCTGCAGTACCACGAGCACGAAGTCTTTGCTTTGCTACTGCTCGACACTAAACACCGGGTAATAGGCTTCAGGGAGCTGTTCAGAGGCACGCTGGATGGGGCCAGTGTGTACCCGCGGGAAGTGGTCAAGATCGCTCTAGAGCAGAACGCCGCGGCCGTCATTATGGTTCACAACCATCCCTCCGGTGACCCGGAGCCCAGTCAAGCCGATCGCACGTTGACCACCACCCTCAAGAACGCTCTCAATATGGTTGGCACCCGGCTATTGGATCATGTCGTCGTGGGTTATGAAGGTTGCGTATCGTTGGCTGAACGAGGTTACCTGTAACTGAAGAGCCGAGCTTAGTCATTCCGTCCGATGGACTGCCCTAGGCCGAAGCCGGGGGTGGTCATCGGCACGGTGGGCTCTACCTCACGCTGCCTTATTTTTTGTCCAGGGGGGGCTGCGTTGCCATGGAGTGAATGAAACATCGATCTCCATTGATCTGGATGATATTTCACCAGAGTAATAACCTGCCGGGTTTTACGGGCTTTGAGCCACGATCTGTAGGCATTTATCGCGGGAGTTCAGGGGGTGGCTTTTCGGTACTGGTAATATGCTTTTAGTAGCTACTTCATCTACCCAAGGACAAAGATTCATCCGGTAGGTTGAGGCAATGTAGCAGGCCCATCGAGGCCTGCTTGTCAGGCAGGCATTAAGGGATGTCGGTAAAAAAGTACTCACCGTGCTGAAGGTATGAACTTACCCACGGGAGTACCACCATGATCCGTCATCCTGACAACACCAACCTTATCTTTCACCGTGACAGTACCTTCCTAGGTTGGCCTATTCAAGAGGACAAAGGCCCCCTTCATTCAGCAGTACCTGCATCGTCTGTTGGAGACGATGCAGTATGCGCTGGCTGAATACCCACGAGTGTTTGCTTTCCGAGTAGACCTACGACTACCTATGGGTATTCCGCTACCTGACTACGCATACACGAACCAAGTCATTGAGTATTTTATCGCATCCTTTAAAGCCAAGATTAAACATAACCGCAGCAGGGCTTGCGTATCGAATCCGTATGCTCATGACTGCAAGGTCCGCTACTTCTGGGTGCGGGAGCACGGGCAGCAGGGCAAGCCTCACTATCACCTGGCAATCCTGCTCAACCGTGATGCCTTCAATTGCCTGGGCTGGTTCAACTCAGACAGGGACAACATGTTTAATCGCCTGCAAGAAGCATGGGCCAGCGCTTTGGGGTTATCGATAGGGGAAGTCAGAGGCTTGGTCGAGAGCCCACGCAAGTCGATCTACAAACTCAATCGTGGTGATCTGGAGGGGCAGACTGCGTTCTTCAGCCGAACGAGCTATATGTGCAAGTCGGCCACCAAGGTCTTTGAGGATGGCAGCCATGCTGTAGGCTGCAGCAGGAGCTGATCCCAACGCATTTCTCTTATCGAGACAGGAAAGAAGGCCTCACGGTTGAGTGGTCCTGTCTTCAACGGAGTTTTGCAACCGCCAAGCGTTATAGCCGTGCCTCACAGAGCGTTGAGGCGCCAGGCTGGCCAGTATGAGCAACGCAAGTGAGCTGCTGATAAATGCCATGACTGAAAACATGCCAAAGCGGCAGACAGGCATGAACCAAAAGGTAGGGAGTTGGTTATTTCTGTGGGATGTGGAAATACGTCATCACAAGGCTCCCTGCAAAAAGGCAGGCTCTAACCTGGTCGTGTGACAGGTAACGAACGTGGTAAGCCCATACCGCTGCCTTTTGGGCAGGTGAGCCGTAAGGTGAGCTGTTGGCCGTCTGGGTAAGGGGTCGCAGAGAAAGCGAGCGCGGGGCTGTAATAGTTCGGATAGGGGTTGGAACATCACCCCCCACGGTAAACCGGGCAGACTTCTGCGCGGTCGTTGATTACATAAAGTCTGATGGGACTATCTCAGAAGTAGCGACATCAGGCCAGCATGATAGAGCACGGGCGAAAGCGCGTGTCTGCGGCCTGCCATCTATCACCACTATCGGAGGGAGGCGTAGTCGACTCGGAACTGATTGCAAAGGTGTATTGGCTCCAGGGACGCAGAGAGGCCGATACGCCTTAATTCCTCAAGGCTTATTAACGGCTTGAGCCGTATGCGGTGAAAATCGCACGTACGGTTCTCAGGGGGGGGGCTGGATCAGTAATAAGCTGGGGCTACCCGACTAGTGCTACCCTCTATACGGGCGAACAACTGGACATGGCCGATAACGATGTTTTCCTGCATGCACTCCTCCTTGCCCAGGGCCGTAAAGCTGGGGAACAGATTCATTTTGTACGCAGCCATTTTCTCCAGGCTATTGGCAGATCCCCAGGTACGACAAGCTACAAGTGGTTGAAAGACAGCCTGCAACGTATCGCTTCCGCCAGCCTTTTTATTGAGAATTCGGATGGCGACGGGAAAATGTTCAGATTGATCTCATAGTTGAGCTGGAAACGGCAGAATGAAGAGTTTTGGCTTGCTCTAGATCACGAGATCGTCCAGTTTTTCGGTAAGCATGAGCTAGCGCACATCGATTTCCAGGCCCGACTTGAGCTCAAAGCACCTTTGGCAAAGTGGTTGCTGCACGATATGCCTGAAAGATTGCGGTTATCCATTCCGGTGCTGCTTCGCAGCGCAGCGGGAGCAAGCTCCCTTGCCACGGGGGGGGGGGGGGGCAGCTACAACAGGTCAAGCCTTGCCACCCACCGGCATAACACCGCCGGTTTTTCGTCTCTGATACAAACCCTCCGCGCCTGCTCAATCCCTCAAGCCCTTTGTTTGCCGGGTCTTACCGCGCCAGGAACAAGTTGGTCTGCAAATTGCTTGTGGCTCATCAGTACAGCAGTGGGCGGCAAACGTCCGGCAGGCAGAGGAAAGATTTTGGACAAGTACCTTTATGTGGCAATGACCGGCGCCAGCCAGAATGCCCTGGCGCAAAAGGCTCATGCCAACAACCTGGCGAACATCTCCACCAACGGCTTCCAGAAAGACCTGGAGCAGGCGCGTTCGATGCCGGTGTTCGGTGACAGCTTTCCGGCGCGTGCGTTTGCGATGTCCGAACGCCCGGCCACGGACTTTTCACCGGGTGCCCTGGTGGAGACCGGTCGCGACCTCGATGTCGCCGTGCAAGGCAACGGCTGGCTGGCCGTGCAGAACCCTGATGGCGGTGAAAGCTATGTGCGCACCGGCAGTCTGGTGGTTGACGCCCTGGGCGTATTGCGGGCCGGCAACGGCATGCCGGTCATCGGCAATGGCGGGCCGATTGCCGTGCCGCCAGAGCAGCAGATCGAAGTGGGCGAAGACGGCACCATCAGCATCCGTGCGATGGGTGAAGGCCCTCGCGTGATGGCCGAAGTCGACCGCATCAAGCTGGTCAATCCGGACATCAAGAACATGACCAAAGGCCTGGACGGTTCGATCCACACCAAGGACGGTCAGCCGGCGCAAGCCGATGCCAACGTCAAGCTGGTGTCCGGGTTCCTCGAGTCGAGCAACGTCAACGCCGTGGAAGAGATGACCTCGGTGCTGGCCTTGTCCAAGCAATTCGAGCTGCACATCAAGATGATGAACACCGCCAAAGACGACGACCAGGCCATGGCTCGGGTCTTGCAGATCAGCTAACTATCAGAACGTCGCGCCGTAAAACAGGCGCACGAGGAGAATCGAATGCTTCCGGCTCTATGGGTTGCCAAAACCGGTCTGTCCGCCCAGGACACCAACCTGACCACCATCTCCAACAACCTGGCCAACGTGTCGACCACGGGTTTCAAACGTGACCGCGCCGAGTTCCAGGATCTGCTCTATCAGATCAAGCGTCAGCCAGGCGCCCAGTCGACCCAGGACAGCGAACTGCCGTCGGGCCTGCAACTGGGTACCGGTGTGCGCATTGTCGGCACCCAGAAGAACTTCACCGCCGGCAGCCTGCAGACCACCGAGCAGCCGCTGGACATGGCCATCGATGGTCGCGGTTTCTTCCAGATTCTGCAGCCTGACGGCACAACGTCCTACACCCGTGACGGTACCTTCCACCTGGACTCCAATGGCCAGATCGTCAACGCCAGCGGGTTTGCCCTGGAGCCGGCCATCGTCATTCCTAACGATGCCCAGACCTTCACGGTCGGTCGCGATGGCACCGTGTCCATCACCGTTGCCGGCAACCCGGCTGCCCAGGTGATCGGCAACCTGCAAACCGCCGACTTCATCAACCCGGCCGGCCTGCAGGCCGTGGGTAACAACCTGTTCCTGGAAACCGCCGCCAGTGGTGCGCCGCAAGTCGGTACGCCAGGCCTGGCCGGTTTCGGCACCACGCTGCAGAACACTCTGGAAACGTCCAACGTCAGCACCGTTGAAGAGATGGTCAACATGATCACCACTCAGCGCGCCTACGAGATGAACTCCAAGGTGATCTCCACCGCCGACCAGATGCTCTCGTTCGTAACGCAGAATCTGTAATCAAGTCTATGAGGCGGCCATGAGGCCGCCTGCAACACCGTGAGGTAGGGTCATGAATCGCTTCGTTTCCGTTCTGGCATTGACTGGAGTCACCGTGCTCTCGGGCTGTGTGCCGTCGACACCCAAGCCCAATGATCCCTACTATGCCCCGGTGTTGCCGCGTACGCCGCTGCCGGCTGCCGCGAACAACGGCTCGATCTACCAGGCCGGTTTCGAACAGAACCTCTACGGCGACCGCAAGGCGTTTCGGGTCGGTGACATCATCACCATCACGCTGAACGAGAAGACCCAGGCCAGTAAAAACGCCAACTCGCAGGTGGCCAAGAACAGCAAGACCGGCATCGGCCTGACGTCGCTGTTCGGTTCTACGCCCAATACCAACAACCCGTTTGGTAGTGGCGACCTGAGTCTGAGCGCCAGTTACGAAGGTGACCGTGCGACCAAAGGCGACAGCAAGGCAGCCCAGGGCAATACCCTGACCGGCTCGATCACCGTGACCGTCGCCGACGTGTTGCCCAACGGCATCATTGCCGTGCGAGGCGAGAAGTGGATGACCCTCAACACCGGGGATGAGCTGGTGCGGATCGCAGGGCTCGTGCGTGCCGATGACATCGCTACCGACAACACTGTTTCGTCGACTCGCGTCGCCGATGCGCGCATCACCTATTCGGGCACCGGTTCGTTTGCCGATGCGAGTCAGCCAGGCTGGTTCGACCGTTTCTTCCTCAGCCCGCTGTTCCCTTTCTAGGTGGCTTTTTTGGTGAGCAAGTTGAACTTCAAGCACCTGATCGCAGCTGCGCTGTTGATGTCCTTGTCGCTGGGTGCTCAAGCCGAGCGGCTAAAGGATATCGCCAGTATTTCCGGCGTGCGTTCCAACCAATTGATCGGTTACGGGCTGGTGGTCGGGCTTAACGGCACCGGTGACCAGACGACGCAAACCCCGTTCACCCTGCAGACCTTCAACAACATGCTCTCGCAGTTCGGTATCAAGGTACCGCCGGGATCAGGCAACGTGCAGTTGAAGAACGTCGCGGCCGTGTCGATCAGTGCTGACTTGCCAGCGTTCGCCAAGCCGGGACAGCAGGTCGACATCACCGTTTCGTCCATCGGTAACTCCAAGAGCCTGCGTGGCGGTACCTTGCTGCTGACGCCGCTCAAGGGTATCGACGGTAACGTCTATGCCATCGCCCAGGGCAACCTGGTGGTGGGCGGTTTCGATGCTGAAGGCCGCGACGGTTCGAAAATCACCGTCAACGTTCCGTCGGCCGGTCGCATCCCGGGCGGAGCCTCGGTCGAGCGAGCGGTGCCGAGCGGTTTCAACCAGGGCAACAGCCTGACGCTGAACCTCAACCGTTCCGACTTCACCACCGCCAAGCGCATCGTCGACAAGATCAACGACATGCTCGGCCCTGGCGTGGCCCAGGCCATCGACGGCGGTTCGATTCGCGTCAGTGCGCCGCTGGATCCGAGTCAGCGGGTCGACTACCTGTCGATCATCGAAAACCTCGAAATCGATCCGGGCCAGGCGGTGGCGAAAGTCATCATCAACTCCCGTACCGGCACCATCGTGATTGGTCAGAACGTCAAGGTTTCACCGGCCGCCGTGACCCACGGCAGCCTGACAGTGACCATCACCGAAGACCCGATCGTCAGCCAGCCGGGCCCTCTGTCCAATGGTCAGACAGCGGTCGTGCCTCGTTCCAAAGTCAATGCCCAGCAGGAAGCCAAGCCGATGTTCAAATTCGGCCCCGGCACCACCCTCGACGAAATCGTGCGGGCGGTGAATCAGGTCGGCGCGGCCCCGGGTGACTTGATGGCGATCCTCGAAGCTCTGAAGCAGGCCGGCGCGTTGCAAGCCGATCTGATCGTGATCTGAGGACGGCATCATGGATATGCGCAAGAGCGGTCTGGTCAGCAGCAGCGATTCGGGTTCCTACTCGGACCTCAATCGTCTGAACCAGCTCAAGGTCGGCGACAAGAACAGCGATGGCAATATGCGCAAGGTTGCGCAGGAATTCGAGTCGCTGTTCCTCGGTGAAATGCTCAAATCCATGCGCTCGGCCACCGAGGCGCTCGGTCAGGACAATCCGCTTAACACGCCAGCGGCCAAGCAATACCAGGAAATGTACGACCAGCAGTTGGCCGTCTCCATGTCCCGCGAGGGCGGTGGTATCGGTCTGGCCGACGTGCTGATGCGGCAGATGTCGAAGAACAAGCCGATGGCTCCCGGTGAGGCGGCCGCAGCGTCGGCGGCCAAGCAGGAAGCGGCAAAGGCAGCAGCGCAGACACCGGTGGCCGCCGGTACAGTCGCAACCGGTGGGCCGCTTTCGCGAGTCAATGGACAGCGTCCGTTGTGGGCTTCGCGGTCGGTCCATGCGCCGACGGGCGAGGGCGCGCACCGCAACGACATGGCGATGATCAATCAGCGGCGTCTTGCCTTGCCGCCGAAACTGGCTGACCGCTTGCTGGCGGGTCTGGTGCCTTCGGCCTCGACCACCGCTGCGACCGCCGCCACGGTGCAGAACAAAATCCAGTTGCCGCAGAGCACTCGCAGCGGTTCCGGCCCCCTGTACAACGGCGACTGGCTCGCTTCGCAAACGGACACGGCTGCCGGCGGCGGTATGCAGATTTACGGTCGTGCCATGGCGCAGATTCCGCTCGCGCCGGCGAAAAAAGCCTTCAGCTCCGCCGACGAATTCGTCAACACTATGCTGCCGATGGCCAAGGAAGCCGCCGCGCGCATCGGCGTCGACCCGCGTTACCTGGTGGCCCAGGCCGCCCTGGAAACCGGTTGGGGCAAATCGGTCATGCGCGCCCAGGATGGCAGCAGTAGTCACAACCTGTTCGGCATCAAGGCCGGCAGCAGCTGGAAGGGAGATTCGGCGCGGGCGATCACCAGCGAATTCAGGAATGGCGAGATGGTCAGGGAGACGGCCCAGTTCCGTTCCTACGATTCCTACAAGGACAGCTTCCACGACCTTGTGACTTTGCTGCAGACCAACAATCGCTATCAAGATGTCGTGAAGTCGGCCGATAACCCAGAACAGTTTGTACGCGAGTTGCAAAAGGCCGGTTACGCAACCGACCCGGACTACGCAAGCAAGATTTCGCAGATAGCCAGGCAGATGACGAGTTACCAGAACTACGCTGCGGCGGGCGTTTCAACGAATTTATAAGGTCTGAATCATGAGTTTGCTCAATATCGGGATGTCGGGTTTGTCCGCTAGCCAGTCTGCATTGATGACTACCGGCAATAACATTTCCAATGTCGACACCGCCGGTTATTCGCGCCAGCAAACCGTGCAGGGCTCCAAGGCGTCGATTCAGTACGGCAACGTCTACATCGGCACCGGCACGACACTGGCCGATGTGCGCCGGGTGTACAACAGCTACCTCGATGCACAGTTGCAGACCACGACATCGCTCAACAGTGATTCGGCTGCCTACCTGGGCCAGGTCACGCCGCTCGACAAGTTGCTTTCCGACAGCGGCACCGGCCTCAACGGCGCACTGACCAAGTTCTTTGCTTCGGTGCAGAACGTCAATGCCAAGCCCGGCGACGACGCTTCCCGTCAGTTGCTGCTCAGCGATGCGCAGGCCCTGAGCAACCGCTTCAACTCGATCTCCAGCCAGTTGAACTCGCAAAACGCCGACATCAACGGCAACCTGACCAGCATGGCTGATCAGGTCAACAAGCTGGCTACTACTGTGGCGCAGTTGAACAAGAAAATCAGCGAAGTCTCCAGTTCGGGCGGTGCGCCAAATGACCTGCTGGATGCTCGCAACGAAACCATGCGTCAGCTTTCAACCTTTACCGGTGCGCAGTTTGTTGAGCGTGAAGGAAACGTAGACATCTATCTGGGCAGCGGTCAGCCGTTGGTGATTGGCAATACCGTCAACAAACTGGAGACGGTGCCAAGCAAGGCTGATCCGGGACGTGTATCGCTGCAGCTCAATCGTGGATCGAGCACCATCGACATCACATCGATCACGACCGGTGGTGAAATCGGCGGCCTGCTGCGTTATCGCAGCGAAGTACTCGATCCGGCCATGAACGAGTTGGGTCGTGTGGCGCTCGTCGTCGCCGATCAGATGAACAGCATCCAGGCCCAAGGCATCGACAAGAACGGTAATTTCGGCGGCAATCTGTTCAACAACATCAACAGTGCCACGAACATGGCTCAGCGCAGCATTGCCACGATCGGCAACAGCGCCGGCTCGGGCAACTTCGATGTCAGCATTGAAGACAGCGGCAAGCTGACCACCAACGATTACAAGGTGACGTTCACCAGCGCCACAGACTACACCGTACAACGCCTGCCGGACGGCTCCGCCGTGGGCGCCTACAGCACCACCACCAACCCACCACCGGTGATCGAGGGCTTTGCGCTGACGCTCAACGGCGGGGCAGCCGCGGGCGACAGCTTCAAGATCACCCCGACCCGTAATGCCGCGGCGAACATCCAGACCGAGATGACCGACTCCAAGCGTCTGGCCATCGCGGCACCGCTGGGCGCGGCCATTGCCCCGGGTGGTAGCGGAACGCTGATCATTCCTGCCAGTGGTCAACCGACCCTGACCACGAAATTTGATATTTATGATTCGGCCACCGCCACTGCAATGCAGAACGGCCTGAAAAACTCCACGCCGACCAGGATTGTGTTTGGTGATGTGTCTTCCGACGGCACCAGCCAGAGCTACCAGCTTCTGGATGCCCAGGGTAACGTTCTCCCGCTTCTGGATGCTCAGGGTAACGCTGTCGCCGCTGGCACCATCAAGCCAGGTCAGAGCAACCTGCTGAGACTCAATATTCCGCTCAAGGATTCGACCGGTTCGCCGATTCCGCCTGCGCCAGCTACTCAGTACACTGTGAGTTTCGACATGACGGTGGCCGGCTCTCCTGACAAGGGCACGGCGATCAATGTCACGCTCAGCCAGCCAGGTACGCTGGACAATCGTAATGGCACAGTGTTGGCGGGTTTACAGACCCAGAAAACCGTGGATACGGGGTCGGCCAGCAAAGGCATTTCCCTGAGCGATGCTTACGGAAAACTGATCGAGGGTGTTGGCGCCAAGGCGGCTCAAGGCAAGCTCGACAGTGCCGCGACCTCGGCCATTCTGGCGAACGCCAAGAGCGCCCGTGACTCGCTTTCCGGTGTCGACCTCGACGAGGAGACCGGCAATCTGGTCAAGTATCAGCAGTACTACACGGCCTCTTCGCAGATCATCAAGGCTGCGCAAGAAATCTTCAGCACACTGATCAACAGTCTTTAAGGAGTCGTAGCCCATGCGCATTTCCACCGGCCAGTTTTACGAGTCCACTGCGGCGAACTATCAGAAAAATTTCGCCAACGCCGTTAAGACCAGCGAAGAAGCGAGCAGTCTGGTTCGCGTCAACACCGCCGCCGATGATCCGGTGGGGGCTTCGCGTCTGCTGCAATTGGGTCAGCAGGCTTCGATGCTTGATCAGTACACGGTCAATTCCAACACGATCAAGTCGACACTGGGGCAGACCGAGTCGGTCATGACCAGCATCACCAGTGTGTTGCAGCGCGCCAAGGAGTTGGCAATTGGTGTCGGTAACACCGGTTATAGCGACGCTGACCGTCAGGCGAATGCGTCCGAACTCGGCCAGATTGAAGATCAGCTACTAAGCCTGATGAACACCAAGGATGAAAACGGCAAGTACATTTTCGCCGGCTCCAAGGGCGATACCGCTCCGTTCTCGCGTAACAGTGACGGCACCTACAGCTACAATGGCGATCAGACGACGCTTGATCTTGCCGTTGGCGACACTATGTCGATGGCCACTAACAGCACCGGTTGGGAAGCGTTTGAGCAGGCGATCAACACCAGTCGTAGTCAGGTCATCATGACGGCTCCGTCGCCAGATAACGGGAAGGTAACGCTTTCCAATGGCCAGGTTTCGTCGAACATCACCTACAACAGCAAGTTCCGCAGCGGTGAGCCATACACGGTGGAGTTCGCCAGTGGTACCCAGCTGAAAATCACTGACTCGGCCGGTAACGACGTGACGGCTGAAGCTAGTAAGGGTGGAATGTTCGATCCAACCACCGCGGCTGGCCAAGCGGTCAGTTTTCGCGGTGTCGAGCTGAGTCTGAACATCAATCTGAGCGCTACGGACAGTCCTGCGGCCACGCTGCCTAACGTTTTTACGCTGGAATCCAAGGCTGATACATTCACCACGACCCGCAGCCCTGGCAACCCGAGCTCGGCACAAATAACGGGCAGCAGCATCACCAACGCTACCGATTATCACGCCAGTTTTCCGAGCGGTTCGGCCATCGTCAAGTTCAAGGATGCCACTAACTTTGATCTGTATGCGGCGCCTCTGACCGCCAACAGCAAGCCTGTGTCCAGCGGTACGGTAATGGCTGGCGTTGGCACCGCATCCGGTGTGACCTTCACCGTGGCGAGTGGTCCTGCGCCGACGCCAGGTCCGAGTGCTGGCGATCAGTTCAACGTTGCCGTCGACTCTCATGAAACCCAGAGCATTCTGGATACCGTGAGCCAGTTGAAAACCGCACTGAGCACACCAACCAATGGCAATGCGATCGCGATGCAAAAGCTGCAAGCGGCAGTGGACTCGGGCATCGCTAACCTGGCAAGTGGCACTGACCAGCTATCTGGTGCCCTGAGTTCGGTGGGTGCACGCGGTGCTGCCCTCGATACCCAAAACGCAACCAACCAGGCTCTGTCGCTGGCCAACACCCAGACCCAGGCGTCGATTCGCGATTCCGATCCTGCTGAGGTGATGACGCGTCTGACCTTGCAACAGACGATGTTGCAGGCTTCGCAACTGGCGTTCAGCAAAATCACTCAACTGGGTCTGTTCAACAAAATCTAACGGGGCCTGCGCGTCAGCGCACGGCCGTAAACCGCCGAATACCCATCGTCTTTTTTCAGCGGTTTGAGGCGCTCATCCGGCCGGGTGGGCGGCCACCACTTGAGAGCTCCGCCGTGAATCCAGTTTCGCTTGTCAGCCTTGTCATCCCCGCCTTCAATCCGCGCTTTTTTGCCGGGTCCCTGCACACCGCCCTTATCCAGCAATACGCCAACCTTGAAATCATCGTGTGCGACGACAGTCGTGGCGATGAAATCCGCCAGGTTGTCGAGTCGCTGACGGGTGATGCCGAGCAGCGAGTGCGTTACGTACGAAACCCTGGGACATTGGGTTTTGTCGGCAATCTGCTGGCGTGCCTAGACGAAGCCAAAGGCGAGTACATCAAATTTCTGTGTGATGACGATCAGTTGTCGCCGGCCTGTATCGAGCGCCAGGCACACGTGTTGGATCAGCAGGCGGACATCAATCTGGTGCTGGCCCAGCGGGCCTTGTGGGATGCTGACGATCATCCGTTGCCGTCTCGTCTGGAGAACAGCACGCTGTCGCCTGTGTGCGGAATCTTCAAGGGCGATGACCTGCTGGCGATTTTCGAGAGCTTTCCGGTCAACTTCCTCGGTGGTTTCAGTGGCGCATTATTCCGCCGCAAGGATCTAGAGGAACTAATGCCCGCATTGACTCAGCCCGGCCATTGTTTTGTCGCGTCACTAGATCTGGCCTTGTACATCTGCCTGCTACGTCGGGGCAACCTGGCGGTGCTCAACTATGTATTGAGTGTCGAGCGCCTGTATCCGGAGCGTTTGAGCCGTCAGCAGTCGATGAAAGATGCGGCGGAGCAGGAAAGACAGTGGTTGGTGCAGATGCTCAAGGTTCGCGGTGGCGAGGGCGCACCGGCGGCCGGTTGGGTTCGTTACCTGCCCTTGAGTCGCAGCGACGAGGCGCCACGTGTCTGGGACGAGCTGCCCCTGAGCCGAACTTTGGGTGCCCGCCAGGCCAACCAGGGATATCGTGTCGGTATTGCCAGCGAGAGTTTTTCCGAGGTTTACGCGCAATGGCTGGCGTGTCGCACGCTCAGCGAAACCCAGCGCAGTCTCCTGCCGGACACATTGGCTGGCTGGTCGCGGCAACCCAAAATTCTGCCGATCATTATTGATGATCTGGGCAGTCGCGCCAGTCTGGATCTCACCCTCGACAGCCTTGCCGGGCAGATCTATGCATCGGAACTGATCCTGGTGTTGTCCAGCGCCTGCACCGAAGCGCAACTCGACGGCAAAGTGTTCAACCTGCCGTTGCAGGATGACGGCTATGAGCAGATCACCGGCTTGCTGCCACAGCTCGACGGCGTTGACTGGTTTTATGTGCTGCGAGCCGGTGATCGTCTGGTTGAGCCGGCCTTGTTGCTGCTGGCCGATAAGATCAGCGCGTCGCCAGAGGCGTTGTGTGTTTATAGCGATGAAGGTCGTTTGCGTGATGGTGAGTCGGTGGACCCGATCCTGAAGCCAGACTTCAACCTGGACCTGATGCGCAGTTATCCCTACGTCGGGCGTGCCCTGGCATTTCAGCGCGAGCAGTTCCTGGCGTTGGGTGGCTTCAATTCGAACTATGGCGAACTGGCGCCTCACGATGTGCTGTGGCGCATGGTCGAGAGGGACGGCATCAAGGTCATCGAGCATATTGCCGAGGTGATGCTGGAGTCGACGCTCGGCCTGGCGCAATGGCTGGCACTGCCGGGCGTCATTGAACTCAACCCGCAGGTGCTGGAGGCACATCTTCAACGATTGGGCGTTGCCCATGAAATTCGCCAGGGCAGCTTTACCTTGCTCAATCGTGTCGATTACCTGCATGCGGTCCGACCGCTGGTGTCGATCATCATTGTCTGCAAAGACCAGTTGGCAGCCGTGCAGCGTTGTGTCGAAACGCTCCTGGAGAAAACGGCGTACAGCGAGTACGAGTTGCTGTTGATCGACAATGGCAGTGAATCGCCGCCGATGCATGAGTGGTTGAGCGCCATGGCGCAACTGGGCAGCGACCGATTCCGGGTGAAGGCGTTTGCGCAGCAAGGTAATGTCGCGGCAACGCGCAATTTCGCCGTTCAGCAGGCCCGTGGCGAGTATGTGCTGATGCTCGATCCATATGCGGTGGTCACGTGTGAGGACTGGCTGAATGAGCTGCTCAATCATGCCCAGCGCCCGGAAGTCGGTGTCGTGGGAGCCAAGCTGTTCAATTCAGATGGCCGGGTTCTGCATGCAGGACTGATTCTCGGGCTGCAAGGGCCGGCAACCTCACCGTTTTTCGGCGACCCCGTTAATGCAGCCGGTTACATGCACCGTTTGCAAGTGGTGCAGGACATGAGTGCTGTCGGTGCCGATTGCCTGATGGTGCGAAGATCGCTGTTCGAAAGCGTGGGTGGTTTTCAGGCGCAGGACTTTACCTTGACCCTTAACGAGGTGGATCTGTGTCTACGGATTCGCCAAAACGGTTACCTGGTGGTGTGGACGCCGTATGCCCAACTGGCCCTCGGCACACCGCCCGCGGCCACGGTGGGAGAGGCCGAGATTGCGCTTCGCCTTCAAGAGCAGGATACGTTCTACCGCCGTTGGCTACCGATTGTCGCTCGCGACCCGGCCTACAATCCCAACCTGATGCTCAATACGTGGGGCGGCTCCAGCTACAGTTTAGAGCCAGGCTTGCGCACAGGGTGGAGTCCGTTCTCCGTTCGCCAGTTACCGAAGGTCATGGCGCTGCCGGTCAACTCCTCGGCGGTCGGACACTATCGGGCGATCCAGCCGCTGATCGAGCTGGAGAAGGCTGGCCGGGCAACCGGACGGGTCTACTACGATTTGCCGTCGATTTTCGAGATCGAGCGCGAGTCACCTGACGTGATCATTTTGCAGGGGCGCTACAGCGAAGGACCGATCAACGAGATCGCCGCGTTCAAGCCCTACACCAATGCCCGTCTGATTTTCGAGCTGGATGACTATGTCATCAAGGCGCCGAAGAAGAACGCGCATATTCGCAATATGCCGGACAATGTCGAGATGGAGCGTCTGGTCCGTCGCGGCATCGGCTTGTGCGATCGCGTGGTGGTTTCGACGCAGTCGCTGGCCGATGCGTTGTCGTCCATGCACCACGACATTCGGGTAGTGCCGAATATGCTCGCCACTCACCTGTGGAGTGATCTGCGCAGTCAGCGTCGCACGTCGAAAAAACCACGGGTTGGCTGGGGCGGCGGCACCAGCCACTCCGGTGACCTGGCGATCATTGCCGACGTGGTCCGTGAACTGGCCAACGAGGTCGATTGGGTGTTCTTCGGCATGTGTCCCGAAGAGTTGAAACCTTACATGCATGAGTTCCACGGGGTGATCGACCTGAGCGTCTACCCGGCGAAGCTGGCCAGTCTGAACCTGGATCTGGCGCTGGCACCGCTGGAGTTTCATATCTTCAACGACTGCAAGAGCAACTTGCGTCTGCTGGAGTATGGCGCGTGCGGCTACCCGGTGGTCTGCACCGATACCGAGGCGTACCGCGGTTACTTGCCTTGCACGCGGGTGGTCAGCAACTCTACCGATGAGTGGCTGCAAGCCATCCGCATGCACCTGGCGGACCCGGAAGCGAGCTACCGCATGGGCGATGAACTGCGCGAAGCGGTACTGCGCGATTACATGCTGCGCGGCGATAACGTGCGGTACTGGGAGAATGGCTGGCTGGCCGATTGATACACCCTCTGATGTAGTCGCTGCCCAACGGTAGCGGCTACACAGCGCCGCCGTTCGAGCTGGCGCGTTTCCTGCAAGTCCCCTGAAAATCGCCATAAATCTAGCATGTGCGACGCAGCCAGAAGCCGATGGGTGCCGCCTCATGCGATTTATCCAGATGGCCGCAAAGCCTTGTCAGGCTTGGGCAGGCCCTGTGACGAACAAAAGGGGAAATGATGAAGGCAGTTATTCTGGCGGGTGGTCTGGGCACGCGCATCAGCGAGGAGTCGCACCTCAAGCCCAAGCCAATGATCGAGATCGGTGGCAAGCCAATTCTCTGGCACATCATGAAGCAGTATTCCGCTCATGGAATTCACGACTTCGTGATTTGCCTGGGCTACAAGGGCTATGCGATCAAGGACTTCTTCGCCAACTACTTCCTGCACACCTCTGACGTCACCTTCGACATGTCCAACAATCGCATGGACGTTCACCAGAACTACAGCGAGCCGTGGCGCGTGACCCTGATCGACACCGGCGAAGACACCATGACCGGTGGCCGCCTGCGTCGCGCCGCCCGTTACGTTGAAGGCGAACAGGCGTTCTGTTTCACCTACGGCGACGGCGTCTCGGATCTAAACATTGGCGCTTTGGTGGATTTTCACTTAAGCAGCGGTAAGTTGGCGACGGTCACGGCGGTGCAGCCACCCGGACGTTACGGCGCGCTGGAGCGTGACGGCGATCTGGTGCGTGGTTTCATCGAAAAACCTCGCGGCGATGGGGGCTGGATCAACGGTGGCTTCTTCGTCTTGTCACCCAAAGTGCTGTCGCTGATCACTGCCGACGAAACAGTCTGGGAGTCGCAGCCGTTGACGACCCTGGCTGCCGAAGGGCAACTGAACGCATTCCAGCACGATGGCTTCTGGCATCCGATGGACACCCTGCGTGACAAGAACCATCTGGAGCATTTGTGGCAGAGCGGGGAGGCCCCATGGAAACAATGGGACTGAGCCCGGAGTTCTGGCGCGGCAAGCGGGTTCTGCTGACTGGCCACACCGGTTTCAAAGGCAGTTGGCTGACGTTGTGGCTGCAAAGCCTCGGCGCCGAGGTCAGCGGGTTTTCCCTTGATCCGTCCACCGAGCCAAGCCTGTTCGAACTGGCGCGTGTTCACGAAGGCATCAACGATCAACGCGGTGACCTGCGTGACCTGGGTGCCTTGCTGGAATTGATCGCCGAAACCCAACCGGAAATTGTCCTGCACCTGGCAGCCCAACCGCTGGTGCGCGAAGGCTATCGCGATCCGCTGGGGACTTACTCCAGCAACGTCATGGGCACGCTCAATCTGCTCGAGGCGATCCGTCAGGTCGGCGGCGTTCGCGCGTGCGTGCTGGTGACCACCGACAAGGTTTACGCCAATCAGGAATGGGTGTGGCCCTACCGTGAAAACGAAGCCCTCGGCGGGCATGATCCTTACAGCAGCAGCAAGGCCTGTTGCGAGTTGCTCGCGCAGTCGTATGTCGCGTCATTTTTCCCGGCCGAAAAATATGCCGAGCATGGCCTGGCACTCGCCACGGCGCGTGCCGGCAACGTGCTGGGTGGGGGGGATTTTGCTCCGGAACGATTGATTCCCGACGTCTTGAAGGCGTGGTCCGCCGACGAACCCGTGACCCTGCGCTACCCACACGCCGTGCGCCCGTGGCAGCACGCGCTGGAACCGCTGGCCGGTTACCTGCAACTGGCCGTCGGCCTCTACGAGCACGGCCCGGAGTTTACCGGCGCGTGGAACTTCGGTCCGAGCGAAGCGGACATGTGCAGCGTTGGCGAAGTGGTCAAGTTGCTCGCCAACCGCTGGCCACAAGCGCGTGGCTTGCGCATCGAACCGAGTGATTTGCATGAAGCGGGTCTGTTGCGCCTGGACAGCAGCCGTGCTCGCCAATTGTTGGCCTGGCAGCCGCGCTGGTCGTTGCAGCAGTGCCTGACCCAAACCCTTGATTGGCACCTGGCCTGGCAGAACGGCGATGACATGCGCGCCATCACCCTGGGTCAATTGAACCTGTACCGAGGCGCGCTGTGAGCGAGTTTCTGTTGAAACCGTTGCCGCTGGTCGGCCTGTTCAGCGTGCAACACAAACGCTTCGAGGATGAGCGCGGGCATTTCGCGCGCCTGTTTTGCGAAGGCAGCCTGAGCGCGTTCGGCCAGCCGTTTCATATCCGTCAGATCAACCATTCCCGCACCCGTGAATGCGGCAGTGTGCGCGGTCTGCATTATCAGAACGCCAGCGCGCCGGAAGCCAAGTTGATCAGCTGCCTGCGCGGTGAAGTCTGGGATGTGGCAGTGGACTTGCGCCCTGACTCCGAGACGTTCCTGCATTGGCACGCCGAACACCTGCGGGCCGGCGACGGCCGCAGCCTGCTGATCCCGGCCGGGTTCGCCCACGGTTTCCAGACCCTCACCGACGACGCCGAGTTGCTCTACCTGCACAGCGCGGACTACGCGCCTGCGCACGAGGGCGGTTTGAGTGTCAACGATCCAAGGCTGGCGATTGCCTGGCCGTTGCCTGTCAATAATCTGTCGGCCCGGGACTCCAGCCATCCCTTGCTCGATCAGTACTTCGCTGGAGTGCGTGTATGAACTGCCGTGGTTGCGGGACTTCTTTGGCTTTGCCGCTGATCGATCTCGGCACTTCGCCGCCGTCCAACGCCTATGTGTGCGCCGATCAGCTTGAGCACGCCGAGCAATGGGTGCCGCTGAAAGTGGCGGTGTGTCAGCACTGCTGGCTGGTGCAGACCGAGGACTACACCCGCGCCGACAGCCTGTTCGACGCCGAGTACGCCTATTTCAGTTCGTTCTCCAGCACCTGGCTGGCCCACGCCGAGCGCTATGTGGCCGAGATGGTTGAGCGTTTCGACCTGACGACCGATAGCCGCGTGGTGGAAATCGCCGCGAACGACGGTTACCTGTTGCAGTACGTGGCCAAGCGCGGTATTCCTTGCCTGGGCGTTGAGCCGACCCGAAGCACCGCGCAAGCGGCGCGGGAAAAAGGCCTGGAGATCCGCGAACTGTTCTTCGGTCGCTACACCGCATCACAGTTGAACACTGAAGGCTGGGCCGCCGACCTGATGGCCGCCAACAACGTGTTGGCCCACGTGCCGGACATCAACGATTTCCTTGGCGGTTTCGCGATCCTGCTCAAGCCAACCGGCGTGGCGACGTTCGAGTTTCCGCAGTTGCTCACACTGATGGCTGGCCAGCAGTTCGACACGCTGTACCACGAGCACTATTCCTACCTGTCGTTGACTGCCGTGCAGACGCTGTGCGAGCGCAACGGCCTGGAAGTATTCGACGTCAGTCAGCTGACCACCCATGGCGGATCGCTTCGGGTCTTCGTCCAGCGCGCCGATGGCGTTCGCCGCGACGTACAGCCGGCTGTTCAACTGCAACTGAAGGCCGAGCTCGACGCCGGGGTAAAAACCGCCGGGTACTACTCGACCCTCGCGCCTAATGCCGAACGTATCAAACACGAACTGCTGCGTTTCCTGTTGCAGGCCAAGGCTGATGGCAAGATCGTGGTCGGTTACGGCGCCGCCGCCAAGGGCAACACATTGCTCAACTACGCCGGGGTCAAGCCGGATCTGTTGGCCTGGGTGGCAGATGCCAGTCCGCACAAGCAAGGCAAGTACTTGCCGGGCAGCCGCATTCCGGTGGTTTCTCCCGAGCGGATTGAAATCGAAAAGCCGGATTACGTTCTGATACTGCCATGGAACCTGCTGTACGAGATTACCCAGCAATTCGCGGTTGTCCGCAGTTGGGGCGCACGTTTTGTCGTTGCCATTCCGGAGTTGAGCTTCAGATGAGCCGAATTCACTATACCAAGCCCAGTGTGGGTGAACTGGAGGCCAAGTACGTGCTGGACGCTGTGCAGCATGGCTGGGGTGAGCGCTGCTACGAATACATCACACGTTTCGAAAAATCCTTCGCACAGCACATGGACGTACCGTATGCCATCGCGACGTCCAGTTGCACCGGCGCTTTGCACATGGGAATGGCGGCACTTGACATCGGTCCGGGCGATGAAGTGATTCTGGCGAATACCAACTGGATCGCTTCGGCGGCGCCCATCGATTACCTGGGGGCTACCCCGGTTTTCGTCGACGTGTTGGCGGACAGTTGGTGCCTGGATCCGGAACAGGTGCGCAAAGCCATTACTCCGCGAACCAAGGCCATCGTGGCAGTGCATTTGTACGGCAATCTGTGTGATTTGGACGCGTTGCTGGAGATCGGCCGTGAGCACGGTATTGCTGTCATCGAAGACGCCGCCGAAGCCATCGGCTCGCAATGGCGTGGTAAAGCCGCCGGCTCGTTGGGGGCTTTTGGCGCATTCTCCTTTCATGGCACCAAGACCATGACCACCGGAGAAGGCGGGATTTTCGTGACCTCGGACAAGGCGCTGTATGAGCGAGTGCTTACGCTCTCCAATCACGGTCGGGTCAACGGCAGCAAACGTCAATTTTGGCCGGACTTCATCGGTTTCAAGTACAAGATGAGTAATCTGCAGGCCGCGATCGGTTGCGCCCAGATCGAACGTGTCGATGAGCTGATCGCCCGTAAACGCGCGATCTTCGATCGTTATGCCCAAGGGCTGCTGGATATCCCGTTGCTGTCCATGAACCCGCAGCCGCATCACTCCAGGAATGGTTACTGGATGCCCACGGTGGTGTTCCATGAAAACACTGGGATTACCCGGGAGCTATTGATCGAAGCCTTTCAGGCCGCCGATATCGATGCGCGGGTGTTTTTCTGGCCATTGTCGGCACTGCCGATGTTCGCCGATAAACCGGTGCACACGCCGATGGCGTTTTCGCTGTCGGAGCGGGCCATCAATCTGCCGAGCTATCACGACATGACCGACGCCGATCAGCAGCGGGTGATTGAGGTCATTCGCGCGGTCTGCCAGCAAAGGAATGTGCTGTGATCGTCTACCTGTTGGGGGCGGCGAACCCTGAAGCAGTGCGCATGATCGGCTCCGTCAAACGGGCCGATCCGGCCGTGGAGTTTGCGTTTCTCGACAACGATGCAGCCAAGCACGGCACCTTGTTTTACGGCGTGCCGGTGATCGGTGGAGTGGAGCGTGTGGCCGATTTGAAAGGCCCGGATACGCAGTTTGTGAACCTGATCACCCGCGACACCAAGACCCGTTACGAGACCACACGACAGATCATCGAGGCCGGGGGGACGCTGGGCAACTTCCTGCACCCGGGCATCGATCTGAGCATGACGCGCATGGGCACCGGTAACTATCTCCAGGAAGGCGTGATCATCCAGGCTGAAGTGTCCCTGGGCGATAACAGCAGCATCAGCTACGGCAGCGTGATCGGGCACGAAGGCCGGATCGGGCATTCCGTGTTCATGGCGCCCGGTGTTGCTATCGCCGGCTGCGTCGAAGTGGGTGACGGTGCTTTCATCGGCGTCAACGCCACCATCCTGCCACGGTTGCGCATCGGTCGCTGGGCGACAGTCGGCGCCGGAGCCGTGGTCACCCGGGACGTCCCCGACTACGCAGTCGTTGTGGGCAATCCAGCTCGAATTATCAAGACTCAGGCTGTTCCTTATCAGGACGGCCGGGTTTTCAACTGACAAAACCCCGTAACGGAGTGTTTGCATGAATCCTCATGAGCAGTTTCGCAAAGAAGTAAGCCAGAACATCGAAGGTTTGCAGCAGGACAAAAAACTTCGGTCCGAGTCGCTGGACTGGGTCGGTGTCACGGCCAAACACAAGTACACCTACAACTTCAGCTGGATGGGCCGGCCAATCATTCAGTTTCCTCAGGACATGGTCGCCATGCAGGAAATCATCTGGGACCTGCGCCCGGATGTGATTGTCGAAACGGGCATCGCCCACGGCGGCTCTCTGGTGTTTTACGCCTCGATGATGGAACTGATCGGTCACGGCGAAGTGCTGGGTGTGGACATCGATATTCGTCAACACAACCGCGAAGCCATTGAAGCCCATCCGATGGCTCGACGGATCAGCATGATCCAGGGGTCGAGTATCGATACGGCCATAGTTGACGAGGTCCGTGCGCGGGTTGCCGGCAAGAAAGTGCTGGTGGTTCTGGACTCCAACCATACCCATGAGCATGTGCTTGAAGAGTTGCGTCTGTATGCACCGCTGGTTTCGGTCGGCAGTTATTGCGTGGTGATGGACACCGTGGTCGAAGACATGCCCGAAGACGCCTTCCCGGATCGTCCTTGGGGCAAGGGTGACAACCCGAAAACTGCCGTATGGGCCTATCTGGAAGAGAATCGCGATTTTGAAATCGATGCCCGGATTCACAGCAAACTGCTGATCACCGTGGCACCGGACGGTTATCTGCGTCGGGTTCGTTAAGCAACGACATCATTGTTGAGTTCATCGGGCGATACGCCGGTTGTGGGGAAAGAATATGCAAGGCAAGTACGTTTCTGAAAGCGGATTACCACTGAACGAGTTGGTGACGGTGGTAGTGATTACCCACAATCGCCCGGCATTTGCGCGTCGGGCAGTGAAGTTTTACAGCGCCTTGCCTTGCAGGATTCTGGTGCTGGATTCTTCAGCTAAGGTCACCGATGGCATCGACGGTGCTTACCCTGGCATCGACTACCGGCATTTGCCGCAGTACGGCTATTGGGGCATTCGGGCCAAGCTCGATTACGGTGTGCAACAAGTCACTACGCCCTACATGGTGTTCGCTGCCGACGATGACTTCATCGTGCATGACGCCCTCGACGCTTCGGTCTCGTTCCTGGAAGCGAACCCGGACTACGGCATGTGCCATGGTTACTGCCTGATGTATCTGGCGCTGGCCGATAGCGTGAGCTATTACCGCCGGGACAAGAAGGTTTGTGAAGACTATTCGTCCGATCGCGCTCAGGATCGCGTGATTGACTTCATGCATCAGTACATTCCCCCGTTCTATGCCGTTCACCGTACCGCGATGTTGCGTGACTGGTACGCGCTCATGCCGCAAGACACCATCTTTGAATGGCAGGAAATCGGTCATGCGTACTACATGTTGGCGAGGGCCAAGGCGCGAATTCTGCCGATCCCTTATGTGGTGCGCGAGGTCAATTACCTGGAGTCGGAGCACAACACCGAGATCTACAGCACCCTGACCCTAGCCGATGCAAAATCGGTGGCGGATCGTGAGACTTACGCTCAATTACTGTCGACGTTGCCAAGTGCCCAGACGGGGCTCGATCCCGCGCAGGGCAAGCAGTTGGCACTGGACAGTTTCGAGGCTCTGGCCGACAGCCTGCGTAACCGTCGGGCGCTGACCGCCGAACCTATTTTCGAGTCGCGCTGGACTGATGTGCAGAAGGGGCCAAGCCGTCGCTTCGGGCTTTTGCAATACGTAGAAATGCCTTTCTACAATCAGCCGTTTTTCGATCTGTTGAGCCGATTCGAGATGATGCTGCACGGCATGCCGGCCGGCCGTGTTCAGCTCCAGGGGCTCGAAGGTATTTGGGCGCACCAGGAAGACATGATGCGTCCTCGCAACAACGACACGACTGAAAGTGTTGTCGAGCGACTCTGGCATGCGTATGACCGCAGCCCGTTCAACCGTCAAGTGGTCAAGCGCCTGGCGCAGCAGTTGGAACTGCTAGGCGACGCCGACGAGGCGCGGGACATGTTCGCCTGGGCCGAGCGCCTGGACGCTGTATCGACGCAAGGCAATGACGAGGCGTTCGGTGCCATGCGCTCCGGTCGCCTGCTCAAGTGGCTGGCGGCGCGCGCCCCTGAGGCTGACGAAGTCGCCGCGACTTCGCGTTTCCTGGCGGACCACAACGGTGGTCCACAATTTGGCATTTTGGTGCTGGACCTCGAAAACGACGCGGCCAAACTGCAAATCACCCTCGACAGTTTGCTGGAAGGTCACAACCACGCCTTCAAGATCGTGGTGTTCACCACGGGCGAATTGTTGACGGCCACCACAGAGCGCAACACGCTGCACTTTGTTCGTGTAACCCCGGTCAACTATGTCGACAAGCTCAATCAGATCGCGCGTCAATCGACGTGCGACTGGTTGCTGCTGACCGAGGCGGGTGACGAGTTCACTGCGGGTGGTCTGCTGCGCGCCGGACTGGAACTGCGTGCCGCGCCTGAATGCCGAGCGGTGGCATCCGACGAAATTCACCGCGATGCCAATGGTGCGCTGGTGGATGTGTTCCGTCCAGGCTTTAACCTCGACCTGCTGCAAAGCCTCCCAGCGCTGATGGCGCGACACTGGCTGATTCGCAAGGATGTGTTGCTGGACGCGGGCGGTTACCAGGCCGACTTCAGCAAGGCGCTGGAATTCGACCTGCTGCTGCGCATCATCGAACAGGGCGGCCTGGCCTGGCTGGCACATCTGGACGAGCCGCTGCTGATCGCCCGTGCACCGGTACTGGAGGAAAACGCCCACGAGCGTCAGGCGTTGATCCGTCACCTCGCGACCCGTGGCTACAAGGCGCAAGTCAGCTCGGACGAACCTGGCACTTACCGTATCGACTACCGTCACACTGAACGTCCGCTGGTGACAATCATTGTGGCGAGCCAGGACGATCTGGAGCAACTTCAACGTTGCCTCACCGGCATCGTGCAACGTACCCGCTACACCCGTTACGAAGTGCTGATTGCCGATAACGCGAGTCAGTCCCCCGACCTTCTGCAATGGCTGGACGGTCTCGGACAGCCGGGCGACCGGGTCCGTGTCTTGCGCGCGCAAGAGCGTCTCAGCACGTCGGCCTTGTACAACGAAGCCAGTCAGCAGGCCCAGGGTGAATACCTGGTGCTGCTGGCAGCGGACAGTGAAGTGGTCAACCCCAACTGGCTCGAATCCCTGCTCAACCAGGCCCAGCGTCCGGAAGTGGGCGTGGTCGGTGCCAAGTTGCAGAACCGCGACGGCAACGTTACCCAGGCCGGGCTGATTCTGGGCATGAACGACGGCGTCGGTTCGGCCTTTGTCGGTGAGCCGAAGGATGCCAAGGGCTACCTGAATCGTCTGGTGCTGGAACAAAACTATTCGGCCGTCTCGGCCGTGTGCCTGATGATCCCCAAAGCGTTGTTCGACGAGGTTGGCGGACTGGACGAAGGCGCCTTCACCGATGCTTTCGCCGATGTCGATCTGTGCCTGAAGGTTGGTCAGGCGGGTTATCTGGTGGTGTGGACGCCGCAAGTACAGGTCATTCACCCAGGCACCTTGCCCGATGCGCCGCAGACTCTTCAGGCCTTGCGTGAAAAGTGGGCGGGGCCGTTCCAGCATGATCTGGCGTACAACAAGAACCTCGCCTTGACCGGCAAGGGTTTTACCCTTGGCAGCGCGACCAGTGTGGATTGGGCGCGGTTGCTGGTTTAAGTCTGGTGCACAGGTAGAAGGATTCGCGGCATGTTCAACGGTAAATCGATTTTCATCTCCGGCGGCACCGGTTCGTTCGGTCGCAACTTCATCCGTCGCCTGCTGGAGCAATATCAGCCCAAGCGGGTGGTGGTGTTTTCGCGTGATGAGCTCAAGCAGTACGAGATGCAGCAGACGTTCAACGCGCCGTGCATGCGTTACTTCCTGGGCGATGTGCGCGACGCCGAGCGTTTGCGCCAGGCCATGCGCGGCATTGACTACGTGGTGCATGCCGCCGCCCTGAAGCAAGTGCCGGCGGCCGAGTACAACCCCACCGAATGCATTCGTACCAACGTCAACGGCGCGGAAAACATCATTGCCGCGGCCATAGATAACGGCGTGAAAAAAGTCGTCGCGCTGTCCACCGACAAAGCCGCCAGCCCGATCAACCTGTACGGCGCAACCAAGCTGCTGTCGGACAAATTGTTCGTCGCCGCGAACAATATTGCCGGGGACCAGAACACACGCTTCTCGGTGGTCCGTTACGGTAACGTGGCCGGCTCCCGGGGTTCGGTCGTGCCGTTCTTCAGCAAGCTGATTGCCGAGGGCGCGACAGAGCTGCCGATCACCGATGAGCGCATGACGCGCTTTTGGATCACCCTTGATCACGGCGTGCAGTTTGTGCTCGACAGCTTTGCCCGCATGCATGGCGGTGAAGTGTTTGTGCCGAAGATTCCGTCGATCCGCATCGTCGATCTGGCGGTGGGTATGGCCGGGCACTTGCCGCACAAGAACGTGGGCATTCGTCCGGGCGAAAAACTCCATGAGCTGATGGTGCCGCTGGACGATGCGCGCATGACCCTGGAGTTCGACGATCACTACACGATCCAGCCGTCGATCCGCTTCACCAGCGTCGACGTGGATTTTTCCGTGGACAAACTGGGCGAGCAGGGCCAGCCGGTGAGCGAAGACTTCGAGTATCGCTCCGACACCAACCCGCAATTCCTGACGGTGGGGCAGATTGCTGATCTGCACGCGGAGCTGTCGGCATGATTCCTTACGGTCGGCAGAGTCTCGATCAGGCGGACATCGACGCGGTGGTCGCCGTGTTGCAGTCCGACTGGCTGACTCAAGGGCCGACCATCGAGCGATTCGAACAGGCCATGGCCGACCGTTGCCAGGCCGATTTTGCGGTGGCAGTGTGTAACGCCACGGCGGCGTTGCACATCGCTTGCCTGGCGGCCGGGCTCGGGCCGGGTGATCGTTTGTGGACCACGCCCAACACCTTTCTGGCGTCGGCCAATTGCGGTCGTTATTGCGGTGCCGAGGTGGACTTCGTCGACATCGATCCGCTGACCTGGAACCTCGATGCTGATGCCCTGAAAGCCAGGCTGGAAGCGGCGGAGGACAACGGTACGTTGCCTAAGGTGCTGGTGGCGGTGGCGTTCTCCGGCCAGAGTTGCGACATGCGGCTGATCGCCGAGCTGGCCGAGCGTTATGCTTTCACGGTCATTGAGGACGCCTCCCATGCGGTCGGCGCGTCCTATGCCGGGCGACCGGTGGGCTGTGGTGATTTCGCGGCAATGACGGTGTTCAGTTTTCATCCGGTGAAAATCATCACCAGCGCCGAAGGTGGCATGGTGCTGACTAATCGCCCGGAACTGGCCGAGCGCTTGCAACGTCTACGCAGCCACGGCATGACTCGCGATCCGCAGCACATGACCGAGGCCAGCCATGGCCCCTGGTATTACCAGCAAGTGGAACTGGGCTTCAATTACCGAATCACCGACCTGCAAGCCGCCCTCGGGCTGTCGCAACTGAACAAACTGGATGGCTTCATCGAGCGCCGGCGTGAACTGGCGGCGCGTTATGACCGGTTGCTGGCGTCTTTGCCGTTGACCTTGCCCAGCCCTCAGCCTGAAGCCGAGTCGGCGTGGCATCTGTATGTGGTGCGCTTGCAACTTGATCGCATCAAACTCAGCCATCGACAGGTGTTCGAAGGGTTGCGAGCTGCCGGCGTCGGTGTGAATCTGCACTACATTCCGGTGCATTTGCAGCCGTACTATCGCGACCTGGGTTTCGCCGAGGGCGACTTTCCGCAAGCCGAACGTTACTACGCCGAGGCCATCAGCCTGCCGCTGTTTCCGTTGCTCAGTGATGAGCAACAGGATTTCGTGGTCGAGCAACTGCGCCGGCTGACCGAATAAATACCGCCACAGGCGGCGGATGGGAATGTGCGATGCGCGAATTGAGCGAGCAGGAAAGATTCTGGCAAGGCGACTTCGGTAACCAGTACGTCGACCGCAACGTCGGGCAGCCCCTGGTGGCGGCCAACCTGGCGTTGTTTGCCAAGGCACTGACACGTGCCGGGCGGATTGACAGTCTGGTTGAGCTGGTGGGCACCAATGCCGGCAATAACTTGCAGGCGCTGCGCCAGCTGTTGCCCCGGTGTGAACTGTTCGGCGTGGAGATCAATGCCAGCGCCTGTGCCCAGGCCCAGGCGCTGGACATCGCGCAAATATGGCACGGCTCGCTGTTCGATTTTCCCCGCGAGCGCAGCTTTGACTTGACCCTGAGCAAAGGCGTGCTGATTCATCTGGCGCCGGAACTGCTGGCCGCAGCCTATGACCAGCTGTATGCGTTGAGCCAGCGTTATATCCTGATCGCCGAGTACTACAACCCGGTGCCGGTCGAAGTGTCCTATCGCGGGAACAGCGGCAAGTTGTTCAAACGCGATTTTGCCGGTGAAATGCTTGATCGTTACGCTGACCTGCAACTGCTGGATTACGGTTTTGGTTATCACCGCGACCCGCAGTTCCCGGTAGACGACATCACGTGGTTCCTGCTGGAAAAACGCTCTTGAACAACGTCGCAATCATCCCGGCTCGCGGTGGCAGTAAACGCATACCGCGCAAGAACCTCAAGCCGTTCGACGACGTGCCGATGGTTGCCCGTTCGATTCAAACCGCCCTCGATTCGGGACTGTTCGCCCAGGTGGTGGTCAGCACCGACGATGAAGAAATCGCCGCGCTGGCTCGGGCCTGCGGTGCGCAAGTGCCGTTTATGCGGCCCGCGGCATTGGCTGATGATTTCACCGGCACGGCGGCGGTGATTGTGCATGCCTTGGCGGAGTTGTCTCGACAAGGCCAGGATTTTGATTGCGCCTGTTGCATCTATGCCACGGCGCCATGGCTGCAAGCGCGATTTTTGCAGCAGGGTTTAAAGCTGCTGGAGCAGCATCCGGACAAGTCCTTCGCCTTCTCGGTCTGCGATTTCGGCTTTCCGGTGCAGCGTGCCCTGACCCTCGATGAGCAGGGTGCCTTGATGGCGTTGTACCCGCAGTTTCGCGAGACTCGCTCCCAGGACCTGCCGCCGGCCTATCAAGACGCCGGGCAGTTTTACTGGGGCCGCAGCAGTGCCTGGCTGCAGGGCGAGGTGTTGTATTCACCGCAAAGCCTGCCGGTGATCCTGCCGCGCTATCTGGTGCAGGACATCGATACCCTCGAGGACTGGAAGCGCGCCGAATACCTTTACGCGGCGCTGAAGGCCGGTGGGGAGCTGCAATGAGAGTACTGATCCGTGCCGACGCTTCGCCGACCATTGGCAGCGGTCACATTGCCCGCTGCCTGACCCTGGCCAGGGTGTTGCGCCAGCAGGGCGGGCACGTGGCATTTGCCTGTCGTCAATTGCAGGGCCATCGACTCGACAGCGTTGCCGCCGAAGGTTTTGAAACCTTTGCGTTGCCGGATCGCTATCCCGACGAAGACCCGCAGCAAGCCATCGAAGCCATGTTGCCGTGGCAGGCGGACATTGCCGCGCTGGGGCAAGCGCTGGAACACCATCAGGCCTTCGACTGGATCATCGTCGACCACTACAGCCTCGATCATCACTGGCAGACGGCGGCTCGTCGCTGGGCACCCCGGATTGCGGCGGTGGATGATCTGGCGACGCGCACCTACAGCGTCGATTTGCTGCTGAACCAGAATCTGTCGGGTACCCCTGAGGCTTATGCCGGACTGCTTGCACCCGATTGTCGGACTTTGATCGGACCACGCTTCGCCATGCTGCGGGATGAGTTCTGCTGCCCGGCGATCAAGATCAAGCGCCAGGCGAAGCGCGTACTGGTGAACTTCGGCGGCTTCGATGCCGCGATGCAGACTCACCACGCGATGCTGGCGCTGGCGGATTTTCATCAGCTTGAAGTCGATTTTGTTGCCGGTGGCGATAACCCGGCGTGGGAGGAAATGCGGGTTCTGGCGGCACATCATCCGAACTGGCGCTTGCACCGTTTTGTCGACGACTTTTACCGATTGATGACCGAAGCCGACCTGTTTGTCGGTGCCGGCGGCGGGACCAGTTGGGAGAGGGCGGCCATGGGGCTGCCGACGATCTGTATTGCGGTCTCGAATAATCAGCAAGCCAACGGCGAAGTGATGGCGACGTCGGGGGCTCATGTGTATCTGGGCACCCGCGAGCAGGTCAGTGTCGAGCAGTTGCGTCAGGCCATCGGTTTTGTCGTCGGCAATCAGGGATTACGGCAAAGCCTGGCTGGACGTTCACGGCAACTGGTCGATGGTCGGGGTGCGCAGCGTGTCGCGGCGGCGCTGGCCGGTGCGGTGTTGCAGGTGCGCCCGGCGACAGCAGGCGATGCACAGTTGTTGTTCGAAGGACGCAATGCCGAGGCGGTGCGTCGCTGGTCGCTGGAAACCGGGGTGATTGAATGGCAGCCGCATCAAAACTGGCTGACTGCCAGTCTGAGCAACGATCAACGCTTGCTGTTGATCGCCGAAGCGGATGACGGCCCGGTCGGGGTGCTGCGTTATGACTTGCGCGGCTTCGCAGCCGAAGTCTCGATTTACCTGTTCGAAGGGCGATTTGGCCTGGGTTGGGGCAGCGCGTTGCTGGCGCGAGGCGAAGCTTTCGTGACGCAGCATTGGCCGCAACTGCAAACCATTACCGCGCAGGTTTTGCCGGCGAATAAGCCGTCGCTGAAGGTGTTTCGCGAAGCCGGTTTCACCCAGAGTGCTTGCGCCTTCACGCGCCTATTGAAGGATCACCACAATGACTAGTTTCAAGATTGGCCACCGTAGCATCGGTGCTGATGCGCCGCCGTTCATCATTGCCGAGATGAGTGGCAACCATAACCAGTCCCTGGAAGTGGCGCTGCAGATCGTCGAAGCCGCCTCCAGGGCCGGCGCTCATGCCTTGAAGCTGCAAACCTACACCGCCGACACCATGACCCTGGACCTGTCCGAAGACGAGTTCTTCATCAAGGACCCGAACAGCCTGTGGGCAGGTACTTCGCTGTACGCGCTGTATGAGAAGGCCCATACACCCTGGGAGTGGCATGCACCGATTTTCGCCCGTGCCAGGGAGCTGGGCATGCTGGCGTTCTCCACGCCGTTTGATAACAGCGCGGTGGACTTCCTGGAAAGCCTCGACGTGCCGGCGTACAAGATCGCCAGTTTCGAGAACACCGATCTGCCGCTGATTCGGCGGGTCGCTGCTACCGGTAAGCCATTGATCATTTCCACGGGCATGGCCAGTATCGCGGAACTCGACGAAACCGTACGTGCTGCCCGCGAGGCCGGTTGCCAGGACCTGGTATTACTCAAGTGCACCAGCACCTATCCGGCGACGCCAGCCAATAGCAATGTGCGGACGATTCCTCATCTGCGCGAATTGTTTGGTTGTGAAGTGGGCCTGTCCGATCACTCCATGGGCGTCGGCGTGTCGGTGGCAGCCGTCGCGCTGGGGGCGACGGTGGTGGAAAAACACTTCACCCTCGACCGTGCTGCCGGGGGCGTGGACGCCAGTTTTTCGCTCGAACCGGCTGAGCTCGCCAGCCTGGTGATCGAAACCGAACGTGCCTGGCAAGCCATGGGGCAAGTGCATTACGGTGTGTCCGAGGCCGAGCGAAAGTCGCTGGTGTACCGCCGTTCGCTCTACGTCACCGAGGATATGACGGCCGGTGAACCCTTCACCGTCGACAATTTGCGTGCCATTCGTCCAGGCCTCGGGCTGGCACCGAAACACGCGCAAATCCTTCTGGGGCGCCGTGCGCGCCACGCTATCAAGCGTGGGACGCCACTGGACTGGTCATTGGTCGAATAACGCCTTATCGCCCTGATTCGGCAAAATAGAGTGACCTGCGAGTCAGAACGCGCATCTTCACTGTATTGTATAAATAGGGAAGGTGGCGCCTGGTCTCTGTTTTTGGCCAGTGATAGCCTTTTATTCTTCTTGCTGTCGCCTCTTCGAGGTGACGTTTTTCTCCGTTAGTCGGCGCCCCTCAATTCCTTGCGAGCGGTGGTTTTGGGCTGTTTATTATTGGGAAGTCGTAATGATTGGCATAAAAAGCATTGCGAGCTACGTTCCTGTAGCCGGCGTGGACAATTACGCACAAGGTGCAAAATTCGAAAAGGATGAAGAGTTCATCCTGGGCAAGATCGGTTCGGCTTTCCTGCCGCGCAAAGACGCCGGGCAGGAAACATCGGACCTGTGTGTCGAAGCAGTCAACGCGCTGTTTGCCAACAATCCCGGTTTGAAACGTGAAGCTATCGACGTGCTGATCGTCGTCACGCAGAACGGCGACGAAGAAGGCCTGCCCCATACTGCAGCGATCGTTCAGGACAAACTGGGCCTGCCGACCACCGTCGCTGCGTTCGATATCTCCCTGGGCTGTTCTGGCTACGTTTACGGCATCTATGCGATCAAAGGTTTCATGGAAGCCACGGGGCTGAAAAATGGTCTGCTGGTGACGGCTGACCCGTACTCGAAGATCGTCGACCCGGAAGATCGCAACACCACCATGCTCTTCGGCGACGCTGCCACCGCTACCTGGATGGGCGAAGACGCGCCATGGCAGCTGGGCAAGGCCAAGTTCGGCACCGACGGTTCCGGCGCACCGCACCTGAAGGTAACCGATGGCGTGTTCTTCATGAACGGCCGTCAGGTCTTCAACTTCGCGCTGCTCAAGGTTCCGGCGCATTTGCATGAGCTGTTGGCTGAAGCGCAACTGACGGCTGACGATGTCGATGCCTTCTGCATTCACCAGGGCAGTGCGGCGATTGTCGATGCAGTGGCGCGACGCTTCGAAGGTGAGCCGGAAAAGTTCATCAAGGACATGGTCGAGACCGGTAATACCGTGTCGTCGAGCATTCCGTTGCTGCTGGAAAAACACGTTCTGGGTTCCAGCTGGAAGCGCGTCGCGTTGAGCGGTTTTGGTGTTGGATTGTCCTGGGGCTCGGCGATCATTTATCGTCCTTGAGCTGACTTTGGGGCATAAAAAATAGCGTTCAGGGTGTAACCTTGAACGCTATTTTTTTTGGATGGCGAGCGAGGCGATATGAGCGACAGCTTTGACCACAATGCTCCGGTGATAGAGCGACGCTGGCCGGCGCTGTTTGCACGGTTGATCACCGAAGCGAGTATGGAAGATCAGGCTGCGCTGGTAGAAGGTTTAGGCTCGACCCTGAGCATTGCCGGCATTCAGCTCACCAGTCGCCATGACCGTACGCGTGAAGCACGACTGCAGGCCGCCAGCCTACCCCCGGCCAGCCCGGTGGTGCATGTCTACGGCACGGGGTTGGGTGACTTGCCGTCCGTCTTGCTTGAGAGCACCGATCTTCAGCGTTTGTACGTGCATATCCTCAACGGTGCGATTTTCCTGTTGACGCTGCAGTTGCTCGATCAGCGGCAGTGGCTCAGCGATCCACGGATCGAGTTGCGGTATGCCGGTGATTCGCCGGACATCCACCTGCCGTTTTTTGCGTTGCCCTCCGAGATGCTGCTGGCAGACGATTTTAACGCCAAGATTCGTGATCGGCTGATCAGCGAAGTGCACCTTGCCTTCAATAATCGCGAGTTCGACCCGCAGTCCCCGGAGATTGTCCAGCGACTGGAAGAGAGTGTTGAGCTCGTCAGCCAGGATGCCGATGTCGCCGAGTTGTTTGCGACATGCCAGGGTCGGGAAGTGTATGTGATTGCCACGGGGCCGAGCCTGGAACAGCATTTCGAGCAGCTTCGAGCGGTACGCGCGCAGGCACAGCGGCCCTTGTTCATCAGCGTCGATACCGCCTACCGACCCCTGCGCGAACACGGCATCAAGCCGGACCTGGTGGTCACTATCGACCAACGCATCAGCTTCAGGCATTTGCCGCCCGAAGACACGGGCGACATCCCTCTGGTCTATCTGCCGCTGAGCGACCCTCAGGTCTTGACGGCGTGGCAAGGGGCTCGTTACGTCGGGTATTCCGCCAGTCCGGTCTATGCCGCTATCCGCCAGCAGATCAGCAAGGCTGAGTTGTATGTCGGCGGCAGTGTGATCCATCCAGCGGTGGATCTGGCCGTGAAGATGGGCGCGGACCGCATTACGCTGTTCGGCGCCGATTTCGCGTTCCCCATGAACAAAACCCATGCCGGCTGGAATGATGGCGAGCTTGGTCCTGCGGTGAGTCAGGCCAAGCACTGGGTGCTCGACGGGCATGGGCAGCGCGTGCGCACGCAGTTGAATTTTCGCAGTTACCTGTGTGAGTTGGAGCGCTACATCGCCGGGCATCCGCAGGTGCGCTTTTTTAACAGCAGTCGGGCAGGCGCGATGATTGTCGGTACGACGTTCAATCAGGAGTTCGTGCAGTGAGTGGTTTTGCACAATGCATCAGTGATTGCCGTCAGTGCGCCGGGCTGTTTCGTCTCGGGCGTGATGTCGAGGCGGCGCTGACCATGGTCGACGTCTTTGAGAAGTCGCAAACTCTGTTTAGCCGAACACCTCCAGCGATCCAGCAGCAGTGGGCGCAATTGCTGATGTCGATGTTCGCTGCACAGGAAGCGCAGGACTGGCTGGGGTTGGCTGACTCAATGGAATATGAATTGATCGACTTGCTGGAAGCAGGCCACGTTTATCTCTAATCGATATTTTTACTGGGTCAGCGTAATCCTGTCGTTTTTTCGCTTCGCTTTTATAGGCGTTTTTTGACGTCAAGTTTCTCTCGTGGGTCTCGTGCAGGCCTTTGTTTTCGGAGGGGTGGCAGTGTGATGGCAATTTTTTTCAAAAAAGCCCTCAAGCAACCTGCAATCGCGACGATAACTACTACGAAGGTTCTCTAGGCCATACCCGGCGGTTGCCAGGGCCGGAAGCCGCAGCACCCAACCAACGAGGAACTCATCATGTCTTTAGGCGTAAACACTAACGTTACTTCCCTGAACGTCCAGAAGAACCTGGGCCGTGCATCGGACGCCCTGTCTACTTCCATGACTCGCCTGTCTTCCGGCCTGAAAATCAACAGCGCAAAAGACGACGCTGCCGGCCTGCAGATTGCTACCCGCATGAGCAGCCAGATTCGCGGTCAGACCGTAGCGATCAAAAACGCCAACGACGGTATCTCGATGGCTCAGACCGCTGAAGGCGCTCTGCAAGAAACCACCAACATTCTGCAGCGTATGCGTGAACTGGCTGTACAAGCACGTAACGGCACCAACGGTACTGCTGACCGCACCGCGACCAACTCTGAATTCACCCAGATGTCGGACGAACTGACTCGTATCGCGAGCAGCACCAACCTGAACGGCAAATACCTGCTGGACGGTACTGCTGGCGCCATGACTATTCAAGTAGGTGCCAACACCGGTACTTCCAACCAGATCACCTTGACCCTGAGCAGCAAGTTCGACGCCGCCAGCCTGTCCGTAGGTTCCGGTACTGTTGTTCTGACCGGTGCAACCAGTGCTGCCGCCGGTTCGGCTATCGACGGTGCAATCACCGCAATCGACGCCGCTATCGCCATCGTAACTGCCAACCGTGCAAACCTCGGTGCTTCGCAAAACCGCCTGACTAGCACCATCGCCAACCTGCAAAACGTCAACGAGAACGCCACCGCTGCAATGGGTCGCGTACAAGACACCGACTTCGCAGCAGAGACTTCGGAGCTGACCAAGCAACAAACCCTGCAACAAGCTTCCACCGCTGTTCTGGCTCAAGCCAACCAGCTGCCTTCCGCTGTACTGAAACTGCTTCAGTAATTTCGGAATGAGTTTTGGCGGGGGGGTGCGCTTGTCGTGCTCTCTCGCTTTTTTGCTTTAGAAGGTGATGGATATGGACATGAGCGTTAAGCTGAATTTGTCTTACCCGGCCGCCCCTGGTACCGCTGCCGATAAACCGGCTACTGTGTCTCGCAGCGACAACGATACCGTTCAACCTGTGGCTGAAAGCAAAAGCTCGGATCCGGGCAAGTTGAAGCAGGCCGTGCAAGAGATCGAAAAATTCGTACAGTCGGTCAAACGCAATCTGGAGTTCTCCATCGACGAGGCTTCCGGCAAAGTGGTTGTGAAAGTGATTGCCAGTGAATCGGGTTTGGTGGTGCGGCAGATCCCTTCCGAAGAAGTCCTGAAACTGGCGGAAAGTTTGAATACGGCCAGCAACGTGCTGTTCGACGCGAAAGCCTGAGAAATGGCATGAATCGTGTTTGTACGTTGAGTTGACGGCGCATCCGGTCAAAAGACCGGCGACAGACAGAAAGGGAGATGCACATGGCAAGTCCAATCACGCCGGGTACAGGCCTCGGTTCCGGTCTGGATATCAATTCGATCGTTACAGCGCTGGTCAACAGTGACAAGTCGGCCAAGCAGAACCAGATCACCACCCAGACGACGCTCAATACGTCGAAGATATCGGGTGTGGGCTCGCTCAAAAGTGCGCTGGCCGCCTATCAGGCCGCCATGGATAAGCTCAATAGCAGCACAGCCCCTGCGTTTGCGGGTTTTGCGGCAACTTCGTCGACTGCGACGACCTTGACGGCGACCTCTGACAACACGGCCGTCAACGGTACGTACAACATCAAGGTCAACAACCTGGCTACCGGTTCGAAAGTGGCTAGCGCTTCTTTTGCAGGCGGTGCTACCAGTACCATTCCGAGTGGTAATTTGACCATCAGTCAAAATGGCACTGACTACAACGTTACTATCCCGACGAGTGCAACTTTGCAATCCGCTCGTGACGCGATCAACTCCACTCTGAGTGGTCAAGGCATATCGGCCAACATCGTGACTGACAGCTCGGGCTCACGCCTTGTTATCGGGTCGACTACGACCGGCAAGGGGTCAGACCTGAAGGTCAGCGGTATTCCCGGTCTGGCAATCGACGGCACTCAAGTCCTGGGCACCATCCCTGATCCGAGTAACCCGGGCCAGACCATTCCTGATCCAAACGGTGCAGGAACGATTGGTGCGCTGGCTACTGATGCGAGTCTGACGATTGATGGTCTGGCAGTGACCAGCAAAACCAACACCATCAATGGTGCGGTGAGCGGATTGAGCATGACGCTGGTGGCACTGGGTACCTCGACAGTAACTGTGTCGACCAACACGACCGGGTTGCAGACTGCGTTGCAGTCCTTCGTCGACTCCTATAACACCTTGGTGAAAACGGTCACCTCACTGACCCAGGCCACCGCCGATAGCAGTGGCAAGCTGACGGTCTCTGCTCCAATGACCGGTGACTCCTTGCCTCGTTCGCTGCTGGCTGATGTTCGCAAGGAGCTGGTCACGCCGGGTCCGGGTGGGCAGCTGTCGGTGCTGGCGCAATTGGGTATCACGACGGACCAGAAGGCCGGTACGCTGAATTTTGATACCGCAAAGTTCAATACTGCAATGACCACCAAGGCGTTGGGCAGTCAGATTCAAACCCTGTTTACCGGTACCAACAGCAGCAACGGCCTACTGGCCAGAATGAGCAAGGCGATCAGCCCTTACTCGCAGACCGGTGGCATGTTGGATCAGCGCACCACCAGCCTGAACAAGCAGAAAAACGACTTGAGTTCTCAGCAAGTGGCGTTGGATCTGCGTGTCACCACGCTGACGGCGACGCTGACCGCCAAGTACAACGCCATGGACCTGTTGGTTGGGCAGATGAAGGCGACGGGAAGCAACATCACCTCGTTCTTCAATAGCCTGGATGCGCAACAACGCGGCTAAGTAGCGATGATGTGACAGAAAAAACCCGGCTGTGTTTTAACGCGCCGGGTTTTTGTTTTTTGATTTAAAGTTTTTTGGCTCGTAGCCGATATATTGGTCAAGCGAGCCCATGAATTGTGATGAGGTAGAAACATGAATCCGATGTTAGCCCTTCGGCAATATCAAAAAGTTGGAGCGCAAGCCCAGGTCTCCGAAGCCAGTCCGCACCGTTTGGTGCAGATGCTGATGGAGGGTGGGCTGGATCGTATTGCCCAGGCAAAAGGTGCCATGGAGCGCAAGGATATTCCGGGTAAAGGTGTATTGATCAGCAAGGCCATCGGTATCATTGGCGGCTTGCGTGAGGGCCTGGATCTTGAGAGCAGGGCTGAAGAAGTGGGGCAGCTTGATAACCTCTATGTCTACATGATGAAGCGTCTGGCTGAAGCCAACATCAAGACCGACCCAAAGATTCTCGACGAAGTCGCGGGTTTGCTTCGCACCGTCAAAGAAGGGTGGGACGCCATCGCCGAGCCAAGCCCGCAGTTTTAAGGAGATCACCATGAGTCTTGTATTGCAGCGAATCGAACAGACCCGCGAAGCGTTGGTCGGGGCATTGGCTGAGCGCAACTGGGAAGTCATTGGTGCATTGGACCTGGATTGCCGTTCCTGCATGGAAGACGTTATGAGTGAGGCGATCCTGGACGAGGCCGCGTTGCGCGATAACCTTGAGGAGTTGCTGGGGGTGTACAAGCAGCTTCTTGAGGCGGCAACGGGAGAAAGGCAGGCGATAGTCGATGAGATGACGCAGATCCATCAAGCACAGAACGCGGCAAAGGTTTACCATCTGTTTGGATAATTAATCCTCGGTTAATCCAGACATGTGCGCCATAAATTTGACTGTGCACGTTTTTTTGACTTAACTAGTGGCTGTTTTCAGATTTCAGGCGTCTACAGGCACATGGTGTCCTGCAAGCGTCTCGCTTGCCCCTTATTTCGGGCATTGAGTTGACTAGGGAAGTTGCTATTGCATGTGGCGTGAAACCAAAATTCTGCTGATTGATGACGATAGCGTCCGCCGCCGCGATTTGGCGGTGATTCTGAATTTTCTCGGTGAAGAAAATTTACCCTGCGGTAGCCATGACTGGCAGCAGGCTGTCGGTTCGTTGGCATCCAGTCGTGAAGTAATCTGTGTCCTCATCGGGACGGTCAATGCTCCAGGTGCGCTTCTGAGTCTGTTAAAGACACTCTCCACCTGGGATGAGTTCCTTCCAGTTTTGTTGATGGGCGATAATTCTTCAATTGACCTGCCGGAAGACCAGCGTCGCCGAGTGCTTTCGACCCTGGAAATGCCTCCCAGCTACAGCAAGTTGCTCGACTCCCTGCACCGTGCCCAGGTCTATCGCGAGATGTACGACCAGGCCCGTGAGCGCGGTCGTCACCGCGAACCCAATCTTTTCCGTAGCCTTGTCGGCACCAGCCGGGCCATTCAACACGTCCGCCAGATGATGCAGCAAGTCGCCGATACCGATGCCAGCGTGCTGATCCTCGGTGAGTCGGGGACTGGCAAGGAAGTGGTTGCGCGTAACCTGCATTACCACTCCAAGCGCCGTGAGGCGCCGTTCGTGCCGGTCAACTGCGGGGCGATCCCCGCGGAGCTGCTGGAAAGCGAATTGTTCGGCCATGAGAAGGGCGCCTTTACCGGTGCGATAACCAGCCGTGCCGGGCGTTTCGAACTGGCCAACGGCGGCACCCTGTTCCTCGACGAAATCGGCGACATGCCGTTGCCGATGCAGGTCAAATTGCTGCGTGTGTTGCAGGAGCGCACCTTCGAGCGCGTGGGCAGCAACAAGACCCAGAGCGTCGATGTGCGCATCATCGCGGCGACTCACAAGAATCTCGAAAGCATGATCGAGATCGGCACCTTCCGCGAAGACCTGTACTACCGCCTGAATGTGTTCCCGATCGAGATGGCGCCGTTGCGCGAGCGCGTCGAGGACATTCCGCTGCTGATGAACGAGTTGATCTCGCGCATGGAGCACGAAAAGCGGGGTTCGATCCGTTTCAACTCGGCGGCAATCATGTCGCTGTGCCGTCACGGCTGGCCGGGTAACGTCCGCGAGCTGGCGAACCTTGTGGAGCGCATGGCGATCATGCATCCGTACGGCGTGATCGGCGTGGTCGAATTGCCGAAAAAATTCCGCTACGTCGACGACGAAGACGAGCAGTTGGTCGACAGCCTGCGCACCGACCTGGAAGAGCGGGTGGCCATCAACGGTCATACGCCCGACTTCAGTGCCAATGCCATGCTGCCGCCGGAAGGCCTGGACCTGAAGGATTACCTCGGTGGTCTGGAGCAAGGCTTGATTCAGCAGGCCCTGGACGATGCCAACGGCATTGTCGCGCGAGCTGCCGAACGCCTGCGAATCCGTCGGACCACCCTGGTGGAGAAGATGCGCAAGTACGGTATGAGTCGTCGTGACGGTGATGAACAGGCGGATGATTGACGCCTGTTTTTCAACTCCTTCATTTATAGGCGGTTTTTTTTCGGCACGGGTATTGCTACATCCCTCGCAACGTTCCGTTTCACTGACGGTCAGCCAAGCGAGAGAGCACGATGCCCCAAGCCGCCCAGATGTCTCCTGTCTCAGATGCTTTTGGGAATACCCTGGGGCAACCGTCGTCGGTAGAGCAGGCAAGCCGGCAGGGTCTTGAGCAGGCTTTTGCCCTGTTCAACCAAATGTCGAGCCAGTTGACCGATTCCTACAGCATGCTCGAGGCCCGGGTCACTGAACTCAAGGGTGAGCTGGCGGTGGTCAGTGCCCAGCGCATGCAGGAGCTGGCGGAAAAAGAACGCCTGGCCAACCGTCTGCAAAACCTCCTCGATCTGTTACCCGGCGGTGTCATCGTCATTGATGCCCTGGGCATCGTGCGCGAGGCCAATCCGGCGGCTTGCGAACTGCTTGGGCTGCCTCTTGAGGGTGAGCTGTGGCGGCATGTCATTGCCCGTTGCTTTGCGCCCCGTGAAGACGACGGCCATGAAGTGTCCCTCAAGGACGGTCGGCGTTTGTCGATTGCCACGCGCTCGCTGGATGCAGAACCCGGTCAGTTGGTGTTGCTCAACGACCTGACTGAAACCCGTCATTTGCAAGATCAATTGGCCCGCCACGAACGCCTGTCGTCCGTGGGGCGAATGGTCGCGTCGCTGGCTCATCAGATTCGTACGCCATTGTCTGCCGCGTTGCTGTATGCAAGCCATTTGACCGAGCAGGCGTTGCCGGTCGAGACCCAGCAGCGTTTCGCCGGGCGACTCAAGGAGCGCCTGCATGAGCTGGAGCACCAGGTGCGCGATATGCTGGTGTTTGCCCGCGGCGAGCTGCCCTTGACCGATCGTGTAACCCCTAGGCAACTGATGCAGTCGCTGCAAGCGGCCGCATTGACCCATGTGCAGGACATGCCGATCCGCTGGCAGTGTGATAGCCATGTCGGCGAGTTGCTGTGCAGTCGCGACACCCTGGTCGGGGCCATTCTCAATCTCATCGAAAACGCCATTCAGGCCAGCGGCGGTCATGTCCGTCTGAAGGTCCATCTGTACACCCGCGAAAACACTCTGCGCCTGTGTGTCAGCGATAGCGGCAGCGGTATCGACGACGCCGTGCTGGCGCGTTTGGGTGAGCCGTTTTTTACCACGAAATCCACCGGGACCGGCCTGGGCCTGACGGTGGTCAAGGCGGTTGCGCGTGCCCATCAGGGCGAGTTGCAGTTGCGCTCGCGGCTGGGGCGCGGCACTTGTGCGCAGGTGAGTCTGCCGCTTTTTTTTGGTGAGAAAACCAGCGCTCAGAGAGCCGAGTGAAGGTTATGGGTATCAAAGTTTTACTGGTCGAGGATGACCGCGCACTACGCGAAGCACTGGCTGACACGCTGTTGCTCGCCGGACGCGATTACAAAGCCGTCGGTTCGGCGGAAGAGGCATTGGCCGCCGTGGGGGGCGAGGCGTTCAGCCTGGTGATCAGCGACGTCAATATGCCGGGCATGGATGGTCATCAATTGCTCGGCTTGCTGCGCGCGCGTCAGCCGCAACTGCCGGTGTTGCTGATGACCGCGCACGGTGCCGTGGAGAGGGCAGTCGATGCGATGCGCCAGGGCGCTGCGGATTATCTGGTCAAGCCGTTCGAGCCCAAGGCCTTGCTCGATCTGGTGGCCCGGCATGCCTTGGGCAGTCTGGGCGCGTCGGAGAGCGAGGGGCCTGTCGCGTTCGAACCGGCCAGTGCGCAGTTGCTCGAACTGGCTGCGCGGGTCGCGCGCAGCGACTCCACGGTGCTGATTTCCGGTGAGTCGGGGACGGGGAAAGAAGTACTGGCACGCTATATTCATCAGCATTCTCATCGCGGCAGCCAGCCGTTCATTGCGATCAACTGTGCGGCGATCCCCGACAACATGCTGGAGGGCACGCTGTTCGGTCACGAAAAAGGTTCGTTCACCGGTGCCATAGCGGCGCAAGCCGGCAAGTTCGAGCAGGCCGATGGCGGGACTATCCTGCTCGACGAAATTTCCGAGATGCCCCTGGGGCTTCAGGCGAAATTGCTGCGTGTGCTGCAAGAGCGCGAGGTTGAGCGAGTCGGTGCGCGCAAGCCGATCACCCTGGACATTCGTGTCGTCGCCACCACTAACCGTGATCTGGCCGGGGAAGTGGCGGCGGGGCGTTTCCGTGAAGACCTTTATTATCGCCTGTCGGTGTTTCCGCTGGCCTGGCGTCCGTTGCGTGAGCGCCCCGCCGACATCCTGCCGCTGGCCGAGCGTCTTCTGGCCAAGCACGTCAATAAAATGAAGCATGCCGTGGCGCGACTGTCCCCCGAGGCGCAGGCTTGCCTGGTCGGTTATCCGTGGCCGGGTAATGTGCGTGAGCTGGATAACGCGATCCAGCGTGCGCTGATCCTGCAGCAAGGTGGCTTGATTCAGCCTCAGGATTTCTGTCTGAGCGGCCCGGTCGCCTGCGCGCCCCTGCCGGCCTTGGCGTCGGTGCCCGTGCGGGCAGTGGAGGTCGAAGCCGAAACGGGCGGAGCGCTGGGGGATGACCTGCGCCGCCGTGAGTTCCAGATGATTATCGACACGCTGCGTACCGAGCGTGGCAGGCGCAAGGAGGCGGCTGAGCGGCTGGGCATCAGCCCGCGTACCTTGCGCTACAAATTGGCGCAAATGCGCGATGCGGGAATGGACGTGGAAGCCTGTTTGTTCGCCACCTGACGCAGTTCCTGTGGGAGCGAGGTTCGGATTAGGGCCGGGGTTGGCTTTTGTTGGGCGCAGCCACGGAGCTGGCACCCTTGTTGCTAACACCTCATTACCCGCCGAGTGAGTGTCAAAAAAATTGCGGGACGCCAACGACGTAGTTCGTCAAAGAGAGAAGTCATGAGCCAAGGTATTGAGTTCAACCGATTGATGCTGGATATGCGCGCCATGCAAATGGATGCCATGTCTGCGCCGAAGTCGTCTGCCGCAGTCCCTGAACTGAGTGGCACCAGCTTTTCCGACATGCTCGGTCAGGCTGTCAATAAAGTGAGCGACACCCAGCAGGCTTCCACTCAATTGGCCAACGCCTTCGAGATTGGCAAGAGCGGCGTCGACCTTACCGACGTGATGATTTCCTCGCAAAAGGCCAGCGTGTCTTTTCAAGCGTTGACCCAAGTGCGTAACAAGCTGGTTCAGGCTTACCAAGACATCATGCAGATGCCGGTTTAAGGACGAGATTGAGTCATGGCAGAAGCAGTCGCCGATAATGTTCCGGCCAAGGCCACACCGATAGACGGCAAACCGCCGCTGTTCGGCCTGTCCTTCCTGGAAAATCTTTCCGAGATGACCATGCTGCGTCAGGTAGGCCTGTTGGTCGGCCTGGCCGCGAGCGTGGCGATTGGTTTTGCCGTGGTGTTGTGGTCCCAGCAACCGGACTATCGGCCGCTGTACGGCAGCCTTGCCGGTATGGACGCCAAGCAGGTCATGGATACCCTGGCCTCCGCCGATATTCCCTACACCGTTGAACCCAATTCCGGTGCCTTGCTGGTCAAGGCCGATGACCTGTCCCGCGCGCGGCTCAAACTCGCGGCTGCTGGTGTCACTCCCAGCGATGGTAACATCGGGTTTGAAATCCTCGACAAAGAGCAGGGTCTGGGCACCAGCCAGTTCATGGAGGCGACCCGCTACCGTCGCGGTCTTGAAGGTGAACTGGCGCGCACCATCTCCAGCCTGAACAACGTCAAGGGTGCCCGCGTGCACCTGGCGATTCCGAAGAGCTCCGTGTTCGTGCGTGACGAGCGCAAGCCAAGCGCTTCGGTCCTGGTTGAACTCTATTCCGGCCGCTCTTTGGAGCCTGGCCAAGTCGTGGCCATCATCAACCTGGTGGCGACCAGCGTTCCCGAACTGAGCAAGTCGCAGATCACCGTCGTCGACCAGAAAGGCAACCTGCTGTCTGATCAGGCGGAAAACTCCGAACTGACCATGGCCGGCAAGCAGTTCGATTACAGCCGTCGCATGGAAAGCATGCTCACCCAGCGCGTGTATAACATCCTGCAGCCGGTGTTGGGCAATGACCGCTACAAAGCCGAAGTCTCGGCCGATGTGGATTTCAGTGCCGTCGAATCGACTTCCGAGCAGTTCAATCCCGACCAGCCAGCGTTGCGCAGTGAGCAGTCGGTCAACGAACAGCGTACCGCAAGCAATGGCCCGCAAGGCGTACCGGGTGCCCTGAGCAACCAGCCGCCGTCGCCGGCCTCGGCACCGCAAACCACCGGTGGCGCCACGGCGTCGGCCGGTATGGTACAGCCAGGCCAGCCATTGCTTGATGCCAACGGCCAGCAAATCATGGACCCGGCCACCGGTCAGCCGATGCTGGCTCCGTACCCGGCGGACAAGCGTCAACAATCCACCAAGAACTTCGAACTCGACCGTTCCATCAGCCACACCAAGCAGCAGCAGGGTCGTTTGAATCGCCTGTCGGTGTCGGTGGTGGTGGATGATCAGGTCAAGATCAACCCGGCCAACGGTGAAACCACCCGTGCGCCGTGGAGCGCCGATGAATTGGCGCGCTTCACTCGTCTGGTGCAGGACGCTGTCGGTTTCGATGCCAGCCGTGGCGACAGTGTCAGCGTGATCAACATGCCGTTCTCTGCCGAGCGCGGTGAAGTGATTGCCGATATTCCATTCTACTCCCAGCCGTGGTTCTGGGACATCGTCAAGCAAGTGCTGGGTGTCTTGTTCATCCTGGTGCTGGTGTTCGGTGTACTGCGTCCGGTGCTCAACAACATCACCGGTGGCGGCAAAGGCAAGCAGCTGGCCGGCATCGGCAGCGACGTCGAGTTGGGCGGCATGGGCGGTCTGGACGGCGAACTGGCCAACGACCGCGTCAGCCTCGGTGGCCCGACCAGCATCCTGCTGCCGAGCCCGAGCGAAGGCTATGACGCACAGTTGAACGCAATCAAGAGTCTGGTGGCAGAAGATCCGGGTCGTGTGGCCCAGGTCGTGAAAGAGTGGATTAACGCAGATGAGTGATAACCGAGCCGTTGCCGCCAAACTGTCCAAAGTCGACAAAGCCGCGATCCTGCTGCTGTCTCTGGGCTCGACCGATGCCGCTCAGGTACTGCGCCACATGGGGCCCAAGGAGGTCCAGCGTGTAGGTGTGGCCATGGCGCAGATGGGTAACGTGCACCGCGAGCAGGTCGAGCAGGTGATGAGCGAGTTCGTCGACATCGTCGGCGACCAGACCAGCCTGGGCGTTGGCTCCGACGATTACGTGCGCAAAATGCTCACCCAGGCCCTGGGCGAAGACAAGGCCAACGGCCTGATCGACCGGATCCTGCTGGGCGGCAACACCAGTGGCCTCGACAGCCTGAAGTGGATGGAGCCGCGCGCCGTCGCTGACGTGATCCGCTACGAACACCCGCAGATCCAGGCAATCGTGGTGGCCTATCTCGATCCGGACCAGGCTGGTGAAGTGCTTGGCAACTTCGACCACAAGGTGCGACTGGACATCATTCTGCGGGTTTCCTCGCTGAACACCGTGCAACCGGCAGCCCTGAAAGAACTCAACCAGATTCTGGAGAAGCAGTTCTCCGGCAACTCGAATGCTTCGCGTACCACCCTGGGCGGTATCAAGCGCGCCGCCGACATCATGAACTTCCTCGACAGCTCGATCGAAGGTCAGTTGATGGATTCGATCCGTGAAGTCGACGAAGACCTGTCCGGTCAGATCGAAGACTTGATGTTCGTGTTCAACAACCTGACCGATGTCGACGACCGTGGTATCCAGGCGTTGCTGCGCGAAGTGTCCTCCGACGTCCTGGTGCTGGCCCTCAAGGGCTCGGACGAAGGGGTCAAGGAAAAGATCTTCAAGAACATGTCCAAGCGTGCGGCCGAACTGTTGCGCGACGACCTAGAGGCCAAGGGCCCGGTGCGCGTCAGCGACGTGGAAACCGCGCAGAAAGAAATCCTCACCATCGCCCGCCGTATGGCCGAAGCCGGGGAAATCGTTCTCGGCGGCAAGGGCGGCGAGGAAATGATCTAACACCATGGCCAAGCATGATGAGTCGCCCACTGACCTGATCCGGGCCAGGGATGTCAGTGGTTTCGATACCTGGGCGCTGCCCAGCTTCGACCCGCCTGCACCCGAGCCTGAGCCGGAACCCGAACCCGAACCGCCGGAAATGGAAGAAGTGCCGCTGGAAGAAGTCCAGCCACTGACCCTCGAAGAGCTCGAAAGCATTCGTCAGGAAGCCTACAACGAAGGCTTCGCCACCGGTGAGCGAGAGGGATTCCATAGCACCACGCTGCGGGTTCGTCAGGAAGCCGAAGTGGCGCTGGCGGCGAAGATTGCCGGTCTGGAACAACTGATGGCGCATCTGTTCGAGCCTATTGCCGAACAGGACACACAGATCGAAAAGTCTTTGGTCGACCTCGTCCAGCACATCACAAAACAAGTGATTCAGCGCGAACTGACCATCGATTCGACGCAGATTGAACACGTCATGCGCGAGGCCCTCAAGCTCCTGCCGCTGGGCGTCGGCAATGTGCGGCTGTACATCAATCCGCAAGATTTCGAGCAGGTCAAAGCCCTGCGCGAGCGTCATGAGGAAACCTGGCGCATCGTTGAAGACGAAGCATTGCTGCCGGGCGGTTGCCGGGTCGAGACGGAACACAGCCGCATCGATGCCACGATCGAAACCCGCGTTGCACGGGTGATGGACAAGCTGTTGGATCAACTGCACGAACAGGCCCTGCACCCGGCCGCCCCTGACCTGAGCCTGGAACTGCCGGTCGAAGCCAAGCCGGCCATTGCGCCAGCGCCGGACGTTCCCGATGCGCCTTGATCGCACCAGTTTCGCCAGGCGCCTGGGCAGTTATGCCGAGGCCACGGAACTGGCCGGCGCACCGATCCTGGAAGGGCGCTTGCTGCGCATGGTCGGTTTGACCCTTGAAGCCGAAGGCTTGCGCGCCGCCATGGGCAGCCGTTGCATGGTCATCAACGACGACAGCTATCACCCGGTACAGGTCGAAGCCGAAGTCATGGGCTTCTCCGGCAGCAAAGTCTTTCTGATGCCGGTCGGCAGCGTCGCCGGCATTGCGCCCGGCGCCCGGGTTGTTCCCCTGGCGGATGCCGGTCGCCTGCCGATGGGCATGAGCATGCTCGGGCGAGTACTCGATGGTGCCGGGCGTGCGCTGGACGGCAAGGGCGGGATGAAAGCCGAGGACTGGGTGCCGATGGACGGCCCGACCATCAACCCGCTCAAGCGCGAACCGATCAGCGAGCCGCTGGATGTCGGCATTCGCTGCATCAACGGTATGTTGACGGTCGGTCGCGGTCAGCGGCTCGGGCTGTTCGCCGGTACCGGCGTCGGTAAATCCGTTTTGCTGGGCATGATGACCCGCTTCACCGAGGCCGACATTATCGTCGTCGGGCTGATCGGTGAGCGGGGTCGTGAAGTGAAGGAGTTCATCGAGCACATCCTCGGTGAGGAGGGGCTCAAGCGTTCGGTGGTGGTGGCGTCGCCAGCGGACGATGCGCCACTGATGCGTCTGCGCGCAGCCATGTATTGCACGCGAATTGCCGAATATTTCCGTGACAAGGGCAAGAACGTCCTGTTGCTGATGGATTCGCTGACCCGTTTCGCCCAGGCCCAGCGGGAAATTGCCCTGGCCATCGGCGAACCGCCGGCGACCAAGGGTTATCCGCCCTCGGTGTTCGCCAAGTTGCCGAAACTGGTGGAACGGGCCGGTAACGCCGAGAAGGGCGGTGGTTCGATCACCGCGTTCTACACCGTACTGTCCGAAGGCGACGATCAGCAGGACCCGATTGCCGACTCGGCGCGAGGCGTGCTCGATGGCCACATTGTGCTTTCCCGGCGCTTGGCCGAAGAGGGGCATTACCCGGCGATCGACATCGAGGCGTCCATCAGCCGGGTCATGCCGGCGGTGGTGTCGCCGGAGCACATGGCCCGTGCGCAGTATTTCAAACAGTTGTGGTCGCGCTATCAACAGAGTCGCGATTTGATCAGCGTCGGTGCCTATGTTGCCGGTGGTGATCGCGAGACCGATCTGGCGATTTCCCTGCAGCCACGGTTGGTCACATACCTGCGCCAGGGCCTCAACGACAACGTCAGCCTGGGCGAAAGCGAAGCCTATCTAGCCTCGATCTTCGCGCCTGCGGCGGGCGGTTAACCGGTCATGGCCCAGACCCGGGCAGGGCGCCTGGCCCCCGTGGTGGGCATGGCCGAAAAGGCCGAGAAAACCGCAGCCCAGCGTCTTGGGCACTTTCAGGGGCAGGTGCGTCTGGCGGAAAGCAAACTCGCCGACCTCGAAGCCTTTCGTCTCGATTATCAAGAACAATGGATCGTGCGCGGCAGTGGCGGCGTGTCGGGCCAATGGCTGCTGGGCTATCAAGGCTTTCTGGCGCAACTGGGCACGGCCATCGATCAGCAGCGCCAAAGCCTGGCCTGGCACCAGAACAACCTGAACAAGGCCCGGGAAACCTGGCAGCAGGCATTTGCTCGGGTCGAAGGTTTGCGCAAACTGGTGCAACGCTACGCGGATGAAGCGCGGGTGCTCGAAGACAAGCGCGAACAAAAGCTGCTGGATGAGTTGTCCCAGCGCTTGCCGCGCCAGGATGCGTATTGAAAAGATGAGCCGCGATGGCGATCTGATGGACGGCAACTTTTTCCGGCCTTGCCCCAACCTTTACCAAATGCTAAACCTTGTACAAGCAGGTTCCCCAATGACAAGGAAGCCATGACATGTCAGTTGTTACAGAAATCTCTGCGGATGGACAAAAGCTGACGATATCGGTCAAGGGACGATTCGATTTCGCCAAGCATCAGGAATTTCGTGAATCCTATGACCTCGCCGATCGCGCCATGCCGAGTTCCGTTGTCGTCGACCTCAAAGAAGCGACTTATCTCGACAGTTCGGCACTGGGGATGTTGTTGCTGCTTAGGGATCATGCCGGTGGCGAAAACTCCGATATTCGCGTCGTCAACAGCAGTTCCGATGTGAAGAAAATCCTCGCGATTTCCAATTTCGACAAACTGTTCGACATCAGTTGAACGCCGTGCAGCCTGCACTCGAATCGCTGACGATTCTGATTGCCGAAGACAGCGCGGCAGATCGCATGCTGTTGTCGAGCATCGTTCGTCGCCAGGGGCATCAGGTGCTGACCGCGGCCAACGGTGCCGAAGCGGTCGAAGTCTTTCGCCTGCAATGTCCGCAACTGGTGTTGATGGACGTGATGATGCCTGTGATGGATGGCTTCGAAGCCGCCCGGCAGATCAAGGCGCTGGCCGGGGAAACCCTGGTGCCCATCATCTTCCTGACGTCATTGTCCGAAAGCGAAGCCCTGGCCCGTTGCCTGGAAGTGGGCGGCGACGACTTTCTGGCAAAGCCTTACAACCAGGTGATTCTCTCGGCCAAGATCAAGGCGATGGACCGATTGCGACGATTGCAGGCCACCGTGCTGCAACAGCGCGATCAGATCGCCCGGCACCACGAGTATTTGCTCAACGAGCAGCGGGTGGCGAAGGCCGTGTTCGACAAGGTGGCCCATTCTGGCTGCCTCAACGCCCCTAATATCCGTTACCTGCAATCGCCCTATGCGCTGTTCAACGGCGATCTGTTACTGGCCGCGTTCACCCCGGCGGGTGACATGCATGTGCTGCTTGGCGATTTCACCGGCCACGGTTTGCCGGCTGCCGTCGGTGCGATGCCCCTGGCTGAAGTCTTTTACGGCATGACCGCCAAGGGCTATGGCCTGGCGGAAACCTTGCGCGAGATGAATGCCAAGCTCAAACGCATCCTGCCGGTGGACATGTTCTGCTGCGCAACGCTGCTGTGCCTGAGTGTTCAGCGACGTTCGGTGGAGGTCTGGAATGGCGGCATGCCGGACGGCTACCTGCACAGCATGGCCACTGGCGAACGAACGCCCCTGACTGCCCGCCATTTGCCCCTCGGCGTGCTGAGTCCGCAAGCGTTTGATGATCGCACTGAAGTGTTTCCGATGGCGCTCGGGGATCGGGTATTCCTGCTCTCCGACGGTGTGATCGACACCTGCGATGCCAACGAACAGCTGTTTGGCGTGCAGCGACTGCAAGAGGTGTTTGCGCTCAATCGTCAGCCGGATGCACTGTTCGAAGAGATCGAGCGGGCGCTGCGGGACTTTGGCGGCGAAGCGCGCGACGACGTGAGCATGGTCGAAATCAGCCTGTTGGAGCCCGCGCGGCTGAATCCGCCCGCCGTGGTCTACTCCGACAGCGGTCAATCCTGCCCGCTGGACTGGTCGGTGAGTTTCGAATTTCGTGCCGCCACCCTCAAGCGCTTCAACCCGTTGCCCTATTTGCTGCAATTGCTGCTGGAGGTTCACGGTCTGCGGGCACAAAGCGGGGCGCTCTACAGCGTGCTGGCCGAGTTGTATTCCAATGCGCTGGAGCATGGTGTGCTTGGCCTGGATTCAGGCCTCAAGCGCGATGCTTCGGGTTTTACCCGCTACTACCAACAGCGCAATGTGCGCCTGGATGAGTTGCAGGACGGTTTTGTCCGGGTGCATTTGCAGGTCACGCCAGAGGGCGAGGGCGGTTGCCTGGCGATTTGCGTCGAAGACAGCGGCAAGGGATTTGATGTCGAGCGGGTGCTGGAACGTCCCCTGGATCCTGTCCGTCTGTCGGGACGCGGAATCAGTCTGATCCGCCAGTTGGGGCGCAATGCCAGCTGGTCCGACGATGGTCGTAGTGCCCGCGTGGAGTTTTACTGGGAGGCTCTGGCATAATCCGCGCATTCTTGATCAAGGAGTGAGCAAGTGGCAGATAAACATCTCGACCCGGACGTGCTTAGCGCGTTGCAAGAGGTCATGGAGGGCGAGTATCCGATCCTGGTGGATACCTTTCTCGCAGATTCCGAACAGCGCTTGCAGCTGCTGAAACAGGCCGCCAACGCTACGCAGTTCCTTGAGACGGCCCACAGCTTCAAGGGCAGCAGCAGCAACATGGGCGCGATTCGCCTGGCTGGCCTGTGTCATGAGCTGGAGCTGAAGGCTCAAGGTAAAAATCTTTCAGGCGCTGAGGCGCTTGTCGCGGAAATCGATCGCGAATTCGCGTTCGTTCGACCGCTCTATGAGGAGGAGCGACGGCGTTCGCTCTCCGCCAGTTTGATCATTCGGCGCTAGTAACGGCGCCGTTTGAACAAAACTGGCGCGACCCTTGCAGTAATCTCCCCCAACTGTACCTACGATCCCAGTGCAGCGGAGACCGTTTCATGCCCGTTACCCCCAATTCACTTCTTCAGGCCGCCGCGCAGGCCAAGACTCAAGCTGCCGCCAATTCCACGGCGCCAACCGCTGAGCCCGGGGACAAGGCCTCCAGCTTCGCGCAGGTCTATGCCAAGCAAGCCGAGAACAAACCCGTTGCAACGGCAGACGGACCGGCCAAGCCGGCACGCGAAACAGCTCCCGACAACGCCGGAAAAAAAGACATCACCGGCGATAAATCTGCCGCCCCGGAACCGACGGTTGCCGATAGCGGCAAAACCTTGCCCGCCGATAAACCGGCGCAGGGCGGTGACAAGGTCGCCAGCGATAATGCTTCGGATGCCGCGCAGACCCTGGCTGCCGATACAGCGCCAGTAGACCCGGCGCTCGATCCGGCCATGATGCAGGCCGTGCAGCCGGTGGTGACCGCCCCTGTGCCGACAACGCCGCCAGTGGCTGAAACTGTACAGCCATCGGTTGAAGCGCCAGTCGCCGCAGCGGTCACAGCGCCAGCGACAACGACAACTGCGGCCGCCGCGACCACGCCCCCCGATTTTGATCCCCAAGCCGATCCCCTTGACGCGTTACCGGCTGTTCGCATGGCGATGGAGCAGAGCGGCCACGTTTCCGCATCCAGTCAGGCGCAGCCGAAAGCGGCATCGACCTCCGCACAGGCGCAGGCTGATGGAGAGCCGACCTCGGCACAGAGTTTTGCCGCCGGCATGGCGAGCATGCTTGAAGTGCAAGCCGACAAGGACAGCACCAGCCAGGGTGGGGACAAGGCGTTCAGTGGCCTGATCGATGACGGTCTAAAGGATCTCAAATCCGCCAGCAGCGACACTCGGGTTGATGATTTCGCCAACCGTCTGGCGGCGTTGACTCAGGCCGCCACGCCGAAAACCGCCAACGCATTGCCCGTGAACCAGCCGATCGCGATGCATCAGAGTGGCTGGACCGACGAAGTGGTCAATCGTGTCATGTACCTGTCGAGTGCCAATCTGAAGGCGGCTGACATTCAGTTGCAGCCGGCGGAACTGGGGCGCCTCGACATTCGGGTCAACATGGTGCCGGATCAACAGACCCAGGTGACGTTCATGAGCGCTCATCCGGCTGTTCGCGAAGCGCTCGACGGGCAGATGCATCGGTTACGCGACATGTTCGCGCAGCAGGGCATGGGGCAGGTCGATGTCAACGTGTCCGATCAGTCCCGTGGATCGCAGCAAGGACAGGATCAGGCCCATCAAGGGCAGAGTGGGCGTACCAGTGCCAGTGGTGGCCGCCTCGACTCCGTGGATGACGATATCGCCTCGAGCGTGGCTGAAGTGGCTGCGACAACGACCAGCGTGATCGGCTCCAGTGCCGTCGACTACTACGCCTGATTAACCGCAAAACCCTTGCAGGAGCGAGCTCGCTCCGGGTGGCGTTCCGACGATGGGCGTCAACGATAACGCGCCAGACCCCGCGTCCGGCGACGTTCCCGGTTTTTTCGCGAGCAGGCTCGCTCCTACATGGCATAACACTTGCTCTTGCCTTGCCGTGCGACTGTGAAAACCCGAATAGTGACGGATTATTGGCATGGCGAAGAGCGACGCAGCAGTAAAAGACCCCGCAACCAAAGGCAAACTCAAGCTGATTATCTTGATCGTGGTGGCCCTGCTGCTGGCGATCGGCTTGTCCGTGGGGGCGACCTGGTACTTCATGCACAGTAACCAGAGCAAGCCTGTTGCCGTGGCTGAAACCGCCCCGGTCGGCAAGCAGCCCGCGATTTTCGAATCCATGGCGCCGGCGTTCGTGGCCAACTTCAACCAGAACGGCCGTCAACGCTACATGCAGGTGAGCATCACCATGCTGGCCCGCAACCAGGCTGATCTGGATGCGCTCAAGGTTCACATGCCGGTGATCCGCAATAACCTGGTCATGCTGTTCTCCGGGCAAGACTTCGCCACGCTCGCGTCGCCGGTCGGCCAGGAAATGTTGCGCCAGAAGGCCACGGCCAGCGTCCAGGAAGTGGCGCAGAAAGAACTTGGCAAAGTGGTCGTCGAACAGTTGCTTTTCACTAATTTCGTACTGCAGTAGGAACACGACATGGCCGTGCAAGACCTGCTGTCCCAGGATGAGATCGACGCGCTGTTGCATGGCGTCGACGATGGTCTGGTACAGACCGATACCGTTGCCGAACCCGGCAGCGTCAAAAGCTATGACCTGACCAGCCAGGATCGCATCGTCCGTGGACGCATGCCGACCCTGGAAATGATCAACGAGCGTTTCGCCCGCTACACACGCATCAGCATGTTCAACATGCTGCGCCGCTCGGCAGACGTGGCGGTCGGTGGCGTGCAGGTGATGAAATTCGGCGAATACGTGCACTCGCTGTACGTGCCGACCAGTCTCAACCTGGTCAAGATCAAGCCGCTGCGCGGTACGGCGCTGTTCATCCTCGACGCCAAACTGGTGTTCAAGCTGGTGGACAACTTCTTTGGTGGGGACGGCCGTCACGCGAAGATCGAAGGTCGTGAATTCACCCCGACCGAGCTGCGTGTCGTGCGCATGGTGCTGGAACAGGCCTTCGTCGATCTGAAGGAGGCCTGGCAGGCGATCATGGAAGTGAACTTCGAGTACATCAACTCGGAAGTGAACCCGGCCATGGCCAACATCGTCGGTCCGAGCGAAGCCATTGTGGTCTCGACCTTCCACATCGAACTCGATGGCGGTGGCGGTGACCTGCACGTGACCATGCCGTACTCGATGATCGAGCCGGTGCGCGAAATGCTCGACGCCGGTTTCCAGTCGGACCTCGACGATCAGGACGAGCGTTGGGTCAATGCATTGCGCCAGGACGTCATGGATGTCGACGTGCCAATCGGCGCCACGGTTGCCCGTCGCCAGCTGCGCCTGCGCGACATCCTGCACATGCAGCCGGGGGACGTGATCCCGGTGGAAATGCCGGAAGAGATGATCATGCGCGCCAACGGTGTGCCGGCCTTCAAGGTCAAGATGGGTTCGCACAAAGGCAACCTCGCGTTGCAGGTGATCGAGCCGATCGAACGCCGCTGACAGGCGCCCTAAACATTCGCTTTTAACTGACGGCTTCCAATCGAATGGTTGCCTGCCGAGGAACACGAGATGGCAAACGACATGAATACCCAGGACGACCAGGCGCTGGCGGACGAATGGGCTGCGGCCCTGGAAGAAACCGGTGATGCCGGGCAGGACGACATCGATGCCTTGCTGGCCGCCGATGCGGCCAGTTCGTCATCCAATCGCTTGCCCATGGAAGAGTTCGGCAGCTCGCCGAAAAGCAACGAGCCGGTCAGTCTCGAGGGTCCGAACCTGGACGTGATTCTCGACATTCCGGTGTCGATCTCCATGGAAGTCGGCAGCACCGACATCAACATCCGCAACCTGCTGCAGCTCAACCAGGGTTCGGTGATCGAGCTCGATCGTCTGGCCGGTGAGCCTCTGGACGTGTTGGTCAACGGCACGCTGATTGCCCACGGCGAAGTGGTGGTGGTCAACGAGAAGTTCGGCATCCGCCTGACCGACGTGATCAGCCCAAGCGAACGCATCAAGAAGCTGCGCTGAGTGAAAAGGCTTCTGGGGTTTGTGCTGGCGTTGCCGCTCAGCGTGCTGGCGGCCGAACCGGTGGCGACGGTTGCGAACGCCGCTGCCGTACCCGCGGTCGGCAGCGGTGTGGCCGGGCAATTGACGCAACTGGTATTCGGCTTGCTGCTGGTGCTGGGGCTGATTTTTTTCCTCGCCTGGCTGTTGCGTCGGGTCCAGCAGGCTGGACCGGCCGGCAAGGGGCAGGTGATCGAACTGATCGGTTCCCGTGCCCTGGGCCCGCGTGACCGTTTGATGCTGGTGCAAGTCGGCAACGAGCAGATTCTTCTGGGTCTGAGCCCTGGCACCATCACGGCGTTGCATGTGCTCAAGGAGCCGGTGCAGGTGCCCAATACCGAGTCGACGACCCCCGAGTTTGCCCAGCGCCTGATGGAGCTGTTGGGCAAGGATCAGAAGGATAAGAAGTAATGGGTGCGTTACGCATCGTCTTGACGCTGGCGCTGATGCTGGCCACGCCGCTGGCGTTCGCCGCCGATCCGCTATCGATCCCGGCGATTACCCTGGGCACCAATGCCCAGGGCGCGCAGGAGTACTCGGTCAGCCTGCAGATCCTGCTGATCATGACCGCGCTGAGTTTCATCCCGGCGTTCGTCATGCTGATGACCAGTTTCACCCGGATCATCATCGTCTTTTCGATCCTGCGTCAGGCCCTGGGCCTGCAGCAGACGCCGTCGAACCAGATCCTCACGGGCATGGCGCTGTTCCTGACCTTGTTCATCATGGCGCCGGTGTTCGATCGCGTTAACCAGGATGCCTTGCAACCGTACCTGGCAGAGAAACTCACCGCCCAGGATGCCGTGGCCAAGGCCCAGGTGCCGATCAAGGACTTCATGCTCGCCCAGACCCGTACCAGCGATCTGGAGCTGTTCATGCGCCTGTCCAAGCGCACCGACATTGCCACGCCTGATCAGGCGCCACTGACCATCCTGGTGCCGGCATTCGTGACGTCGGAGCTCAAAACCGCGTTTCAGATCGGCTTCATGATCTTCATTCCGTTCCTGATCATCGACCTGGTCGTGGCCAGTGTGCTGATGGCGATGGGTATGATGATGCTGTCGCCTCTGATCATTTCCCTGCCGTTCAAAATCATGCTGTTTGTACTGGTCGATGGCTGGGCGTTGATCATCGGCACCCTGGCCAGCAGTTTTGGCGGTGTGTCGCCATGACGCCTGAAGTCGCCGTCGATATCTTCCGCGAAGCGCTCTGGTTGACCACCATGATGGTGGCCGTGCTGGTCATCCCCAGTTTGCTGGTGGGTCTGTTGGTGGCGATGTTCCAGGCCGCCACCCAGATCAACGAACAGACCCTGAGCTTTTTGCCGCGTCTGTTGGTGATGCTGGTGACGCTGATCGTTGCTGGTCCGTGGTTGGTGCAGACCTTCATGGAGTACATCCAGCAGTTGTACGGCAGCATTCCGCAGGTCATCGGTTAAACCATGTCGCTGCTCGCATTGACCGACACCCAGATCAGTACCTGGGTGGCGGCATTCATGTTGCCGCTGTTTCGCGTGGGGTCGCTGCTGATGGTCATGCCGGTTTTCGGCACGACCCTGGTGCCCCGGCGGGTACGCCTGTATTTCGCCGTGGCGATCACCGTGGTCATCGCGCCGGGCCTGCCCCCCATGCCGCCGGTGCATGCGCTGGACCTGAGCGGGTTGCTGCTGATCGCCGAGCAGATCCTCATCGGTGCGGTAATGGGCTTCTCGTTGCAGTTGTTCTTCCAGGCCTTCGTCGTGGCGGGGCAAATCGTCGCCATTCAGATGGGCATGGGTTTCGCGTCCATGGTCGACCCCACCAACGGTGTGTCGGTGGCGGTGATCGGGCAATTCTTCACCATGCTGGTGACGCTGTTGTTCCTCTCGATGAACGGCCATCTGGTGGTGTTCGAGGTGCTCACTGAAAGCTTCACCACGCTGCCGGTCGGTAGTGGCTTGACGGTCAATCATTACTGGGAGCTGGCCGGCAAGCTCGGCTGGGTGCTGGGTGCGGCGCTGCTGCTGGTGTTGCCGGCGATCACGGCGTTGCTGGTGATCAACATCGCCTTTGGCGTGATGACCCGGGCGGCGCCGCAATTGAACATTTTCTCCATAGGTTTTCCACTGACGCTGGTGCTCGGGCTGTTTATCGTCTGGGTCGGGCTGGCGGACATACTCAACCAGTATCAACCGATGGCCTCCGAGGCCTTGCAGTTTTTACGCGAACTGGCACAGGCGCGCTGAGTCATGGCAGAGAGCGAAAGCGGTCAGGACAAAACAGAAGACCCCACGGAGAAAAAGAAAAAGGATGCCCGGGAGAAGGGCGAGATTGCCCGCTCCAAGGAGCTCAACACCCTGGCCATCATGCTCGTCGGTGCCAGTGCGCTGCTGATTTTCGGCGGGGTCATGGCGCAAGACATGATGGAGCTGATGCGCCTGAATTTCTCGCTGCCGCGGGAAGTGATTCTGGATCAGCGATCCATGGCCACCTACCTCATGCATTCAGGGAAAATCGCGCTATGGTCGATTCAACCCTTCATGATTGCGATGGTGCTGGCGGCGATTATCGGACCGATTTCACTCGGTGGCTGGTTGTTCGCCGCGGGTTCCATGGCGCCCAAATTCAGTCGCATGAACCCCGGTCCGGGTCTCAAGCGCATGTTTTCCGCCAAGGCGCTGGTGGAGCTGCTCAAGGCCCTGGCCAAGTTCATCATCGTCCTGTTCGTGGCCCTGGCGGTGTTGACCTCCGACATCGACGACTTGTTGCGCATCGCCCATGAACCGCTGGAAATGGCGATCATCCACAGTCTGCAAGTGGTGGGCTGGAGCACCTTGTGGATGGCTTGCGGGCTGATCATCATCGCCGCCGTGGATGTCCCGGTACAGCTTTGGGAAAGCCACAAGAAGCTGCTGATGACCAAGCAGGAAATCCGCGACGAACACAAGGATCAGGAAGGGCGCCCAGAGGTCAAACAGCGGATTCGCCAGCTGCAGCGCGATATGTCCCAGCGGCGGATGATGGCGGCAATTCCCCAGGCGGACGTGGTCATCACCAACCCGACCCACTACGCCGTGGCGCTCAAATACGATCCGGACAAGGGCGGGGCGCCGATGCTGATCGCCAAGGGCAGCGACTTCCTGGCCCTGAAAATCCGGGAAATCGCGGCGGCCAACGAGATCCTTTTGCTGGAATCGCCGGCATTGGCGCGGTCGATTTATTACTCCACCGAGCTTGAGCAGGAAATTCCGGGTGGGCTCTATCTGGCCGTCGCGCAGGTGCTGGCTTACGTTTATCAGATTCGCCAGTACCGGGCAGGCAAGGGCAAGCGGCCTGATCCGCTCAAGGATGATCTGCCGATTCCGCCGGATTTGCGGCGCGACGCCTGATTTTCAACGTTGCGTTTTGGTTTTTGGCAGCATTGCAGCGAGGATGTTGTCCTTGTCGATAAATTGGTGCTTCAACGCAATCAAGATATGCCCGCCGACCAGTGCGCCACAGAACCACGAGGTCCAGGTATGAGTGTATTTGGCCAGGTCGTAGAGATCGGGATCGGGATTCACCAGTGAAGGCAGAGTAAACAGGCCCGCCACCAGGATGGGTTTGTCCGCAACCGAGCTCCAGTACCAGCCCGAAAGGGGCAGGGCGATCAAGGCTATTGCGTAGAGCAAAGCATGTCCGATCATTGCGCCGCGTTTCATCAGTGCAGACATGCTGTGCGGCAAGGCAGGCGGTTGGTGCATCAGTCGCCACGCAACGCGCATGACAATCGCAAAGAGCAATGTACTGGCCAGCGCCTTGTGCAAAAAGGTGAGCCCGTGTTGAGGGTTCAGCTCATCACGCCAGTGCGTGGCCAAAATACCCATCGCCCAACTGATCATCCAGACCAGCGCCATGCCCCAGTGCAACCCCTTGGCGGTGCGGGTGTATTCAGTATTCTTGATGTCCTGCATTGCCGTTTCCTTCCTGTTTCAAGGCCTTATCGATATTCGTTGCCGGGCCGCAGTTTGCAGGGGCTGCATTAACCGGGGGTTAGTCGTCGCACCGATGGTTGCGCAAGAAGTGTTGCCAAAGCGCAAACCCGTGAGCACGTCCGTCCAGGCCATCCATATCCCCCTGAAAAAAACATCTGTTTCTCCCTTCGCAAAAGTTGGAAGGCTTCTTGCAGTAGCCGCTCTGCGCCCGCTTCAGGCGTCAAAAGTTTGCTTTAAAGGAACGGGGAAAACCGGTGGATCGCTCTCAGTTAATCAACAGTGCCCGCAGCAATATCGCTGACCTCAGTCGAGGCAATCTGGGTGTGCCGTTGTTGCTGCTGGTCATGCTGGCGATGATGATGTTGCCGGTGCCGCCGTTCCTGCTCGACGTGTTCTTCACTTTCAACATTGCCCTGTCGATCGTCGTGCTGCTGGTGTGCGTGTACGCCTTGCGGCCGCTGGATTTCGCGGTGTTCCCGACCATTCTGCTGGTGGCGACGTTGTTGCGGCTGGCGTTGAACGTGGCCTCCACGCGGGTGGTGATGCTCCATGGTCAGGACGGCCACGCCGCTGCCGGTAAGGTGATCCAGGCTTTCGGTGAGGTGGTGATCGGCGGTAACTACGTGGTCGGTATCGTGGTGTTTGCGATTCTGATGATCATCAACTTCGTCGTTGTGACCAAGGGTGCCGGACGCATCTCCGAGGTCAGCGCGCGTTTCACCCTGGACGCGATGCCCGGTAAACAGATGGCCATCGACGCCGACCTCAACGCCGGCCTGATCGATCAGAATCAAGCCAAGCTGCGCCGGATGGAAGTGGCCCAGGAAGCCGAGTTCTACGGTTCCATGGACGGTGCCAGCAAGTTTGTTCGCGGTGACGCCATTGCCGGCCTGCTGATTCTGTTTATCAACCTGATCGGCGGCATGGCGGTCGGGATCTTCCAGCACAACATGAACTTTGCCGATGCCGGCAAGGTGTACGCGCTGTTGACCATCGGTGACGGTTTGGTGGCGCAATTGCCATCACTGTTGTTGTCGACCGCTGCTGCGATCATGGTGACCCGTGCTTCCGGTTCGGAAGACATGGGCAAGCAGATCAATCGCCAGATGTTCGCCTCGCCCAAGGCGCTGGCGGTGGCCGCTGGCTTGATGGCGGTCATGGGCCTGGTGCCCGGCATGCCGCATTTCTCGTTCCTGAGCATGGCAGCCCTGGCGGCAGGCGGCGCCTACCTGTTCTGGAAGAAGCAGAACGTGGCCAAGGTCCAGGCGCTGCAAGAGGTCAAGCGTCAGCAAGAACTGTTGCCTTCGCCGGCTCGCGCCCAGGAAACCAAGGAACTGGGTTGGGACGATGTGACGCCTATCGACATGATCGGCCTGGAAGTGGGTTATCGCCTGATTCCGCTGGTGGACCGAAACCAGGGTGGCCAGTTGCTCGCGCGAATCAAGGGCGTGCGCAAGAAGCTCTCTCAGGACCTCGGGTTCCTGATGCCCACCGTGCATATACGTGACAACCTCGACCTGGCACCCAGTGCCTATCGCTTGACCCTCATGGGGGTGATCCTGGCCGAGGCGGAGATTTACCCGGAGCGCGAGTTGGCGATTAACCCGGGGCAGGTCTACGGGACGCTCAATGGCATCACCGCCAAAGATCCGGCTTTTGGCCTGGAGGCGGTCTGGATCGAAATGAGCCAGCGTGCACAGGCGCAATCGCTCGGCTATACCGTGGTCGATGCCAGTACAGTAGTGGCAACCCACTTGAACCAGATTTTGTACAAGCATTCGAGCGAGCTGATCGGCCACGAAGAAGTGCAGCAACTCATGCAGTTGCTGGCCAAAAGCTCGCCAAAACTGGCAGAAGAGCTGGTGCCGGGCGTGGTTTCGCTGTCGCAGTTGCTCAAGGTGCTGCAGGCGCTGTTGGCCGAGCAGGTGCCGGTGCGGGACATCCGCAGCATCGCCGAAGCCATCGCGAACAATGCCGCCAAGAGTCAAGATACTGCCGCCTTGGTGGCCGCCGTGCGCGTCGGCGTATCCCGCGCCATCGTCCAAAGCATTGTAGGCACTGAGTCGGAGCTACCGGTTATCACTCTGGAGCCAAGGTTGGAACAAATATTGCTCAATAGTCTGCAGAAGGCAGGGCAAGGCTCGGAAGAGGGCGTTCTGCTGGAGCCAAGCATGGCTGAGAAGCTGCAGCGCTCGTTGATCGATGCGGCGCAGCGTCAAGAGATGCAAGGTCAACCGGTGATTCTGCTGGTCGCTGGTCCGGTTCGCGCGATGCTTTCGCGATTTGGCCGGCTGGCAGTCCCGGGTTTGCACGTGTTGGCTTACCAGGAAATCCCTGACAACAAGCAAGTGACCATCGTTGCGACAGTAGGGCCCAACGGCTGAGGTAGTGGTTTATGCAAGTTAAGCGTTTTTTCGCCGCCGATATGCGTCAGGCCATGAAGCTGGTTCGTGATGAGCTGGGCGCCGACGCCGCCATCATTGGCAACCGCCGTATCGCCGGTGGTGTCGAACTCACGGCTGCCCTGGATTACAAGCTGTCGGCGCTGGCCCCGCGTGTGCCGAACATGGAGCTTGAGGACGAGCTGCGCAAGACGCAATCGCGGATCGTCACCGCCCAGGCTGAATTGAGCCTGCGAGGCGATGGCGAGAGCGACATTGGCACCAATCGTCAATTGTTCGCCGGCTTGCCGTTGACCGCTGCCGAGCCGTTGATCGAACCGACGTATGCCGAACCCCGTCGTCCTGCACCCGCTGCAGCGCCAGCGTCGAGCGGTGTGGACCCGCGGGCATTGGACTCCATGCGTTTCGAACTCAACAGCTTGCGTGAGCTGATGGAAGTACAGCTCGGCTCCCTGGCCTGGAACCAGCTGCAAGGCAGTCGTCCGGATCAGGCGAACCTGTGGCGCCGTTTGCAGCGCATCGGCCTGTCCGGCCCGTTGTCACGGGATCTGCTGGCGCTGATCACCGATATCGACGAACCCCGTCAGGCCTGGCGCATGCTGCTGGCGCACCTGGCGCGGATGATCGCTACGCCGGAAATGGAGCCGCTGGAAGAGGGCGGCGTGATTGCCATGGTCGGCCCCGCCGGCATGGGCAAGACCACCACCCTGGCCAAGCTGGCCGCCCGTTACGTGCTCAAGTACGGCCCGCAGAACATCGCGCTGGTGAGCATGGACAGCTTCCGCATCGGTGCCCAGGAGCAGCTCAAGACCCTTGGTCGGATTCTCAATGTGTCGGTGACCCATGTCGATCCGGGGCAATCGCTGGTGCAGGCGCTGGATCCATTGCTGCGCAAGCGCGTGGTGCTGATCGATACCGCCGGCCTGCAGGCCAGTGATCCGGCCCTGCGCATGCAGCTCGAAAGCCTGGCCGGTCGGGGCATCAAATCGAAAAATTATCTGGTTCTGGCAACCACCAGCCAGAAACAGGTTCTAACCGCCGCTTATCACAGTTACAAGCGCTGCGGGCTCGCCGGCTGCATCCTGACTAAACTGGATGAAACGGCCAGTCTGGGCGAGGTGTTGAGCCTGGCCATCAGTCATGAACTGCCGGTGGCCTACCTGACCGATGGCCCGCGGATTCCGGATGATTTGCATCTGCCGCGTCGTCATCAGTTGGTCAGTCGCGCCGTTAGCGTGCAAATGCAGGAAGAACCCAGCGAAGAAGCCATGGCTGACATGTTCGCTGACATCTACCACAGTCCGACCAAGCAGGTTGGCTGAGGTAAAAATGAATAGTTTTTGTACCTACATCGATGGTCTGCCATGCATTGTTCCGGTTGAGAACGCGCAGCCAGTAATGTGGCCTCCGTCTATGCAAGACAAGGTAAAGAAATAACATGGGCAGCATGCATCCCGTACAGGTGATCGCGGTGACCGGCGGCAAAGGTGGCGTCGGGAAGACTAACGTGTCAGTGAACTTGTCCCTGGCTTTAGCTGAGCTTGGCCGTCGCGTCATGCTGCTGGACGCCGACCTGGGGCTGGCGAACGTCGACGTTCTCCTGGGCCTGACACCCAAACGTACCCTGGCCGACGTAATCGAAGGCCGCTGCGAGCTGCGTGACGTCCTGTTGCAGGGGCCGGGCGGCATCCGCATCGTGCCGGCCGCGTCCGGCACCCAGAGCATGGTTCATCTGAGTCCGGCGCAACACGCCGGCCTGATCCAGGCCTTCAGCGACATCGGCGACAACCTCGACGTACTGGTGATCGACACCGCTGCGGGCATTGGTGACTCGGTAGTCAGTTTTGTCCGCGCGGCGCAGGAAGTCTTGCTGGTGGTCTGCGATGAGCCGACTTCGATCACCGACGCCTACGCCTTGATCAAATTGCTCAACCGCGATTACGGCATGAACCGTTTCCGGGTCCTGGCCAACATGGCGCAGAGCCCGCAGGAAGGCCGCAATCTGTTCGCCAAACTGACCAAGGTCACGGATCGCTTTCTTGACGTCGCCCTGCAATATGTCGGTGCCGTGCCTTACGACGAAAGCGTACGCAAGGCGGTACAGAAGCAACGTGCCGTCTACGAAGCGTTCCCGCGCTCCAAGTGCTCGCTGGCGTTCAAGGCTATCGCCCAGAAAGTCGACACCTGGCCGCTGCCTGCCAACCCGCGTGGACACCTGGAGTTTTTCGTTGAGCGCCTTGTGCAACAAACGGCAGGACCCGTGCTATGACCGCCAGCGGTTACAACCTTTACAAGAAGTCGGCACGTGACGCGCAGTACGAGTTGATCGAGCGTTACGCGCCACTGGTTAAACGCATTGCCTACCATTTGCTGGCGCGTCTGCCGGCCAGTGTCCAGGTCGAAGACCTGATCCAGGCCGGGATGATCGGCCTGCTGGAAGTGTCGGCCAAATACGACGCCAGCAAAGGCGCGAGTTTCGAAACGTACGCGGGCATACGAATCCGCGGCGCCATGCTCGATGAAGTGCGCAAGGGGGACTGGGCGCCTCGTTCGGTTCACCGCAACACGCGCATGGTCAGCGACGCAATTCGCTCGATTGAAGCTAAAACCGGCCGTGACGCTAAAGATCACGAAGTTGCGGCCGAACTCCAATTGAGTCTCGATGATTATTACGGGATTTTGAACGACACCCTGGGCAGCCGGTTGTTCAGCTTCGACGATCTGTTGCAGGACGGCGAACACGAAGGGCTGCACGAGGATGGCGCGAGTGCTCATCTCGAGCCGTCACGCGATCTGGAAGATGAACGCTTCCAGGCGGCGCTGGCGGATGCGATTGCCAATTTGCCGGAGCGCGAGCGACTGGTGTTGGCGCTGTACTACGACGAAGAGTTGAATCTCAAGGAAATCGGTGAGGTCCTGGGGGTTAGCGAATCTCGGGTCAGCCAGTTACACAGCCAGTGCGCGGCCCGCTTGCGGGGGCGTTTGGGAGAGTGGCGAGCGCGCTGAAGGCAGTGTGGGGGCACTGCGACGTGACTGGTGGGGTATTAACCGCGCCGGTCTCGATCCGTTGTACTCCAGACTGTCATTGAGTGCTTTGCCAGATTGATTGAAATGGCGCGTCCAGGTGCTGGGCGCGTTTTAGTCTGCTTGGAGGTCGAATTGGACAAGAACATGAAAATCCTCATCGTTGATGACTTCTCAACGATGCGGCGGATCATAAAAAACCTGTTGCGTGACCTTGGGTTCACCAACACGGTCGAGGCCGACGATGGCACTACTGCCATTCCGGTTCTCAACAGCGGGAGCATCGACTTTCTGGTGACGGACTGGAACATGCCTGGCATGACCGGTATTGATCTGCTGCGCCACGTGCGTGCCGATGAAAAACTCAAGCATCTGCCCGTGTTGATGGTGACCGCTGAAGCCAAGCGCGAGCAGATCATCGAAGCGGCCCAGGCGGGCGTTAACGGCTATGTGGTCAAACCCTTCACGGCCCAGGCGTTGAAAGAAAAAATCGAGAAGATTTTCGAACGCATTGGTTGAACTGCGCCACGGGGGAGCTATGGGACATAACGAATCATCGCAGGGCGATTTCGAATCGACCCTGAAAAAACACGCCGTCGAACTGGTCGCGAGCCTTGAAAAAGGCAGGTTCGGCGATGCTGTGCAATTGATCCATGAGCTCAACCAGACCCGTGACCGCGGCCTGTACCAGGAAGTGGGCAAGCTCACCCGCGAGCTGCATAGTGCGATCGTCAATTTCCAGATTGACCCGCACATGCCGCAAGCCGAGGAGGTGTCACAGATCACCGACGCCACCGAGCGTCTGGGGTATGTGGTCAAGCTGACCGAGGCCGCAGCCAACCGCACCATGGACCTGGTGGAAAGCGCCACGCCGCTGGTCAACAGCCTGGCTGATGAAGCCCAGGCCTTGAGCACGGACTGGGGGCGGTTCATGCGTCGCGAAGTCGGGGCTGAAGAGTTCCGCGAGCTGGCCCGGCGGGTCGACGGGTTCCTGTCGCGCAGCAGCGCAGACAACCGCGCGGTGTCGAGCAACCTGAACGACATCCTGCTTGCCCAGGATTACCAGGACCTCACTGGTCAGGTGATCAAGCGTGTGACCCTTCTGGTCACCGAAGTCGAAAGCAACCTGCTCAAGCTCGTGCTCATGGCCAGTCAGGTGGACCGCTTCGCCGGCATCGAACATGACCGTGAAGCGATGCTTGCAGAAAAAGATCCACAAAAACATCTCTCTCAGGGTGAAGGTCCGCAGATTCATGCCGATAAAAGAGAAGACGTTGTGTCCGGTCAGGACGATGTGGACGATTTGTTATCCAGCCTGGGATTTTAGCGTTTTAGAATTTTAGGTTTTTTGGGTTTTTAGACCTGTAGGAGCACCCCCTTAATGAGCTTCGGCGCCGATGAAGAGATCCTTCAGGATTTCCTGGTTGAGGCCGGCGAGATTCTAGAGCAACTGTCCGAGCAACTGGTCGAGCTGGAAAGCCGGCCGGATGATGCGGACTTGCTCAATGCAATTTTTCGCGGTTTTCACACTGTAAAAGGGGGCGCCGGCTTCCTTCAGCTCAATGAGCTGGTGGAGTGCTGTCACATCGCCGAGAACGTGTTCGACATCCTGCGCAAGGGCGAGCGTCGCGTTGACTCGGAATTGATGGACGTGGTTCTCGAAGCACTGGACGCGGTGAACGGCATGTTCGGCGAAGTCCGCGAGCGCAGTCCGATCACGGCGGCCACACCCGAATTGCTGGCGGCGCTGGCCCGTCTGGCCGAGCCGCAATCGGCTGACGAGGCGGCTCCCGCGCCTGTCGCCGAAGTGATGGAAGAGCCCGTTGCCGAAAGCGACTCGGGCGACATCACCGACAACGAATTCGAACAACTGCTGGACTCGCTGAATGCCGTCAAGGCCCAGGCTGAAGCGCCAGCTGCTGCTCCAGTACCGGACGGCGCTGCCGCCGCCAGTGACGAAATCACCGATGCCGAGTTCGAGTCGTTGCTCGATCAACTGCACGGTAAAGGTCAGTTCGCCGTCGATGTGGTGGCGACGCCTGCTGCGTCCACGGAACCGCAAGCCCCGAAAGAGGCGGGCGACAGCTCCGATATCACCGACGACGAATTCGAAGCCTTGCTCGATCAGTTGCACGGCAAGGGCAACTTTGCTGTCGATGCGCTGGAGTCGGCCATCGCTTCGGTACCGACGCCAGCAGCGCCAAACGCCGCGGCGGCGGGCAGTGATCTGATCAGCGATCACGAGTTCGAATCGCTGCTCGACGAATTGCACGGCAAAGGCAAGTTCACTGAAGTCGGTACTGCTACCGGCGCCAGTGCTTCGGTGGCGACGCCCGTGGCCAAGGCCGCGGCCCCGAAACCGGTGGCGAAGGCTAGCGAGCCCAAAGCCGAAGCACCGGCGTCAGCCGCTGCACCCGCGCCAGCCGCTGCCCCGGCTCCGGCCCGTGCCCCGGCCTCGGCCCCGGCCCCGGCGCACGAAAAGCCGGCCAGTGAAGCAGAGACAACCGTGCGGGTTGACACCGCACGTCTCGACGAAATCATGAACATGGTCGGCGAATTGGTGTTGGTGCGTAACCGCCTGGTTCGCCTGGGTGCCAACAGCGCCGATGAGGCCATGTCCAAGGCTGTGTCGAACCTCGATGTGGTCACCGCCGATCTGCAGACCGCGGTCATGAAGACCCGGATGCAACCGATCAAGAAAGTCTTCGGGCGCTTCCCGCGTCTGGTTCGCGACCTGGCTCGCCAGCTCAAGAAAGAAATCAACCTGGAGCTGGTCGGCGAAGAAACCGACCTCGACAAGAACCTCGTCGAGGCCCTGGCCGACCCGTTGGTCCACTTGGTACGCAACGCAGTCGACCACGGTATCGAGTCGCCGGAAGAACGCGAAGCCTCGGGCAAGGCCCGCGGTGGCAAGGTGATCCTGGCCGCGGAACAGGAAGGCGACCACATCCTGCTGTCGATCTCCGATGACGGCAAGGGCATGGACCCGAACGTCCTGCGTTCCATCGCGGTAAAACGCGGTGTGATGGACAAGGACGCGGCCGATCGCCTGAGCGACACCGAGTGCTACAACCTGATCTTCGCCCCGGGCTTCTCGACCAAGACCGAGATCTCCGACGTGTCGGGTCGTGGCGTGGGCATGGACGTGGTGAAAACCAAGATTTCCCAGCTCAACGGCTCGATCAACATCTACTCGGCCAAGGGCCAGGGTTCGAAGATCGTCATCAAGGTGCCATTGACCCTGGCGATCATGCCGACGCTGATGGTCATGCTCGGCAACCAGGCGTTCGCGTTCCCGCTGGTGAACGTCAACGAAATTTTCCACCTCGACCTGTCGACCACCAACGTCGTGGACGGCCAGGAAGTGGTGATCGTGCGGGACAAGGCGCTGCCGTTGTTCTACCTCAAACGCTGGCTGGTCAGCTCCGCCGCTCACGAAGAGCAGCGCGAGGGCCATGTGGTGATCCTTTCGGTGGGCACTCAGCGGATCGGCTTCGTCGTCGATCAACTGGTGGGCCAGGAAGAAGTGGTCATCAAGCCATTGGGCAAAATGCTCCAGGGAACCCCAGGCATGTCGGGCGCCACCATTACCGGTGACGGTCGCATCGCGCTGATTCTCGATGTTCCGAGCATGCTCAAGCGTTACGCCACGCGGCGTATTTGATTCTGATGGAGCGGGGCAACTGAGCCTCGCTCTGTCTAATGGAGTGTTTATGGCAGTCAAAGTCCTGGTGGTGGATGATTCGGGGTTTTTCCGCCGCCGCGTCTCGGAAATTCTTTCAGCGGATTCGAATATCCAGGTCGTCGGTACGGCGACCAACGGAAAAGAGGCGATCGATCAAGCGCTGGCCCTAAAGCCGGACGTGATCACCATGGACTACGAGATGCCGATGATGGACGGCATCACGGCCGTGCGGCACATCATGCAGCGCTGCCCGACCCCGGTCTTGATGTTTTCCTCGCTGACCCACGAAGGCGCCCGGGTCACCCTGGATGCCCTGGACGCCGGCGCGGTGGATTTCCTGCCGAAGAATTTTGAAGACATCTCGCGCAATCCCGAGAAGGTCAAGCAGCTGCTGTGCGAGAAGATTCTCAGCATCTCGCGCAGTAACCGACGTATCAGCACCTACACGGCACCGCCACCGGTCGCGGCCCCCGCCCCGACACCAGCGCCTTCGAGCGTTGGCAATTACGGCGGCAACGTGCCTGCGCGTCCGGCACCGGCTCCGATTCCGGCTCGTGCTGCGCACGCGCCTTCGTCGCCGGCGCCAAAACGCAAGGCCTACAAACTGGTCGCCATCGGCACCTCCACCGGCGGTCCGGTTGCGCTGCAACGGGTATTGACCCAGTTGCCGGCCAATTTCCCTGCACCGATCGTGCTGATCCAGCACATGCCCGCAGCCTTCACCAAGGCATTCGCCGAGCGTCTGGACAAGCTCTGCCGCATCAGCGTCAAGGAAGCCGAGGACGGCGATATCTTGCGTCCGGGCCTGGCGCTGCTGGCGCCGGGTGGCAAGCAAATGATGATCGATGGTCGTGGCGCGGTGAAAATCCTGCCGGGCGACGAGCGACTGAACTACAAGCCTTGCGTGGATATCACCTTCGGTTCCGCCGCCAAGTCCTACGGTGACAAAGTTCTGGCGGTCGTGTTGACCGGCATGGGCGCCGACGGTCGTGAAGGCGCGCGTCTGCTCAAGCAGGGCGGCAGTTCGATCTGGGCCCAGGATGAAGCCAGTTGCGTGATCTATGGCATGCCGATGGCCATCGTCAAAGCTGAACTCGCCGACGCGGTGTATAGCCTCGACGACATTGGCCGGCACTTGGTCGAGGCGTGTGTCTGATGGACGTTCTCAGCCTGATCGGGATCATTCTGGCGTTCGTTGCCATCATTGGTGGCAACTTCCTCGAAGGCGGTCACCTCGGTGCATTGGCCAACGGCCCGGCGGCGTTGATCGTACTCGGCGGGACCTTCGGCGCGGCGTTGCTGCAATCCCCGATGAGCGCCTTCAAGCGCGCCATACAGATTCTGGCGTGGATTCTGTTTCCGCCGCGCATCGATCTGGCCGGTGGCGTCGACCGTGTCGTCAACTGGAGCCTGACCGCGCGCAAGGAAGGCTTGCTCGGGCTGGAAGGCATGGCCGACACCGAACCTGACAACTACTCGCGCAAAGGCCTGCAACTGCTGGTCGACGGTGCCGAACCCGAGGCGATCCGCAGCATTCTGGAAGTCGATTTCTATACCCAGGAAAGCCGTGACATCGAAGCCGCCAAGGTCTTCGAAAGCATGGGCGGTTACGCACCCACCATCGGCATCATCGGTGCGGTGATGGGCCTGATTCATGTCATGGGCAATCTGGGTGATCCGTCGCAACTGGGCAGCGGAATCGCCGTGGCCTTCGTCGCCACCATCTATGGCGTGGCCAGTGCCAACCTGGTGCTGTTGCCGATTGCTGCGAAACTCAAGTCCATCGCGCTGCGTCAATCGCGTTATCGCGAAATGCTGCTGGAAGGCATCCTGTCGATCGCCGAAGGTGAGAACCCTCGCTCCATTGAGTTGAAGCTTCAGGGCTTCATGGATTGATGGGGGTAATGAACTATGGCACGTCGTCGCCAGCATGAAGAGCATGTAAACCATGAACGTTGGCTGGTTTCCTACGCCGACTTCATCACCTTGCTCTTTGCTTTCTTCGTGGTGATGTACTCGATCTCTTCGATCAACGAAGGCAAGTACAAGGTTATTTCCCAAGCGCTGATCGGTGTCTTCACCGACGCCGATCGCTCCTTGAAACCGATCCCGATCGGCGAGGAACGGCCCAAGACCGTGACCCCGGCCAAGCCACTGGTCCAGGACAGCGATCAGGTCGATGCCGGTGTCGCTGGCACCAGCGATCCACTCAAAAGCATCGCCGACGACATCAGTGCGGCGTTCGGCGACTTGATCAGCTCCAATCAAATGACTGTGCGCGGCAACGAGTTGTGGGTCGAGATCGAACTCAATTCCAGCCTGTTGTTTGGCAGCGGCGACGCCATGCCCAGTGACATCGCGTTCAACATCATCGACAAGGTCGCCGCGATTCTGAAGCCGTTCGACAACCCGATTCATGTCGAGGGTTTCACCGACGATCAACCGATTCGCACGTCGCAGTACCCGACCAACTGGGAACTGTCTTCGGCCCGTTCGGCCAGTATCGTGCGCATGCTCGCGATGCAGGGGGTCAACCCGAGTCGTCTGGCGTCGGTGGGGTATGGCGAATTTCAGCCAGTGGCTAATAACGCCACGGCGGAAGGCCGGGCGCGCAATCGTCGGGTGGTGCTGGTGGTGTCGCGCAATCTCGATGTGCGACGCAGCCTGACCGGCACGGGGACCGCTCATGCACAACCGGATGCGGCGTTGAAGCGTGCTGGCACACAAACTGCACCGACCCCGGTCAAGTCGCCGGGACGAGAGGGTGCCGTCAATTCTCCGTCACCCGCATTAACACGTTGAGCTATTTCTCGGTCGATCCAATCGGCCGGGAGGAACAATCCGAATGAGAGTCTGGGCAGTCGCCAATCAAAAGGGTGGTGTCGGTAAAACCACTTCCTCTATCGCTTTAGCCGGATTGCTGGCCGAGGCGGGCAAGCGCGTGGTCGTGGTCGATCTCGACCCCCACGGCTCCATGACCAGCTATTTCGGTTACGACCCCGACACCCTGGAACACAGCAACTACGACCTGTTCCTGCACAAGGGCAGCGTGCCTGAGGGCTTGCCCGGCCAGTTGTTGCTGTCCACCAGCGACGAATGCATTTCCCTGCTGCCATCGAGTACGGCGCTGGCGACCCTTGAGCGTCAGTCACCGGGCCAGAGTGGCCTGGGCCTGGTGATTGCCAAGAGCCTGGCGCAATTGTGGCAAGACTTCGACTACGCGGTGATCGACAGCCCGCCGTTGCTGGGCGTGCTGATGGTCAATGCCTTGGCGGCGAGCCAGCAGCTGGTGATCCCGGTGCAGACCGAACACCTGGCGGTCAAAGGCCTGGAGCGTATGGTCAACACCCTGGCGATGATCAACCGGTCACGCAAACAGGCATTGCCGTTCACCATCGTGCCGACTTTGTTCGATCGTCGAACGCAAGCGTCTATGGGCACGCTGCGTGTCCTGCGCGACAAATTCCCTGATGACATCTGGCAAGGCTACATTCCGGTGGACACGCGATTGCGCGATGCCAGCCGGGCAGGGCTGACGCCTTCGCAATTCGACGGGAAAAGCCGGGGCGTTCTTGCCTACCGTGCGTTGCTCAAGCATTTGCTGGCGGCGCAACTCGTTCCGCAGGTGGCGTGAGATGAATCCAGTCCCTGTAGGAGCGAGCTTGCTCGCGATGGATGACAACGATAACGCGGGCTTCCTGGAGATGCGCGGCGCTCATGCCTTCATCGCCAGCAAGCTCGCTCCGGAAAGGGGGCAGCCATGAACCGGCCGGTGAAGATCACCTCGCGTCCGCAACTGGCGCTCCAGTCTTATCTGGACAGCTTGCTGATGGAGGCGACCGAAGAACTGCCGGTTGAAGTTCAAGCGCTTGCTGAAATCGTCGAAGTTGTCGAAGCGATTGAAGTCGAAGCTGCATTGGATGAGTTCCAGGCCGCTGTGCTCGAAGAACAGGCCCGTGATGCACAGAAAGCCGCCGTCGCTGCCGCCCCGGAACTAACACCTTCAGTACCGAAGCCGGCAGTCGCCGTGCTCGAAGCACCGGCCCCCGTTCTGGCGCCGGTATCGACCATCGCGCCGTTGCTGCAGGCACTGGTTCCGCCGCCCGTTGAAATGCACCAAGCCTTGGTGCCACCGGTCGTCGAAGTGCATCTGCCGCCGGTCACACCGCCACCGGAGGAAACCGATGGCCGTCCGTCCTGGGCCGCCGAACCGTTCGAATGCCTGCTGTTCGATGTCGCTGGGTTGACCCTGGCGGTGCCGCTGGTGTGCCTGGGGTCGATCTACCCGCTGGCGGGGCACGAACTGACGCCGTTGTTCGGCCAGCCGGAGTGGTTCCTTGGCATCCTGCCGAGCCAGGCGGGCAATCTGAAGGTGTTGGACACTGCGCGTTGGGTCATGCCCGACCGTTATCGCGATGACTTCCGCCAGGGCCTGCAATACGTCATTTCGGTCCAGGGCTACGAGTGGGGGTTGGCGGTGCATCAAGTCAGTCACTCGTTGCGCCTGGACCCGAACGAAATCAAATGGCGCAGCCATCGTGGCCAACGGCCATGGCTGGCGGGCACCGTGATTGAACACATGTGTGCATTGCTCGACGTTTCCGCGCTGGCCGAGTTGATCGCCAGCGGTGGGGCCAAGCACATGGGCGGCAGCAAGCCGGCTCACAAACCTACATAACAGAACAATACCGCTAGGGCGGTTTCTTGAGGGGTCAGGGTATGAATGATAAGGCGACGGCGGCAAAGGGTTCCGAAGATCCGATCCTGCAATGGGTAACCTTCAAACTGGACAACGAAACCTACGGCATCAACGTGATGCGCGTTCAGGAAGTCCTGCGCTACACCGAAATCGCTCCGGTTCCGGGTGCACCGAGCTACGTGCTGGGCATCATCAACCTGCGCGGTAACGTGGTCACCGTGATCGACACCCGTCAGCGCTTCGGCCTGATGAACGCCGAAATCAGCGACAACACCCGTATCGTGATCATCGAAGCCGATAAGCAAGTGGTCGGGATCATGGTCGACAGCGTGGCCGAAGTGGTTTACCTGCGTCAGTCGGAAATCGAAACCGCGCCGAACGTGGGTAACGAAGAATCCGCCAAGTTCATTCAAGGCGTGTGCAACAAGAACAACGAACTGCTGATCCTGGTCGAACTCGACAAGATGATGAGCGAAGAAGAATGGTCGGAACTGGAGAGTATCTGATTGATTCTTGAGGTGGCGGTCATTGTCCTGTTCCTGTTTTGGGCAGGCACGCTGGCAATGTTTCTGGCGTACATTCGCGGTCAGCGACTGATTGCTGCGCAACAGGCCCAGAGTGATGCGCTGCGTGATCAGCGCATCAAGGAGCTGGCCAAGCGCGTCGACAATTACCAGAACGGTAGCGTGCGCATGGGTGAAGACCTGCACGAACTGCGCGCGATCGTCGCGCCTTTGCCGGACAAACTGGCCCAGCTGGAACAGCGCGACCCTTCCAGCCTGTCGTTCGCCCAGGCGGCGCGACTGGTCGGAATGGGCGCAAGCGTCGACGAACTGACCCAGTCCTGCGGCTTGACCCAGGCCGAGGCAGAGTTGATGAGCAAGTTGCACAAGAGCAGCTAAAAGCCTGTAGGAGCGAGCCTGCTCGCGATGGGCGTTAACGATAACGCGGGCTCTCTGAATCAACGCGTCGGACTTGAGACCATCGCCGTTATTCAACGACGCTTGGTTGAGTGAATTTCAATGCCAGGGAGGCATATGTACGACATTTTGCGTGGTACACCGCTGTGGGTTTATGCGGTCTTTTTTATCCTGACTTACTGCGGTGTGCGCGGCTGTTTCAAGAGTCATGAATCGAAAAGGTCGCTGCAGTTCACTCCGGCGGTATTTGTCGCCATTTCCCTGGTTTCGTTGAATTTCACCCAAGGCGCTGCAATCCCGCTCTTGGTATATGCGTTGGGAATGCTGGCAGGCTGGGTTCTGGCACTGCGCTTTTATTCGTATCAAGGCGTAGTACGCGATGGAGAACGTCTGGTGCTGAATGGCACCGCCAAGGTGCTACTTGTGTATTGGGGGTTCTTTGCCTGGCGTTATTACAGCGGATATCAAGAGGCCATGTACCCGGAACTCGCTGATGGCGTGTCGGCGGTCGCAACGTCCGCACTGGCGTCAGGCATCATCAACGGTCTGATCGTTGGTCGCAGCCTCAGGCTTTTGCGTTTTTTCAAGGCCGATACCGGTGCGAGGGTGCCGTTGTAGGAGCGAGCCTGCTCGCGATGGGCGTTAACGATGACGCGGGCTCTCTGAATCAACGCGGCGAGCTTGAGTCCATCGCGAGCAGGCTCGCTCCTACAGTGGTTTAGGTCTTGGCCGCTGCCTCTGTGGTCGTGACTTGCTCGCGATGGCGTCAGTAATCATCCCCGCGTTCAGTGACATCCTTCTCGACCATGGGCGCGTCCGGAATGTGTCCGGCCGGGAACTTGCCCTTTAGAATCCACGCAAACGCAATGATCTCGGCAATCGTCAGATAGAGCTCCTGCGGAATGCTGTCTCCCAATTCCATGCGCGCCAACAATTTCACCAGCTCGGCGTTTTCGTAGATTGGCACTTCATGATCGCGAGCGATCCGCAGGATTTCTTCCGCGAGTTCTTCATCGCCCTTGGCCGTGAGGGAAGGGGCGTGGGTGCCGTCGTATTTGAGGGCGATGGCCTGGCGTGGGGCGTTGGGGTTTTTCATGCGTTTTCGTCGACCCAGCGTTGTTCGAGGCGGGTTTGGGGGCCTTGGGGCGGTGTGCCGAGGTGGCAATCGAGATCGCCGACGTTCAGTCCGGATGCCAGCAGACGTTCGCGCAATGCCGACAGGTTGCTTTCGATCAGGCTGGCGGTGTAGGGCCGCTCGGCCCACAGTTGGCTCGACAGGCTGCCTTTGATCAGCTGTGCCTGAACCAGCAGCGGCCCCAAGGGTTCCATGTCGAATGCCAGGTCGACGCGCCACAATTGCTGTTTGGGCTCGCGTTCCTCGCGGCGTTCCTGTTGCGATTCTTTTTCGGGGGCTTCTTCTCGTTGGAACTTGACCTGCAACGGCACGATGTCCTGCAGGTTGCGCATCGGAATTTCCAGTTGCCAGGTGCTCACCAGGCGCCCGTCGGCGGTCACGCCGGTCTGTTCCAGACTCGACAATTGATGGCTCTGCAGGCGTGAAACCGCAGCGGCGGCCAGGCGCAGCAGATGTTCGAGGTCATCTTCACCCTCGGCATTTTGCAGCAGGCGTTCGGGCAACGGGAAACTGGTCGGCGGCGGTTTGGCGCTGACCTGGCCGAGCATGCCCAGGGCGTTGCGCACGAAATTCGGCATGGCCTGGACCAGCGTATTCGCCGCGATGATCGCGCTGAGGTTGGTGTTGGCTTGAGGCCCTGGCGTCAATTGCGCGATCAGCTTCAGCAGGTCGGCCTTCAGGTCAGGCGCCAGTGTCGGGTTCTGCCCGGCCAGCAGCTTGGTCTCGAGGAACGTACCGCTGTTGAGTAACGCCTGGGCCAGGCCTTTGGCCGTACTCAGTTGCTGAACATCGGGCAGGCCGGCAAGCAGCCGGGAAGCGGCGGAGCGCAACTCGACGGAGGTCTGGTCGGAATCCGGCAGGTCTTGCAGGAGTTTGAGCAAACCGTCCAGCGAGCCTTGGCGACTTTGCTGGTCGAGCAGTTGATGAGTCACCGCCAGTTGTTCCTGACGAGTGCTCAAGGGCACGAATTTCAGTGTCTGAGTGTCTTGCACCTGTGCGCTCAGCAGGGTGCCGATGCGCAATGGCTGCGGGCTTTCGATGCTCAGGGTAGTGCCACTCAGGACGGTATTGAGCAGGCTCACCATCGAGCGAAACACCGCTGGTTGGCCAGGCACCTGCGGCAACGCCTGGGAGGTCAGCACTTTGCCTTGCAGCAGCGTGCCGACCGGCAGTTGCGCCGTGTCGATACGGGTGAGGGTGGCGACGCTGGAGGCAATGGCTTGTTGCACGGTGACCGCCAGGTTGCTCGCCGACGGCTGAGTGACCACCATGCGGGTGCCTTGGGCTACCGGCTGGTTGCTGGTGGCCTGGACGGTGGTCTGACGGCCGCTGTCGAGGGTGACCTTGAGCAGCAATTGAAAAGTCTGGTCCGCCTGCTTGAGCGACAGCACTTCGGCTGTGGCGGTCTGACCGGCGGTGATCAGGCCCTCCATCGGCGTCAGCAGCTTGATCAGCTCGCCGCTGACCGTCAGCGGACGTGCGGTCGCCGGTAGGGTCTGCGGTAGAGGTGGAGTGTTCATTTCGACTGTCATACGCGGTCACAACCTTGGGAAAATGCGCTCTTTAGAGTAGGAAATGGCATGTATAATGCGGCCCCGTTGTCTACAGGGCGGCCGAAACAATGAAATATTTGACCCAGCTCTCTGGTTCGGGCTGCCAATACCTTTATTCTGCCTCTCTTTAACGGCCGTGCCAGAGCCGACTTGAACCGTATAAGGCCCTTGAACCCTTGATCAGTCCTGTCCTGCAAACCGTTGCCCTTGCCTGTGAGCGAGACCTTCGGCTGCTCTTCGAAAATCTCGATTTGAGACTGGCCAGTGGCGAAATGGTACAGATCAGTGGCCCTAATGGCAGTGGTAAGACCAGCCTGCTACGCCTGCTTTCAGGCCTGATGCAGCCGACCGACGGTCAAGTTCTGCTCAATGGTCAGCCGCTCAACGAACAGCGCACGGAGCTGGCGCGTAACCTGCTGTGGATCGGCCATGCCGCCGGGATCAAGGACCTGCTGACCCCGGAAGAGAATTTGAGCTGGCTCTGCGCTCTGCATCAGCCGGCCTCCCACGACGCCATCTGGCAGGCCCTGGCAACCGTCGGATTGCGCGGTTTCGAAGATGTTCCCTGTCACACCCTGTCCGCTGGCCAGCAACGCCGTGTGGCGCTGGCCCGGTTGCACCTGGACTGTCCACCGCTGTGGATCCTCGATGAGCCGTTCACCGCCCTCGACAAGCAGGGCGTGGCCCAACTCGAAGAGCACCTGGCTGCGCATTGCGAGCGCGGCGGCGTGGTCGTATTGACCACACACCACACCCTGAGCCGGATGCCGGCCGGTTATCGCGACATTGATCTGGGGAAATGGGCCGTATGAGTGTTTTCGGCCTGTTGGTCGCCCGTGAGGCCCGTCTGCTGTTCCGCCGTCCGGCGGAGTTGGCCAATCCGCTGGTATTCTTCGCCATCGTCGTTTCGTTGTTCCCCTTGGCGGTGGGTCCCGAGTCTCAATTGTTGCAAACCTTGTCTCCGGGACTGGTCTGGGTCGCAGCCCTTTTATCGGTTTTGCTCTCGCTGGACGGGCTTTTCCGCAGTGATTTCGAAGATGGATCACTGGAGCAGTGGGTCCTTTCGCCGCACCCCCTGGCTCTTCTGGTTTTGGCCAAGGTGCTGGCACACTGGGCGTTTTCCGGCCTGGCACTGGTTTTGCTCGCACCCTTGCTGGCGTTGATGCTCGGTTTGCCTGCCGCCTGTCTGCCGGTGTTGCTGCTTTCTTTATTGCTGGGTACACCGGTGCTGAGCCTGCTCGGTGCGGTGGGCGCGGCCCTGACGGTGGGTTTGAAGCGCGGCGGCCTGTTGCTGGCGTTGCTGATACTGCCGTTGTACATCCCGGTGTTGATTCTTGGCAGTGGCGCCTTGCAGGCGGCCTTGCAAGGCATGCCGGCGACCGGTTATCTCCTGTGGCTTGGTAGCCTGACCGCCCTGGCGATAACCCTGACACCTTTTGCAATAGCTGCTGGCCTGAAGATCAGCGTCGGCGAATAATGAGGTCTGGTTAAAAAATAACCAGTAAAGACCCTTTGGCTGACTCGTGATAACGAGCGGCAACCGTGATGGAAACAGTATGAACTGGACGTGGTTTCACAAGCTCGGCTCGCCCAAGTGGTTCTACGGCATCAGCGGCAAAATGCTGCCATGGCTGAGTGTCGCGGCGTTGCTGCTGATCGGTGTTGGCGTGGTCTGGGGCCTGGCCTTCGCACCGCCCGACTACCAGCAGGGCAACAGTTTTCGCATCATCTATATCCACGTTCCAGCCGCCATGCTGGCGCAGTCCATCTATGTGATGCTGGCCGTGTGCGGCATCGTCGGGCTGGTCTGGAAGATGAAACTGGCCGACGTCGCCCTGCAATGCGCGGCGCCCGTCGGCGCCTGGATGACCGCCGTGGCACTGGTCACCGGCGCGATCTGGGGCAAACCGACCTGGGGCTCGTGGTGGGTCTGGGATGCCCGACTAACGTCCATGCTGATTCTGCTTTTCCTGTACTTCGGTCTCATTGCGCTGGGCAACGCCATCAGCAATCGTGACAGCGCGGCCAAGGCGTGCGCGGTGCTGGCCATTGTCGGCGTGATCAACATCCCGATCATCAAGTACTCGGTGGAGTGGTGGAACACCCTGCACCAGGGCGCGACCTTCACCCTCACCGAAAAACCGGCCATGCCCGCCGAAATGTGGCTGCCATTGTTGCTGACGGCGCTGGGTTTCTATTGTTTCTTCGGTGCGGTGTTGCTGTTGCGCATGCGCCTCGAAGTGCTCAAGCGCGAGGCGCGGGCCACTTGGGTGAAGGCCGAAGTGGAAAACAGCCTGGAGGTCGTTCGATGAGTTTTGCTTCATTCGGCGACTTCATCGCCATGGGCCATCATGGCCTGTATGTCTGGTCAGCCTATGGCATCTGCCTGGCGGTTCTGGCCCTCAACGTGGCGGCGCCGATCCTGGCCCGCAAGCGCTATCTGCAACAAGAGGCGCGTCGTCTGCGCCGGGAGAACGGCAAGTGAATCCCCTGCGTAAAAAGCGTCTCATCATCATTCTCGGGATCCTGGTCGGTGTCGGCGCTGCCGTCGGCCTGGCCCTGAGCGCCCTGCAGCAGAACATCAATCTGTTTTACACCCCGACCCAGATCGCCAACGGCGAAGCCCCCCATGACACGCGCATCCGCGCCGGCGGCATGGTCGAGAAGGGGTCGCTGCAACGTTCCAGCGACTCCCTGGACGTGAAGTTCATCGTCACCGATTTCAACAAGTCCGTCACCATCACCTATCGCGGCATCCTCCCGGACCTGTTCCGCGAAGGGCAGGGCATCGTCGCCCTGGGCAAACTCAACGCCGACGGCGTGGTGGTGGCCGATGAAGTGCTGGCCAAGCACGATGAGAAATACATGCCACCGGAAGTGACCAAGGCCCTCAAGGACAGTGGTCAAACCGCTCCAACACCTGCGAAGGAGGGTTGACCCATGACGTCCGCAATCTTCATCCCGGAACTGGGCCACCTGGCCATGATCCTGGCACTGTGCCTGGCGCTGGTTCAGGCCGTGGTGCCGCTGCTCGGCGCCTGGCGCGGCGACCGCTTGTGGATGAGCCTGGCCCAGCCTGCCGCCTGGGGGCAGTTCGCCTTTCTGGTATTTGCCTTCGGTTGCCTGACCTACGCCTTCATGACGGACGACTTCTCCGTCGCCTACGTGGCCAGCAACTCCAACAGCGCGTTGCCCTGGTACTACAAATTCAGCGCCGTGTGGGGCGCGCACGAAGGTTCGTTGCTGCTCTGGGCGCTGATCCTCGGCGGCTGGACCTTCGCGGTGTCGGTGTTCTCCCGGCAGTTGCCGCAAGTGATGCTGGCGCGGGTGCTGGCGGTCATGGGCATGATCAGCACCGGTTTCCTGCTGTTCCTGATCCTCACGTCCAACCCGTTCTCGCGGATCCTGCCGCAGATTCCGGCGGACGGTCGTGACCTCAATCCATTGTTGCAAGACATCGGCCTGATCGTGCACCCGCCGATGCTGTACATGGGCTATGTCGGCTTTTCCGTGGCCTTCGCCTTCGCCATTGCCGCATTGCTCGGCGGTCGTCTCGATGCTGCGTGGGCTCGTTGGTCGCGCCCCTGGACCATCGTGGCCTGGGCGTTCCTGGGTATCGGCATCACCCTGGGCTCGTGGTGGGCCTACTACGAACTGGGTTGGGGCGGCTGGTGGTTCTGGGACCCGGTGGAAAACGCTTCCTTCATGCCGTGGCTGGTGGGCACTGCGCTGATTCACTCCTTGGCGGTCACGGAAAAGCGTGGCGTGTTCAAGAGCTGGACCGTGTTGCTGGCCATCGCCGCTTTCTCGCTGAGCCTGCTGGGGACCTTCCTGGTGCGTTCCGGGGTGCTGACCTCGGTGCACGCCTTTGCGTCCGATCCCGAGCGCGGCGTGTTCATCCTGATTTTCCTGTTGTTTGTGGTCGGTGGTTCGCTGACGCTGTTCGCCCTGCGCGCACCGGTGGTCAAGAGCCAGGTTGGCTTCAACCTCTGGTCGCGGGAAACCCTGCTGCTGGGCAACAACCTGGTGCTGGTGGTCGCGGCTTCGATGATCCTGTTGGGCACCTTGTATCCCTTGGTTCTGGATGCGATGACCGGCGCCAAGCTGTCGGTCGGCCCACCGTATTTCAACGCACTGTTCATTCCGTTGATGGCGTTGCTGATGCTGGTGATGGCGGTCGGCGTGATCGTGCGCTGGAAAGACACCCCGGTGAAATGGCTGGTAGGCATGCTGACCCCGGTGTTGCTCGGCAGCACCGCGCTGGCTGTGGTGGCCGGTGTCGCGTATGGCGATTTCAACTGGGCGGTGCTGGCGACCTTCCTGCTCGCCGCCTGGGTATTGCTGGCCGGTGTGCGTGACATCTTCGACAAGACTCGCCACAAAGGCCTGATCAAAGGCCTGCCGACCCTGACCCGCAGTTACTGGGGCATGCAGGTGGCGCACCTGGGCATCGCGGTCTGCGCCCTCGGCGTGGTGCTGTCGAGTCAGAACAGTGCCGAGCGCGACCTGCGCCTGGCGCCCGGCGAGTCGATGGACCTGGCCGGTTATCACTTCATCTTCGAAGGCGCCAAGCACTTCGAAGGCCCGAACTTCACGTCTGACAAGGGCACCATCCGGGTCATCCGCGACGGTCGCGAAGTCAGCGTGCTGCACCCGGAAAAACGCCTTTACACCGTGCAGAACTCGGTCATGACCGAAGCCGGGATCGACGCCGGCTTCACCCGCGACCTCTATGTCGCACTGGGTGAGCCGCTGGGCGATGGCGCCTGGGCCGTGCGCGTGCACGTCAAACCGTTCGTGCGCTGGATCTGGTTCGGCGGCTTGCTCACCGGCCTGGGCGGTGTGCTGGCGGCGCTGGATCGACGGTATCGGGTCAAGGTGAAAAGCCGAGTGCGTGAAGCACTGGGCCTGTCGGGAGCCACTGCATGAGACGCTGGTTGATGCTGTTGCCACTGGTGATTTTTCTGGTGGTCGCTGTTTTCCTGTATCGCGGTCTGTACCTGGACCCGGCCGAGTTGCCCTCGGCCATGATCGACAAGCCATTCCCGGAGTTTTCCCTGCCCGCGGTGCAGGGCGACAAGACCCTGACCCGCGCCGACATTCTGGGTAAACCGGCGCTGGTCAATGTGTGGGGCACCTGGTGCATTTCCTGCCGGGTCGAGCACCCGGTGCTTAACAAACTCGCCGAGAAGGGCGTGGTGATCTACGGCATCAACTACAAGGACGTCAATGCCGATGCCCTGAAGTGGCTGAGCGAGTACCACAACCCTTACCAGCTCGACATCCGCGATGACGAAGGCACCCTGGGCTTGAACCTCGGCGTCTACGGCGCGCCGGAAACCTTCTTCATCGACGCCAAGGGCATCATCCGTGACAAGTTCGTCGGCGTGATCGACGAGCAGGTCTGGCGCGAAAAACTGGCGGCCAAATATCAGGCGCTGGTCGACGAGGCCAAGCCATGAAGCGCTGGATCGCTGCCGTCATTTTGGGTTTGAGCCTGGTCGGTGTGGCGCAGGCGGCCATCGACACCTATGAGTTCGCCAAGGAAGGCGATCGCGAGCGTTTTCGCGAGCTGACCAAGGAGTTGCGTTGCCCCAAATGTCAGAATCAGGACATCGCCGACTCTAACGCCCCCATCGCCGCCGACCTGCGCAAAGAGATTTTCCGCATGCTCGGCGAGGGCAAGGACAACCAGCAGATCATCGATTTCATGGTTGATCGCTACGGTGACTTCGTCCGCTACAAACCCGCTCTCAACGCCAAGACTGCACTGCTCTGGTTCGGCCCGGCCGGTCTGCTGCTGGGCGGTTTTGTGATCATCGCGGTGATCGTCCGCCGTCGTCGCGTGCAACGCGCCGCCACCCCGGGCTCGCTTTCTGCCGAGGAGCGCGAGCGCCTCGACCACCTGTTGGATAAAAACCAAGAATGATTGATTTCTGGCTCGCTGCAGGTCTGCTGCTTCTGGTGGCCCTGAGTTTTCTGCTGATCCCCGTTCTGCGCAGTCGTCGCGCCCAGCTCGAAGAGGATCGTACCGCCCTGAACGTGGCGCTGTATCAAGAGCGCGTGGCTGAGTTGCAGACTCAGCAGGAAGAGGGCGTGCTCGATGCGGCGCAAATGGACGCCGGTCGCGCCGAAGCGGCCCGTGAATTGCTCGCCGACACCGAAGGCGTCGCCGCGCCACGGGTGTCGCGCCTGGGCAAGCCGGCACCGTTGCTGGCAGCCGTGCTGGTGCCGGTGCTGGGTCTGGGTTTGTACCTGCATTTCGGTGCCAGCGACAAGGTCGAGCTGACCCGGGAATTCTCCCAGCCACCGCAGTCGATGGAAGAGATGACCCGGCGTCTGGAGCGTGCGGTCGCGGCGCAGCCCGATTCCGCTGAAGCCTTGTATTTCCTCGGTCGTACTTACATGACCCAGGATCGTCCAGCCGATGCCGCGAAGATTTTCGAGCGCACGGTGAACCTGGCCGGTCGTCAGCCGGAACTGCTCGGGCAATGGGCTCAGGCCCAGTATTTCGCCGATGGCAAGCAGTGGTCGGAGAAAATTCAGGCACTGACTGACGAAGCGCTAAAGGCTGATCCGAAAGAAGTCACCAGCCTCGGGCTGCTGGGCATCGCGGCTTTCGAAGGTCAGCGTTATCAGCAAGCCATCGATTACTGGAATCGCCTGTTGGAGCAATTGCCGCCGGACGACCAATCCCGCGTGGCGCTGCAGGGCGGCATTACCCGCGCCACCGAGAAACTGGTGGCCAGCGGCGGCAAGGTGGCCGAGGCGCCCGCAGCCAAACCGGCTGCGCGGCTCAAGGTTCATGTGGACCTGGCGGCCGAGCTGAAGGGCAAGGTCCAGCCGGGCGACAGCGTCTTCATCTTTGCTCGCGCCACTTCAGGCCCACCCGCGCCGTTGGCGGCCAAGCGCCTGACCGTGGCCGACTTGCCGGTAACCGTCGAACTCGGCGATGCCGATGCAATGATGCCGCAGTTGAAACTGTCGAACTTCCCTGAAGTCCAACTGGTTGCGCGCATCTCCCGTGCCGGTCAACCGACGGCAGGTGAGTGGGTCGGTCGCAGCCAGCCTTTGGCCAGCAGCACCACCGCGCCGCAGACACTGACCATCGACAGCCCGGACAAATAACAGGAAACGCCACCATGACCGTCACCGCTCGTATCACCTTGCTCAGCGTTATTTTGGGGCTGAGCGCTTGTGCGGTCCAACGGCCACCCGAACATCAGGCCCCGCCACCGATCCCGTCGTCGCAGCCGGGCACCAAGCCGGCGCCTTCGACCGCGCCGGGTAAATCGACCACCCCGGCCAAACCCGCGAAACCGCTGCCACGTACCTCGGCCAGCTTCGCGCCACCGCCGGGTGGCAACAGTCATTGGGACCCGAAACTGGGTGTCTATGTGCTCGATGATCAACCGAACACGTTCTATCGCCAGCGCACCTACTACCGCTGGGATAACGGCTGGAGCCGCTCGATCAGCCCGAAAGGGCCGTGGGAAGAGACGGATATCCACGGTGTGCCGGGCGGTTTGGGGCGGCAATTCGGACAGTGACGCAAAGGCGACCTCAGGGGTCGCCTTTTTTGTGCGCCCTGCTGGCGACGACAGAGCGTCAGACGACTTCAACGCCGGATGGACGGAGCCCCGAACCCCGTGCGCGGCGGATTGCACTGGAGTAATGTGGCGGCCTTCGACGTGGCGGCCGGGGTTGAACCGCCGTGGCGAGCATGCACGGGTTTCGCGTGCAGCCCTTTGTCCGGACGGGCTGCCGTGGGTACAACGAATCAGGCGACATGCAAGAAGGTATTTTGATGGCGGGCAGGTTGATCTATCTCATCGGACCTTCCGGCTCAGGCAAGGACAGCCTGCTGGAGGCCGCACGAGAACGGCTTGCCGAACGTGGCTGCCGAATCGTGCAGCGGGTCATCACTCGCTCGGCGGAATCGGTGGGGGAATCGGCGCTGGGTGTCAGCATGCAACAGTTCGCCGAAATGGAGGCCAAGGGCGCCTTTGCCCTTAGCTGGCGCGCTAACGGCCTGGCCTATGGCATTGCGCGCGACATCGACGACTGGCTGGCGGCAGGGGAGGACGTGCTGGTCAATGGCTCTCGCGGGCACCTGCAGAACACTCGCGAGCGTTACCCCGACCTGATCGTGCTCTTGCTGACCGTGGATCTGGCCGTGTTGCGCCAGCGCCTGCTGGCGCGCGGGCGTGAATCGGTGGTCGAGATCGATCGCCGACTGGCCCGCAATGCCCGTTTCAATGAGCGCTTGCTGGCCGATAGCGAGCCCGCCGTGCATCTGCTCGACAACTCCGGCCCGCTGGATTCCACGGTTGAACGCCTGCTGGTCTGCATCGACAAATCAGGCGCGTGAGCCCGTTGACCTTGGCGCAGGTCGGGTCAATTCAGAGCGCCTTTGTCAGCAAGCCCTGACGGTGCCATTGGCCAACTCCGTGGCCATTCAGGCCATGGCCAGGGAGGGTTGATTTGGCACCGTCAAAAACCGCAGCAACGCCAGCAGCGGAAACGCACTGCCCACCACCACGATCCACAACCAGCCACCTTGTTCGTACACCAGGCTCGCCACCGACGAACCGAACGCACCGCCGATGAAGATGCTGGTCATGTACAGCGCATTGAGTCGGCTGCGGCTTTTGGCGTCGAGAGCGTAGACCGCGCGTTGGCCGAGGACCATGTTCATCTGCACGCAAAAATCGAGTACTACACCGGTCACCGCCAGACCGATCACGCTGTAGGCCGGATGGATGAAGGCCGGCAGGAAGCTCAGGCTGGCAAACAACAGGGCCAGCAAGGACGCGACGCGGGTGTGGCCGGCATCGGCCAGGCGACCGGCGATGGGCGCGGCGATGGCGCCGATGGCACCGACCAGCGCAAAGATCGCAATCTGGCTTTGCGACAGGCCATGGTTACGCGCCAGCTCCAGTGGCACCGCGGTCCAGAACAGGCTGAACGTGGCGAACATGCATCCCTGGTAAAACGCGCGCTGACGCAACACCGGTTGTTTACGTAACAGCGTCCACAGCGAGCCCAGCAACTGACCGTAAGAAGCACTGTGGTCAGGCTGACGCTTGGGGATGGTCAATGCGAGCACAACGCTGATGGCGACCATCAACAGCGCCGCGATGACAAACATCGCCCGCCAGCCGAAATGGTCCGCCACCACGCTGGACACCGGCCGCGCCAGCAGAATCCCCAGCAGCAAACCGCCCATGATCCCGCCGACCACACGACCGCGAGACTCTTCCGGCGCCAAATGCGCGGCCAGTGGAATCAGGATCTGCACCGACACCGAACTGAAGCCCACCAGCAGCGAAATCAGCAAAAACACGTTCGGCTGATCGGTGAACGCCGCGCTCAGCAGGCTGGCAATCGCCACCACCGTAGTGATGATCATCAGCCGACGGTTCTCCAGCAAATCACCCAGTGGTACCAAAAAGAACAGGCCCAGCGCATAACCGATCTGGGTCAACGAAACGATCAGGCTGGCCATGGTGTTGGTCAGGCCGATGTCCGGGGCGATCAGGCCGATGATGGGTTGCGCGTAGTAAATGTTGGCCACGATGGCGCCACAACAGAAAGCGAACAGCAGCACCATGCCTCGGGTCATTGTCGCGGTGCCGTGGGGCACTTGAATTGCCTGGTTCATAACGTGTCTCGCTGAACAAAAGGGGATGCGCGCAGGCTAATGGCCTGACCGGTACGGCGGAAGAGTGATTGGAGTGATAGCACTCATACCGTTGCGGAATGAGTGACGGGATCCTGTGCCGTCGGCCCGTGAACCCTGCGTCGAAATCTTGAGGGCTGATGATACATTCACTTACATCCTGTTCGATAGCATGCTTATGTTCGCCACTCCACCTCCTTAACGATCATTGCGGAAGTCACGTCCATGAATACGATGTTGCGTTACCTGATTCGCGGCGCTTCTCTGGTTACGTTGGTTGGTTTGTTCTCGATCAGTTGGGCTCAGGCAGAAGAAGCGCCGGGCATGCGCATCGGCGTGCGCGGCGAGATCACCGAGGTCGGCGCCGAGCGGGTGAAAGTGCACGCCAACAGTGGCGAAAACCTGACCGTCAACCTGACCAAAGACACCAAGATTCGCGCCGTCACCCTGGCCAATATCGAAGACATCAAACCCGGCAGTTACATCGGTTCGGCAGCCATTCCTCAAGAGGATGGCAGCCTGAAGGCGCTGGAAGTCCACGTCTTTCCGCCGGAACTGGCGGGCAGTGGCGACGGGCATCGCCCCTTTGATCTGGCCAAGGGCAGCAGCATGACCAATGGCAGCGTCGGCGATCTGGTGGTCAGCAATGGCCGGATCCTGACCGTGAACTACAAGGGCGGTCAGCAGAAGATTCTGGTGCCGGAAGACGTGCCCATCGTCAACGTGCTGCCGGGGGATCGCAGCCTGCTCAAGGTGGGGACGAAAATCGTCACCTTCGTCACCCAAAGCACCGACGGCACGCTGACGGCGCAGTCGATTTCGGCCGGCAAGGACGGGGTGACGCCGCCGATGTAAGACCTGCCGGCCATCCGAAGAAAAACCTGCTTTTCACTGACGGCTAGACTTTACCGGGGGGATTACTTCAACGCGTCCTTACCAAGCGGGAGCATCACGATGAAAATCGTATCTTCGCTGGCGTTGGTGGTAGCGGTCGGGTGCATCTGCGGATGCTCAACAGTGCCTGACCGTCAGGTCACCAATGTTCCCCTCAACGCTACTTCCATCAACGCCGGGCATATCGCCCGGCCCATCATGATGTCCAGTGGTCACGAAACCGTGTTCTGGTTTGCCGTCAGTGGCGAGAGCATGGGCAGCGCTTTACCAGGCCGTTTGATGGCCTACATCTATCCGGGAAGCTGTGCGACCCTGGGTTCGAAACCGGCGTATGACATGAACGACGGCCCGAACGCTCGGTTCTATTCCCAGGCATCGCACCAGTATTTCTGGAAAAGCGCACCGGTAGCCGTCGAGACGCTTCGAGCGGGCGGTTATGCATTGGTGGTGCGGGAAAGTCCGGCCGATGGTCATCAGGCAATTTTCTGCGGCAATCTGAGCTGAACGGTCGACACCCTGCAGGAGCGAGCCCACTCGCGACAAAACCAGGTACGCCGCCAGGCATATGGCTTTACACGTCGTTCATTAACGACCTTCGCGAGCAAGCTCGCTCCTACAGAGGTTTAATGTTGTACAGACGAAAAAGGCGACCGCTTCAGGTCGCCTTTTTCATTACCGCCAGGGTTTACTGCGCGTAAATCTGATCGAAGACCCCGCCATCATTGAAGTGGGTTTTCTGCACGGTGCGCCAGTCGCCGAAGGTCTTCTCCACCGACAGGAAGTCGACTTTCGGGAAGCGGTCGGTGTACTTGGCCAGCACGGCCGGGTCACGCGGGCGCAGGTAGTTGGCGGCGGCGATTTCCTGTCCTTCCGGCGACCACAGGTACTTCAGGTACTCCTCGGCGGCGGCGCGGGTGCCTTTCTTGTCGACGGTTTTGTCGACCACCGACACCGGCGGCTCGGCTTCGGCGGAGACGCTCGGGTAGATGACTTCAAACTGGTCGCGGCCGAACTCGCGGGCGATCATTTCCGCTTCGTTTTCGAAGGTCACCAGCACATCGCCGATCTGGTTGGTCATGAAGGTGGTGGTCGCGGCACGACCACCGGTATCGAGCACGGGTGCCTGTTTGAACAGTTTGCCGACGAAGGCTTTGGCCTTGTTCTCGTCGCCGCCGTTCTTCAGCACGTAGCCCCACGCCGACAGGTAGGTGTAGCGACCGTTACCCGAGGTTTTCGGGTTAGGGACGATGACTTGCACGCCATCCTTGAGCAGGTCCGGCCAATCCTTGAGGGCTTTCGGGTTGCCCTTGCGGACGATGAACACGGTGGCCGAGGTAAACGGCGCGCTGTTATTCGGCAGGCGCGTCACCCAGTTGTCCGGGACCAGTTTGCCGTTGTCCGCCAGGGCGTTGATGTCGGTGGCCATGTTCATGGTGATGACGTCAGCCGGCAGGCCGTCGATGACCGAGCGCGCCTGCTTGCTGGAGCCGCCGAAGGACATCTGCAGGGTGATGTTTTCGTTGTGATCGGCTTGCCAGTGTTTCTGGAACGCAGTGTTGTAGTCCTTGTAGAAATCGCGCATCACGTCGTAGGAAACGTTGAGCAGGGTCGGTGCGGCCTGAGCCACACTGGTCAGTGCCAGGCCAGCGGCCAGAAGTGAGGCGCCAAAGAGTTTTTTCACTGCGCAATCCTTGTTCTGAAAGTTTGTTTTTAAAAAGTGAGGCCATTTGCCAGCGACTATAGCCGGGCGCGCATAGACCTTTAAAGATTAAAAAGTGCTTTGCTTATTCCAGTTTTTTGAACAATGCATTGCCGCAACGAGAGCAGAACGCGGCGTCGGGTTCGTGGCTGTTTTTCCGACACACCGGGCAAGGGTGCTGCAGGGTGTCGCCACGCATGGCATTGGCCAGTTCGGCAGTAAAAATACCGGTCGGCACGGCGATGATCGAGTAACCGGTGATCATCACCAGCGAGGAAACCACCTGTCCCAGCGGCGTCTTCGGCACGATATCGCCGAAGCCAACGGTGGTCAGGGTCACGATAGCCCAATAGATGCCTTTGGGAATGCTGGTGAAGCCATGTTCCGGGCCTTCGATCACGTACATCAAGGTGCCGAAGACCGTCACCAGCGTGCAGACGCTGACCAGGAACACCACGATTTTCTGCTTGCTGCCGCGCAGGGCGGACATCAGGTAGTTGGCTTGTTTCAGGTAAGGGCTGAGCTTGAGTACGCGGAAAATCCGCAGCATCCGGATGATCCGGATAATCAGCAGGTACTGCGCATCGCTGTAATACAGCGCGAGGATGCCGGGTACGATGGCCAGCAAATCCACCAGGCCATAAAAGCTGAAGGCGTAGCGCAGCGGCTTGGGCGAACAGTACAGGCGCAGGCCATATTCGATGGCGAAGATGACCGTGAAACCCCATTCGATATACGCCAGTAGATCGGCGTAGTTCTGGTGCACCGCATCGATGCTGTCGAGCATCACGACCACCAGGCTGGCGAGGATGATCAACAGCAAAATGCCGTCGAAACGCCGACCGGCCTTGGTGTCGGTCTGGAAAACCATGACGTAGAGTTGTTCACGCCAATTTTTAGTGCTGCTGTCCATGGATAACGCCTGACTCGAGAATCAGCGCAGCCTAGGTCGATTCTCCCCGGGAACGCAAGGCACCGAGGCATCCATGGTGTTGCCGAACACTTGAGCCACCGAACGGACCAGCCAGCCGGCGAGGATGAACGGCGCGGTCAGCGTGGGTAGACCGATCGCGGCGAACACCGGCGTCAGCAGCAGCGCCAATGCAATGCCGGCCAGTGGCAGCCACGGCTGCTGGCGCTGGGCACTGAAGGCGAGGGCGACGAGCACGGCGTTATAGCCACCGAGGCCGAGCAGTGCGGTATAGAAGTCATGGTGCAGCAGGCTCCAGCCCATGCCCGCGACAGATGCCAACAACGCCCAGCAGAATGCACGACGGTCAGCCATCAGCAAGCCGGCGGCGATGATCGCACCGGCCAGCGGCTGACCGAGGAACATCACCTGACCGAAGCCTTTGAGTGGTGCAGCGAGCATGTTCAGCGTGTTGATTTCGATCAAATGCGCCTGGGTCGAGGGCGTAGCAAAGCACAGCAACACCCAGCTCAAGACCACGAAGGGTGCGGTGTAGGCGGGCAGGCATTGGCTGAACCGGGCACGCTTGAGCCACTGTTGAGTGAGCATCGCGCTCAGCCCGCCGCAGGCGATGATCACCAGCGGCAGCATGGCCGACCAGGGGAAATAGAGGCTCAGCATCAACCCGAGCAAAACGCCGTTGTAACTGAACAGCCCGGCCTGGCGATCGGCCTTGGCGTAGCCACGACGTTGCGCGGTGAGTAACCCGGCGACGCCGCCGAGCAGCGCGCCGCCGAGCAGGGCGGGTGCGGTAAACAGAATGGCGAGCAGGCACAGCAGACCGAACAGCGGATGACGCTGAAGGAATATCTGACTGAAGCCGTTGAGCAAGGCTGTCGCCCAATCGGGGCAATGGGTGTTGAAGTGGTTGGCAGGCATGGCAGTTCTGAAAGTCAAAGGGAGCGAGTCGGTCGAGCGCGACCCCGGCCGATCGCCAGCAGGCTGGCTCCCACACTGAATCTCTGTTCAGTATTGATTTCGTGATCGACACAAAACCCATGTGTGAGCCAGCCTGCTGGCGATGAGGCCGGTATGGGCGCTCTAGATCAACGTCTCGATGCGCAAAGAGTTAGTCGATCCCGGCTGCCCAAACGGCACACCCGCCGTGATCAACAACGTGTCGCCACGCTGGGCCATGCCCTGGGCCTGGGCGATCTCCAGCGCCGTCGAGCAGACTTCATCGACCTGGCGCAGCCGATCGTTGACCACCGAGTGCACGCCCCATGCCACGCTCAGGCGACGGGCGGTTTGCAGGTTCGGCGTCAGGTTGAGGATCGGCACCGTCGGCCGCTCCCGTGCCGCTCGCAGGGTCGACGCGCCGGACTCGCTGTAATTGACCAGCACCGCCACCGGCAGCACATTGCTGATGCGACGGATCGCGCAGCTGATCGCATCGGAAACGGTCGCTTCGGCTTTCGGTCGGCTGACGTCCAGCTGGGTTTGGTAGTCCGGCCCGTTTTCCACCTGGCGGATGATCTTGCTCATCATCTGCACGGCTTCCAGCGGGTATTCGCCAGAGGCGGTTTCCGCCGACAGCATCACCGCGTCCGCACCTTCGGCCACGGCGTTGGCCACGTCTGTGACTTCGGCGCGGGTCGGGGCCGGCGAGAAACGCATCGACTCGAGCATCTGCGTTGCTACCACCACCGGTTTACCGAGCTGGCGACACGTGCTGATGATGTTTTTCTGGATCTGCGGCACGCTTTCGGCCGGCACCTCCACGCCGAGGTCGCCGCGGGCAACCATGATCGCGTCGCTTAACTCGGCGATTTCCCGCAGTTGGGTGACCGCCGACGGTTTCTCGATCTTGGCCATCAAGAACGCTCTGTCGCCGATCAGCGCGCGGGCTTCACGGATGTCTTCCGGCCGTTGCACGAACGACAGTGCCACCCAGTCCACACCGAGTTCGAGACCGAAGCTCAAGTCGCGGCGATCCTTGGCGGTCAACGGGCTGAGATCGAGTACCGCTTGCGGCACGTTCACCCCTTTGCGATCCGACAGTTCGCCGCCATTGAGCACGGTGGTGTCGATGGCGTCGGCGTATTGGGTGACCACGCGCAGGCGCAGCTTGCCGTCGTCCAGCAGCAGGTCCATGCCCGGCTCCAGCGCGGCGATGATCTCCGGATGCGGCAGGTTGACCCGGCGCTCATCGCCCGGCGTGGTGTCGAGGTCCAGGCGCAGGGCCTGACCGCGTACCAGTTGCACCTTGCCCTCGGCGAACTTGCCGACCCGCAGTTTCGGGCCTTGCAGGTCCATCAGGATGCCCAGCGGGTAATTCAGCTGGCGCTCGACTTCACGGATCCACTGATAGCGCTGGGCGTGGTCGGCGTGATCGCCGTGGCTGAAGTTCAGGCGGAAGATATTGACCCCGGCCTGCACCAGCTCGCGGATGTCGTCGATTCCGTCGGTGGCAGGGCCGAGGGTGGCGAGGATTTTGACCTTTTTGTCAGGCGTCATGGTTTTGGGCTCTCGAGAATCAGAATGGCGCGGAAGTCGTTGACGTTGGTGCGGGTCGGCTCGGTGACGATCAGTGCATCCAGCGCCTCGAAGTAGCCGTAACCATTGTTGTTGTCCAACTCGTCGCTGGCGCTCAAGCCCAGGGCAGCGGCACGCTCGTAACTGTCCGGGGTCATGATCGCGCCGGCGTTGTCTTCGGAACCGTCGATGCCGTCGGTGTCACCGGCCAGCGCGTAGACACCGGGCAGGCCCTTGAGGCTGTCGGTCAGGCTGAGCAGGAATTCGGCGTTGCGTCCGCCCCGGCCATTGCCGCGCACGGTCACGGTGGTTTCGCCACCCGAGAGAATCACGCACGGCGCCGGCAATGGCTGGCCGTGCAGGACCACTTGGCGGGCGATGCCGGCGTGGACTTTGGCCACTTCGCGGGATTCGCCTTCCAGGTCGCCCAGAATCAACGGGCTGAAGCCGGCCTGACGGCATTTCACGGCCGCTGCCTCCAGCGATTGTTGCGGGCGGGCGATCAACTGGAAATGACTGCGGGCCAGGCTGGGATCGCCGGGCTTGACCGTCTCCGATTCCGGGCTTTGCAGCCAGGTGCGCACGGACGCCGGCACTTCGATGGCGTAGCGCTTGAGAATCGCCAGGGCCTCGGCCGACGTGCTCGGATCGGCCACGGTGGGGCCGGAAGCGATGACCGTGGCGAGGTCGCCCGGTACATCGGAAATCGCGTAGGTATAGACCGTGGCGGGCCAGCAGGCCTTGCCCAGGCGACCGCCCTTGATCGCCGAGAGGTGCTTGCGCACGCAGTTCATTTCGCCGATGGTCGCGCCGGATTTGAGCAGGGCTTTGTTGATCGACTGCTTGTCGGCCAGGGTGATGCCGGCGGCGGGTAGCGCGAGCAACGCCGACCCCCCGCCCGAGAGCAGGAAAATCACCCGGTCGGCTTCGGTCAGGTTGCTGACCAGTTCGAATACCCGTTTGGCTACGGCCTGACCGGCTGCATCCGGTACCGGGTGCGCGGCTTCGACCACTTCGATTTTTTCACAGGGCGCGCCATGGCCGTAACGCGTCACGACCAGGCCGGACACTTCACCCTGCCAGCAGCGTTCGACCACCTGGGCCATGGCAGCCGCGGCTTTGCCGGCGCCGATGACGATCACCCGACCGCTGCGATCTTTGGGCAAATGGGCTTCGAGGACTTGCTGCGGATGGGCGGCGTCGATGGCTGTGGCGAACAGCTCGCGCAGGAATTGTTGCGGATCGACCGACATGGCGGGCTCCCGGATTTTCTTGTTTTTGGAGTAGGGCGAAAGCAGGTGTTTCGACTCGGTCCCTGTGGGAGCTGGCTTGCCAGCGATGCAGGCGCCGCGGGCGAGCCCGCTCCCACAGGTATTGCGGCGAATGTTACTTATCGCGAATCGAGAAGTTCGCCATGTGCTCCAGGCCTTTGATCAGTGCCGAGTGATCCCAGTTGCTGCCACCGATGGCTGCGCAGGTGCTGAACACTTGCTGGGTGTTGGCGGTGTTCGGCAGGTTGATGTTCAGCTCCTTGGCGCCTTGCAGGGCCAGGTTCAGGTCCTTCTGGTGCAGGCTGATGCGGAAGCCCGGATCGAAGGTACCCTTGATCATGCGCTCGCCGTGCACTTCGAGGATTTTCGACGAGGCAAAACCGCCCATCAGCGCTTCACGCACCTTGGCTGGATCGGCACCGTTTTTCGAAGCGAACAGCAGGGCTTCGGCCACGGCCTGGATGTTCAGCGCCACGATGATCTGGTTGGCCACTTTCGCGGTTTGACCGTCGCCATTGCCACCGACCAGGGTGATGTTCTTGCCCATAGCCTGGAACAGCGGCAAGGCGCGTTCGAAGGCATCGGCGTCGCCACCGACCATGATGCTCAGGGTCGCCGCCTTGGCGCCGACTTCACCGCCGGACACCGGCGCGTCGAGATACTGGGCGCCTTTCTCGTTGACCTTGGCAGCGAAAGCCTTGGTGGCGGTCGGCGAGATCGAGCTCATGTCGATCACGATTTTGCCTTTGCCAACGCCGGCGGCAACGCCATCGGCGCGGAATAGCACGTCATCGACCTGTGGGGTATCCGGCACCATGACGATGATGAATTCGGCTTCCTGGGCCACTTCTTTCGGGTTCGCCAGGGCAACGGCGCCAGCGGCGACCAGGTCGGCAGGCGCGGCGTCGTGGTGCGCCGACAGGAACAGGCTGTGACCGGCTTTCTGCAGGTTCGCCGCCATTGGGTGGCCCATGATGCCGGTGCCGATAAATCCGATTTTAGCCATGAGAAAATCCTCTTGTTTTTGTCTTGCTCAAGCAAATAGGGAACTGCTTTTTGTGGGAGTGAGCCTGCTCGCGACAGCGGTGTGCCAGGCAACATAGATGTTGAATGTGCCGGCCGCTTCGCGAGCAGGCTCGCTCCTACAGGTAATAGGTCAAATTGCGTTATGGGTTTTCAACCAGCCCAGGCCCGCTTCAGTGGTGGTCAGCGGTTTGTATTCGCAGCCGACCCAGCCCTGATAGCCGATACGGTCCAGGTGTTCGAACAGGAAGCGGTAGTTGATTTCACCGGTGCCTGGTTCGTTGCGCCCCGGGTTGTCCGCGAGCTGCACGTGGTTGATCTCGGCCAGGTGCGATTGCAGGGTGCGGGCCAGATCGCCTTCCATGATTTGCATGTGATAGATGTCGTATTGCAGGAACAGGTTGGCGCTGCCGACCTGTTCGCGAATCGACAGGGCTTGCGCCGTGTTGTTCAGGTAGAAGCCCGGGATGTCGCGGGTGTTGATCGCTTCCATCACCAGTTTGATGCCCGCCGCCTGCAGTTTGTCGGCCGCGTACTTGAGGTTGGCGACGAAGGTTTTTTCCACGGTGGCATCGTCGATGCCTTGTGGGCGAATCCCGGCCAGGCAGTTGACCTGGGTGTTGCCCAGTACTTGTGCGTACGCGATCGCCAGGTCGACGCCGGCGCGGAACTCTTCGACCCGGTCCGGCAGGCAGGCAATGCCGCGTTCACCCTTGGCCCAGTCACCGGCCGGCAGGTTGAACAGCACTTGGGTCAGCCCGTTTGCGTCGAGCTTGGCCTTGATTTCGGCGGAGCTGAAGTCGTACGGAAACAGGTATTCCACGCCAGTGAAACCGGCCTTGGCGGCGGCTTCGAAGCGGGCGAGGAAATCCTGTTCAGTGAACAGCATGGACAGGTTGGCTGCGAAACGCGGCATGGTGGTCTCCGTAAATCTGTGAGTGCCCCCTGTAGGAGCCGGCTTGCTGGCTCCTACAATGGAACGATCAATAGTCAATCAAGCAACGAAATCGCCGTCGGTGCGTCGTTGCCGACCAGCGCCAGGTCTTCGAATTCGTTGACGGCGTTGATCTCTGTACCCATGGAAATGTTGGTCACGCGCTCCAGGATAATCTCAACGATAACCGGCACCTTGAACTCTTCGATCAGCTCTTGGGCCTTGCGCAGGGCAGGCTGGATCTGAGCCGGTTCGAATACGCGCAGCGCCTTGCAGCCAAGGCCTTCGGCAACCGCGACGTGATCGACACCGTAGCCGTTGAGTTCCGGCGCGTTCAGGTTATCGAAGGACAGCTGCACGCAGTAGTCCATGTCGAAGCCGCGCTGCGCCTGACGGATCAGCCCCAGGTACGAGTTGTTCACCACGACGTGGATGTAGGGCAGCTTGAACTGCGCGCCCACGGCCAGTTCTTCGATCATGAACTGGAAATCATAGTCGCCCGACAGTGCGACAACCTTGCGGTCCGGGTCGGCCTTGACCACGCCCAGCGCCGCCGGAATGGTCCAGCCCAACGGGCCGGCCTGACCGCAGTTGATCCAGTGACGCGGCTTGTAGACGTGCAGGAACTGCGCGCCGGCAATCTGCGACAGACCGATGGTGCTGACGTAGCAAGTGTCCTTGCCGAACACCTGGTTCATCTCTTCATACACGCGCTGCGGTTTGACCGGCACGTTGTCGAAGTGAGTCTTGCGCTGCAGGCTGGCCTTGCGCTGCTGGCAATCCTGCAACCAGGCGCTGCGGTTTTTCAGCTTGCCGGCGGCTTGCCATTCGCGAGCGACTTCGATGAATACGGTCAGCGCGGCAGCGGCGTCGGAAACGATGCCCAGGTCCGGGGTGAACACGCGGCCGATCTGCGTGCCTTCGATATCGACGTGAATGAACTTGCGGCCTTCGGTGTAGACATCCACCGAACCGGTGTGACGGTTGGCCCAGCGGTTACCGATACCCAGCACCACGTCGGATTTCAACATCGTGGCGTTGCCGTAGCGGTGCGAAGTCTGCAAGCCAACCATGCCGACCATCAGCGGGTGATCGTCCGGGATGGTGCCCCAGCCCATCAGGGTCGGGATGACCGGGATGCCGGTCAGTTCAGCGAACTCAACCAACAGATCGCTGGCATCGGCGTTGATGATGCCGCCACCGGCCACCAGCAATGGACGCTCGGCCTGATCGAGCAGGGCCAACGCTTTCTCAACCTGAACACGGGTCGCCGTCGGCTTGGCCAGCGGCAGTGGCTGGTAGGCGTCGATATCGAATTCGATTTCGGCCATCTGTACGTCGAACGGCAGGTCGATCAGCACCGGGCCAGGACGGCCGGAACGCATTTCATAGAACGCTTTCTGGAACGCGTAAGGCACTTGGCCCGGCTCCAGGACCGTGGTTGCCCACTTGGTGACTGGCTTGACGATGCTGGTGATGTCGACAGCCTGGAAGTCTTCCTTGTGCATACGGGCACGGGGTGCTTGCCCTGTGATGCACAGGATTGGAATCGAGTCGGCCGAGGCGCTGTAGAGCCCGGTGACCATGTCGGTGCCGGCAGGGCCGGAAGTGCCGATGCACACGCCGATATTGCCGGCCTTGGTGCGGGTGTAGCCCTCGGCCATGTGCGACGCGCCTTCAACGTGGCGGGCGAGGACGTGATCGATGCCGCCGACCTTTTGCAGGGCGGAGTACAGCGGGTTGATGGCGGCACCGGGGATGCCAAAAGCGGTATCAACCCCTTCGCGGCGCATCACCAGAACGGCGGCTTCGATTGCTCTCATTTTGCTCATGGTTTTGTGCCTCTTTACGTTTTGTAATTGTATACAAGTGGCTTTGCGCAGAGTGTATTCACGGCGGACGGCGCAGGTCAATCCATTTTCTCAAGCGGTTGTTTCATTCGTCGGAAGCCCTAATCAGTGTGGCTTTTCGTCGCATGTCGCGCTTTTCGATAATTATTGTATACAAAAATATAACTCATTGTGTTCTATTTGTTGCATCGGGCTGCAGCACATCGAAGCAGTCCAACGGCTTTCCGAAAAACAAAATGAGGACGGCACCATGAGCGCTTTAACCTTGAAAGTCGCAGTCAACCTGGTCAACGAGGCCATCACCGCGGGGCGTGCAATCAGCGCGGCACCGTTGACCATTGCGGTACTGGATGCCGGTGGGCATCTGATCACCCTGCAACGCGAAGACGGCGCCAGCCTGCTGCGCCCACACGTTGCCATCGGCAAAGCCTGGGGCGCCATTGCGCTGGGCAAAGGCTCGCGCCTGCTGGCGCTGGACGCGCAACAACGCCCGGCGTTTATCGCTGCGTTGAACAGCCTGGGGCAAGGCAGCGTCGTGCCGGCACCGGGGGGGGTGCTGGTTCGGGATCAGGAAGGGAAAGTGCTGGGGGCGGTAGGGATCAGCGGCGATCTGTCGGATGTCGATGAGCAGTGTGCGATCACTGCGATTGAGGCGGTGGGGTTGAGGGCGGATGCGGGGGTAGTGGCTTGATCTTCAGCGTTTGATCGAAAGTCATCGCTGGCAAGCCAGCTCCCACGGATTCTGTGGCGTTCACAAATCCCCTATGGGAGCTAGCCTGCTAGCGATAAATGCACTGCGGTCTAGTCCGGCTCACACCCTTTGAGCACCAAGCGGATGATCGTCTGCGCCGCCGCTTCATAATCTTCTTCATCCAGCTTGGCCTTGCCGGTGATGGCGGTGATTTGCCAGTCGAAGTCGGCGTAGGTCTGGGTTGCGGCCCAGATGCTGAACATCAGGTGGTTGGGGTCGATCGGGGCGATCTGGCCGCGGTCGATCCAGGTCTGGATGCAGTCGATGTTGTGTTTGGCCTGGCTGTTGAGTTGTTCGACCAAATCAGCGCTCAGGTGCGGGGCGCCGTGCATGATTTCGCTGGCGAACACTTTGGAAGCAAACGGCAGGTCGCGGGAGATGCGGATTTTCGAGCGGATGTAGTTGCTCAGCACTTCGCTGGGCACGCCTTCGGGGTTGAAGGGGGTCGAAGCCTGCAGGATTGGCTCGATGATGCTTTCCAGCACCTCGCGGTAGAGGTTTTCCTTGGATTTGAAATAGTAGTAGACGTTGGGCTTGGGCAATCCCGCCTTGGCTGCGATGTCGCTGGTTTTGGTCGCAGCGAAGCCTTTGTCGGCAAACTCTTCACTGGCGGCACGCAGGATCAGTTGTTTGTTGCGCTCGCGGATAGTGCTCATAAACCAGGTGGTTCCTTGCCTGTTCTGGCGGTTGCGCATGGTAGCACCGGCCTTTGGCGACGCTCAAGAATGCGCCGTGTGGCACTGGGCCGCGCTATGCTGCACGCCATTCATTCAAGAAGGAAACCCGATTCATGGCAGGAAGCAGTTTGCTGGTGCTGATCGACGACATCGCCGCCGTACTCGATGACGTGGCGTTGATGACCAAGATGGCCGCCAAGAAGACCGCCGGCGTGCTCGGGGACGATCTGGCGCTCAATGCCCAGCAGGTCAGCGGTGTGCGTGCCGAGCGGGAAATTCCGGTGGTATGGGCGGTTGCCAAGGGCTCGTTCATCAACAAGCTGATCCTGGTGCCATCGGCGCTGGCCATCAGCGCGTTCATTCCCTGGCTGGTCACGCCATTGTTGATGGTGGGCGGTGCTTACCTGTGTTTCGAAGGTTTCGAGAAACTCGCCCATAAGTTCCTCCACAGCACGTCTGAAGACCAGGCCGAGCACGCCGAAATGGTTGAGGCGGTGGCAGACCCTGCGGTCGACCTGGTGGCGTTCGAAAAGGACAAGATCAAGGGCGCCGTTCGTACCGACTTCATTCTGTCGGCGGAAATCATTGCCATCACCCTCGGCACCGTGGCCGGTGCGCCGCTGACCCAGCAAGTGATCGTGCTCTCGGGCATTGCCATCGTCATGACCATTGGCGTCTACGGGCTCGTGGCGGGCATCGTCAAGCTCGATGATCTGGGCCTGTGGCTGACGCAAAAGCCCGGGCAGATGGCCAGACGCATCGGTGGCGGTATTCTGCGCGCGGCGCCGTACATGATGAAAAGTCTGTCGGTGATCGGCACGGCGGCGATGTTTCTCGTCGGTGGCGGCATCCTGACCCATGGTGTGCCGGTGGTGCATCACTGGATCGAGGAGGTCGGCGCGGGGGCGGGCGGTGCCGGTTTTATCGTGCCAGCGTTGCTCAATGCGGCGGCAGGGATCGTGGCAGGGGTGGTGGTGTTGGCGGGTGTGATGGCTGTCAGCAAAATCTGGAAATGGCTGAAGGGCTGAAGCCAGGATTCCTTTCACCAGAAACATCTACGACTGAGGGAGCGAGCTCGCTCCCTCAGTCGTTTGTAGCGCCTGGATTACTCGGCAATCTGCAACTTGCGCGACTCGGTGTACACGTAGCGTACCTTCTCGTATTCGAACGGCGAGTTCAGTTGGCCATAGCGGAAACTGGTCTGATAGCGCTTGTCGATGGCGCGCAGCACCCAGATTTCCGGATGGTTGGAGCTGACTTCTGAGACGTTCAGGTAGTTGATCGCCGACTCCGCACTGAAGTCCACCACCAGTCCGCCGGTATCACGCAGGTTCGACGGGCCAAGGATCGGCAATACGAAATACGCACCGCCTGGCACGCCATAGAAGCCCAGGGTCTGACCAAAGTCTTCGTTCTTGCGAGGTAGCCCCATGGCGGTGGCTGGATCCCACAGGCCGGCGATGCCGATGGTAGTGTTGAGCAGCAGTCGCCCGGTGATTTCCATCGAACGTTGGCCCTTGAACTGCAACAGGCTGTTCAGCAGGTTCGGTACATCACCGAGGTTGTTGAAGAAGTTGCTGACACCCGTGCGCAAGAAACCTGGTGTGACGTAGCGATAGCCGTTGACCACTGGCAGGAACACCCACTGATCGAACCGATAGTTGAAGTGGTAGACGCGGCGGTTCCACTCTTCCAGCGGGTCATACACGCTCAATGCGCTGAGCGTGGATCGTTCGAACTCGCGCTGATCCAGGCCTGGGTTGATCTTGAGTTTGCTCAGGGGCTCTTTGAAGCCGTCACTGTCGACCACCACCGGGGCGTTGGCTTTGCTGTTGTCGGCGTTGGCCACGCCTGCACAGAGTAACGCAGCGATAAGCAGGAGGTATTTAGCCACGGAAGAACTCCAGCATGGCGTCGCTGTTGACGCGGTAGTTAAGGTTGCCGCAGTGGCCGCCCAGCGGATAGAGCGTCAGGCGATCGCCAAAGGTCTTGCGCAGGAAGCCGAGGTCGCCAGGGCCGAGGATCACGTCGTCGGCGTTATGCATGACGGCGATTTTCGGGCTGTCGTGCAGGTAGTCCTTCAGCGCGTACAGACTGACCTGATCGATCAGTTGCAGCAGGCTGCCGCCATCGGTGCGGGCACGCCACATCGGAATCACCTGCTCGGTGATGTAGCAGTCGAAGTCGCACTGCAGTGCGCGCTTAAGGAACGGCGTAAGGCTGGTGCCCTCGGTGATCGGGTACTTGGGTGGGGTAATCAGGCCGCGGCGGTTGATCAGGTCAGAGGTAAAGGCGATGTCGGCCGCCGAGAAGCGGAACGAAGTGCCGATCAACATGGCCATCTGTTCATTGCTCAGGTGCTGCTTGGACTGCTGGAAGTCGTAGAGCAGTGCATCGTTGAGATCGATGTAGCCTTTCTGCTGGAAGTAGCGGGTCAGTTTGTTCAGCACCAGCTCGTAGAACGTGGTGGTGTTGTTGATGCCCTTGACCTCGGTCTGCACCAGCTTGTCGAGGTTGGTGATCGAGGTGTAGAGATTCACCGGCGGATTGAGCAGAAGGACTTTCTTGAAGTTGAAGCTGCGGCGGGTCTCGTCCAGGTGCGCGACGAAGGCCGCATCCAGGGCGCCCAGGCTGTAGCCGCTCAGGTAGTAATCGGTGACGGGGACGCCGGGGTTTTGTGCACGAACGGCTTGCATCACCCGGTACATATCTTCGGCATCTTCCTTGGTGATGCCCGGCGTCGCGAAGCGTGAGGCGGCACTGATGAAGTCGAAGCTGGTGGGCGACGACAGTTGCACCACGTGATAGCCGGCCTTGTAGTAGAGCTTTTTCAGGTACTCGTTAATGCTGCTGTCATAGCGTGCGCCGGTGCCGGCGATCAGGAAGATCAGCGGTGCGGCTTTATCCTGGGTGGCAATGCGGTAAGTGAGTTTCTTTACCGCCCAGAAGTTGTCCGGCAAATTGAATGCCCGCTCCGGGCGCAAGGTCATGCTGCGATCCGACTGATGGATGTCGTCGTCCAGCGGCAGCTCGGGACGCAAGTCCGGAGGCGTCGTGGCGATGGTCGCCTCGAACGGGTTGGTCAAGGGGTAGCCATAACTGGCGGCGTCGATATCGACCGCCATTGCGGACGCACTTAATATCAGGCCGCCAAACAGGGCAGCGAAGCGCAAGGAACGGAGCATGACTGGATCCCTTAAAAAAGGTGTCGAATGAAGTTCGCAGGCTATGACCATTGAATTTGCGCCAAAGTGCCACGCATCGGCACCAAACAGGCCTGATTTCGAAGTAATAGTAGTCGGACGATACACTTTGCAGCGATTGAATGGCCAGTTAACTGTTGTTAGCGCTTGCGTAAGGCTGTCGGGCGATTAAGCTGGCCGCCGTTTTTCGCTTATTGGAGTGCTTCATGTCCCGTCGTCTGCCCGTGATTTTGCTGCTTGTTTTGCTGCCTGTATGGCTGGCCGCCAGTTATGGCGCGCGTTACGGCTTCATGGAGGATGCGCAATGGGTAGGCATCTGCGTGGATGAGGCGAGTCGTTGGGAATGCCAGGTCCGTTCGAATCTGGGTCTGATGATTCACTTCAACGTATTGGGCTGGAGTGCGCTGGCGGCTGCGGTGATCGGCTTCTTGCTGCCGGGGCGGGCAGGGTGGTGGTTGGCGGTGCTGGCGCTGGTGTTCGGGTTTCCGGCGCTGGCGCTGTACAACACGACCCTGGCGGTTTTTGCGGTAGTGATTGCCGGGTTGCGGTTGGTGCGTGCATCGCGCACTGCCTGATAAATCGTCAGCGCGGGCAAGCCCGCTTCCACAGTGGGTTTCAGTGAATACAGAGTCTACGTAAGACAAAGATTCCTGTGGGAGCGTGGCTTGCCCGCGATGAGGCCAATAAAGGCGCTAAAGATCAGCGTTTGCGTACGCGCAAGCAGCGCCACAACGCGGCTACCATCAACACGCTCACCAGCGCCCAGCCCCAGGCCTGCTGGTTCTGCAAACCCTCGCGATACAGTTGTGGCGCAATACCGGCACCGATGATGAAGGTCAGCAGGGCGATTTCGCGGCGCGGCACATTGACTGGACGGCACAGATAAACCAATGCTGGCACGATGAATGCGACGCTCGGGAAGCTTCGATAGCGTGGGTCGAACACCATTTCCAGCATCATTACTGCAGCAGCAAACCCTGTGGACGCCACCCACCAACCCGCTCGTCGTTCCAGCGCATTGAACGCCCATCCACGCCAACCGGTGCGCGGGCTCAGCGTCAGCGCCGCATGGGCCAGCGCCAACAGATTCAACGCTGTCAGCAAGGCAACCCAAAGCCATTCACTGCCAAAGCGCGTGGTAACCCGCGCCAGGTCACCCCAGGCACCTATCGCGCAAGCGGCCAGGGCCCCCAGCAGCGGCAATACCAGCGCAGCGCGAGTGCTGCGCACGCGACCGCCAAGGATCAGCGTACCGAGGAAGATCAAGCCACCCACCACCAGCCACTGCGACCAGTACGGCACGTTCGTCACCGGCCCGGCCAGCACGCCCTTGTCCTGGCGATCGGCATCGAACAGTCCCCAGTAGCCGCCGACCGCTCCTTCGCTGGCGCGCTTCCACGGTTGGTCGAAGGCTTCGATCAGGTTGTAGTGCCAGCCCTGTTGTTCGGCCATGGCGACGAAACCGCGAATGAACTTGGCTTCATTGACCCGGCTCGGTAAGGCGGTTTCACGCTGGCGGCCTTCGCTTGGCCAGCCCGTCTCGCCAATCATCACGTCCTTGGGCGCGAATTTGTTGCCGAACACCTGGCGCACCTCGGCCACATGTTGCAGGGCGGCGTCGATGTTCGAAGGATCGTCCTCCCAATAGGGCAGCAAATGGATGGTGAGGAAATCCACGGCTGGCGCGATTTCCGGGTGCTTGAGCCAGAACTCCCAAACGTCGGCATAAGTGACAGGCTGTTTGACCTGGCTTTTGACTTTATTAATAAGCTTCGCCAGCTGCGCACCGGTGACTTCCTTGCGCAGCAGGGTTTCGTTGCCGACGATCACCGCCGTGACCACGTCCGCGTTGGCGTTGGCCGAGGCGATCAACAGGTCGACTTCTTTTTCGGTGTCCACCGGATTGCTGTTGACCCAGGCGCCGATCATCAGCTTCAACCCGTGCTTGCGCGCCAGGTCCGGCAGCGCCTCAAGACCGGTCATCGAGTAGGTGCGAATGCACTCGAAACGGGTCGCCAGCAGGGCGAGGTCGGCGTCCATGCGCTCGGGGCGCAGTTTGAACGGCTGATCGAACGGCGACTGGTCCTTGTCGAAGGGGGTGTAGGAAGCGCATTGCAGCTTGTGCGTCGCGCTGGCGACGTCCGGCAGAATCACCGGTTTGCCGAGGCCGTACCAGAAACCACAGAGGGCAAAGATGCCCAGCAGGCAGGCGAATAGATAAGCGAAAAAAGGGAAGCGGGATGTCGCAGGCATGATCAGGCCGTCTGGGAGCAAAGCGGCGCATGTTACCTGCATTTGCCGTGTGCTTGGTGGCCCGCATGATTTTGACATGCAAAGTTCGGGCGGATTGATCGGCGAGTGTGCGGTGCCACGGATTAATGGCTTTCTGATGTCGTTTCTCGATGTCTTGAGGTCGCTGGCAGAGCAGGTCGCCCTTGTCGTCAGGTTGATTATCGGAGGCGTCAGTACCCTCGTTGATAAACGCGCTGATGATCGAACGGGTTTGCGGTGGGCGTGATGGGGGCGCTGTGCACCATAACAATACGTTGACGCGACTCGGCACCCGTCGAGCGCAGCACTTTCGGGGAAGTAACGATGAAGATGCGACGACTTTTAGGTGCAAGTGCCGCTCTGGTACTTGCGATTGGCTCCACATTCGCCAATGCCGAGAGCAAGACCCTGAGCATCGGTTACGTTGACGGTTGGTCCGACAGCGTCGCGACCACTCACGTAGCGGCAGAAGTGATCAAGCAGAAACTCGGTTATGACGTGAAGCTGCAAGCCGTCGCGACCGGGATCATGTGGCAGGGCGTGGCAACCGGCAAACTCGACGCCATGCTGTCGGCCTGGCTACCGGTGACCCATGGCGATTACTGGGCCAAGAACAAAGATCAAGTGGTCGACTACGGTCCGAACTTCAAGGACGCGAAAATCGGTCTGATCGTGCCGGAGTACGTCAAGGCCAAGTCGCTGGCTGATTTGAAAACCGATGAAAGCTTCAAGAATCGCATCGTCGGCATCGATGCAGGATCGGGTGTCATGCTCAAGACCGAGCAGGCGATCAAGGACTACGAGCTGACGGGCTATCAACTCAAGGCCAGTTCCGGCGCCGGCATGATTGCCGAACTGACCCGTGCCGAGAAGAAAAACGAATCCATCGCCGTCACCGGTTGGGTGCCGCACTGGATGTTCGCCAAATGGAAGCTGCGCTTCCTGGAAGACCCGAAGGGTGTTTATGGCGCGGCTGAAACCGTGAACAGCATCGGCAGCAAGGAACTGGCAACTAAAGCACCTGAAGTGGCCAAGTTCCTGAAGAACTTCCAATGGGCCTCGAAAGACGAAATCGGTGAAGTGATGTTGGCGATCCAGGATGGTGCCAAGCCAGAAGTCGCCGCAAAAGAATGGGTGGCGAAACACCCGGAGCGTGTTGCCGACTGGACCAAGTAATAGCCAAGCAAGCGTCTAATCCGCGCATTGCAGGGTCGCCCGATATCCATGTCGGGCGGCCCTTTTTATTTCTGAGGGACTGACGTTGTGTGACGGCTGTTTTTTATCGGCCGGAAATTGGCGAAAACGTCATGTCGTTCTAAGACTAAGGTCGTCTGGAACCTGGCTCGCAGCCGCTTACAGTGGATATCGTTCCAACTAAATCTGTGCTGCGAGGATAAAAACAATGAACGACAGCATTTACCTCTCGATTCAAAACAGCCCGCGATTCAAGGAGCTGGTTAGCAAGAGAGAACGATTCGCCTGGATTCTTTCGGCGATCATGCTAGGGCTTTACTCCGGATTCATCCTTTTGATTGCCTATGGGCCGCATATTCTGGGTGCGAAAATCAGCCCGGAATCTTCGATTACCTGGGGCATACCGATTGGCGTCGGGCTGATTGTTTCGGCCTTTGTCCTGACCGGCATTTACGTACGACGCGCCAATGGCGAATTCGACGACCTGAACAATGCGATTCTCAAGGAGGCTCAGCAATGATCCGGCGTCTAATGGCTCTATTGAGCATCGCAGCTTTTGCACCTGGCGCCTGGGCAGCCGAAGCCCTGACCGGCGAAGTGCATAAACAACCGCTGAACGTTCCCGCGATTCTGATGTTCGTGGTGTTCGTCGGCGCGACCCTGTGCATCACCTACTGGGCTTCCAAGCGCAACAAGTCGGCGGCTGACTACTATGCGGCGGGTGGCAATATCACCGGTTTGCAGAATGGTCTGGCGATTGCCGGTGACTACATGTCCGCAGCGTCCTTCCTGGGTATTTCCGCCCTGGTGTTCGCCTCCGGCTACGATGGCCTGATCTACTCGATCGGTTTTCTGGTGGGCTGGCCGATCATTCTGTTCCTGATCGCCGAGCGCCTGCGTAACCTGGGTAAGTACACCTTTGCCGACGTGGCGTCCTACCGCCTTGGGCAAACCCAGATCCGCACGCTGTCTGCTTGTGGTTCGCTGGTGGTGGTGGCGTTTTACCTGATCGCGCAAATGGTCGGTGCCGGCAAGCTGATTCAGTTGCTGTTCGGTCTCGACTACTACGTTGCAGTGATCCTGGTGGGCATCCTGATGTGCATGTACGTGCTGTTTGGCGGCATGCTGGCGACCACCTGGGTACAAATCATCAAGGCAGTGTTGCTGCTGTCCGGCGCCTCATTCATGGCACTGATGGTGATGAAGCACGTCAATTTCGACTTCAACATTCTGTTCTCCGAGGCGATCAAGGTTCACCCTAAAGGTGAAGCGATCATGAGCCCGGGCGGACTGGTGAAGGATCCGATCTCCGCGTTCTCCCTCGGCCTGGCACTGATGTTCGGTACCGCTGGCCTGCCGCACATCCTGATGCGCTTCTTCACCGTGAGTGACGCGAAAGAAGCTCGCAAGAGCGTGCTGTACGCAACGGGCTTCATTGGCTACTTCTACATCCTGACCTTCATCATTGGCTTCGGCGCGATCCTGTTGGTCAGCACCAATCCTGCGTTTAAAGATGCGGCTGGTGCGCTGTTGGGCGGCAACAACATGGCGGCGGTGCACCTGGCCAACGCGGTCGGTGGCAGTATTTTCCTGGGCTTCATCTCGGCGGTAGCCTTCGCGACCATTTTGGCAGTGGTGGCCGGTTTGACACTGGCAGGTGCTTCGGCGGTGTCTCATGACCTGTACGCCAGTGTGATCAAGAAGGGCAAGGCCAACGACAAGGACGAAATCCGGGTCTCGAAAATCACCACCGTCATTTTGGGCGTGCTGGCGATCGGTCTGGGTATTCTGTTCGAAAGCCAGAACATCGCATTCATGGTAGGCCTGGCGTTCTCCATTGCGGCGAGCTGTAACTTCCCTGTTCTGCTGCTTTCGATGTACTGGAAGAAGTTGACCACTCGGGGTGCGATGGTCGGTGGCTGGTTGGGGCTGATCAGTGCAGTTGGTTTGATGGTGCTCGGTCCAACCATTTGGGTGCAGATCCTGCACCACGAGAAGGCCATCTTCCCTTACGAGTACCCGGCGTTGTTCTCGATGATCATTGCCTTCGTCGGCATCTGGTTCTTCTCGATTACCGACAAGTCGGCAGCGGCGGACAACGAACGGGCGCTGTTCTTCCCGCAATTCGTTCGCTCGCAGACCGGTCTGGGCGCGAGTGGGGCGGTTTCGCACTAAGGCTTGATGCTTTTATATAAGTAACGCAGTTGTAAAAGATGCCCCGGTCGAAAGATCGGGGCATTTTTATTGGGCGGTGATCGCACGATTCCGTGAATATTCTCCCAATAGGAATGTAGGTGCGAACTTGCTCGCGAAAACGTGCGGGTAGCTCGGGCGGTCAGACAGGGCGAGTTATCGTTGGTATGCATCGCGAGCAGGTTCGCTCCTGCAGGGGGCGGTTAATTTCCCGGGCTGTCCCATCATTGCTGGCGAGTCAGTTCCCACGGAGGTGACGTTACGGCAAGGGCGGGAGCAAGAGTGCCTGGTGACTGGGGCGCCTGTTGTAAGGGTGGAACCCGGGGTGGCCGTCGCCGAAGAAATGGATATGTACACAACAAGCGCACAAACAAAAACGGCCTCTATTTTCATAGAGGCCGTTTGCGGGACGGTCAAGACGCTACAGCAAGACAGGTCTTACTTGCGGTCTTCCAGCTTGGTGATGTCACGCGACTCGTAGCCGGTGTACAGCTGGCGCGGGCGGCCGATCTTGTACGGGCTGGAGAGCATTTCTTTCCAGTGGGAGATCCAGCCGACAGTCCGCGCCAGGGCGAAGATCACGGTGAACATGCTGGTTGGAATGCCGATTGCCTTGAGGATGATCCCCGAGTAGAAGTCGACGTTCGGGTACAGCGAGCGCTCGATGAAGTACGGGTCGGTCAGGGCGATCTCTTCCAGGCGCATGGCCAGTTCGAGTTGCGGATCGTTCTGGATACCCAGTTCCTTCAACACTTCGTCGCAGGTTTTCTTCATGACGGTAGCGCGTGGGTCGCGGTTTTTGTAAACGCGGTGACCGAAGCCCATCAACTTGAACGGATCGTTCTTGTCCTTGGCCTTGGCAATGAACTTGTCGATGTTGGAAACATCGCCAATTTCATCGAGCATGGTCAGAACGGCCTCGTTGGCGCCGCCGTGGGCAGGGCCCCACAGTGCAGCGATACCGGCGGCGATACAGGCGAACGGGTTGGCACCCGAAGAACCGGCAAGACGTACGGTAGAGGTCGATGCGTTCTGCTCGTGGTCGGCGTGGAGGATGAAGATCCGGTCCATGGCCTTGGCGAGTACCGGGCTGATCGGTTTGATCTCGCACGGAGTGTTGAACATCATGTGCAGGAAGTTTTCCGCGTACGTCAGGTCGTTGCGCGGGTACATCATGGGTTGACCCATGGAGTACTTGTAAACCATCGCTGCCAGGGTTGGCATCTTGGCAACCAGGCGGATCGCGGAAATTTCGCGATGCTGCGGGTTATTGATGTCCAGGGAGTCGTGGTAGAAGGCCGAGAGGGCGCCGACTACACCGCACATGACGGCCATCGGGTGAGCGTCGCGACGGAAACCGTTGAAGAAGGTCTTCAGCTGTTCGTGAACCATGGTGTGGTTCTTGACGGTGCTGACGAACTGGGCCTTTTGTTCTGCGGTCGGCAATTCGCCGTTGAGCAGCAGATAGCAGGTTTCCAGATAGTCCGACTTTTCAGCCAACTGCTCGATCGGATAGCCGCGGTGCAGCAGAATGCCGTTGTCGCCGTCGATATAGGTGATCTTCGACTCGCAGGAGGCGGTCGACATGAAACCAGGGTCAAAGGTGAAACGGCCCGTGGCCGTCAGGCCCCGAACATCGATAACATCGGGACCAACGGTGCCGGTTAAAATGGGCAGCTCGACGGGGGCTGCGCCCTCGATGATCAACTGCGCTTTTTTGTCAGCCATGTGGCCTCCTATTTATGCTTGAAATCATCAGACAGACCCCCCACGCAGGGCCCGCACCACTATAGTGAGATAAATTCGAATGTCAATTTGCCTAAAGTCTTGCTCCAGAAGGCTTTAACCGGACTTTTTTCTCGAAATTGCCTGCCATTTACGCCTTTTATGTCAGATGCGCAATCCGCTGTTTGGGTGAGGCGATTGCGTTGTCATTAGTAGCCTAACTGTCTATACTCGGCCACCGACCGCCAAGGGCTTTTGGGCTTGCTTTATTGGGGGTCGCCTCCCTGGGTGGTGGTTACCTGACCAGTGCACTCCCCAACAACTTTGCCCTGATTGTTAGGGGCTCTTCAGTGTGAAAAAAAAGCCGTGAAAAGCCAACGACCTGTAAACCTAGACCTAAGGACCATCAAACTCCCAGTCACTGCTTACACGTCCATTCTTCACCGTATATCCGGCGTCATCCTCTTCGTGTGCCTTGCCATCATGCTTTACGCATTGGACAAGTCGCTGAGCTCCGAGGAAGGCTTCGGTCAGGTGAAAGCGTGTCTGACCAGTCCGCTAGCGAAGCTAGTGATTTGGGGCATTCTGTCCGCTCTGCTGTATCACTTGGTTGCCGGTGTGCGCCACTTGATCATGGACATGGGCATCGGTGAGACGCTGGAAGGCGGCAAGCTGGGCTCGAAAATCGTTATCGCCATTTCCGTGGTGGTAATCGTTCTGGCAGGAGTTTGGATATGGTAACTAACGTCACGAACCTGTCGCGTTCGGGCCTCTATGACTGGATGGCGCAACGTGTGTCTGCGGTCGTTCTCGCGGCTTACTTCATCTTTCTGATCGGATACGTCGTTGCCCACCCGGGCCTCGGCTATGCCCAGTGGCATGAACTGTTCGCCAACAACTGGATGCGTATCTTCAGTCTCCTGGCCCTCGTTGCCCTTGGCGCTCACGCCTGGGTCGGCATGTGGACCATCGCGACCGACTACCTGACGCCAATGGCGTTCGGCAAGTCCGCGACTGCTATACGTTTCCTTTTCCAGGCAGTATGCGGCGTTGCGATGTTCGCTTACTTCGTCTGGGGTGTGCAGATTCTCTGGGGTATCTGAGTCATGGCTAACATTCCAACGATTTCTTTCGACGCCATCATCATTGGTGGTGGCGGTGCTGGCATGCGCGCTGCGCTGCAACTGGCACAAGGCGGTCACAAGACTGCCGTAATCACCAAGGTTTTCCCGACGCGTTCGCACACCGTATCGGCACAGGGTGGCATCACCTGCGCCATCGCGTCTGCGGATCCGAACGATGACTGGCGCTGGCACATGTACGATACCGTCAAGGGTTCCGACTATATCGGTGACCAGGACGCTATCGAATACATGTGTCAGGAAGGCCCGGCTGCGGTTTTCGAACTGGACCACATGGGTCTGCCGTTCTCCCGTACCGAAACCGGCCGCATCTACCAGCGTCCGTTCGGCGGTCAGTCCAAGGACTACGGTAAGGGCGGCCAGGCTGCACGTACCTGCGCGGCATCCGACCGTACCGGTCACGCCCTGCTGCACACCCTTTATCAGGGCAACCTGAAAGCCGGTACCACGTTCCTGAACGAGTACTACGCTGTCGATTTGGTCAGAAACCAGAAAGGCGAGTTCGTCGGCGTTATCGCCATCTGCATCGAAACCGGTGAAACCACCTACATCCGTGCCAAGGCTACCGTTCTGGCCACTGGCGGTGCAGGTCGTATCTACGCGTCCACCACCAACGCCCTGATCAACACCGGTGACGGCGTCGGCATGGCTCTGCGTGCTGGCGTTCCGGTGCAAGACATCGAAATGTGGCAGTTCCACCCGACCGGCATTGCCGGCGCCGGTGTACTGGTGACCGAAGGTTGCCGTGGTGAAGGTGGTTACCTGATCAACAAGCACGGCGAGCGTTTCATGGAGCGTTATGCTCCAAACGCCAAAGACCTGGCGGGTCGTGACGTTGTTGCCCGTTCGATGGTTAAAGAGATCATTGCCGGCAACGGCTGTGGCCCGAACGGCGACCACGTGATGCTCAAACTCGACCACCTGGGCGAGGAAGTGCTGCACAGCCGTCTGCCAGGCATCTGCGAACTGTCGAAAACGTTTGCTCACGTTGACCCGGTGGTTGCTCCGGTTCCGGTTGTTCCGACCTGCCACTACATGATGGGCGGCGTTGCCACCAACATTCACGGTCAGGCGATGACTCAGGACGCCAACGGCGTAGATACCATCATCCCTGGTCTGTTCGCTGTCGGCGAAGTGGCTTGCGTATCGGTTCACGGTGCCAACCGCCTGGGCGGTAACTCGTTGCTCGACCTGGTGGTCTTCGGCCGTGCGGCCGGTCTGCACCTGGAAAAAGCGCTGACCGACGGTATCGACTACGACGACGCCACCGACGCCGACATCAATGCGGCCCTGGCTCGTCTGTCCGCTCTGAACGCGCGTACCGATGGCGAAGACGTGGCAACCCTGCGTCGCGAGCTGCAAAGCTGCATGCAGAACTACTTCGGTGTATTCCGTACTGGCGAATACATGCAGAAGGGTATTGCCCAGCTGGCTGATCTGCGCAAGCGCATCGCCAACGTCAAGATCAACGACAAGTCGCAGGCGTTCAACACTGCGCGTATCGAAGCTCTGGAACTGCAAAACCTTCTGGAAGTGGCTGAAGCTACCGCCATCGCTGCCGAAGTGCGTAAAGAGTCCCGCGGTGCTCACGCCCGTGAAGACTTCGAAGACCGTGACGACGAAAACTGGCTGTGCCACACCCTGTACTTCCCGGGTGAGAAACGCGTCGCCAAGCGTGCCGTAAACTTCTCGCCGAAAACTGTTCCGACTTTTGAACCTAAGATTCGGACTTATTAAGGGTGGCCGCCATGTTGCAAGTCAGTGTTTATCGTTACAACCCTGATCAGGACGCTGCGCCGTTCATGCAGGATTTCCAGGTTGATACCGGTGGTAAAGACCTGATGGTGCTGGACGTACTGGCCCTGATCAAAGAGCAGGACGAAGGTTTCTCCTATCGTCGCTCTTGCCGTGAAGGTGTTTGCGGTTCCGACGGCATGAACATCAACGGCAAAAACGGTCTGGCGTGCATCACGCCGCTGTCTGCCGTTGTAAAAGGTAACAAGTTGATCATTCGTCCTCTGCCAGGTTTGCCGGTTATCCGTGACCTGGTCGTCGATATGAGCATCTTCTACAAGCAATACGAGAAGGTTAAGCCTTACCTGCAGAACGACACGCCGGCTCCGGCCATCGAACGTCTGCAGTCCCCTGAAGAGCGTGAAAAGCTCGACGGTCTGTACGAGTGCATCCTGTGCGCTTGCTGCTCGACCTCTTGCCCGTCCTTCTGGTGGAACCCGGACAAGTTCCTGGGTCCAGCTGCACTGCTGCAAGCGTATCGCTTCCTGGCAGACAGCCGTGACACCAAGACGTCCGAGCGTCTGGCTTCGCTGGATGACCCGTTCAGCGTATTCCGCTGCCGCGGGATCATGAACTGCGTCAACGTTTGTCCGAAGGGCCTGAACCCGACTAAGGCCATCGGTCACATTCGTAACATGCTGCTTTCCAGCGGCGTGTGATTCAGCTGCTGTACCCGTAGGACCGCTGTACCCGTGGATGCTACGGTGCAGGCTTCAACCGGCACCGTAGTTTTAACCTGAGCAGCAGCTCATAAAGCTGCCGCTCTTATTTTGAAGAAATGAGACAAGCAGGGGCATCCGGGCTGGTACCCGGACTATCAGTGTGATCCTAGTGGCTTGTTTTGGTCGCTGCATTCGGACTTCTGCAAGTTTGCTCGGCGTCGACACCGATGGTGTTCCCCTAACCGAGGGTGACCAAGCATGCAAGAAAGCGTGATGCAGCGCATGTGGAACAGTGCCTACCTATCCGGTAGTAACGCTGCCTATGTGGAAGAGCTCTACGAGCTTTACCTGCACGACCCTAACGCTGTGCCAGAAGAGTGGCGCACCTACTTCCAGAAGTTGCCTGCTGACGGCAACTCTTCCACCGATGTTTCGCACTCCACAATTCGCGATCATTTCGTCTTGCTGGCAAAGAACCAGCGCCGCGCTCAACCGGTTTCCGCCGGCAGCGTGAGCAGTGAGCACGAGAAGAAGCAAGTTGAAGTGCTGCGATTGATCCAGGCCTACCGTATGCGTGGCCACCAGGCAGCCCAGCTTGACCCGCTGGGGCTGTGGCAGCGTCCTGCACCTGCAGACCTGTCGATCAATCATTACGGCTTGACCAATGCCGATCTTGATACGACCTTCCGTGCCGGCGACCTGTTCATCGGCAAAGAGGAGGCGAGCCTACGCGAAATTCACGAAGCGTTGCAGCAGACATATTGCCGCACCATCGGCGCTGAATTTACGCATATTACCGATTCCGAGCAGCGCCAGTGGTTCCAGCAGCGTCTGGAAAGCGTACGCGGCCGTCCAACGTACTCCGCTGACATCAAGAGCCACTTGCTTGAGCGCGTGACTGCCGGTGAAGGCCTGGAAAAATACCTGGGCACCAAATACCCGGGCACCAAGCGTTTCGGTCTGGAAGGCGGCGAGAGCCTGATTCCGATGCTTGACGAGCTGATCCAGCGTTCCGGTTCCTACGGCACCAAGGAAATCGTCATCGGCATGGCCCACCGTGGCCGTCTGAACGTGCTGGTCAATACCTTCGGCAAGAACCCGCGCGAGCTGTTCGACGAGTTCGAAGGCAAGAAGAAGGTCGAGCTGGGTTCCGGTGACGTTAAATACCACCAGGGCTTCTCGTCCAACGTGATGACCACCGGTGGTGAAGTTCACCTGGCCATGGCCTTCAACCCGTCCCACCTGGAAATTGTTTCTCCAGTGGTCGAAGGTTCGGTCCGTGCCCGTCAGGATCGTCGCAACGACCCTACCGGCGAGAAGGTTCTGCCGATCTCCATCCACGGTGACGCTGCAATTGCAGGTCAGGGCGTGGTCATGGAAACCTTCCAGATGTCGCAGACCCGCGGTTTCAAGACCGGCGGTACCGTGCACATCGTGATCAACAACCAGGTTGGTTTCACCATCAGCAACCCGCTGGACTCGCGCTCCACCGAGTACGCCACCGATGTTGCGAAAATGATTCAGGCGCCGATCCTCCATGTGAATGGTGATGATCCGGAAGCCGTATTGTTCGTGACCCAGCTGGCCATCGATTACCGCATGCAGTTCAAGCGCGACGTGGTGATCGACATGTTCTGCTACCGTCGTCGCGGCCACAACGAGGCGGACGAGCCAAGCGGCACCCAGCCGATGATGTATCAGCAGATCACCAAGCAGCGCACCACCCGTGAGCTGTACGCTGATCGTCTGACCCAGAGCGGTGTGCTGGACGCAGAGCGTGTTCAGGCGAAGGTCGACGAATACCGCAACGCGCTGGACAACGGTCTGCACGTAGTTAAGAGCCTGGTCAAAGAGCCGAACAAAGAGTTGTTCGTGGACTGGCGCCCGTACCTGGGTCACGCCTGGACTGCGCGTCACGACACTCGCTTCGACCTGAAAACCCTGCAGGAACTGTCCGCCAAGCTGCTGGAAATTCCGGAAGGCTTCGTGGTTCAGCGCCAGGTTGCGAAGATCTACGAAGACCGTCAGAAGATGCAAGCCGGCGGCCTGCCGATCAACTGGGGTTACGCTGAAACCATGGCGTACGCGACCCTGGCGTTCGAAGGTCACCCGATTCGCATGACCGGTCAGGACATCGGCCGCGGTACGTTCTCGCACCGTCACGCTGTTCTGCACAACCAGAAAGACGCCGGCACCTACATTCCGCTGAAAAACCTGTACGAAGGTCAGCCACGCTTCGACCTGTACGACTCGTTCCTGTCGGAAGAAGCGGTACTGGCATTCGAATACGGCTACTCGACCACCACGCCGAACGCGCTGGTGATCTGGGAAGCCCAGTTCGGTGACTTCGCCAACGGTGCGCAGGTTGTTATCGACCAGTTCATCACCAGCGGCGAGCACAAGTGGGGCCGTCTCTGTGGTCTGACCATGCTGTTGCCACACGGCTACGAAGGTCAGGGGCCGGAGCACTCCTCTGCGCGTCTTGAGCGTTACCTGCAGCTGTGCGCCGAGCACAACATTCAGGTGTGCATGCCGACCACCCCGGCTCAGATCTACCACTTGCTGCGCCGTCAGGTGATTCGCCCGCTGCGCAAGCCACTGGTCGTCCTGACGCCGAAGTCGCTGCTGCGTCACAAGCTGGCCATCTCGACTCTGGAAGATCTGGCCGAAGGTTCGTTCCAGACCGTGATCCCGGAAATCGATGCCCTGGACCCGAAAAAGGTCGAGCGCATTGTTCTGTGTAGCGGCAAGGTCTACTACGACCTGCTGGAAAAACGTCGTGCCGAAGGCCGTGACGATATCGCCATCGTGCGTATCGAGCAGCTGTACCCATTCCCTGAGGACGACTTGAAAGAAGTCCTGGCTCCTTACACCAACGCCAAGCATGCCGTCTGGTGTCAGGAAGAGCCGATGAACCAGGGCGCCTGGTACTGCAGCCAGCACCACTTGCGTCGCAGCATCAGCAACCTCAACAAGTCTCTCGTACTCGAGTACGCGGGCCGCGAGGCTTCTGCTGCCCCAGCATGTGGTTACGCTTCGATGCACGCCGAGCAGCAGGAAAAACTGCTGCAAGACGCGTTTACCGTTTAACGCCTTCGCGCACCTGAAACCGAATTTAAGGAACCACAGATAATGGCTATCGAGATCAAAGCCCCCACTTTCCCGGAATCGGTTGCCGATGGCACCGTTGCCACCTGGCACAAAAAACCGGGCGACGCCGTCAAACGTGACGAACTGATCGTCGACATCGAAACCGACAAAGTCGTACTGGAAGTGCTGGCCACTGCCGACGGCGTGCTGGGCGCTATCGTCAAGAACGAAGGCGACACCGTTCTGTCCGACGAAGTCCTGGGCTCCATCGTTGAAGGCGGCGCTGCTGCCGCTGCTCCAGCCGCTGCCGCTCCGGCCGCTGCCCAGGCTGCTGCTCCAGCTGCCGAAGGCGAAGACGATCCGGTCGCTGCTCCAGCCGCTCGCAAGCTGGCTGAAGAGAACGGCATCAACATCGCGTCCGTTGCCGGTACTGGCAAAGGCGGTCGTGTGACCAAGGAAGACGTGGTTGCAGCCGTTGCTGCCAAGAAAGCCGCTCCAGCCGCCGCGCCTGCCAAGGCTGCCGCACCTGCCGCTGCTGCTCCGGTGTTTGCTGCCGGTGACCGCGTTGAAAAACGCGTTCCGATGACCCGTCTGCGTGCCAAGGTTGCCGAGCGTCTGGTTGAAGCTCAATCGAACATGGCGATGCTGACCACTTTCAACGAAGTCGACATGACCGAAGTCATGGCGCTGCGTTCGAAGTACAAGGATCTGTTCGAGAAGTCTCACAACGGCGTGCGCCTGGGCTTCATGTCGTTCTTCGTGAAAGCGGCCACCGAAGCGCTGAAGCGCTTCCCGGCAGTCAACGCGTCGATCGACGGCTCCGACATCGTTTATCACGGCTATGCTGACGTCGGTGTGGCTGTTTCCAGCGACCGCGGTCTGGTTGTGCCGGTTCTGCGTAACGCCGAACTGATGAGCCTGGCTGAAATCGAAGGCGGCATCGCCACTTTCGGCAAGAAAGCCCGTGACGGCAAACTGTCGATGGAAGAGATGACCGGTGGTACGTTCACCATCACCAACGGTGGTACCTTCGGTTCGATGATGTCGACTCCGATCGTCAACCCGCCGCAAGCAGCTATTCTGGGCATGCACAATATTCTGCAGCGTCCAATGGCGATCAACGGTCAGGTCGTTATCCGTCCGATGATGTACCTGGCTCTGTCCTACGATCACCGTCTGATCGATGGCAAAGAAGCTGTGACCTTCCTGGTGACCATCAAGAACCTGCTGGAAGACCCGGCTCGTTTGCTGCTGGATATCTGATAGAAGCAGTCGCGAGCTGCAAGTTTCAAGCTGCTGGTAAAGGCAGTTTGGCTTGCAGCTTGCGGCTTCAAGCTTTTCGCTAAAGAGGATTTTTTGAATGTCGCAGAAATTTGACGTAGTAGTGATCGGTGCGGGCCCTGGCGGCTACGTGGCTGCCATCAAGGCCGCTCAACTGGGCCTCAGCACTGCCTGCATCGAGAAGTACACCGACAAGGAAGGCAAACTGGCCCTCGGCGGTACTTGCCTGAACGTCGGCTGCATTCCATCCAAGGCGCTGCTGGACAGCTCCTGGAAGTTCCACGAAGCGCAAGACGGTTTCGCGATCCACGGCATCAATCACGCCGGCGTGACCATGGACGTGCCAGCGATGGTCGGCCGCAAGGCAAACATCGTCAAAGGCCTGACTTCCGGCGTTGCGACCCTGTTCAAAGCCAACGGTGTGACCTCTATCCAGGGTCACGGCAAGCTGCTGGCCGGCAAGAAAGTCGAAGTCACCAAGCCTGACGGTTCGGTTGAAGTCATCGAAGCCGAAAACGTGATCCTGGCTCCTGGCTCGCGTCCGATCGACATTCCGCCGGCTCCGGTCGACCAGAATGTGATCGTCGATTCCACCGGTGCCCTGGAATTCCAATCCGTACCCAAGCGTCTGGGCGTGATCGGCGCTGGCGTGATCGGTCTGGAACTGGGTTCGGTCTGGTCGCGTCTGGGCGCGCAAGTGACTGTCCTTGAAGCGCTGGACACTTTCCTGATGGCAGCGGACACCGCTGTTTCCAAGGAAGCGCTGAAAACCCTGACCAAACAAGGTCTGGACATCAAGCTGGGCGCGCGCGTTACCGGTTCCAAAGTGAACGGCGACGAAGTCGTTGTGAACTACACCGATGCCAACGGCGAACAGAACATCACGTTCGACAAGCTGATCGTAGCCGTTGGTCGCCGTCCAGTGACCACTGATCTGCTGGCCGCCGATTGCGGCGTGACCCTCGACGAGCGCGGTTTCGTGCACGTTGATGATCACTGCGCTACCACCGTACCGGGCGTCTACGCCATCGGCGACGTGGTTCGTGGCATGATGCTGGCTCACAAGGCCTCGGAAGAGGGCATCATGGTTGTCGAGCGCATCAAGGGCCACAAAGCCCAGATGAACTATGACCTGATCCCTTCGGTTATTTATACTCACCCGGAAATTGCATGGGTGGGTAAAACCGAGCAGGCCTTGAAAGCTGAAGGCGTTGAAGTTAACGTCGGCACCTTCCCGTTCGCAGCCTCTGGCCGTGCCATGGCTGCCAACGATACCGGTGGTTTCGTCAAGGTCATCGCAGATGCCAAGACTGACCGCGTGTTGGGCGTCCACGTGATTGGCCCGAGTGCTGCAGAACTGGTTCAACAGGGCGCAATCGGTATGGAATTCGGCACCAGCGCTGAAGACCTGGGCATGATGGTTTTCTCCCATCCGACCCTGTCTGAAGCCTTGCACGAAGCAGCTCTGGCAGTGAATGGCGGCGCCATCCACATCGCCAACCGCAAGAAGCGTTGAAGGCAATTTGAAAACGTAGCGAGCGAAGGAAAGACAAGGCAAAAACAGGTGAGGAAGCGGAGTTGACGTCAGTCAATGAGCATTCCGAGCCTGTTTTTAACGCAGTATTTCCTAGCACAGCAGTTTTCAAATGTCTGAAAAGACAATAAGAAACCACGGCGGTTGCGGCCCGTCGTGAGCCTTGCATGCAAGACTCACCGCGGAATGTCCGCCGGACGCAGTCTTGCGTAGCTCAGCTACGCAAGCAGCAGTCACAGGTGGTGCGGCACTTCAACAAGTGCAGCACCGAATGCGCAGTACCTAACGAAGACGGTAAAAAGCATGAATCTTCACGAGTATCAGGGTAAGCAGCTGTTCGCTGAGTACGGCCTGCCGGTATCCACCGGTTACGCGGTAGACACCCCGGAAGCAGCAGCAGAAGCTTGCGATAAAATCGGCGGCAGCGAGTGGGTTGTAAAAGCCCAGGTTCACGCCGGTGGTCGCGGTAAAGCGGGCGGCGTCAAGCTGGTTCGCAACAAAGAAGACGCCAAAGCCTTCGCACAGCAGTGGCTGGGCAAGCGTCTGGTGACCTACCAGACTGACGCCAATGGTCAGCCAGTCACCAAGATCCTGGTTGAATCGTGCACTGATATCGCTAAAGAGCTGTACCTGGGCGCTGTCGTTGACCGTTCGAGCCGTCGCATCGTGTTCATGGCTTCCACCGAAGGTGGCGTGGACATCGAGAAAATCGCTCACGACACTCCAGAAAAAATTCTGAAAGCCACTATCGATCCACTGGTTGGCGCTCAGCCATTCCAGGGTCGCGAGCTGGCATTCCAGTTGGGTCTGGAAGGCAAGCAAGTTGCCCAGTTCGCCAAGATCTTCGTAGGTCTGGCCAAACTGTTCCAGGATCACGATCTGGCCCTGCTGGAAGTGAACCCGCTGGTGATCAAGGCTGACGGCGATCTGCACTGCCTGGACGCCAAGATCAACATCGACGCCAACGCGATGTACCGTCAGCCTAAGCTGAAGACTTTCCACGATCCGTCGCAAGACGATCCGCGCGAAGCGCACGCTGCCAAGTTCGAACTGAACTACGTAGCACTGGAAGGCAACATCGGTTGCATGGTCAACGGTGCCGGCCTGGCCATGGGTACCATGGACATCGTCAACCTGCACGGCGGCAAGCCAGCCAACTTCCTCGACGTAGGTGGTGGTGCTACCAAAGAGCGCGTGACCGAAGCATTCAAGATCATCCTGTCCGACACCAACGTCGCTGCAGTACTGGTCAACATCTTCGGCGGCATCGTTCGTTGCGACATGATTGCCGAAGGCATCATCGGCGCCGTGAAAGAAGTCGGCGTGAAAATCCCGGTTGTTGTTCGCCTTGAAGGCAACAACGCTGAGCTGGGCGCTAAAGTACTGGCAGAAAGCGGTTTGAACATCATCGCTGCTACCAGCCTGACCGACGCTGCTCAACAAGTTGTCAAAGCTGCGGAGGGCAAATAATGAGCGTCCTGATCAATAAAGACACCAAAGTTATCTGCCAGGGTATTACCGGTTCGCAAGGTAGTTTCCACACCCAGCAAGCCATCGAGTACGGCACCAAGATGGTTGGTGGTGTAACTCCTGGTAAAGGCGGCACCGAGCACCTGGGTCTGCCAGTGTTCAACACCGTGAAAGACGCTGTAGCTGCCACTGGCGCCACCGCCAGCGTGATCTACGTTCCGGCTCCTTTCTGCAAGGACTCGATCCTGGAAGCTGCTTTCGGCGGTATCAAGCTGATCGTGTGCATCACCGAAGGCATTCCTACCCTGGACATGCTGGACGCTAAAGTTAAGTGCGACGAGCTGGGTGTTACCCTGATCGGCCCTAACTGCCCAGGCGTGATCACTCCAGGCGAATGCAAGATCGGCATCATGCCTGGTCACATTCACTTGCCAGGCAAGGTCGGTATCGTTTCCCGTTCCGGCACCCTGACCTACGAAGCTGTGAAGCAAACGACTGACGCCGGTTTCGGCCAGTCGACTTGCGTCGGCATCGGTGGTGACCCGATCCCGGGTTCGAACTTCATCGACATCCTGAAGCTGTTCCAGGAAGACCCGAAGACCGAAGCGATCGTGATGATCGGTGAGATCGGCGGTTCGGCTGAAGAAGAAGCGGCTGCCTACATCAAGGCACACGTGACCAAGCCGGTTGTTTCCTACATCGCTGGTGTGACTGCTCCTCCGGGCAAGCGCATGGGCCATGCTGGTGCAATCATCTCTGGCGGCAAAGGCACTGCAGACGAGAAATTCGCTGCGCTGCAAGACGCAGGCGTTAAAACCGTGCGTTCGCTGGCAGACATCGGCAAGGCCCTGGCCGAGCTGACTGGTTGGGCAGTCAAGTAAGCTTCGCGCTTAGCTGACGCTTTACCAAACAAAGGCTACCTTCGGGTGGCCTTTGTCGTTTCTGGTTCTTTGGAAACGCTTGAGGCTTTTTTGTGACGAGGAGGTTCATGAAATTTAGATACGTGAACACGACACGGGAGTGTCGTGTATCGGATAGTTCGCCCCTTAACAGTGCGCTTGACGCTCAAATTCGTTAGGATACGCGCCATTTTTGCGTCTGCGGCCCACAAGGCAGCGACGCGCTAAACGGGTCAGTCTCATACGGACCGACAGCATTTCCCTCACCCATAGGGAAATCCCTCTCTAAATTCCGATTCAGTAGTGTGGTATTTCCTTAATGAAAGTGTTGAAAGGCCAGGACATCCTGGCACTTGGTTTTATGACGTTCGCCCTGTTTGTCGGGGCTGGCAACATCATCTTCCCGCCTATCGTCGGTTTGCAGTCCGGGCCTAATGTCTGGATGGCGGCGCTGGGTTTCCTGATCACCGCCGTTGGTCTGCCGGTGATCACCGTTGTCGCACTGGCCAAGGTTGGTGGCGCGATGGATACATTGAGCAGTCCGATCGGTAAAGTCGCCGGTGGACTGTTGGCGGCTGCGTGCTATCTGGCCGTTGGTCCGCTGTTCGCGACGCCACGTACCGCGACCGTATCGTTCGAAGTGGGCCTGGCGCCCTTGACCGGCGAAAGCCCGCTGGCGCTTTTCCTGTATAGCTCGGTCTACTTCCTGCTGGTGTTCTTCATTTCCCTGTACCCGGGCCGCTTGCTGGACACGGTTGGACGCTTCCTCGCACCGTTGAAGATCATTGCCCTGGCTGTGCTGGGCATCGCGGCATTCGCCTTGCCGGCCGGTGATATCGGGCATGCAACACCTGAATACGTTGCGGCGCCGTTTTCCCAAGGCTTCATCAATGGTTACCTGACCATGGATACCCTGGGCGCCCTGGTGTTCGGCATCGTTATCGTCAACGCTATCCGCTCCCGCGGTGTCGAATCGCCGGTCCTGATCACCCGTTACGCGATCATCGCCGGATTGATTGCCGGTGTGGGTCTGGCGCTGGTTTATGTCAGCTTGTTCCGCCTGGGTTCGGGCAGCCATGAAGTGGCGGCTGGTGCGACTAACGGTGCGGCGGTACTGCATGCCTACGTACAACACACCTTTGGCTCCCTCGGCAGCGGTTTCCTCGCGGTACTGATTTCTCTGGCTTGCCTGGTGACCGCGGTTGGCCTGACCTGCGCCTGCGCCGAGTATTTCAGTCGTGTATTGCCACTGTCCTACAAAACGCTGGTCATCATCCTGGCTGCGTTTTCCCTGTTGGTGTCCAACCTGGGCCTCACCAAGCTGATCGCGTTTTCGATCCCGGTGCTGACAGCGATCTACCCGCCGTGCATCGCCCTGGTGGCACTGAGCTTCTGCAAGGACTTCTGGCACGAGCAAGGTCGCATCGTCGGCCCGGTGATGCTGGTGTCGTTCATCTTCGGCCTGATCGACGCCCTTAAGGGCGCGGGTCTTGCGGACTGGATGCCCTCCCAATTGGCCCACTTGCCGCTGAGCGAGCAAGGGCTGGCCTGGCTGGTGCCATCGGTGATGACCCTGGTGGTCGCCGTGGTCTGTGACCGTATGTTGGGCAAGCGCGAGGAAGCCTTGGCCTAAGCTTATCCGGCCTGTCACGAGCAGGCCGATCGAGCATGAAACCGAAATGCCCCGTATCAATCGATACGGGGCATTTTTTATGGGTTTGAGGCAGTGTCTTTTTCCCCGACACAACGTCGAAGCATTGCAGAACCCCACAGGGTTTCGGTATTCCTCCTGCACATCACAAGGACCTGCATGTCGTTCATCCACGCCAACCTGATCCACATTCTCGCCGCCCTCTGGTTCGTTATCTGCTGGGGTGGCTACACCCGTTACGCAACATGGAAGGGCCGCGACACCGCGTGCCTGGCCAGCGTGTTGCACCTGTACCGTGAAGACTGGATGCGCCGCATGTTGCTGCGTGACAACCGCATTGCCGATGCCAGCGTGATTGGAAATCTGGAGCGCAATGCATCGTTCTTCGCCTCCAGCACGCTGATTATCCTGGCCGGTATCCTCACGGTACTTGGCGCGTCGGAAAGAGCGGTGTCGCTGCTGGCGGATATCCCGATGGTGCAACAGGCTTCCCAGGGGATGTCGGAAATCAAGTTGCTGTGCCTGGCGCTAGTGTTCGTCTACGCGTTCTTCACGTTCAGCTGGTGCATGCGCCAATACAACTTCGCGGCCGTTCTGGTGGGTTCCGCACCCATGGTCGGTGAACGCCATGTGTCCGAGCAGGAGCGCAAAGCCTTCGCGTCCCGGGCTGCCCGGGTTATCTCCATGGCGGCCAACCAGTTCAACTTTGGTCTGCGTTCCTATTACTTCGGCATGACCATGCTGGCGTGGTTCGTCAGTCCCTGGTTGTTCATGTTGATGAGTGCCGGTGTCGTGTTTGTGTTGTATCGCCGGGAATTTCACTCCGACGTTCTCGACGTGATGGTCTATACCCCTACAGAGGCACCATTGCCTGACGTGAACAAAGAGGCGGCTTGATGAGTATCCCGTTCTGGTGTGTGTTTATCAGTGCGTTGCTGATTTACGTGGCGCGTATGCCCGTGACCAAGGCCATGAAAGAGCAGGGCGGTTACAACAATCACCTGCCGCGCCAACAGCAGGCGCAACTTACGGGCCTGGGGGCCCGCGCAGTGGCCGCGCACCAGAACAGTTTCGAAGCGTTCATATTGTTTGCCGTGGGTGTGTTGATGGCGCATACCACGCAGACAGCGGGCTGGCTCATTGACTTGTTGGCGATCATCTTTGTGATCGCGCGAATTATCTATTTGCTGTGCTACTGGAAAGACCTGACATGGCAGCGCAGTCTGGTTTGGCTGGTGGGTTTAATCTGTTCATTGTTGTTGATGATTAGTCCGACTTTTCGAACGATTTTGCTCTAACGAGGTTACGGCCAATCAAATTGCAGGCAAAAGAAAACCCGCATTTGGCGGGTTTTCCTTATCACACTAAAAACCGTTTCAGTTTTTAGGCGCGGCTTCTTTTGCCGCTGCTTCGTTCGATTCAGCCTGAGCTTTGGCAGCTTCAGCGTTTTCTTTCGCAGCGTCGTTCACTTTATCCTGAGCTTTGTTCATGTCTTGCTGAGCTTGCTCAGCATGTTTGTTGGCATCTTGAGCTTTGTCCTCGGATTTTTTATCGCAGGCAGCGAGACCGAGGGAAGCGGTCAACATCAAGGCAATAGCTAAAGTCTTACGCATGGGGTGTTTCTCCTTATGGAAAATATCTACTGGCCTTTCGAGCACAGCCATCAGGGTTAAGTTCCTCAAATCGTTCAGATATATAAGTTTGTTCTAACGCGGAACTTTTGCCGGGACCGTTACTTCACGGCACGAATTTTTAAATATGAGTTTCTATCAAATGGCCGAAAACCCCGTTTTTGAGCGAGCTATACGATTTCTGTCGGCACTGCGCCATTGCCAGGTCCTTGGGCTGCGTGTTCACAGCGCCAGCAGCGAAGGGCTCACGGTGGTGCTGCCCTATAGCCCGCAAATCGTCGGAAATCCGCAAACCGGCGTCATCCATGGCGGTGCGCTGACCACGCTGATGGACACCGCCTGCGGCATGTCCACCCTCTGTGTGCTGTCGGAGTTCGAGGTCTGCCCGACCCTCGACCTGCGCATCGACTACATGCACGCCGCCGAGCCGAATAAAGACGTCTTCGGTTTCGCCCAGTGCTACCGCGTGACCACCGATGTGATCTTTGCCCGCGGCTTCGCCTATCAGGACGATCCCGAGCAACCCATTGCCCACGTGGTGGGCACCTTCATGCGGATGGGCAAAGGCATCAAGGGCGCAAAAGGCTTTGGTGGCGCGATCGCCGGAGATGCGAAATGACTGACTCATTCAAGCAGCAGCTGCAACAGGCTCATGAGCGGGGCGACTATGGCGTATTGCTGCAGCGGATTCCCTACGCCGCGCTGATCGGCGTCGAATGCTCACGGGTGGGGGATGAACTGCTGTTTCGTCTGCCGGCCAACAAGGACAACATTGGTAACCCTTTATTGCCGGCTATTCATGGCGGTGTCATTGCCGGTTTTATGGAGCTGGCCGCCGCGTTGCACCTGCTGGTGTCCACCGGCTCGCCAGGTGTGCCGAAGATTATCGATTTCTCCCTCGACTACCTGCGCGCCGGGCAGTTTCGCGATACCTGGGCCCGATGCCAGGTGTGTCGCCAGGGACGTCGCGTCGCCAACGTGGCGATTACAGCCTGGCAAAGCACGGAAGCGGAACCCATCGCCACGGCCCGGGCGCATTTCAAACTCGAGGAGCCCTTGAAATCCTGAACACAGCCCCCAACTCTGATGACATCCCGCCGCCGGCCTTCAAGGTCGCGGCTTAGCCATCTGATTGGAGTTTGATGACCATGAGTGTGGAAACTCAAAAGGAAACCCTGGGCTTCCAGACCGAGGTGAAGCAACTGCTGCACCTCATGATCCATTCGCTGTATTCCAACAAGGAAATTTTCCTTCGCGAACTGATCTCGAACGCCTCTGACGCTGTAGACAAATTACGTTTCGAAGCGCTGTCCAAGCCGGAACTGCTGGAAGGTGGCGCCGAGCTGAAGATCCGTGTGAGCTTCGACAAGGACGCCAAGACCGTCACCCTCGAAGACAACGGCATTGGCATGAGCCGTGAGGATGCGATCACGCACCTGGGCACCATCGCCAAATCCGGCACCGCCGATTTCATGAAGCACCTGACCGGTGACCAGAAGAAAGATTCGCACCTGATCGGTCAGTTCGGTGTCGGCTTCTACTCTGCATTCATCGTCGCCGACAAAGTTGACGTGTTCAGCCGTCGTGCCGGCAGCGCCGCCAGCGAAGGCGTGCACTGGTCGTCCAAGGGCGAAGGTGACTTTGAAGTTGCAACCATCGAGAAAGCCGAGCGCGGTACCCGTATCGTCCTGCACCTGAAATCCGGTGAAGACGAGTTCGCCGATGGCTGGCGCCTGCGCAACATCATCAAGAAGTATTCCGACCACATCGCCTTGCCGATCGAGTTGCCGAAAGAAGTGGCGGCCGTCGAAGGCGAAGAGAAGCCGGCCGCCGAATGGGAAACCGTCAACCGCGCCAGCGCCCTGTGGACCCGTCCGCGTACCGAGGTCAAGGACGAGGAATACCAGGAGTTCTACAAGCACATCGCTCACGACTTCGAAAACCCGCTGAGCTGGAGCCACAACAAGGTTGAAGGCAAGCTGGAGTACAGCTCGCTGCTGTACGTGCCGGCTCGTGCGCCGTTCGACCTGTACCAGCGTGAAGCGCCGAAAGGCTTGAAGCTTTACGTGCAGCGCGTGTTCGTCATGGATCAGGCGGAGTCGTTCCTGCCGCTGTACCTGCGTTTCATCAAGGGCGTGGTTGACTCCAACGACCTGTCGCTGAACGTGTCGCGGGAAATCCTGCAGAAAGACCCGATCATCGACTCCATGAAGTCGGCGCTGACCAAGCGCGTTCTGGACATGCTGGAAAAACTGGCGAAAAACGAGCCTGAGCAATACAAGGGCTTCTGGAAAAACTTCGGTCAGGTCATGAAAGAAGGCCCGGCGGAAGACTTCGCCAACAAAGAGAAAATCGCTGGCCTGCTGCGTTTCGCGTCGACCAACGGTGACGACGGCGAACAAGTGGTCGGTCTGGCCGATTACCTGGCGCGCGCCAAGGAAGGTCAGGACAAGATCTACTACCTGACTGGCGAAACCTACGCGCAAGTCAAAAACAGCCCGCACCTGGAAGTCTTCCGCAAGAAAGGCATCGAAGTGCTGCTGCTGACCGACCGTATCGACGAGTGGCTGATGAGCTACCTCAACGATTTCGACGGCAAGAGCTTTGTTGACGTGGCACGCGGTGACCTGGACCTGGGCAACCTGGACTCGGAAGAGGACAAGAAGGCCGCGGAAGAAGTCGCCAAGTCCAAAGAAGGTCTGGTTGAGCGTCTGAAAACCGCACTGGGCGAATCCGTCGCCGAAGTCCGGGTTTCCCATCGCCTGACCGATTCCCCGGCGATTCTGGCCATCGGCGAGCAGGACCTGGGCCTGCAAATGCGTCAGATCCTGGAAGCCAGTGGGCAGAAGGTCCCGGATTCGAAGCCGATCTTCGAATTCAACCCGGCTCACCCGCTGATCGAGAAGCTCGATAAAGAGCAAAGTGACGAACGCTTCGGCGACCTGTCGCACATCCTCTTCGATCAAGCGGCCCTGGCGGCCGGCGACAGCTTGAAGGATCCGGCGGCCTATGTGCGTCGTCTGAACAAGCTATTGGTTGAGCTGTCGGCTTAACAGCGTTGTAGAAAAACCCGCTTCGGCGGGTTTTTTCATTCTGGTGTTTAAAAAATCAGGAGTTAGAAATGAGCCAAATCACTGTACGTTCCGTTGCCTATCAGATTGACGGTCAGCCCTACGAAAGCCGTGTGGCCTTTGATGCCGACCATAAGGGCCCGCGTCCGGGCCTGTTGATGGCGCCGAACTGGATGGGCGTCAGCGCTGGCGCCGAGGAAATCGCCAAGTCGGTGGCGGCCAAGGGATACGTGGTCCTGATCGCTGATCTCTACGGCCAATCGGTTCGTCCACAAAATAACGATGAAGCGGGCGCGGCGATGATGCCGTTGAAGAATGACCGCCCATTGCTGCGTAAGCGCATGAAAGTGGCGTTCGAGCAGCTGCAAAGCCAGGGCGAAGTGGCCGTCGATACCTCGAAGCTGGCCACGTTCGGTTTCTGCTTTGGGGGTTGCTGCGCGCTGGAGTTGGCCCGTACCGGTGCGCCGGTGAAGGCTGCGGTCTCATTCCACGGCACGCTGGATACACCGGACGTCAACGATGCGAAAAACATCAAGGGTAAGGTGTTGGTCCTGCACGGCGCTTCCGATCCATTGGTGCCGAAAGAGCAACTGCCGGCGTTTGAAGAGGAAATGAATGCCGCTGGCGTGGATTGGCAACTGCTGAGCTACGGCGGAGCGTTCCATTCGTTCACCGACCCGCATGCGAATGTGCCTGGCATGATGATGTACGACGCCAAGGTTGCCGCTCGGGCATTTACCTCGATGCATAACTTGTTGGATGAAGTGTTCAAGGGCTGATTGCGACTCTTGATCTGAAATTGGCCGGCATTTGTGCCGGCCCCATCGCGAGCCTGCTCGCGATGGCGATTTCATTGACACCTAAGGCAATTCGATCCGCTCGCTTTCCCCCGGTACGGTTGGCCAATCCCCGGCCACCCAGCGTCGGCGCGCTTCATCGATAGCCGCCGGATTGCTCGCCACAAAATTCCAGTTGATTCGTCGCGGACCATCCAGCGGTGCGCCGCCAAACAACACGGCATGACAGTCGCTTTCGGCGAACAAAGTCATTTCTTCCCCTTCAGGCAATACCACCAGTGCATTGGGCTCCACAGGCTCACCGTCCAGTTGCACCTCGCCGCTCAAGACATATAGCGCACGTTCTTCATGTTCGGTTGGAATCAGTAGCGTCGTCGCCGTTTGCAGGGTCAACTCCGCATAGAGCGTCGGAGACAGTACGGGGACTGGCGATTCCAGGCAGAAGCCCGTCCCGGCAATCATGCGGATTTTCACCCCCAGGTTCTCGCTGACCGGCAGTGTGGCGGCGGGGTGATGGCTGTAATGTCCCGGGCCTTGCTCATGATCCTTGGGCGAGGCCAGCCAGATTTGCAGGCCGTGCATCGTAAAGCCGTTTTCCTTGAGCGCCTCTGGCGTGCGCTCGACGTGGGCAATGGCGCTGCCGGCGGTCATCCAGCTGACATCACCGGTATCCACGACCTGATCTGAACCGAGGCTGTCCTTGTGCTGGATCTGCCCCTGGAACAGGTAGGTGAGGGTGGAGAGGCCTATATGTGGATGCTGGCGGATGTTCATGCCTTTGCCCGGCGGGTAGCGGGTTTCCAGCATGTGGTCGAAAAATACGAAGGGTCCGACGCTGCGGCATTTGGCGGACGGCAGTGGGCGAAGAATCGGCTGGCCCTCGACATCTTCGGCGCGGGGGCGGATCACGAGCGGAGTGTTCATTGTGCATTCCAGACTGAGCGGGTGATGCATTCGAGCATAACCCGCTTGCGCAGCCCTTGCCGCTATTGGCTGAAAGCGCCTTCGGACAAATGGGTTTCGATGCTGACTTCGCTGGTGGTCATCAATTTGTGGATCGGGCAACGATCCGCCACGCGATGCAGTTCTTCGCGCTGGGCATCGGTCAGCACGCCCTTGAGGGTCAGTTTGACGTGCAGCGCGTACTTGCCTTTCTGCTCCTGGCTGTTGTCGCGCTTGACCTCGACGCCGACACCGGTGAGCGGGATGTCTTTTTTCTTCGCGTACATTTTCAGTGTCAGGGCCTTGCAGGCACCGAGGGCGGCGTCGAAGTAGTCGTGTGGCTCTGGCGCCGAACCCTCGCCACCGGTGGTGGTGGGCGCATCGGCAAAGAGTTCATGGTCGTCGATCTGGACGCTGTGACGCAAACCTTCGGCGGAAACGGTGTTGACGGTGACAGTCATGGGAAACCTCGCAAGCGACAGGAAAAGTCATTCGATCAAAAAAGACCTTGAAGGTATAGAGCATGCGCGCGGCGACGCGTTCCGGTTTTTTGTTCCTGCATGAAAAAGCCCCGCGATTGCGGGGCTCTTTGTCTTGATCAGGCTCAGCTGCCTTTGACGGTCTTGCCGTTGACCTTGCCGTCCAGGAGCATGATGTTGTACTCCTTGCCGTCGGTTTCGACCTGTTGCAGACGGACCAGCAGGTAATCCCAGTCCTTGGCGAACCACAGCACGGTGGTGCGCTTGCTTTGAGTCGGGTCACGCACGCGCTCGACCTTGATCGCATCGATCTGGCCAGCCTTGGTGTCGACTTTTTCCGAACCCAGCACGCGGAAGTCATAGGTATCGACTTCGCCATCATCGACAACCTGATAGCTCATGCTCTTTTTGCCGGCGGCCACGTCGTGCTGCAGCGCCAGTTGATAGGTGGATTTGTCGACCATGCCGCGATTGAGCGGAATATTGACCGCGTCGCCACGATCGGTGCCGGTGACCTTCTTGGCCGTCCAGTCGAAGTCCAGATCAGCTTTCTTGGCCTTGCCCAGACCGCCGCGTGCGAAGTGGTAGGACTGCGGCAGCAGAGTGTCTTTGTCGACGGTCAGCGTGCTTTCTTCGGACAGGCTGGCGATCATCATCGAAGCCTTGAAGCTGAGTTTCCAGACGCCATTGGCTTCCTTGGTCAGGCTGCGTTCGGCGGTGCCGCTCATGGGCAACTGCTTCCAGTCGGCGGTGTAGCTGGCGGAGAAAGGTTGAAGGTCTGCAGCCTGCGCGAAGGGCAAGGCGAGCAGAGCGCAAGCGAAGAGCAGGGCACGACGCATAAAATCTCCTAGGTTCGAATCAAGTGGCCGCTGGCCGCGAGTAACTGTCCATCCAGTAAAGCACCATGCTCGCCGAGCGATAACCGGCCTTCTGCAAACCAGCGGACGGCCATCGGGTAAATCAGGTGTTCCTGAACATGGACCCGCTGCGCCAGACTCTGCGGCGAGTCGTGCAACTCTACCGGTATTACAGCCTGTACGACCAGTGGTCCGCCATCGAGTTCCTCGGTGACGAAGTGCACGGAGCAGCCGTGTTCGGTGTCCCCGGCTTCCAGCGCTCGCTGATGAGTGTGTAACCCTTTGTATTTGGGCAGCAGCGAAGGATGGATATTGAGCAGGCGGCCCTGATAGTGGCGAACGAAGTCAGCGCTGAGGATGCGCATGAAACCGGCCAGGACCACGAGTTTGGGATTGAAGGCGTCGATCAGTTCAATCAGAGCGGCATCGAAGGCCTCGCGGCCGTCGAAAGCCTTGTGATCCAGGAAGCGGGTGTCGATGCCCGCATCCCTGGCGCGTTGCAGGCCGTAGGCGTCGGCGCGGTTGGAGATCACCGCAGCGATGCGGACCGGGCTGTCGCCGGTCCGCGTGCTGTCGATCAAGGCCTGCAAGTTACTGCCGGTGCCGGACAGCAGCACCACCACATCACAGGTCCTAGGCATCAGTGAGCCTTGAGGTTCTTCAGTTCAACCTGGGCCGCGCCTTCGGCAGCGGTGGAGATCTGACCGATGACCCAAGGTTGCTCGCCAGCTTCGCGCAGGACCTTCAGGGCAGCGTCCACGTGCTCTTGCGCCACGCAGATGACCATGCCTACGCCGCAGTTCAGGACGCGGTGCATTTCGTTCTCGTCGACGTTGCCTTTCTCTTGCAGCCAGTCGAACACCGCCGGGCGGGTCCAGCTTGCCACGTCAACCACTGCTTGGGCGCCTTTTGGCAGCACGCGTGGAATGTTGTCCAGCAGGCCGCCACCGGTGATGTGGGCCATGGCTTTGACGGCGCCGGTTTCCTTGATCAGCTTGAGCAGCGGCTTGACGTAGATACGGGTCGGGGCCATCAGCAGGTCGGTCAGCGGCTTGCCGTCGAGCTGGGTGTTTTCGATGTCGGCACCGGACACTTCGATGATCTTGCGGATCAGCGAGTAACCGTTGGAGTGCGGGCCGGACGACGGCAGGGCGAGCAGGGCATCGCCGGCTGCGACTTTGGAGCCGTCGATGATTTCGGATTTCTCCACGACGCCGACGCAGAAACCGGCCAGGTCATAGTCTTCGCCTTCGTACATGCCAGGCATTTCAGCGGTTTCGCCGCCCACCAGGGAGCAGCCGGACAGCTCGCAGCCAGCACCGATGCCGGTCACGACCTGGGCCGCAGTGTCGACGTTCAGTTTGCCGGTGGCGTAGTAGTCGAGGAAGAACAGCGGCTCGGCGCCGCAGACCACCAGGTCGTTGACGCACATGGCAACCAGGTCGATGCCGATGCTGTCGTGTTTGTTCAGGTTCAGCGCCAGGCGCAGTTTGGTGCCGACGCCGTCGGTACCGGAAACCAGCACAGGCTGTCTGTAGCCGGCCGGGATTTCGCAGAGGGCGCCAAAACCGCCCAGGCCGCCCATGACTTCCGGGCGCGCAGTGCGCTTGGCGACGCTCTTGATGCGTTCGACCAATGCTTCACCGGCGTCGATGTCTACACCGGCGTCCTTGTAGCTCAGGGAGGGTTGCTTGCTCATGATCCAGGCCTTTAGGGGGGATTCAGGGGTAACGACCGGGTCCAGCGGGGCCGCCGAAATCGACGAGGGCGATTGCCTCACGCGATATTCGAAGGTGCCCGGCTGTTGCCGGTCTGCGAAGGCGCGCGATTTTATCAGGCTTGAAGGGCAGCGGCCATCCTCAGGCCGACGGCAGGGGCATATCCGCCTAAAAAAACCGTATTTGTTCCGTTTGGTGGCATCCTTCACGCCTGCTCAAGGTACCGCCATTAAGCGTCTATCGTTATGACAGTGCGAAAACTTACTCGGGACGTGTGAATGTTTTGCGCCGGGCGATGGTCACAGCCTTGCTCGATCGTCTTCATGCGGTCTGTTCCAGCCGCTCTTGTCGCCAGGAATCTTCCATGCGTTTTTCTAAATTCTTGTTTGTGGGCTGTTTATCCCTGACCAGTCTGGTCACTCATGCCGAAACCGTCAAAGGCCTCTATCAAGTACGCGAGCCCGTCAGCAGCCAGACGCAGGAGGAGCGTGATCAAGCGACTCAGCGCGCGCTGGACACCCTGGTATTGCGCCTGACCGGTGACCCCAAGGCAGCGCAGAGTCCGGGGTTGGCGGCGATTCGCAAAGATCCCCAGCAAATCATCAGTCAGTACGGCTTTGACGCAGGGCCGCCGGAAGTGTTGAAGGTCGATTTCGACCCGACAACCACCGAGCAGGCGTTACGTCGCGCCGGGTTGGCCATGTGGGGCGCCAATCGGCCGTCGATCCTCGGCTGGTGGTTGAACGACTCCACGGAGGGGTCAAGCCTGGTGGGCGATGGCCAGGCCAGTGCGATGCCGTTGCGCCGGGCAGCGCAGCACCGTGGTTTGCCGTTGCGCCTGCCGCTTGCGGACCTGAATGAGCAAGTCGTCGCCACGGCGCCGAATCTGGAAAGTACCGATCCGGCTGCGTTGCGCGCCGCCTCGGAACGTTACAACGCCGACGCCGTGCTGGCGGTGCATGCCCGCGAAGAGGGCGGTCAATGGCAGGCCAAATGGCATTTATGGCTGGGTGACCAGAAAGAAGCCGGCAGTGTGCAGGGAGCCGATCAGGCTGCCGTGGCGGATGCAGTGATGCTCGCGGTCAATGAGCGTCTGGCGCCGCGATTCGTCGCCAGGCCGGGGGCTTCGACGCAGCAGTTGCTGGAAGTGCAAGGCATGAACCTTGAGCGCTACGCGACGCTCGGACGTTTACTGGAACCCTTTGGCGGGCGTCCGCAAAGTGTCGACGGTGACCGGATTCTGTATCGGGTCAATGGCAGTACCGATCAATTGCGCGCGCAGTTGTCACTGGCGAAGTTGCAGGAGGTGGCGGCGGCGCCAACCCCGGCACCGGCACTCCCTGTCCAGCCCGTAGCGGACGGTTCGACCCCGGCTGTAGCGCCAGCTCCGGTTGCGACGCCGCAATTGCATTTCCGCTGGTAGATTATCTTTCTTTATATAGAAGCAATGGAGTGGTTCATGGTCGATACGCGGCGTTGGTTCTGGTTGGGTGGAGTAGTCCTGCTCTGCGCGTTTGTCTGGCTGTTGCATCCGATCCTTACGCCGTTCCTGGTGGCGTTGCTGCTGGCCTATCTGTTTGATCCATTGGTGGATCGGCTGGAAAAGGCCGGGTTGTCTCGGACCTTGGGTGTGGTCGCGGTGTTCGCGCTCTTCACCTTGATCTTCACCGCGCTGCTGCTGGTGCTGGTGCCGATGCTCGCCAAGCAGTTGTTCCGGTTGTATGAGCTGGCGCCACAGATGCTCGATTGGCTGCAGCACACCGCATTGCCGTGGGCGCAATCGAAGTTCGGGTTGTCAGAGGGTTTCTGGAAATTCGACAAACTCAAGGCTGCGATCAGCGAGCACATGGGCCAGACCTCCGATATCGTCGGCGTGGTACTGAGTCAGGCGACGGCTTCCGGCCTGGCGGTGATTGGCTGGCTGGCCAACCTGGTGTTGATTCCGGTCGTGAGTTTTTACCTGCTGCGGGACTGGGACCTGATGATGGCCAAGATCCGCAGCCTGCTGCCGCGCGACCGTGAAGAGCGCGTGGTGTCGCTGGCCGGTGAATGTCATGAGGTGCTGGGAGCGTTTGTCCGTGGCCAATTGCTGGTGATGGTGGCGTTGGGTGTGATCTATGCCGCGGGCCTGATGCTGGTGGGGCTGGAGTTGGGGCTGTTGATCGGCCTGATTGCCGGTCTGGCCGCCATCGTGCCTTACATGGGCTTCGTCATTGGTATCGGCGCCGCCTTGATCGCGGGCCTGTTTCAGTTTGGTGGCGATCTGTATCCCATGGTCGGCATCGTCGCGGTGTTCATGGTGGGGCAAGCGCTCGAAGGCATGGTGCTGACGCCTTTGCTGGTGGGTGACCGGATTGGCCTGCACCCGGTGGCGGTGATTTTCGCCATTCTGGCCGGTGGTGAGTTGTTCGGGTTTACTGGCGTTTTGCTGGCGCTGCCGGTCGCGGCGGTGATTATGGTGCTGGTGCGCCATGTGCATGATTTGTATAAGGATTCTGATATGTACTCGGGTGTTGATGAACCTGAGCTCTAGGCCTTGTCATGGGTAGCCCGGCTCGGCGCCGGGTTATCGCCGGCTCCGCCAAAGAAACTGTCATAAAATCAGGGCGCCAACGCAAACCTTTGATTTTGCTTGTGGTCTGTCGCATTGTGCGGTCGGCGTCACGGGTATAAACTTCGCAAACTTTACACAGAGGCCACTAACGGTTCCTTTGGAACTGTTCAGTCAGCATGAAACCGATTCAGCTGCCCCTAGGTGTGCGTCTGCGTGATGACGCCACCTTTATCAACTACTACCCAGGCGCCAATGCCGCTGCACTCGGCTATGTCGAGCGTCTATGCGAAGCCGACGCCGGCTGGACCGAAAGCCTGATTTACCTATGGGGCAAGGACGGGGTAGGGCGTACGCATCTGTTGCAGGCGGCCTGCCTGCGCTTCGAGCAGTTGGGCGAGCCGGCGGTGTATTTGCCGTTGGCCGAATTGCTGGACCGCGGTATCGAAATTCTCGACAACCTTGAACAGTACGAACTGGTCTGCCTGGATGATCTTCAAGCGGTGGCCGGCAAGGCCGACTGGGAAGAAGCGCTGTTCCATCTGTTCAATCGCCTGCGCGACAGTGGCCGACGGCTGTTGATTGCCGCATCGACTTCCCCGCGTGAGCTGCCGGTGAAGCTGGCAGACCTCAAATCCCGCCTGACCCTGGCGCTGATCTTCCAGATGCGTCCGCTTTCGGACGAAGACAAATTGCGTGCCCTGCAACTTCGCGCATCGCGGCGGGGACTGCATCTGACCGACGAGGTCGGGCATTTTATTTTGACCCGTGGAACCCGCAGCATGAGTGCGCTTTTCGAATTGCTCGAGCGGCTCGATCAGGCCTCCCTTCAAGCACAGCGCAAGCTGACTATTCCCTTCCTGAAAGAGACGCTCGGCTGGTAGAAAAAAAGCCGGGAATGCCAAGGCCGGCGGGGCTTTCGGCATATTTCAGGCGCCAGGAAATACGCTTTCCTGCAGGGCTGCAGGCTGCGCAAGTGTTTAATATGGGCTTAAGCGCTTAGATGTTGGCAAGAAACCGATAAGTCACAAAAAGTTCGATTGAATTTGCAAATGAGGATGATAGCGGGCATAGTCTCGACTTCTTTACAACTATCAGCCACGGTCGTGCCCATGCTAAAGCGCTTCGCACCCCTCGTGCCTCTCGCACTCGTCACCCTGTTGTTCGGTTGCGCTGCTCACTCTCCAGTGTCCCAGCAAGAGCAGCAGCAACAGGTTAAAAATTCTGTTACCGCACAGTCGTCCGCTCTTTACCAGGACGCTTTTTACCAGGAAGAGAAGGCCACTGAAAAAGAGCTGGCTGACTTCGCCGATGGCAAGTCGTATCAACTTCCGGCGCTGGCTGACAGCATCCTCGAACGCGGCATGTCCCTGATCGGTACCCGTTACCGTTTTGGCGGTACTTCTGAAGCCGGTTTCGATTGCAGTGGGTTTATTGGCTATCTGTTCCGTGAACAAGCCGGCATGAACCTGCCACGCTCCACTCGCGAAATGATCAACGTGGATGCGCCACTGGTGTCTCGCAGCAAGCTCAAGCCTGGCGATCTGCTGTTCTTCGCCACCAACGGTCGTCGCGGTCGTGTCAGTCACGCCGGGATCTACCTGGGTGACAACCAGTTCATCCACTCCAGCAGCCGCAAAAGCGGTGGTGTCCGGATTGATAGCCTGGGCGACAGCTACTGGAGCAAGACCTTCATCGAAGCCAAGCGAGCTCTCGCGATGGCGCCAAACGCGGCTCCGATCGTGACCGCACGCAATTAAGCGGACATTTTGTAAGGCGAACTTAAAGTCTTACTTGAAGTTTGCCGCATAAGCGCTAGAATCTGGTCAATGAATGATGGCAAACCGCCTGCGTAACGCGCAGGCGGTTTTCTTTTCTGCACTCCAGCAGAAAAACGCCGCAGCCAGATCAGGATGCTCTGCTTATGTCGACGTCGGCCCGCCTCGCAATCATGCTTTTCGCAGCGCTGCTCAGCGCTTGCGCCAGCCGCACACCGCCGCCTGCGCCGGTGGCTCGCACTCCTCTCGTTTTCGGTTCCTCCCAAGCCTTTTCGCCTGAAGCGGAAGACGTACTGTTTCGTGCGTTGGGCCTGGTGGGTACGCCGTATCGCTGGGGTGGCAATACACCGGATTCCGGGTTCGATTGCAGCGGGCTGATCGGCTACGTGTACCGTGATGTCACCGGTATCTCGCTGCCGCGCACCACTCGCGAAATGATCTCCATGCAAGCGGCCAATGTGGGCAAGGAAGGCCTGCAGACAGGTGACCTGATCTTCTTCGCCACCAATGGCGGTTCGCAGGTCAGTCATGCAGGTATCTACGTCGGCGAAGGTCGCTTCGTCCACGCGCCTGCCACCGGCGGCACGGTGAAGCTCGACAGCTTGTCGAAGGCGTATTGGCAGAAAGCCTACCTGAGCGCCAAGCGCGTCCTGCAACCGGAACACCTGGCGCGCAACCCGTAACAGCCAGAGGGTGCTGTCATGACCGCTCGCACGCTCAATCTTGACGATTCGCTCTATCACTACCTGCTTGATGTGTCCCTGCGCGAAACCCCGCTGCTCAAACGCTTGCGCGACGAAACCCAGGCGTTGCCCATGGCGCGCTGGCAGGTGGCGCCGGAGCAGGGGCAGTTTCTTGCATTGCTGGTGAAGCTGACTGGCGCGCGACGTCTGCTGGAAATCGGAACGTTCACGGGGTACAGCGCGCTGTGCATGGCTGCGGCACTGCCCGATGACGGCTCGATGATCTGCTGCGATATTCCCGGCGACTACAATGCCACCGCACGTCGTTACTGGCGGGAAGCCGGCCTGGCCGAGCGTATTGATCTGCGTTTGGCACCCGCGCTGGAGACCCTGGCCGAACTGGAGAGGCAAGGGCAGGGCGGGCAATTCGATCTGGTCTTCATCGACGCCGACAAGGCCAATTATCCCACCTACCTTGAACACGCGCTGCGGCTGCTGCGGGTGGGTGGATTGGCGGTGTTCGATAACACGCTGTGGAGCGGGCGGGTACTGGAAGAGCGTCCGCTGAGCGCAGACACCCGAGCCATCCAGGCGCTCAACGGTGCCTTGAAGGATGACTCGCGCTTGGACCTGTCGATGTTGCCGTTGGGCGATGGGCTCACGCTCTGCCGCAAACGGTGATTCTTGCGGGGGCGGTCTTGCCCGCCATAGCGGCAGTTCAGGCAGCATCGATATTGCAAGGGCCGGCCCTATCGCGGGCAAGCCCGCTCCCACAGGTTTGATGTGTACTTATTTGACTGCTGAAACCCGCCAAACCTTGTTCCCTACATCGTCCGCCACCAACAAGGCGCCTTGCTGATCTATCACCACGCCCACTGGCCGGCCCATGGCTTTTTCTTGGTCATTGAGAAAACCCGTGAGCACATCCACCGGCTGCCCGCTTGGTTTGCCGGCGTCGAACGGCACGAATATCACTTTGTAGCCACTGTGCGGCTTGCGGTTCCATGAGCCGTGCTGGCCAACGAAGGCGCCCTGGGTGAATGGCGCCGGCAACCGGCTGCCTTCGGCGAACGTCAGTCCCAGGGAAGCGGTGTGCGGGCCGACCGCATAGTCTGGCGCGATAGCCTTGGCCACCATGTCCGGGTTTTGCGGCTCGACGCGAACGTCGACGTGCTGGCCGTAATAGCTGAATGGCCAGCCATAGAACGCGCCGTCCTTGACCGAGGTGATGTAGTCCGGCACCAGATCGCTGCCGATTTCATCGCGCTCATTGACCGCCGTCCACAGTGCCCCGCTTTGCGGCTCCCAGGACAGGCCATTGGGGTTGCGCAAGCCTGAGGCAAAGATCCGGTGGTTGCCTGTGGCGCGGTCCACTTCCCAGATCGCCGCGCGGCCTTCTTCCTTGTCCAGGCCGTTTTCGGCAACGTTGCTGTTCGAACCCACCGTGACATACAGCTTGCTGCCGTCCTTGCTGGCGATGACGTTTTTGGTCCAGTGGTGATTCAGCGTGCCGCCGGGCAGGTCGAGTACTTTGATCGGTTGCGACTTGATCGCTGTATCGCCGTTTTCATAGTGAAAACGCAGCAATTGATCGGTGTCGGCGATGTACAGGTCATTGCCGACCAGCGCCATGCCGAAGGGGGAGTTCAGGTTTTCCAGAAACGCCGTGCGGGTTTCCGCGATGCCGTCGTGGTCCTGGTCGCGCAGCAGGGTGATGCGATTGGCGCTCGGCACGCCCGCGCCGGCGCGCCCCATGACTTTCTTCATGACCCATCCGCGTATGCCTGTCCCGTCATCGGGTTTGGGCGGTGCATTGGTTTCGGCCACCAGCACGTCGCCATTGGGCAGCACATAGAGCCAGCGCGGGTGGTCGAGGTTCTCGGCGAACGCGGCTACTTGGGTACCGGCAGCGGCGACGGGTTTGGCGCCCTCCGGCCAGCCGATCGCCGGGGCGATGTTGACCGTCGGAATCAACGTCTTGTTGGGTTCTGGGAGCCTGGGTGACGGGCCGGTGCCGTCGGAGACTTGCAGGCTGGAGGTTTCACCGCAAGCGGCGAGTCCTCCGGCGAGCGCGATAGCGAGTACGAGTTGGGGCTTGCGCATACTGATCTTCCCTATGAATGCAGTGACCTGATCAGTAGAGAAGTTACGTCGCGCGATGGTTCAACCGTTAGCCGCGAGCTTCCTTGAACAGCACGGCAATGCCGGGATGATAGTGACCTCCTTCGTTGTGCAACTTGCGGTAGGCGTAGGGGAAATACCAGGCGACGGCGCAGGTGTGCTCCTTTTGCAGGTCGTCGACCATGTCCTGCAATTCTTCCGGGGTGGCGCCATGTTGGGTTTTCTGCGGTGCCACAAACAGGCAGCCGAGTCTCAGGTCGCTGGCGTAGCTGACGCGTTTGGCCTCGCTGGTGATATCGAGCAGGGCCTGGGTCAGGTTCAGGCTGTTCACCCGTGGCCAGCGTTGTGTGGCTTGAATCCAGGCGCGAGCTTCGGGTGTGGCGATAAACAAGTCGGCACGACCGTTGCGTTCGCCTTCATCGATTTGTTTGCGGGTGGGCGATTGTTGCAGGGTGACCATTTCGGCCATCCAGGCAGCGGCGGAAAGCAGGCCGAGATTGGCTTTTTCGTCGAGCCAGTAAGGCGTTTCGTTATCGCCGCGTACGGCGTTGTAGCGGTCGATACAGTCAAACCAGCGCTCCAGCACCGGGCGCAGGAATTCCAGTTGCGGATTGCTGATGATCATGCCTTGCATGGGGCTCACCCTTGTTATTGTGATGTGGGGTTGTGGCTCTTTGATATCATTGCTTGAAGTGTGGCACAAGATTGGCGTCAGTTTATTGATCAATGGCAGTTATTCGCGCGCGTACCCCGTCTTCAATTGACGCTCCACCCCCAACCCTCTAACCTTCGCGGCTTGTTTCAGGTGCTCTGTGACTTGGGTCGACAGAGTGAAACAGGGAAGCCGGTGAGCAGGTCCTTCAATGCGTGAAGGCCTTCGATCCCGGCGCTGCCCCCGCAACGGTAAATGAGTGAAAGCTGCGCCTTGAGCCACTGCGTCGTCATCGATGCGGGAAGGCGCGCAGCCAGGCCAACGCCGCTCATGAGCCCGGAGACCGGCCTGATCCATTCAAGCGGCATCACGGTGGGCGATGCCAGGCTTCTTGCCGTCTGTTCTTGTGCCTGCCCGCCGTTATCCTGCCTCAACGGAGAGCTCTCCCATGACTGATACCCCTGATCGTGACGAACGTCATCTGGCGCGCATGTTGCGCAAAAAAGCCGTAATCGATGAACGCATCGCCAACTCCCCGAATGAATGCGGCCTGCTGCTGGTGCTGACCGGCAACGGCAAGGGCAAGAGCAGCTCGGCGTTCGGCATGCTGGCCCGCTCGATGGGCCATGGCATGCAGTGCGGTGTGGTGCAGTTCATCAAGGGGCGCAACAGCACGGGTGAAGAGCTGTTCTTCCGGCGCTTCCCGGAACAGGTGCGTTTTCATGTGATGGGCGAAGGCTTTACCTGGGAAACCCAGGATCGTCAGCGCGACATCGCCGCCGCCGAAGCCGCGTGGGAAGTGTCCCGTGAATTGCTGCGCGATCCATCCATCGGCCTGGTGGTGCTCGATGAGTTGAACATCGCCCTCAAGCACGGTTACCTCGATCTGGATCGGGTGCTCAGTGATTTGCAGGCTCGCCCGCCAATGCAGCACGTGGTGGTCACCGGTCGTGGCGCCAAGCCTGAGATGATCGAGCTGGCCGACACCGTCACTGAAATGGGCATGATCAAGCACGCCTTTCAGGCCGGTATCAAGGCGCAGAAAGGCGTCGAGTTGTGAGTCGCACGGTATGAATAGCCCTCGTCAATGCCCGGCGGTACTGATTGCCGCGCCGGCCTCCGGTCAGGGCAAGACCACCGTCACCGCCGCGCTGGCCCGTTTGCATCGCAATCAGGGCCGCAAGGTTCGTGTGTTCAAATGTGGCCCGGACTTTCTCGATCCGATGATTCTGGAGCGCGCCAGCGGTGCGCCGGTGTATCAGCTGGACATGTGGATGGTCGGCGAGCAGGAGAGTCGTCGGCTGTTGTGGGAGGCCGCGGGCGAAGCGGACCTGATCCTCATCGAAGGTGTCATGGGGCTGTTCGACGGTACGCCATCCAGTGCTGACCTGGCGCGGCACTTCGGCGTGCCGGTGCTGGGCGTGATCGACGGCACCGCCATGGCCCAGACCTTTGGTGCCCTGGCCCTGGGGCTGGCGCGCTACCAACCCGACCTGCCGTTTGCCGGTGTCCTGGCCAACCGCGTGGGCACCCTGCGTCACGCGCAGTTGCTTGAAGGCAGCCTGACCGAAGGCCTGCGTTGGTATGGTGCGTTGTCCCGCGAAACCGCCATCGAATTGCCGAGTCGTCACCTTGGCCTGGTGCAGGCCAGTGAGTTGAACGATCTCGATCTTCGCCTCGATGCGGCGGCCGAAGCCCTGGCCAGCAGTTGCGAGGTGGCGCTTCCGCCGGCCGTGGAATTCGCAGCCCCGGATGTGATCGCTGCCGAACCCTTGCTGGCGGGTGTGCGCATTGCCGTGGCCCGTGATGAAGCGTTTGCCTTTACCTATGGCGCCAGCCTGGATTTGTTGCGGGCCATGGGCGCCGAGTTGTCGTTCTTTTCACCGATGCGTGACAGTCGGCTACCCGAGGCAGACAGCCTCTATCTGCCGGGCGGTTACCCGGAATTGCATCATGTGGCGTTGTCGCAAAACACCTCGATGCTGAGCGCGATTCGCGCGCACCACGAGGCGGGCAAACCCTTGCTCGCCGAATGTGGCGGCATGTTGTATTTGCTCGATTCGCTCACCGATGTCGAAGGTACGCGTGCAGAATTGGTCGGCCTGCTGGCCGGGGATGCGGTGATGCAAAAGCGTCTGGCGGCACTGGCGCTGCAGGCTGTCGAATTGCCGGAAGGTTCCCTGCGTGGGCATACCTATCATCATTCGCTGACCACCACCGGGCTCGTGCCGATTGCCCGTGGCTTGAGCCCCAATGGCGGGCGCGGGGCGGAGGCGGTTTATCGTGAGGGGCGGATGACGGCCTCTTATGTGCATTTCTATTTTCCGTCCAATCCGACCGCTGTAGCCGCATTGTTTGCACCCGATCTTGAGGGTGCCTTCGCCGGCAAGTCGGCTCCTGCAGTTGATCACCTGAACCCTGTAGGCGCTGGCTTGCCAGCGAAGAGGCCATGACCGACAACGCATTCACCGAAGCCGAACGCGCAGCGGTCTACCGGGCCATCGGTGAACGCCGCGACATGCGTCACTTCAGCGGTGGCACGGTCGAGCCTGAATTGCTGCGGCGGTTGCTCGAAGCCGCGCACCAGGCGCCAAGTGTCGGCTTGATGCAGCCCTGGCGGTTTATCCGCATCAGCGACCGAGCCCTGCGCGGCCAGATCCGGGAACTGGTGGAGCAAGAGCGCATTCGCACCGCCGAAGCCCTTGGCGAACGCACTGACGAATTCATGCAGCTCAAGGTCGAAGGCATCAATGATTGCGCCGAGGTGTTGGTGGCGGCGCTGATGGACGATCGCGAGCGGCATATTTTCGGTCGTCGCACCTTGCCGGAAATGGACATGGCTTCGTTGTCCTGCGCGATCCAGAACCTGTGGCTGGCCTCCCGGGCCGAAGGCTTGGGCATGGGCTGGGTCTCGCTGTTCGAACCGCAAGCCCTGGCCGATTTGCTCGGCTTGCCGCCCGGTGCCAAACCACTGGCCATTTTGTGCCTGGGACCGGTCGAGGAATTCTACCCGGCGCCGATGCTGGTCCTTGAAGGCTGGGCGCAGGCGCGTCCGCTCAGTGAATTGTTGTATGAAAATTATTGGGGAGTGCGCCAATGAGTGTGGCGTTGTTGAGTGTCGCCGCCGTGGCGCTGGATGCGCTGCTGGGTGAACCCAAGCGCTGGCATCCGCTGGTGGCGTTCGGTCGGTTTGCCGAGCGTATCGAGCAACGTTTCAACGCGGGTGGTCGCGGCTGGCGCAGTCACGGGGTCACCGCGTGGGTGATTGCGGTGTTGCCGCTGACCTTGTTGGCCACGGCTCTTTCCTGGGCGCCTTATGTGGGCTGGATGGTCGAGATTCTTGCGTTGTACTGCGCCCTCGGCATGCGCAGCCTGGGCGAACACGTCGAGCCCGTGGCCAGGGCCTTGCGCAGCGATGATCTGGAAGAGGCGCGTACGCGCGTCAGTTACCTGGTCAGCCGCAAGACCAGCGAACTGGATAAAACCGAAGTGGCCCGTGCCGCCACCGAATCGGTGCTGGAAAACGGCAGTGACGCCGTGTTTGCCGCACTGTTCTGGTTTGCCGTGGCCGGTGCGCCAGGCGTTGTGCTCTACCGTTTGAGCAACACGCTGGACGCCATGTGGGGCTATCGCAATGAACGCTTCGAGCGTTTCGGCTGGGCGGCAGCGAAAATCGATGATGTGCTCAATTACATTCCCGCGCGTTTGGTAGCGCTGACCTACGCCTTGCTGGGCCAAACCCGACTGGCCCTGAAATGCTGGCGGACCCAGGGCCCGACCTGGGACAGCCCGAACGCCGGCCCGGTGATGGCTGCGGGGGCCGGTGCGCTGGGCGTCGAATTGGGTGGGGCGGCGATCTATCACGGTGAACTGCATCAACGTCCGCAACTGGGCGAAGGCGTGCCGGCGGATGCCGACTCCATCGATCGTGGCTGGCAACTGGTCCAGCGCGGGGTATGGTTATGGCTGCTGATTCTCTGCCTGGGGGCTGAATTTTATGCTTGAGCACGGTGGACGGTTGCGCAAGGCGGCGCTCGAATACGGCATCGAGGAAGCCGATTGGCTTGACCTGTCCAGCGGCCTCGCGCCCTGGCCGTTTCCCGTTCCGGATATCCCGCTGCGGGCCTGGGCGCGGTTGCCGGAAAACGATGACGGGCTGGAACAGGCCGCCTGCGATTACTACGGCACCCTGCAGGTATTGCCGGTGGCGGGGTCGCAGATGGCCATCCAGTTACTGCCGCGTCTGCGTCGGGCGGGGAAGGTGGGCGTGCTGTCGCCGTGTTATGCCGAACATGCCGAAGCGTGGCGCCGCAATGGCTACATCGTGCGCGAGGTGCTGGAGCAGGAAGTCGATTTCTTTGTCGACAGCCTGGATGTGTTGGTGGTGGTTAACCCGAATAATCCCACCGGCTTGAGCCTGCCCCCCGCTCGCCTGCTCGACTGGCATTCACGACTGGCCCAGCGCGGTGGCTGGCTGGTGGTGGACGAAGCGTTCATGGACAACACACCGCAGCAGAGTCTGGCGCCGTTCTCCCATCTGGTCGGCCTGATCGTGCTGCGTTCGTTCGGCAAGTTCTTTGGTCTGGCCGGGGTGCGGCTGGGATTTGTCCTGGCCGAGCGCAAGTTACTCAAGTTGCTCGCTGAACAAGTGGGGCCATGGGTCGTCAGCGGTCCGACCCGAGTGGTGGGCCAGGCCTGCCTGCGTGATGTCGAAGGGCACGCATTGCAACGCGTGCGCGCGGAAGTGGCCAGTGAACGTCTGGCGGTGCTCCTGGAGCAGCACGGTTTCAAGCCTGATGGCGGCTGCGCATTGTTCCAGTGGTTGATCACCGATCGCGCCGAAGCACTGCATGAATTCATGGCCCGGCGCGGAATTTTGCTGCGGTTGTTCACGCACAACAGCAGTCTGCGTTTCGGGTTGCCTGCCGATGAAGCCGACTGGGTGCGTCTTGCCGCCGCATTCGCAGCCTTTGCCAAGGCAGACCAATGACAACGTTGATGGTGCAGGGCACCACATCCGATGCCGGTAAAAGCACACTGGTGACGGCGTTGTGTCGCTGGGTTACGCGTCAGGGCGTCAGCGTGGTGCCGTTCAAGCCGCAGAACATGGCGCTCAACAGCGCCGTGACGGCCGACGGTGGTGAAATCGGTCGCGCACAAGCCGTGCAGGCGCAGGCCGCTTACCTCGAACCGCACACCGATATGAACCCGGTGCTGCTCAAACCCAACAGCGATACCGGCGCTCAGGTGATCATCCATGGTCGCGCCGTCACAACCATGAACGCCGTCGCCTATCACGACTACAAAGCCATCGCCATGCAAGCGGTGCTGGCTTCCCATGCGCGGTTGAGTGCGGCGTATCCGGTGGTGATGGTCGAAGGTGCGGGCTCGCCAGCGGAGATCAACCTGCGTGCCGGGGACATCGCCAACATGGGCTTCGCCGAAGCGGTGGATTGTCCGGTGCTGCTGATCGCCGACATCAATCGTGGCGGGGTGTTCGCGCATCTGGTGGGGACGCTGGAGCTGCTGTCGCCCAGCGAGCAGGCGCGAGTCAAGGGCTTCATCATCAATCGTTTTCGCGGCGATATCGCCTTGCTGCAACCCGGCCTCGATTGGCTGGAACAGCGTACCGGCAAGCCAGTGATCGGCGTGCTGCCGTACGTGCTGGATTTGCATCTGGAGGCCGAAGACGGCATCGATCAGCGCCAGACCGACAAGGTCGATCAGGTACTGAAAGTGGTGGTGCCGGTGCTGCCGCGCATCAGCAACCACACCGATTTCGACCCGTTGCGCCTGCACCCGCAAGTCGACCTGCAATTCGTCGGTCCCGGCCAGGCGATTCCGCCAGCCGATCTGATCATCCTTCCCGGCTCGAAAAGCGTGCGCGACGACCTGGCGTATCTGCGCGCCAACGGTTGGGAAATCGCGATCTCACGACACCTGCGCTACGGCGGCAAAGTGCTGGGCATCTGCGGCGGTCTGCAAATGCTCGGCGAGCAGGTGCACGATCCGCTGGGCCTGGAAGGTGTTCCGGGGTCCAGCGCCGGGCTGGGGTTGTTGGCGTTTGAAACCCGACTCGAAGAACACAAGCAGCTGCGTAATGTGCGCGGGCGTCTGGCGCTGGAGAATGCTGAAGTCAGCGGCTATGAAATCCATGCCGGCGTCACCACCGGGCCGGCGCTGGAAAACGCCGCCGTACTGCTCGATGACGGACGCTGCGACGGTGCGCAAAGTGTCGATGGGCAGATTTTCGGCACCTATCTGCACGGTCTGTTCGAATCCCCGGCAGCGTGCAGCGCCCTGTTGCGTTGGGCGGGTTTGCAGGCTGTGCAGGACGTGGATTACCACGGATTGCGCGAGCGGGATATCGAGCGGCTGGCGGATCTGGTGGAGACGCATCTGGATACCGGGCTGCTGCGTGAGCTCTGTGGGATTTGAAGTGACTGTTCAGGCCTCATCGCGGGCTTGCCCGCGATGAGGCCTGTCGCGACACCGCCAAATAAGAGGTTATGAACATGCTCCAACTGATCCTCGGCGGCGCCCGCTCCGGCAAAAGTCGTCTGGCCGAAAAACTCGCCTCAGACAGCCAGCTCCAAGTGACCTACATCGCCACCAGCCAACCGCTGGACGGTGAAATGAGCCAGCGGGTCGCCCATCACCGTGCCCGTCGTCCGGCCGAATGGGCGTTGATCGAAGAGCCGCTGGAATTGGCCCGCGTCCTGCGCGAAACCGCCAGTGCCGAACGCTGCCTGTTGGTGGATTGCCTGACCCTGTGGCTGACCAATCTGCTGATGCTCGACGATGAGCAACGCCTGAGCGCCGAGCGCGATGCCCTGCTGGAGTGCCTGGCGTCGCTGCCAGGTGAAATCATTTTTGTCAGCAACGAGACCGGAATGGGTGTCGTGCCGCTGGGCGAATTGACTCGCCGCTATGTCGATGAGGCCGGTTGGCTGCATCAAGCTCTGGCCGAGCGTTGTCAGCGAGTCATCCTGACCGTCGCCGGCCTGCCCCTGACTTTGAAAGGAACTGCGTTATGACCCAATCCTGGTGGCTGAACCCGTGCAAGCCGATCGACCTCGATGTGCTCGAGCAGGCGCAAGCCCGGCAACAGCAACTGACCAAACCGGCCGGTTCGCTCGGCCAGCTCGAAGCGGTGGCGGTGCAATTGGCGGGCTTGCAAGGGCAGATCAAGCCAAGCCTGGATCAGCTGTGGATCGCGATTTTTGCCGGTGACCATGGCGTGGTGGCCGAAGGCGTGTCGGCATTTCCCCAGGAAGTCACCGGGCAGATGCTGCACAACTTCGTCACCGGTGGTGCAGCAATCAGCGTGCTGGCGCGGCAGTTGGGGGCTTGCCTCGAAGTGGTGGACCTGGGCACGGTGACGCCGGCATTGAACCTGTCGGGTGTGCGTCATCTGAACATCGGTCCGGGGACGGCGAATTTTGTGCAAGGTCCGGCGATGACGCAGGCGCAAGGTGAGCGTGCTCTGCAGGCGGGTCGCGACAGCGTGCAGCGCGCGCTCGCCTCGGGCGCTCAGCTATTCATTGGTGGCGAAATGGGCATTGGCAACACCACGGCGGCCAGCGCCCTGGCGTGCGCATTGCTGGAGTGTCCGGTCGTACATCTGGCCGGGCCGGGCACCGGTTTGAATGCCGCAGGCGTCAGCCATAAAGCACAAGTGATCGAGCGCGCGCTGGCGCTGCACGGGGCTCAGCGTGGCGATGCGTTGCAGACCCTGTTCAACCTCGGCGGTTTTGAAATTGCGGCACTGGTGGGTGCTTACCTGGCCTGCGCCCAGGAAGGCATTGCGGTGCTGGTGGACGGTTTCATTTGCAGCGTCGCGGCGCTGGTCGCGGTGCGCTTGAATCCCGAGTGTCGACAGTGGCTGTTGTTCGGCCATCGCGGTGCCGAGCCGGGGCACCGCCGTGTGCTGGAAACCCTGAGTGCCGAACCCTTGCTCGACCTCGGCTTGCGACTGGGCGAGGGCAGCGGCGCGGCGCTGGCCGTGCCATTGCTGCGTCTGGCCTGCGACCTGCACGGGCAGATGGCGACGTTCGCCGAGGCAGCGGTGGCGGATCGTCCGGCATGACGTTGCGTCTGGATATGCTGCGTCACGGCGAAACCGAGCTCGGTGGCGGCTTGCGTGGCAGCCTCGATGATGCATTGACCGAAAAAGGCTGGCAGCAAATGCGCGAGGCGGTGCTGGCGCATGGGCCTTGGGATCGTCTGGTCAGTTCGCCCCTGCAGCGGTGTGCGCGGTTCGCTGAAGAACTGGCAGGGCGATTGGGCTTGCCGATCGAGTGGCAGGCCGACCTGCAAGAACTGCATTTCGGCGCCTGGGAGGGGCAGAGCGCTGCGGCGCTGATGGAAACCGATGCCGATTCCCTCGGGTTGTTCTGGGCCGATCCTTATTCGTTCACGCCGCCTCAGGGCGAGCCTGTCGCGGCGTTCGCAGCGCGGGTGTTGGCGGCGGTGGCGCGTTTGCATGCCGCCTACGCGGGCGAGCGGGTATTGCTCGTCAGTCATGGCGGGGTCATGCGCTTGTTGCTGGCGCAGGCGCGCGGCTTGCCGCGGGAGCAATTACTCAACGTTGAAGTCGGCCATGGCGCACTGTTTTCGCTGTCGGTCGAGTCCGACGGATTGTTAAGGGAAGCGGTCTGACCATGCTGCCGTTCTGGATTGCCTTACAGTTTCTCAGCAGCCTGCCGGTCCGTCTGCCGGGCATGCCGGCACCGCAGGAGCTGGGGCGGTCGCTGCTGTTCTATCCGCTGGTGGGCTTGTTGTTCGGCGGTATTTTATGGGGCCTCAACTGGCTGATGCTCGGCGCGCCGCTGTTGCTGCACGCGGCACTCCTGCTCACCGTTTGGGTGTTGCTCAGCGGCGCATTGCACCTGGACGGCCTGGCCGACAGCGCCGATGCGTGGCTCGGTGGCTTCGGCGACCGTGAACGCACGTTGACCATCATGAAAGACCCGCGCAGCGGTCCGATGGCGGTGGTCACGCTGGTGTTGGTGCTGCTGTTGAAATTCGCCGCGCTGCTGGCCTTGATCGAACAGCAACACGCCCTTGCGCTGATCATCGTGCCGCTGCTTGGTCGCAGTGCGTTGCTGGGGTTGTTCCTGACCACGCCCTATGTACGTGCCGGTGGCCTGGGTCAGGCGCTGGCCGATCATCTGCCACGCTCGGCAGGCAAGCAGGTGTTGGCGGTCAGTGGCTTGGCCTGCGTGCTGATTGCTGGCTTGAGTGGTTTTTTTGCCGTGGTGCTGGCAGTCGTGTTGTTCGCGTGGTTGCGACGGGTCATGCTGCGACGATTAGGCGGGACGACGGGCGATACGGCGGGGGCGTTGCTGGAATTGCTGGAAGTTGCGATGCTGGTCGGGCTGGCCTTGATATAAGGCTGCGCGAGCAGGGTTGCTCGTACGGGTTGCATGTAACAAAAAATTTGCTTTCACTTAACCACGGGTATATACACGCACCATGCTCGAATCCCAATGTTTATGCATCAACCTGCGTCGCGCCGCCCGTGGCGTCAGCAGGCATTACGACGGCGCTCTCGACGGTTTCGGGATCAACGTTGCGCAGTATTCTTTGCTGTGCAATCTGCAGCGTCTGGATCAACCGAGTATTTCCACCCTGGCCGAGGCCATGGGACTGGATCGCAGCACCCTGGGGCGCAATTTGCGCGTCCTGGAAGGCGAGGGCCTGGTGATGCTGGTCGAGGGCGAGGACATGCGTAACCGTATCGTCCGCCTGACCGAAGCCGGTGCCGAGCGCTTGAAAGCAGCCCTGCCGGCCTGGGAAGCGGCACAGCAGCGATTGGTTGATCGCTTGGGCGCCGAGAAGCGGGAAACGTTGTTGAAATTGCTGGATGAACTGGCTTGATGCCGGTTTTTCAGAACTTAAGCGGGTATATACCCGCGATTGGAGAATAATAATGACATCGATGTGGCGTACCTGTGGTTGGGTTTTATTGGGGAGTGCGCTGATCCTTGCGTTGTCGCTTGGCGTGCGACACGGCTTCGGGCTGTTTCTGGCGCCGATGAGTGCCGAGTTTGGCTGGGGGCGTGAAGTCTTTGCCTTCGCCATCGCCCTGCAAAACCTGATCTGGGGCTTGGCGCAGCCATTCACCGGCGCGCTGGCGGATCGCTTCGGTGCGGCGAAGGTGGTGCTGATCGGCGGCGTTCTGTACGCCTTGGGCCTGTTGTTCATGGGCCTGTCGGATTCGGCCGTCACGCTGTCCTTGAGTGCCGGGCTGTTGATCGGTATCGGTCTGTCCGGCACTTCGTTTTCGGTGATTCTCGGCGTGGTCGGGCGTGCTGTCCCGCCGGAGAAACGCAGCCTGGGCATGGGGATCGCCAGCGCTGCCGGTTCCTTTGGTCAGTTCGCCATGGTGCCCGGCACGCTCGGGTTGATCGGCTGGCTCGGCTGGTCTGCGGCGCTGCTGGCTTTGGGCTGCCTGGTGGCCTTGATCGTGCCGTTGGTCAGCATGCTCAAGGACAAGCCTTTGCCAGTGCTTGGCCATGAGCAAACCTTGTCCGAGGCATTGCGTGAAGCCTGTTCCCATTCGGGGTTCTGGCTGCTGGCGTTCGGCTTTTTTGTCTGCGGTTTTCAGGTGGTCTTCATTGGCGTGCACTTGCCGGCGTATCTGGTGGATCAGCACCTTCCGGCGACAGTCGGCACCACGGTGCTGGCGCTGATTGGTTTGTTCAATATCTTCGGCACCTACACCGCAGGCTGGCTCGGTGGACGCATGTCCAAGCCGCGTTTGCTCACCGGTCTTTACCTGTTGCGGGCGGTGGTGATTGCGTTGTTCCTGTGGGCGCCGGTGACCACGACTACCGCTTATCTGTTCGGTATGGCCATGGGTTTCCTGTGGCTGTCGACGGTGCCGTTGACCAATGGCACGGTAGCGACCTTGTTCGGCGTACGAAACCTCTCCATGCTCGGTGGGATTGTCTTCCTGTTCCACCAGCTCGGTTCGTTCCTCGGTGGTTGGTTGGGCGGGGTGGTCTACGACCGTACCGGGAGTTATGACTTGATCTGGCAGGTAGCGATTCTGTTGAGCCTGATGGCCGCCGCCCTCAACTGGCCGGTGCGCGAAACGCCGGTGGCACGCCTGCAAACGCAAATGAGCGCGACATGAACAACTTCTGGCCGCGCATTACCCTTCTTGGCGTTTGTGCCTTGCTGCTGGCTCTGGCGTGGTGGGGCTGGCATCGGGGCGGGTTGGCCTTGATGCAGTTGGGTATGGGTGCTTGCTAGCAGGATAAGAGGGCGAGTAACTTCGATAACTGACGACTTATAAGGAAGCCCTGACATGTTGATGCGCTGGCTGGCGGTACCTGCATTACTGGTCGCGTTTACCGGGTTGGCTCAGGCCGCACAATGCCCGACGCTGTTGGAAGGTTCGCTGCCCAAACTACGCGCCAAGGAATCCATCGACTTGTGCCAGCGCTTCGCGGGCAAGCCATTGGTGGTGGTCAATACCGCCAGTTTTTGTGGCTTCGCCCCGCAGTTCAAAAGCCTTGAAGCACTGAATCAGCGTTACAAGGATCAGGGGCTGGAGGTGATCGGTGTGCCGTCCAATGACTTCAAACAGGAGTCAAAGGACGGTGCCGAGACGGCCAAGGTCTGTTATGTGAATTACGGCGTGACCTTCACCATGACCGAGCCGCAGAAAGTCCGCGGTGACGATGCGACGCACCTGTTCCGGGTGCTCGCCGAGCAGTCCAGCGCGCCGAAGTGGAATTTCTACAAGTACGTGGTCGATCGTCAGGGCAAGGTGATCGCCAATTTCTCCAGCCTGACCAAACCCGATGATCCCGATTTCATCGCGGCAGTAGAGAAGGCTCTGGCTTCACCGCCTCCCGCTTCCGCTCCCTGATCGATGCCCACTAAAAAGCCCCGCCTCTGTGCAAGAGAGCGGGGCTTTTTTGATTCAGGTGGCAAGCGGTTCAGGCCCGCCGTGAATCATCAGAAGCGGTAGGTTGCACCGACACCGAAACCGTTTGCACTGTTTTCGTACTTGGCGTTGTAGGACTGACCCAAAGCGTTAGCGCGTTTGACAGTGACAGATTCTTCCTTGAGGTAGGAGTAAGCCACATCAATGGTCCAGTCGTCGGTTGGGTTGAAGCCTGCACCGATGCTGAAAATCGTCCGGTCACCGGTAGGAATGCGTGGCGAACGATCAGTGTTGTTGGTGGGCGACTGGTCAAAGGAGAGACCGGTACGCAGTGTCCACTGCTTGTTCAACTGGTAGGAGGTACCCACGGCGTAGGCCCAGGTGTCATGCCAGTTCTGGTCTTCCTTGATGGTGCCAAGGATTTGTGGGGCGAGGGCACCGCCGCTTTGTGCGGTTACGCCGTCGTTGTTGACCGTGATGTCTTTCAGGCGGCTCCAGCGAGTCCAAGTCGCACCGGCATAGAGCTTCCAGGCATCATTCAAATCTTGAGTCACGGAAAGGTCATAGGACTCAGGTGTTTCGAGCTTCAGCGAGGCATCGTAACGGTTGGATTTGAGCAGCTGAGGTGGCACGCCAGCGCCAGCCGTCACATCGGTGTGGCCGTCGAGCTTGTAGTTCACTTTCGAGTGGTAGGTCAGGCCCACGCGAGTGGTGTCGGTGGCTTGCACCAGGATGCCGGCGTTCCAGCCCAAGGCTGTATCGTCGCCCTTGATCTCAACATTGTTGTCGCCAGACCGTGGGACTGGGAGAGCAATGTCCGATTCCAGGGTGCCGGTAATCCGGTTGATGGTAGGGCCAAAACCGATCGACACCTTGTCGTTGAACGCGTAACTGACGGTTGGTTGCAGAGTGACGACTTTGACTTCGCTCTTGCTGCCGAAAGCGCGGCCCTGAAAGCCGTTTTCGTAGTTGGTAATCAGCCCGAACGGAGCGTAGACACCAAAACCGACAGCCCATTCATCGTTGAGTTTATTTGTATAGAAACCCATCGGTACTGAAGTGAACGGAACCATATCGCCTTTGTTGGTTCCGCTTGAACGGCCACTGGTATCGCTGATATCGGTCGAGGCGTCGATCGCTGCGATACCGCCGGTGATTTGCTGGCCTTTGAGGCGGGCCATACCGGCAGGGTTGCCAAAAACTGTACTTGCATCTTCGGCAGAAGAAGAGCGCCCGGCATAACCAGTACCCATTCCGCTGATGCTTTGTTCGTTGAGGGCAAAGCCGCTTGCGAAGATTTGGGTGGATGCCAAGGCAACGGCGAGGCTAATGGTGGTTTTGAGCATTACTTTTTTCATTATTAGAACTCCTGGAGATCACCGGGGCGGAGATTACCAACATTTTCGTCCGGGCGCCATAGGCTGTATCGCTTGATTTAGAGCGGTTTTGTAGGACAATCCGACCAGATTCGCGACCAGATGGGCGATTTTTGGATCCAGGGTGATCAGCAGGCCACTTGATTCAGCGGTGAAACACAGGTCTGCCACGCGTAGGTGAAGTCTCTCAGGCGCCCTTGGGGGTGGAAGGTCTGGCGCCAGATTCGCGCCATTCCCAGCAGGTCGTCGGCTTCAGGGAGGGGAGTGTTTTGTTCTTCGACCAGCAGCCAGGCGATGGCTGTGGCGTAACGCAGGTTGACGGTCAATTCGAGGTGCGGGCCGCTGAGGAAAGCATGTTGGCTGGCCAGGCCCCGGACCAGGCTGGCGCGTTCGGGATCGAGTGCCAGATAGTGGTCCCAGAGTGCCTGATGACGGGGTTCGGCGATTCGGTAGAGGCCGTGTCCACGGCGGTCATGCAGGGCGGAACCCAGGGCCGACTGGCTGGCGGCAATGCCCACCAACAGAGATTCGGCAATTGCGCTATGGCGTCCAAGGTAGATCAATGTCGGGCGGATCACATAGCGGCACAGTTCGCTGGCAGCGATACCCATAAAACCCTCGAAACTCGAAATGGGCGGCGATACCTGAAAGGCCTTGGCAGCGGTGGATCGACTCAGGCTCGCCGGAAGCGGAACAAGCCGCTTGAGTTGAAGTGTAGTGTCATATTCGCGACGTAAAGGCCTGTTTTTAAAATATTTACGGCTGCCAGTTATAACCGTTATATCGGTTAGTGCTTAATCGGTATTCACGTCAGGTGAAATGTCGAGCAACAAAAAGCCCCGCGTTTTGTGTGCGGGGCTTTTGGTGTTTCAGCCTTGCTGGCGTCTCAGGCAACCAGTGCCTGACGGGTACGATCGATCACAGCCTGCAGCGGTTCGGCGCTGGAGTACTGATCCGGATACAGGCGTTCGCTATGACGGGCGATGCCGTGTTCGTTGACCAGCGTGAAGCTGAAACAGCCTTTGCGAGCGGCCATGATCAGGCAGTTCATTGGTGCAAAAGCGTTGGTTAGGGTGCGAATGGCATCCTGGGTATGGATTTGAGTAGACATAGTCATTGGTGTTCCTACAAGCGACACGGATAAGAACCGTGCAAAATTATAACGTTCCAGTGACGACAACCACCATTGGTCGAACGAAGAACCCGACTGGAACAAAGCAGCCAGTTTGAAGCGCTGATAAATTGGCGCGCTTGGGCTGGCAGGTAGGTACTTAGGAGGGCAGGCAACACATCAAGGGCAAAGGTTCTGGGCCCGGGGTGAAGATCCTGATCAATTTGCAGGTTGGTTCGGTCAGAGTAAATGAGCCTGGCAACACCCTTTGCTTACGGTTCAAAGGCTGTGTTGGCGCAAGAGTTACCTGGAAACCATCGAGGTGGTCGATCCCGCTTGTTCGGTGGAGGCTTCGTTTGGGAAGGCTGTCCGGGGGGATTTGTTCGACCAGAATTGACTTTCAGCTTGGTACTAACGCCGCGGATACTAACTGATTGAATGGGCGAAGGGAAGTGTGATAGCAAAAAAGATTGAGGGCGACGTTCAATACCGTTCCCGCAGGACGTTGGATCGGTGCTGATACCCTCCTGGTACGCCCTGAAACAGCCCGCAATCCGACCGGCGGCGGTGGAAATCCAACCAGTCAGAACCCGCCCTGGTCATGGAATTGTCACAGTTTATCCCCGATTTCGCTGACAAAACGTGCCGAAAGAGCGCGCTGATATAACCGTCAATAAGGTACTTGTGCACATAAGTTGCGCAGTCTGTCACTTCACTGTCATCCAGCCTTCAATCGCAGTGGGTGCCTGTAACCAAAATTTAAGTCAATGAAAAACATCGCTTTTTTTTACTGGTGAAAAAATCGTCAGTTTGACTGCGAGCCCCATTCCATAGGGCTTTGCGAGAGTTCAGGGGCGGTTGTCCACTGAGTTATCCACAGCTTCTGTGGATTGTCCCTAGCGCTTGCTCTAGGACGGGCGTGCTGCGTTTTTTCGACTTTACCTGTAAGAAAAAAAGAGTAGAGTGGCGCGCCTTCCGATCTGCCCCACAGTGCTTTATGAAGTTTCGTTCACATTCCATTTCCTCTCCCGCCAAACCTTCCATTGTTGTCCCACCCAAGCGCTTTTCGATGCGTGTGGCCGAGTGGTTATTGGATAGCCCACGCCTGGGCGAAAACCCCAACGTCAAACACATTGCCGGGCGTTTGCTCAAGCAGCCGGCGCGTGAGGGTGTCGTGGCCGCGCAAAGCCGCCTCGGTCAACTGATGTGTCGGGAGTGTGGTAATGCCCGGGATCGACGGATTGGCCAGGACCTGTTGCGCCAAGCCGCGCGTGCCGGTGATTTGCGCGCGCAAAGGGAACTGGGGCTGATTGAAGACTGAGCTGTCCAAGACCTGACGCCTTGGTTAACCTTCAAGCTTTATTTCAATGGCAGGAATGGCTATGGCTATGGACTTGACCAGCGCATTGCTCGGTCTGGCGGGCGCTGCACTGCCGCTGCTGGTGTTGGCCTGGCAACTGCAACGTCGAGCGGGCAGCGCACAGGCAGAAGTGGCGCTATTGGAAGAGCGCCTGTCCACGGCGAATCTGGCTCAGGATGGCTTGAACGCCCAACTTGAAGCCTGTCGCGATGAAATCGCGGATCTTGGCCAGGCCAACTCCGCCAAGCAGGCCGACCTTGCCGCTGTGCGCCGTGAAGTCGAACTGCTGCAGATCGAACGTGACGATGCCCGCGATGCCGCTCACGCCTGGAATATCGAACGCGCCGGAAAAGACGCCGAACTGCGTCGTCTGGATGCCTTGGCCGCCTCGCTCAACGCAGAGCTGCGCGAACAGCAGGAGAGCCATCAGCAGCGCCTCAATGACTTGCAAGGCTCGCGAGACGAGCTTCGGGCGCAGTTCGCCGAGTTGGCGGGGAAAATCTTCGATGAGCGTGAACAGCGTTTTGCCGAAACCAGTCAACAGCGCCTGGGGCAATTGCTCGACCCACTGAAGGAACGCATCCAGTCCTTTGAAAAACGCGTCGAAGAGAGCTACCAGGCTGAAGCCCGGGAGCGCTTCTCGCTGGCCAAAGAGCTGGAGCGTCTGCAGCAACTCAATCTGCGACTGAGTGACGAAGCCACCAACCTGACCCGCGCATTGAAAGGGCAGAAAACGCAGGGTAACTGGGGCGAACTGATCCTCGAGCGAGTGCTCGAACATGCCGGGCTGGAAAAAGGGCGCGAGTATCAGACCCAGGTCAATCTCAAGGGCCCGGACGGCGAGCGCTTCCAGCCGGACGTCATCATTTACCTGCCGGGCGACAAGCAAGTGGTGGTCGACTCCAAGGTCAGCCTCACGGCGTATCAGCAGTACGTTGCCGCAGAAGACGAGGCCATCGGCCAGATCGCCATCAAGCAACACGTCCTGTCCCTGCGCAATCACGTTAAAGGTTTGGCCGGGAAGGACTACAAACGTCTCGACGGCCTGCACAGCCTGGATTTCGTATTGTTGTTCGTGCCGATCGAAGCGGCCTTTTCCGCGGCGCTGCAGGCTGAGCCGACGCTGTTTCAAGAAGCGTTCGACCGCAATATCGTGATCGTCAGCCCGACCACTTTGCTGGCGACGCTGCGCGTCATCGACAGCCTGTGGAAACAGGAGCGTCAAAGCCAGAATGCGCGGGAAATCGCCGAGCGAGCCGGGTGGCTGTACGACAAGTTCGTGTTGTTTATCCAGGATCTGGATGAGGTCGGCAATCGCCTGCAGCAACTGGACAAGGCTTACAGCTCGGCGCGCAACAAGCTGACAGAGGGACGCGGCAATCTGGTCAGCCGCAGTGAACAACTGAAGTTGCTGGGGGCGAGGGCGAGCAAGAGCCTGCCAGCCGATTTGCTCGAGCGGGCGATGACCGATGTGGACGGGTTGGTCGAATTGCCAGAGTAGCCAAACAGCATCGCGAGCAGGCTCGCTCCCACAGGGAATGCGTTCGAATGGGGGAGCGAGCCTGCTCGCGATAGCGATGGGCGCGCACCATCGCGCCCGCCAAACACTACAACGGCAAATACCGGCTCAACAACGCCCGCAATGCCGCCGGCTTCACTGGTTTGGCCAGGTAATCCAGTCCCGCCGCATGCACCTGGGCCATCGTTTCCTGTCGTCCATCGGCACTGATCACCACGCCCGGCACAGGCTCGCCCAATCGGGTGCGCAGCCAGGCCATCAACTCCGTGCCGGTTTCGCCGTGGTCGAGGTGGTAGTCCACCAACGCCAGTTGCGGACGCACCCCTTCATTGAGCAATGCCACGCACTCATCGCGATTGCGTGCAGTCCAGACCTGACAACCCCAACGGGTCAGCAGGCTGTTCATGCCGATCAGGATGCTGTCCTCGTTATCGATGCACAGCACCTGCGCGCCACTGAGCAATTTGCCGTTGAGTTCCGCAGGCTTGGCCGGCTGCGCGGTTTGCGCCCTGGCCAGCGGGACGCTGACGCTGAAAACGCTGCCGTGCCCCGGCCAGGAGCGAACGCGCAGGGTGTGTCCTAGTACGCGGCACAAGCCGTCGGCAATGGCGAGGCCTAACCCCAGGCCTTTCTCGGCGCTGGTCTGATGACTGTCGAGGCGTTTGAACTCCTCGAAAATCACCTGCTGTTTATCTTCAGGAATGCCGGGCCCACGGTCCCACACCTCCAGACACAACTCGCCCTTGTGCCGGCGGACCCCCAGGAGCACCGGGCCCTTGGCATAGCGGAAAGCGTTGGTCAGGAAGTTCTGCAGGATTCGGCGCAACAGTTTGATATCGCTGTCGATGCGCAGCTTGCTGCTCCGGACGCGAAACTCGAGCCCTTGTTCCCGCGCCAGCGCCTTGAATTCGGCACCGAGTGTGTCAAACAACTCGTTGAGCGCGAACGGCTTGGGGTTTGGATTGATCTTGCCGTTTTCGAGGCGGGAAATATCCAGCAAATCGCTGATCAGCTCTTCGGCCGAACGCAGTGAGCTATCGAGGTGCTGGACCAGTTTCTGCGCCTCGTCGGACAGGCCGTCTTCCTGATGGGACAGGGCGGCGGAGAACAACCGCGCCGCGTTCAACGGTTGCATCAAGTCATGGCTGACGGCGGCCAGGAAACGGGTTTTCGACTGGTTGGCCGCCTCGGCGTTGCCCTTGGCTTCGGTCAGGGCCACGTTGAGCTGCGACAGTTCGTGGGTGCGTTCGGTGACCCGTCGCTCCAGACCTTCGTTGGCTTCGGTCAGCGCCTGTTCGGCTTCGCGGAACGCGGTGATGTCGGTGAAACTCATGACGAAACCACCGCCAGGCATCGGGTTGCCGATCAGCTCGATCACTCGGCCATTGGGAAACAATCGTTCGGAAGTGTGCGCGCGGCCCTGACGCATCCAGTGCAGGCGGCGGGCGACGTGCACTTCGGCTTCGCCGGGGCCGCACAGGCCGCGCTCGGCGTTGTAGCGAATGATGTCGGCAATCGGTCGGCCGACGCTGATCAGGCCATCCGGGTAGTTGAACAACTCGAGGTAGCGCCGGTTCCAGGCCACCAGTTTCAGCGACTGGTCGACCACACTGATGCCCTGGGTGATGTTTTCGATCGCCCCTTGCAGCAGCGCGCGATTGAACTGCAGCACCTCGGAGGCTTCGTCGGCGATGCGCACGACGTCTTCGAGTTGCATTTCCCGACCTTCGATGGCGGCTTTTACCACGGCGCGCGTCGACGAGGCCCCCAGCACACCTGCCAGCAAGCGTTCAGTGTGGGCGATCCAATCACTGTCGGCGTTCTGGTTCGGATTGAAGCCTTTGCCCTGGCGGTAGGCAAACCGGATGAAGCTCTGGCGGGCGCGTTCTTCACCGACGAAACGTGCAGCCAGTTGCAGCAAATCGTCGATCTGCACGGCCAGCATCGAGCGTGCGCTGGGGCGGGCGCTGATTTCCTGGCCAATGAAGCGACCGGCCTGCCAGTGTTCCGAGACCCGTGTGCGTGACAGTACCGAGACCCAGGCGAATAGGGTGAAATTACCGGCAAGGGACAGCACCACACCCTGGGTCAGTGGCGTGATAGGCAAGTGCAGCGGGTTGCTGTGCAACCACGCCAGCCCCGGAAAACTGCTCAACGACCAGCCCAGGCTAAGGGCGGCAATCGGCAGGATCAGGGTGTAGAACCACAGGAAGGTCCCGGCAGCGAGGCCGGCGAACACGCCGCGGCGGTTGGCCTGTTTCCAGTACAACGCGCCCAGCATGGCCGGCGCCAGTTGGGTCACTGCGGCGAACGCGATCTGGCCGATGGTCGCCAGGCTCGCGGTCGAGCCGAGCAAGCGATAGCTGACGTACGCCAGCAGCAAAATGGCGACGATGCTCACCCGGCGTACCGAGAGCATCCACTGGCGGAACACTTCGAACGGGCGCTCGGCGTTGTTGCGGCGTAGCAGCCACGGCAACAGCATGTCGTTGGAGACCATGGTCGACAGTGCCACGCTGGCCACGATCACCATGCCGGTCGCCGCCGATGCCCCCCCGATGAACGCCAGCAGGGCCAAGGCGGGATGCGCTTGGGCCAGTGGCAGGCTAATGACGAAGGAGTCCGGCAGTACCGAGCTCGGCAACAGCATCTGACCCGCCAGCGCAATGGGCACGACGAACAGCGCCGCCAATGCCAGGTAGGCCGGGAATACCCATTTGGCCAGGCGCAAGTCCTGAGGGTCGATGTTTTCCACGACGGTCACATGGAACTGCCTTGGCAGGCAGATAATCGCCATCATCGCCACGCCAGTCTGGACCACCATCGATGGCCAGTTGACGGTTTCCTTCCAGTATTCCTCGAGGCGCGGGGCGAGCATGGCCTGGTCGAACAGGTCATCGAAACCGTCATACAGGCCGTAAGTCACATATGCGCCGACCGCCAGAAAAGCGAACAGCTTCACCAGCGATTCGAATGCGATGGCCAGCACCATGCCGCGATGGTGTTCCGTGGCATCCAGGTTGCGGGTACCGAAGACGATGGTGAAAAGGGCCAGCACCAGCGACACGATCAACGCGGTGTCCTGTGCTCGAACGCCCATGGCATCGGCACCGGCACCGATCAGCAGGTTCACCCCGAGCACGATGCCCTTGAGTTGCAGGGCGATGTAGGGCAACACGCCGACCAGGCAGATCAACGCCACCACCACCGCCAGCGATTGGGATTTGCCATAGCGGGCGGCGATGAAGTCGGCAATCGAAGTGATGTTCTCCTGCTTGCTGATCATCACCATTTTTTGCAGCACCCACGGTGCGCCGACCAGCAGCAGGATCGGCCCGAGGTAGATCGGCAGGAATGACCAAAGCTGTTCAGCGGCCTGGCCCACTGCGCCAAAGAAGGTCCAGCTCGTGCAATAGACAGCGAGCGACAGGCTGTACACCCAGGCACGCACGCGCGGCGGCAGCGGCGCGCTGCGACGGTCACCGTAAAAGGCGATGGCGAACATGATGGCCATATAGGCCAGGGCGACGGCGGCAATCAGCCCGCTGGACAACGACATGGGAACTCCCGACAACCAAAGACACCCGGGCCGTCCCGCCCGGACAGACAGTCTCGCACGATGGCCGGGGTTAGTCAGTGTCGACCAAGGTCGTGGCGCGGCGGGGTGCCGCAGGGTGAGGGAGGGGTAGCCAGTTTTTTGTGGTGCGTGCCGGCCCCCTCGCGAGCTTGCTCGCGATGGCGACCTTACTGGCTCAACGCAATGTCGATCAGTTGATGCAATTCCTCGACCTGCAGCGGTGCCTCGGAGAACAGAATGCGAAACACGATAGGCGCAGCCACCATGTTGATCAGCCGGTCGACGCCGGGGTGGGGCTGATCCGGGTAGCGATCCAGAATTGTCTGTAGCTGCCCGCCAATGATCGTCGCGCAATAGCTCGGCTTGAGGCTCGACTGCACGTCGCGCAGCATGTTGCGGCCGGGGGCGGAGCTCATCTCGTCCAGGTACTGTTCTGCCCAGGCACGCACGTCGCCGGACAAGCTGCCGGTATTGGCCGACTCGGTTTCCGGTTGCAGGCGGGCGAGGGCGACGTCCGCCAGCAGCGCCGACAGATCTCCCCAACGCCGATAAATGGTCGAGGGCGTAACGCCCGCGCGCGTGGCGATCTGCGGCACGGTCACGCTGGCTCGATCCTGTTCTTCGAGCAGTTCGCGCACGGCCTTGTGAATGGATTCCTGCACCCGGGCGCTACGGCCGCCGGGACGTAAAGTCGGAGCTGTCATCACCTTTTTCCTGTCTCGCGTCGAAGCCTGCCAACCCGCAGTCGCCTCGATCCTGAAAAACCTGTTTCGGACCTTAACACAAAGAATTTGCTTTAAGAGCGAGGCGGTAGCACACTCCGCAAAAGCAAAAAATTAGCTTTTGCGGAGTGTGCCCATGTCCAGTTCTCATTCAAACCGTGCAAGCCTGTGGTTCCTGGCAATCACTTTGCTCAGTTTTCTCGCCGCCTCCACGGCACCCACGCCGTTGTACCACCTGTACCAGGAGCAACTGCAGTTTTCGGCCGCCATCCTGACGCTTGTTTTTGCGGTGTACGCCCTCAGTCTGCTGGTCGCGTTGCTGACGGTGGGGTCGCTGTCGGACCACCTTGGACGCAAACCGGTCATTTTCACTGCGGTACTGCTGAACATTGTCGCGATGCTGCTGTTTATCCAGGCCGACAGCGTCGGTTGGCTGATCAGTGCACGTGTCCTGCAGGGCTTCGCCACCGGGATGGCGACGGCCGTGTTGAGCGCCACGCTGCTGGACACTGATCGCCAGCAGGGGCCGCTGATCAACAGCGTGGCACCCTTGATCGGCATGGCGCTGGGTGGCATGGGTTGCGGTTTGCTCGCCGAATTTGCCCCGGCTCCGTTACACCTGACGTATTGGCTGCTGCTCGTGTTGTTTGTGATGCAGGCGTTGTATGTCTGGCGTTTGCCGGAAACTGTCTCGCGTCAGCCAGGGGCATGGGCGTCATTGCGGCCAACCCTGCACGTGCCGGTTCAGGCGCGCTCGACCTTGTGGCGGGTGCTGCCGCTCAATACCGCAACCTGGGCGCTCGGTGGTTTTTACGCCTCCCTGGCGCCTTCGTTGGTGCGCACCGCCACGGGCTCGACCTCGAACCTGATTGGCGGCGCGACCGTTGCCGTACTGACATTGACCGGTGCTTCGATGATTTTCATCCTGCGCAATTGGCCTGCCGGCAGGGCATTACAGTTGGGGGCCGGTTCGTTGGCAACGGGGGTTGCCCTGATTCTCCTGGGGGCGCACGGTGCCAGTCTGCCGCTGTTCTTCCTTGGTACGCTGGTTGCCGGTTGTGGCTTTGGAGCCGGTTTCCTGGGGGCTTTGCGTAGCGTCGTGCCGTTGGCTTTGCCCCATGAGCGCGCCGGTCTGATGTCGGCGTACTACGTGCTCAGTTACCTGGCCTTCTGCCTGCCGGCATTGCTGGCCGGTAACCTGGCCCGCACCTTTGGCCTGGTGGCGACCACCGAGGGTTATGGGGTCGTGCTGATCCTCCTGGCCTTGGGTGCATGGCTGGCGCACTGGCTTCGGCGCTCTTCCGGCGCTTGCAGCGCTACTGGCCAGCCATAGGAAAACGGCATTTAATGCTGCCCATTCATTCGAAGGATCTGACCATGAAGATCATCCGCAGCAAATCGTTTACCGGCGAGCGTGCCTGGGCCGCGCTGGACATTGCCAACATGAACGGCATTACCACGCGCCTGCACTGGACTGATCAGCCCTATAAATGGCACATCAACGACGGCCAGGAAGTGTTTGTGGTGCTCGATGGGCAAGTGCAGATGCGCTACCGCGAAGAGGGGGGCGAGCGCGAGGCACTGCTGGAGGTCGGAGACATTTTTTATGCGTCGGTGGGCACTGAACACGTGGCACATCCCGTGGGGCCGGCGCGAATTCTGGTGATAGAAACAGAAGGCAGTGTCTGACGGATTATCTGTGAAATAGATAACTCATAGAGAAATTACCCGTTATATCGATATTCGATCTGGATCTATGATGAGTTCCACCTCGCCCGAGGACAGGAGTTCACCATGACATGCCCCAACACCATCAAGCCCGGTATCAAGCCGTTCAGCCACCTGCAGCACCCGCGCGAAGTCATTCGCCAGTTCACCCCGAACTGGTTCGCCGCCACCATGGGCACCGGCGTGCTGGCGTTGGCGTTGGCACAATTGCCCGTCGCCAGTCCCGGTTTGCGCGCTCTCGCCGAAGCGCTCTGGCTGTTCAACATCGTTCTGTTCGCCTTGTTCACAGCCTTGTACGCGGCGCGCTGGGTGTTGTTTTTCGATGAGGCCCGGCGGATTTTTGGCCACTCCACGGTTTCGATGTTTTTCGGCACGATTCCCATGGGCCTGGCGACCATCATCAACGGTTTTCTGGTATTTGGCCTGCCGCGTTTTGGCGAAGGCGTGATCCAGGTGGCCGAAGCGTTGTGGTGGCTGGATGTGGCGATGTCTTTAGCGTGCGGCGTATTGATTCCCTACTTGATGTTCACCCGCCAGGAACACAGCATCGACCAAATGACCGCGGTTTGGCTGTTGCCGGTGGTGGCGGCGGAAGTGGCGGCCGCCAGTGGTGGCCTGCTGGCGCCGCATCTGGTCGATGCCCACTCGCAACTGGTGGTGCTGGTGACCAGCTACGTGCTCTGGGCATTTTCCCTGCCCGTGGCGTTCAGCATTCTGACGATTCTGTTGCTGCGCATGGCGCTGCATAAACTGCCTCACGAAAACATGGCCGCTTCGAGTTGGCTGGCACTCGGGCCGATTGGTACGGGGGCGCTGGGCATGTTGCTGTTGGGTGCCGATGCACCGGTCATTTTTGCCGCCAACGGTTTGCCGGGTATCGGTGGGATCGCTGCCGGGCTGGGGCTGGTTGCCGGGATCACACTGTGGGGCTTTGGCCTGTGGTGGATGCTGATGGCTGTGCTGATCACTCTGCGCTATCTGCGCGCAGGCATCCCTTTCAACCTCGGCTGGTGGGGGTTCACCTTTCCGTTGGGCGTCTATTCCCTGGCAACGCTGAAACTGGCCAGCACCTTGCACCTGTCGTTTTTCAGTGTCTTCGGTTGTGTGCTGGTGAGTTTGCTGGCCGTGATGTGGCTGATCGTCGCCAAACGCACCGTGCAGGGCGCCTGGCGCGGTGAGCTGTTTGTCTCGCCGTGCATAGCAGGATTGAAGAAATAACCGGCAAAGATTAGGTAATGTGTGGCCTGGATCGACGTGCGACATTCCAATAAATGTATCCACGCCACTCACACCTGAATCAGGGACACGGAAGATGAGTCATCCCTCACAGTTCACCTTGCTGCGCACACGGCGTTTCCTGCCGTTTTTCGTGACACAGTCCCTCGGGGCATTCAACGACAACATCTTCAAGCAGTCACTGATCCTCGCCATCCTCTACAAGTTGACCATCGAAGGTGATCGTTCGATCTGGGTCAATTTGTGTGCGCTGCTGTTCATTCTGCCGTTCTTTCTGTTTTCGGCACTGGCCGGGCAGTTCGGCGAGAAGTTCGCCAAGGATGCGCTCATCCGCCTGATCAAGCTCGGCGAAATCGTCATCATGGCGGTCGGCGCGGTGGGTTTCCTGTTCGATCATTTGTCGCTGATGCTGGTAGCGCTGTTCGCCATGGGCACGCATTCGGCGCTGTTCGGGCCGGTGAAATACTCGATCCTGCCCCAGGCCTTGCGCGAAGAAGAGCTGGTGGGTGGCAACGGTCTGGTGGAAATGGGCACCTTCCTGGCGATCCTGGCCGGGACCATCGGCGCCGGGATCATGATGTCGTCCAGTCACTATGCGCCCATCGTTTCGATGGCCATCGTCGGTATTGCCGTCCTGGGTTACCTGGCCAGCCGCGGCATTCCTCGGGCTGCCGCGACGTCGCCGCAGATGCACCTGAACTGGAACATTTTCAGCCAGTCCTGGGCCACCTTGAAGCTGGGCCTGGGGCAGACCCCGGCGGTGTCGCGCTCGATTGTCGGCAACTCATGGTTCTGGTTTGTCGGGGCGATCTATCTGACGCAAATCCCCGCCTATGCCAAGGAGTGGATGCACGGCGACGAGACTGTAGTGACGTTGATTCTGACGGTGTTCTCGGTGGGTATCGCACTGGGCTCGATGCTGTGTGAGAAATTGTCCGGACGCAAAGTCGAAATTGGCCTGGTGCCATTCGGCTCTTTCGGGTTGACCGTATTCGGCTTGTTGCTGTGGTGGCATTCCGGCGGGATTCCGGACAGCGTCGAGGGCCATGGCTGGCTCGAGATTCTCGGCTTTGGCCACACCTGGCTGGTATTGATCGACATCCTCGGCCTGGGGATTTTCGGCGGTTTCTACATCGTGCCGCTGTACGCGCTGATTCAGTCGCGCACCCCCGAGAACGAGCGGGCGCGGGTCATTGCCGCCAACAACATTCTCAATGCGTTGTTCATGGTGGTGTCGGCGATTGTCTCGATCGTCTTGTTGAGCCTGGTCAAATTGTCGATTCCGCAGCTGTTCCTGGTGGTGTCGCTGCTGAACATCGGCGTCAACGCCTACATTTTCAAAATCGTCCCCGAATTCACCATGCGCTTCATGATCTGGCTGCTCAGCCATTCCATGTACCGCGTGGAGCATCGCAACCTGGATCTGATTCCCGATGAAGGCGCGGCCCTGCTGGTGTGCAACCACGTGTCGTTCGTCGATGCCTTGTTGATTGGTGGGGCGGTGCGTCGGCCGATTCGCTTCGTGATGTATTACAAAATCTACAACCTGCCGGTGTTGAATTTCATCTTTCGCACGGCCGGGACAATTCCGATCGCGGGGCGCCAGGAAGACATCCAGATCTATGAAAAGGCCTTCACGCGCATTGCGCAGTATCTGAAGGACGGCGAACTGGTGTGCATCTTCCCCGAGGGCAAACTGACCGCCGATGGCGAGCTCAACGAGTTCAAGGGCGGATTGAAGCGGATTCTCGAAGAGACACCGGTGCCGGTGATTCCGTTGGCCTTGCAGGGTTTGTGGGGAAGTTTCTTCAGTCGCGATCCGAATAAAGGATTGTTTCGCCGATTGTGGTCGCGGGTGACGTTGGTGGCCGGGCCGGCGGTGGCAGTGGAGGTGGCGGAGCCGGCCAGATTGCAGCAGTTGGTGGGGGAGTTGCGCGGGGCCGTTAGATAAAAGTTGTTCGTGCGGGCCTCATCGCGGGCAAGCCCGCTCCCACAAGGATTGGTGATGTGCCTTCTGTGTTTGGCACAACACAAACCCTGTGGGAGCGGGCTTGCCCGCGATGGCGTCAGAGGCTTACGCGCTGACCTTGAGCCCAACCAGTCCGGTAATGATCAGCGCCACACTCGCCAGCCTCACCAGCGCCATGGACTCGCCAAACAGGATGATCCCGGCGATCACCGTGCCGACGGCACCCACACCGGTCCAGATCGCATAGGCCGTGCCCAGCGGCAGTTCCTTCATGGCAAGGCCCAACAAGCCAAGGCTGACGCCCATGGCTGCAACGGTCAGTGCGGTGGGGAGAGGGCGGCTGAAACCGTCGGTGTATTTCAGGCCGACTGCCCAGCCGACTTCGAACAGGCCGGCGAAAAACAGAATGATCCAGGACATCAAAGACCTCCATCGATTGACGGGGTCGTCCCCAGATTAATGACTCGATTGAGCCGCGAGGTCGTCCTCGCGTTGCGCAATATAGTGCCCAGCATTAACCGGGTGATCAAGTTCAGGCATCAGTCGATGGCTTGTTGAGCAGCGATTCTCCGGTCTTCTTTCTCACTCATGCGACGGAAATACGTCGAGAGCAACGCCCCGGAGATGTTGTGCCACACGCTGAACAATGCACTCGGCACCGCCGCCAGCGGCGAGAAGTGCGCACTGGCCAGGGCTGCCCCCAAACCTGAGTTCTGCATGCCGACTTCCAGCGCCAGTGACTTGCGCTGAGCCAATGGCAACTTGAACAGGCGCCCGGTGAAGTAGCCCAGCAGATAGCCGAAGCTGTTGTGCAGCATGACCACCGCCATGATCAGCAAGCCGGACTCGGCAATCTTCGCCTGGCTGGCGGCGACCACGGCTGTGACGATGATCACGATGCTGACCACCGACACCAGCGGCAACACGTCCACCGCGTGGCGAACCCGATCACCGAGCAGGCGCTGGGCAACGACGCCGAGCACGATCGGCAGCAGCACCACTTGCAGGATCGACCAGAACAGCTCCATGAACGACACCGGCAACCAGGCCGAGGCCAGCAACCAGATCAGGGCCGGGGTCAGCAACGGGGCGAGGAGGGTGGTGACGGCGGCGATGGCCACCGACAGGGCCAGATCGCCGCGTGCCAGCCAGGTCATCACGTTCGACGAGGTGCCGCTTGGGCAGCAGCCGACCAGGATCACGCCGACGGCGATTTCGGGCGGCAGATGGAACGCCTGGCAGAGCAACCACGCCACGCCGGGCATGATCACGAAATGTGCGACCACGCCCAAGGCCACGCGCCAGGGATGGCGAGCGACTTCGGCGAAGTCTTCGAGCTTGAGGGTCAGGCCCATGCCGAACATCACCAGCCCCAGCAGCGGCACGATGGCGCCCTTGAGGCCGATGAACCATGCCGGTTGCAGAAACGCCACCACGGCGAAAACCAGTACCCAGTAAGCGAAGGTGTTGCCGACAAAACGACTCAACGCAGCCAGTGCGCGCATGGCCTGATCCTTATTATTAAGTAGCAGCACAAGACCCCTGTAGGAGCGAGCAAGCTCGCTCCTACAGTAAAACCACCAGACTTTAGATCCCTTGCGGAGTCTCTTCGCCACCCAATGCCTCAACCAGCGCCGGCAGGAAGTCGCCGAAGGTGAGCATCATCAGGGTGAAGCTGGCATCCAGTTGGCCCAGGGCTTCGTCGCCACCGTCCTGTTCCGCCTGGTCTTGCAGCAGGTCTTCGAACTTCAGGCGCTTGACCACCATCTTGTCGTCGAGGACGAAGGACAGCTTGTCCTGCCAGGCCAGCGACAGCTGAGTGACGACTTTGCCTGTGCTCAAGTGCAGCTGGATTTCTTCGCTGGTCAGGTCCTGACGCTTGCAACGCACGATACCGCCGTCTTCGTGGGTGTCGCGCAGTTCGCACTCGTCCAGCACAAAGAAATCGTCCGCGGCTTTCTGAGTGGTGACCCACTCGGTCATGGTCGCGGTCGGAGACATTTTTACCGTCAGCGGGCGCACCGGCAGGGTACCGATCACTTCACGCAGGGTGGACAGCAGGTCTTCGGCACGTTTCGGGCTGGCCGAGTTCACCAGGATCAGGCCCTGTTTCGGCGCGATGGCGGCGAAGGTCGAGGAGCGGCGGATAAAGGCGCGCGGCAGGAAGGCCTGGATGATTTCATCCTTGATCTGGTCGCGTTCCTTTTTATAGACCTTGCGCATTTGCTCGGCTTCGATCTCTTCGACCTTTTCCTTGACCGCGTCACGCACGACGCTGCCTGGCAGAATACGTTCTTCCTTGCGGGCGCTGATCAGCAGGAAGTCGCCACTGACGTGCACCAGCGGTGCATCTTCGCCCTTGCCGAATGGCGCGACGAAACCGTAGGTGGTCAACTCCTGGCTTGCACATGGACGCGCCAGTTTGGTGGCCAGTGCAGTTTCCAACGCCTCGGTATCAACAGGCAGATCTTGGGTCAGGCGATAGATAAGCAGGTTCTTGAACCACATGGGGTGAGTCTCTCCTTTATACAAAGGGAGGCATTATTGTCCTCGCGGTGCCATAGGCCAACCCTTCTCTAAGCCTTTGGAAGGCATGAAAAAATTAATTAAAAAAGTGCTTGCCAGAGGTAGGGTCGCTCCGTAGAATGCGCGCCACACCGAACGTGAAGGGTGATTAGCTCAGCTGGGAGAGCGTCTGCCTTACAAGCAGAATGTCGGCGGTTCGATCCCGTCATCACCCACC
>NZ_JBXAFA010000009.1:0-157039 GCF_058792515.1 Pseudomonas sp. MT92
TCGCCGATGGTAGTGTGGGGTTTCCCCATGTGAGAGTAGGTCATCGTCAAGATTAAATTCCAAAACCCCTATCTGCGTATGCAGGTAGGGGTTTTGTTTTTGTCCGCAGGAAAGTGTCGCTAAAAAAGGGATAGTCTGATGGCTATCCCTTTTTCATCCCAAAGCGCTAGTGAAACTTCGGCAACACGTAGTCCGCAATCTCTTGAATAATTTCTGCGACGGGTCGTTCACTGCGCCGTAGATGCAGGCCAACATGCTGTACCCCGGCTTCGCGCAATGCCTGAAGTTCGTCAATCAACGCCAACCGCCCACAAGTGCCGCCGAACCGTACTCGTCCCATGGGGGCGTGGGGATCGTCTGCGAGATCCAGGTGAATGAAGCTGACATAAGGTTTGTTGCCGCCAACCTCGCGCCACAACCCGACTCTACGACGATGTTCGTCTGGCGTGCCTGGATAGGCGAGCCAGCCGTCCATGTGTTGACCAATCCACGCTGGAGATTGTTGGCCAAGACCCGCAACGAGCAACGGTGCTGACTCACCTCGCTCGGGAAGCAAGCGAGCCCCCTCGGGTAAATGACCTTCCCCTTGGCTGCGCAGCAATTCAACGGTATCGCGGAAGATTTCACCGCGCCGATCGTAATCCACGCCAAACAACGGATACTCCATCGGGCGGTCACCACTGGCCACGCCCAGCAGCAGGCGCCCGTCACTCAACTCATCGACACTGTTAGCCGATTTCAACGTCAGCCAAGGCTGACGCAGCGGCAATACAACCGCCGCCGTACCCAGCATGATGTTTTCGGTAATGCCGGCCAGGTACCCGAGATAGGAAAAGGTTTCGAAAACCTGTGCCGCATCACCGAAATGCGGGTCATAAATCGGCACATCACGAACCCAAAGGGCACGAAAACCCGACTTGTCGGCCAGGCGCGCCATGGCCGCGTGTTGCCTCAGGTCCGGTACGCCAAAAGGTCGACCTTCGGCCATCCGCAGACGTTGACCGCCGCTGGACCAATCGTTGTCGAGTGGCAGTTCCAGTCCGATGGAAAACCCATTCGGCCCAAGCAATCGTTGGAATCGTGGATGCATGTATAACTCCCAAAAACAGAACGGAATGACATGCACCCAGTATTCACGGGCTAATCAGCAAGAAAAATGCATGCAAGGGAATATCAGTCTTGAGTAAGACGCACGAGTCAGCGGCAACCGAGATCACTTTGCGACGCTCAACGACTGCCCTTAGAGGAAATCGCACTAAAGTGACCGGGCAGTTTTTGTTATGGTGCAGCTCGTTTTTTTAATGGACTGATTTCAAGCCCACGGATCGGTACTTCCTCTTCAAAGAGTTGCTCCAGAAATGCCCGAACCGATACCGATCAAGGACCACGAAAATGAGACGCGCCTGGTCAACAAAAGACTGATCGCCTGCGCCTTGTTTGTCGTCGCCATTACCTGCGCGCTGGTGGTGCGCATGTATGTCCTGCAGGTAGTCGAATTCGACTATCACTCCACGATCTCCGAAAACAATCGTGTCCACGTCCTGCCGATCACCCCGACTCGTGGGTTGATCTATGACCGCAATGGCGTGGTTCTCGCCGACAACCGGCCCAGTTACAACCTGACCATCACCCGCGAGCGCGCTTCGGACGTCAAGCAAGAACTGGACGAAGTGATCAACCTGCTGCACTTGCCTGCCGAAGACCGCGCGCTGTTCGACAAAGCGATGAAGCAGGCGCGGCATCCGTTCGTACCGGTCACGCTGTTCTATGAGCTCAGCGAAGAACAGATTGCGGTGCTCGCGGTCAACGAATTCCGCTTGCCTGGCATCGATGTCGAACCTCAGTTCGTACGCCACTATCCGTTCGCTGAACACTTCGCTCATTCAATCGGCTACGTCGGTCGTATCAACGAGAAAGAATCCAAGGCCCTGGACTCGGTCGAATACCGTGGCACTCAATCCATCGGCAAAACCGGGGTCGAGAAATTCTACGAGTCGGAACTGCATGGCCATGTCGGTTACGAAGAAGTTGAAACCAACGCTCAAGGGCGCGTATTGCGAGTGCTCAAGCACACCGACCCGGTTCCGGGTAAAAACATCGTCCTGAGTCTAGACGTCAAACTTCAGGAAGCCGCCGAGCAAGCCCTGGGTGACCGCCGTGGTTCGGTGGTTGCGCTTGATCCGTCGACGGGTGAAGTGCTGGCCATGGTCAGCAAGCCCAGCTTCGACCCGAATCTGTTCGTCACCGGCATCAGCTTCAAGGAGTACGCGGCGCTGCACGATTCTATCGACCGGCCGCTGTTCAACCGCGTGCTGCGCGGTCTCTATGCACCGGGCTCGACCATCAAGCCGGAAGTCGCGATTGCCGGCCTCGATGCGGGCGTGGTCACACCGCAGACTCGAGTTTTCGACCCGGGCTACTACCAACTGCCGGACTTCGATCACAAATACCGTAACTGGAACCACAGCGGTGACGGATGGGTGGACATGGACGCGGCGATCATGCGTTCCAACGATACCTATTTCTACGACCTGGCACACAAGCTGGGCATTGATCGTCTGCACGACTATATGGCGATGTTCGGTCTCGGTGAAAAGGTCTCGCTGGACATGTACGAAGAGTCTCCCGGCTTGATGCCGTCCCAGGCCTGGAAGCGCGCCACGCGCCGCCAGCCTTGGTTCCCGGGTGAGACGGTGATCCTCGGCATTGGCCAGGGCTACATGCAAGTCACGCCGCTGCAACTGGCCCAGGCCACCGCGCTGATCGCCAACAAAGGGGTGTGGAACCGCCCGCACCTGGCCCGGACTGTGGACGGTGTCGCACCGGTGGATGAGCACCCGATGCCGAATATCCTGCTCAAGGATCCCCGTGACTGGGAGCAGGTCAACCATGGCATGCAGATGGTCATGCACGATGCCCGAGGAATTGCCCGGGCAGCCGCAGTGGGGGTGCAGTACCGCATCGCCGGCAAGAGCGGCACCGCGCAAGTGGTGGCAATCAAGCAGGGTGAGCGTTACAACCGCGCGAAGACCCTGGAGCGCAACCGCGACAACGCCTTGTTCGTCGGTTTCGCACCGGCGGAACACCCCAAGATTGTCATATCGGTGATGATCGAAAACGGCGAGGCCGGTGGCCGCGTCGCCGGTCCCGTGGTGCGGCAGATCATGGACGCCTGGCTACTTGATCAGGACGGTCACTTGAAGCCGCAATACGCCGCGCCGAGCAAACCGCCGGGCGATCCTCACGTCTGAAAGCCATCGCGATCCACCTGTCGAAACACAAACGCCCTACGGCACTTGCCATAGCCCTTACGTTAACGTAAAGATTGCGGCAGGGCGCCGTTGTACCAAGGCGCAGGGCGGACCGACCCGGAGCGCTTGATGACTCTAATAAAAACAAACTCCCCCAAATTGCACCGCGAAGCCCGGCTGGCCCGGGAAAAGCTGCATCTGGAAGGCGAAGTGCCGGACGGCGTCCTGCGCGCCGAAATCGATGCCTCGTGGCGGCGCAGCCTCAGCCATGGCGTGCATTTCAACGCCAAGCATGAACTGGCGCTGGAATCGACGGCCAGCCTGGATGTTCTGCTGGCAAGCAACCGGCTGCTGATCGATGCGGCACTGCCGGCGATCGATTACCTGGCCGAACGCCAGGGCAAGGAAGGGCTGATCATTCTCGCCAACTCCGAGGCGACCATTCTCGCGGTCGAAGGACGCGCCGACCGTCTCAAGGGCAGCGGTCTGCAAGACATCACCCTCGGTGCCTGCTGGAGCGAAGCCGTACGCGGTACCAATGCCCTCGGTACGGCGCTGGTGGAAGCCCGGCCAACCCTGATCGATTGCGGCGAACATTACCTGGATCGCCTCAGTGATTTCTCTTGCACCTCGGTGCCGATCCATTGCCCCCAGGGCGACATTCTCGGCGTCCTCGACCTGACCCGCGAAGGTCCACTGGGCCGCGCCCACGACAGCACCGCGTTGCTGGCCATGGCCGTCAGCCAGATCGAAAGCCGGGTGTTCAACGCCAGCTATCCGGACGAAATCGTCCTGGCCTTCCACAGCCGTCGGCAGTACCTCGAATCTCCCTGGCAGGGTTTGTTGGCCGTCAGCCTCGGCGGGCAGATCCTCGCGGTCAGTGCCCAGGCCTGCCAGTTGCTGCATGCCGAGCGCTCGGCGCTGGTGGGTCGACGGTGCGAAGAGTTTCTCGGCGTCGATGGCTTGCAACTGTTGGCGCGGCTGCATCAGGGCGGCGTTGGCAGCCTGCAGACCGCCAAAGGCGAGTTCTTCTACAAAACCCTGCGTGCGCCGCAGCGTTCGATCAACGTCAGCACCCCGCCGCGCAGCGTCGCAAAACCCGCCAAGACCCAGCCGGACCTCGAATCACTGGCCGGCAACAACGTGCGTTACGCCCGGGCGTTGCGCATGGCCCGCCAAGGCCTGGCCAACGAACTGCCGGTGTTGCTGTTGGGCGAAACCGGCACCGGTAAAGAAGTCATCGCCCGCGCCCTGCACATGGCTGGCAGCCGCGCCGAAAAGCCCTTCGTGGCGGTAAACTGCGCGGCCATTCCTGAAGGTCTGATCGAGTCCGAACTGTTCGGCTATCGCGAAGGCGCATTCACCGGTTCGCGGCGTGGCGGCATGATCGGTCGCTTGCAACAGGCCCATGGCGGCACGCTGTTCCTCGACGAAATCGGTGACATGCCGCTTGCATTGCAGGCGCGATTGTTGCGCGTGTTGCAGGATCGCAAAGTCGCGCCGTTGGGCGCTGGCGAAGAACAGGACATCGACATCGCATTGATCTGCGCCACCCACCGCGACCTCAAGCGTCTGGTGGAAGAACAACATTTTCGCGAAGACCTGTTCTACCGGGTCAACGGCATCAGCGTGATGCTCCCGGCCCTGCGCGAGCGCGATGACTTCAGCGCGCTGGTCAGCCGTTTGCTGGCCAGACTCGATGCGCCCACAGTGGTGCTGCATGACGACTTGAGTCGTTTGCTCGGCGGTTACCACTGGCCAGGCAACATCCGCCAACTGGAGATGGTCCTGCGTACCGCGCTGGCCATGCGCGAACCGGGGGAAACCGTGCTGACCCTCGATCACCTGCCCGACAGCATGCTCGACGACCTGAACTCCAGCGAACGACCGCAGTCCGGGAGTATTCGCGAAAACGAACTGGAGATGATTCGCCAGTCCCTGGATAGCCATCAGGGCAACGTCTCGGCCGCCGCCGACGCTTTGGGCATCAGCCGCGCGACCCTGTATCGCAAGCTCAAACAGTTGCGCTCGTGATGCAGCGCCTGATCGTTCGGCTGATCGACAGCCAGAACCCCGAAGCTCTGCAATCAGCGCTGCGCTGGCTCTACAGTTTCGTGCGGCCCCATCGGCTGGCGATCGCCGGGCTGCTCGGCTTGTCGGTCTGTGCTTCGGCATTGGTGCTGGTGCAACCGTGGCTGACCAAGCTGTTGATCGACGACGGGTTGCTCGCGCGCAATTTCCCGATGCTGGTGCTGATCGCCGGGTTGATGATCGTCGCCGGCTTGCTCGGCACGGCGTTGTCCGGGATCAACCGTTATCTGCACACGCGGCTGTCCGGGCGCATGCTGTTTGCACTGCGTGATGACCTCTATCGGCATTTGCAGACCCTGTCACCCAGCTTCTACGGCCAGCGGCGCATCGGTGACCTGATGTCGCGCCTCGATGGCGACGTGGCGGAGATCCAGCGTTTTGCCGTGGACTCGCTGTTCTCGGCGGTGTCCAGCGTGATTGGCCTGGTGGTGGCGCTGGCGATGCTGCTGACCCTGTCCTGGAAACTTTCGCTGCTGGCGCTGGTGCTGATTCCCCTCGACGTGCTCTGGCTGCGCTGGATGCGACGCAAGGTCGAGCGTGATGTGCGGCAGTTACGCGAGCGCTCGGCAGACATGTCCTCATTCATGGTCGAAACGCTGCCGGTGATGAAATTCATCCAGTCCGCCGGTCAGCAGCAGCGCGAAGCACGGCGCCTGGAAAACCTCGGCCAGGGCTACATGAGCCAGTTGCTGCGCCTGCAAGTCACCGAGTTTTTCACCCAGGCCGTGCCGGGCACGCTGACGTCCCTGTCCCGCGCCTGCGCCTTTCTGATCGGCGGATACTGGGTGGTGCAGGGCACTTGGCAACTGGGCGCGCTGATCGCGTTTTCGACCTACCTGGGCATGGCCGTCGGGCCGGTGCAGAGCCTGCTCGGGCTCTATGTCGCCATTCAGCGAATGACCGTCAGCCTCGGGCGCGTGATGGAACTGCGCGGCGAACAGCCGACCGTACTGACACCCGCGACGCCACAGCCGCTGCCGTCCTCTGGCGATCTGCGTTTCGATGACGTGCACTTCAGCCATCCGGGTCGATCGACCACCCTGCGCGGCATCCAGGCATCCATACCCTACGGTTTGAAAGTCGCCTTGAGCGGCGGCTCCGGCGTTGGCAAATCGACCTTGATCGACCTGCTGCAACGCCACCATGACCCGCAATCCGGTCGGGTGCTGCTCGGCGAAGTGGACTTGCGAGAACTGGATCTGTTCCAGCTGCGTCGGCGTATCGCCGTGGTCAGTCAGGACATCGTGCTGTTTCGCGGCAGCCTGGCCGACAACCTGGCCTATGCGGTGCCGGATGCCAGCCGCGAAGCGATTGCCGAAGTGGCCCGGCTGGCGCAACTCGATAGCCTGATCGCCTCCTTGCCCGAAGGCCTCGACAGCCCGCTGGGTGAGCGCGGGCAGCAGTTGTCCGGTGGGCAAAAACAACGCATCGCCATTGCCCGCGCACTCTTGCAGGACCCTATGATCCTGGTGCTCGACGAAGCCACCTCGGCGGTGGACGAAGCCACCGAGCGCGAAGTGATCGAGGCTATCGACCGCCTGTTCGCCGGGCGCACACGGATACTGATCAGCCATCGTCCTTCGACCCTGGCCGATGCCGACCTGCGCTTTGAATTGCTCGACGGCGTATTGATTTCCAAAGCGGTGCTGCATGAAGCCTGAGTTGCGTATTGGTGTGGTGGACAGCGGTCACTCGGCGGCGCAGCAGGTGCAAGTTATCGCCGGGCGGCGCTTTGCGCTGGTGGAGGACGGACTCACCGAGAGCGATTTGCACGGCGATCCCCTGGGCCACGGCAGCGCGGTCATCGAAGCCATCGGCCGCCGTGCGCCATCGGCACTGTTCTGCGTGGCCCAGGTGTTCGATCAGCGTGGGGTGACCAGTGCCTTACAAATTGCCACGGCGATCGACTGGCTGGTGGCCCGTGATGTGCGGCTGATCAATTTGAGTCTCGGCCTGCGTCAGGATCGCAGTCTGTTACGTGGCGCGTGCGCGGCGGCGGTGGCGAAGGGCGTATTGCTTTGCGCGTCCAGTCCGGCCCAGGGCGAAGGCGTGTTCCCGGCGAATTATCCACACGTGCTGCGCGTGACCGGCGATGCGCGCTGCGCCGAACTCGAATGGTCGTGGCTCAACACCACGCAGGCAGACTTTGCCGCCTGCGTGCACGGCACTTATCCGGGGCAGTCGGGCGCCAGTCTCGGTTGCGCGGCGTTGAGCGGGCATATCGCTGCGTTCCTGGTGGCCCACCCCGAGGCGAGCAATGAACAGGTGATCGACTACCTGCAACACAACGCTCGCTATCGCGGACCTGAACGGCGCCTCGGGCCATGACCGCGATTGTGGTGCTGGGCGCCGGACCGGCGGGCGCGGCGGTGGCACTGGGGCTGCGGCGCCTCGGCTATGCCGTGACCCTGGTCAGCGAGTGGCGCCGGTTTGCCGCGCTGGAAGGCGTATCCGTGCGGGTACTGGAGGCCTTGCGCGGTGCAGGGCTGCATCACGCTTTGGAGGAGGCGGCGTTGCCTTCTCAACGGCAGGTCAATTGGAACGGCCAGCAACACGCACAAAACATCGAATTCCTGTTGGATCGCCCGACCTTCGATCGCGGCCTGCGCCAAGACTTGCGCGCGGCTGGCGTGCTATTGATCGAAGGCCGGGTGCTGGGCGTGCAGTCATTCCCCGATGGACATTGCATCGACATCGAAGGCCGCGAAAGCCTGAGCGCAGACTTTCTGGTCGAAGCCCGTGGGCGTCAGGCACCGGCGCTCGGCAAGGGCCTGCGCGGGCCGGAGACGGTCAGCCTGCTCAATCGCTGGCAAGGCACCCCGGGCGACACTGCCAGCGCCGTGGAAAGCCTTGAGGACGGCTGGGCGTGGATGGCGCGGCGGGCCGACGGCCAGTGCTACTGGCAATGGACGGTGGACGTGGCCAGCGCCGGGTTGCCGGGCAAGGCGCAGTTGCTGGCGTACTGTCGCCACCGGCGTCGGGATTCGGCCGTGGCTCGGGCGTTTTTTGCCGGCGAAGCGGAGGTTGATCTGAACCTGCACGCCCGCAGCAGCACAGCCATCCTGAGCCCGCAGGTGTGTGGCGATCACTGGATACGGGTCGGCGATGCGGCGATGGCGGTGGATCCGCTGTCGGGCAATGGCATCTTTCAATCGCTGTCGTCGGCATTGCAGGCGCCGACGGTGATCAACACCCTGTTGTGCAAACCCGAACGGGCTGCGCTGGCCCGGCGTTTTCACCAGCAACGGGTGGAACAGCTGTTTTTGCGTTTCGCACGGATCGGTCGGGATTTTTATGCCGATGAGCAGCGCTGGTTGAGCCAGCCGTTCTGGGAGGCGCGGCGACAGTGGCCGGATGCCGAGATCGCCCATGCCGAGGCGGATTTCAGTGCGCTGCGAATCGAGCGGGCGCCGGTGTTGCGCGACGGGTTTGTCGATGAGGCCGAAGTGGTGATCACGGCGGATCAGCCGTTGGGGATCTGGCATGTACAGGGGATTGAGCTGGCACCATTGATACGGCGGTTGCGCACCGAGCCGGCCGAGCAGGCGCTGGCCGGGCTGACGGTGGAGCAGGGGAGGATGGTTCGCAGTTGGTTATTGGCTCAAGGCTTCAAACCCTGAAATTTGTGCTGTCTGGACCGGCCCCATCGCGGGCTTGCCCGCGATGGCGGCCGAAAGGGCCCCGCTATTACAACTTGATCAACACCGACTTCAACTCCGTGTAATGCTCGATCGCCGCATAACCCATCTCGCGCCCGACCCCCGACATCTTGTAACCGCCGAACGGCAACGCCGGGTCCAGCGCGCTATGGCAGTTGACCCACACAGAACCGGACTTGATCCGCGGAATCATCCGGTGCACCGCCGCCAGGTCATTCGACCAGATACTCGCGCCCAAGCCGTAAGGGCTGTCGTTGGCCATGCGCAGCGCATCGGCTTCGTCATCGAACGGAATCGCCACCAGCACCGGGCCGAAGATTTCTTCCTGCACCAGTGAGTGCTTCTGATCGACGTCGACGATCACCGTTGGCTTGACGAAAAAACCCGGCCCGAATTGCTCGCCGCCGCAGGCAATGGTCGCACCGCTTTCCCGGCCTTTTTCGATATAGCCATACACCCGCGCCTGCTGGCGCGCAGAGATCAGCGGCCCCATCTCGACGCTCGGGTCCAGGCCGTTGCCGAGCTTCATGGCATTGGCGATGCCGGCGATGTCCGCCACTACATTGTCGAAATGCTTGCGCTGCACATACAGGCGCGAGCCGGCGCAGCACACCTGGCCCTGATTGAAGAAAATCGCGCTGGCGGCGCCGGCGGCGGCGCTTGGCAGGTCGGCATCGGCCATGACGATGGTCGGCGACTTGCCGCCCAATTCGAGGGTGACCCGGGTCATCGAGTCCATGGCAATCTTGCCGATCTGCTGGCCCACGGCGGTGGAGCCGGTAAAGGTCAGCTTATCCACCAGCGGGTTGTGGGTCAGTGCGGAGCCGGCGGTGATGCCCGTGCCGGTGACCACGTTGAACACGCCTTCGGGATAGCCGGCTTCCAGTACCAGCTCCGCCAGTTTCAGTGCGGTCAGTGGCGTTTCATCGGCAGGCTTGAGCACCACGGTGCAACCGGTGGCCAGGGCCGGACCGAGCTTCCAGCAGGCCAGCAGCAACGGGAAGTTCCAGGCAACGATGGCACCGACCACACCCACCGCTTCGCGACGGATAAAGCTGTGGAACTGATCGTTGGGCATCAGCGGCAACGACACCTCGACGCTGGAGCCTTCGATCTTGGTCGCCCAACCGGCCATGTAGCGCAGGAAGTCGATGGCCAGTTGCACATCCATCACCTGTGCGACGGCAGCGCTTTTGCCATTGTTCAGGCACTCCAGCTGCGCCAGCAGCTCGGCGTCGCGTTGCATCAGGTCGGCGAGTTTCCACAACAGGTTCTGCCGCTCCCGGGGGCGGGTACGGCTCCAGGCCGAGTCATCGAACGCGTGACGCGCGGCGAGCACGGCGTGGTCGACATCTTCCGGCGTGGCCCGTGGCACCACACAAAGCACTTCGCCAGTGGCCGGGTTGTGCAGGGGCATGGTCTGGCCGTCGGCGGCCTCGACCCAATCACCGCCGATCAACATGCGCGGTGCGCGCTGGATGAAGGCCGAAGTGGCGGGGAGTAGATTCGGGAGGGACATGGCAAAGCCTCTTGTTGTTCGTGAGAACGAGACTTTCGCAATGGCTGTGCCAACTGCCCCGGGAAGGCCTTACGGCCCGCTGTTGGCGGGAGTTGGATAAAGCCCGGGACGGGCGGCAGCGGGGGAATTGTCGCAATTCGCGACGTCGGCTGAGACGCACGCGACGGATTGGTCAGCCCCGGCCAGCGATGAGGCCAGGGCGTGTCCGGGCAGGGCTATTGGGAATCAGACCTTCTCATTGATTCTTTTGGCATCGCGTGCAGCCACGATTGCGGCATCCGTCTGCGGCGTCCCCAGTTCACCTTTACGCCATAACTGGTGTGAGAAATAGCCGTCGATGGCTTCAGCGCTTGGCGCGTTGCCCTTTGGCAGAAACAGGGCCGCCATATCAATAGTGTTGGCGAAGTTGTCTTTGGTCAGGTTGTACTTGCCCAAATGGCTGCCTCCCCAGCCTGCATCGGCCGCGACCAACTCGATGGACGTGTCCCGGTAACCGCTCGCCGCCATTTTCAGTGAGCTTGAGGCATTGAGCAGTGAGTTCAGTTGATCCATGTCTGAAGCACTCAGCTCGTTGGCGGTGTTCAGCACTTTGAGGTTGCCATCGGCTTCAATGGTAAAGCCGAATTTCTTGTTGGCGAGATCCGGAAAAACATCACTCAAGGCCGACTTGAAGTCTTCGAACGCCAGTTTCAGCGACTCGTGCGCATTTTTGTGCTGTTCGGCAATTTGCGGGAAGTCAGCTGTCTGGGAACGGCCGATCCAGGTCTCGATGACTTCCATTGTCGGGCTGATTGTCTGGGCTTCATCGCTGGGATGGTAAACCGCCGCCGGATTGAGGTTGACCGCCGTCTTTTGGAGGTCTTCGCTGAGCGTTGTCTTTGTCAATGGTTGCGCGGTTTTGCTCAGCTCAGCGGCTGATGGCTGGATAAAGACAGAGGTTAAAGAGATTGCCATGTCGTCATTCCCTGATCATTGGTCGTAAGTCGTTTATCGACGAGTTGAAGCCAGGCTTGAGCGATTGCGTTTCGATAGACGTTACTGAATGTGTCGGGAGTGTATTGGGAGGTGACTGCAAGCATAGGCATCTATGCTTGTCTCAGATTGCTACAGCTGTCGCGAAACTGGACGCCGGGGCTTGGGGTAAATGCCGACGCAATGCGGTGATAAACCCGTAACTGTTTGATTAAAAAGATTATCGGCAAGCTGGCACGCTCCGTGTATTGCTCATCGCAGACGTTTCTACTGCCTCCGTCAGCGGCTCGCCGCCGGCGGCAGAAACCCAAAAAACGATAAGCCACAAAAATAAGAAAGCACCGTGCGAGGTTCGACGTTGATGAAGAGAAAACTCCGATCAGGCATGAGCGCCAGCCTGCTGGCTGTAGCCGCTTGTATAGCACTGCATTCGCCTCACAGCCTGGCAGCCCGCGACGCCCAGACCATCCTCAAGGAAACCTGTCAGGGCTGTCATACCCCCGAAGCCGATAACGCCCTGAGCCGCATCAGCCACCAGCGCAAGACGCCGGAGGGCTGGTTGATGAGCATCGCCCGGATGCAGACCATGCACGGTTTGCAGATCAGCAATGAAGACCGCCGGACGCTGGTCAAGTACCTGGCCGACACCCAGGGCCTGGCACCGAGCGAGACCGACGGCGTGCGTTATGCACTGGAACGCCGGCTCAACACCGCCGAGAAGTTCGACGAGCAGACCAGCCAGATGTGCGGTCGCTGCCACTCCGGTGCGCGGGTTGCCCTGCAACGACGTCCGGCCCAGGAATGGGAGCGTCTGGTGAACTTCCACCTCGGCCAGTGGCCGTCCCTGGAATACCAGGCCCTGGCCCGCGATCGCGACTGGTTCGATATCGCTCGCAAAGACATGGTGCCGCTGTTGGCCAAGCGCTATCCGCTGGACAACCCGGCCTGGAAGAAATGGCAGAGCGTGGCGCCGAAGTCCGATGCACTGGTGGGCGACTGGAGCTTCAGCGGTCATTTGCCGGGCAAGGGTGAACTGGCGGGTGTGATGAGCGTCAGCGCCGACGGCAGCGACACCTTCAAGGTCAGCGTCAAAGGCCAATACGCCGACGGCACCCCGTTCAACGGCGACGGCAGCGCGATCCTCTACACCGGCTACGAATGGCGCGGCAACGTGACCATCGACGGCGTGACCATGCGCCAGGTGTTCGCCGCCCAGGGCAATGCGATGCAGGGCCGGATGTTCGAGGCCGAGCACGATGAGCGTGGCCTGGACTTCGTTGCCGCCAAACAGGGTTCCGCCCGTTTGCTGGCGGTGCAGCCGGGTTATCTGAAGGCCGGCAGCGAAAGCGAAGTCACCCTGGTCGGCAGCGGTCTGAGTGGCAAGCCGAATTTCGGCAAAGACGTGGAAGTGCTCGAAGTCATCGAGCAGAGCCCGCAGCGGATCAAGGTCAAACTCAAGGCCGCCGCCAATGCCCAGCCGGGTCTGCGCGCGGTCACTGTCGGTACGCTGAAAGGCCCGAGCCTGTCGGTGTACAGCCAGATCGCCGAAGTCAAAGTCGTGCCTGAGTTCTCGGTGGCGCGGATCGGCGAGGGCGGCGGTTCGACGCCGAAAGTCCAGGGCCGATTCGACGCCGAAGCCTGGGGCAAGGGCGCCGATGGCAAGCCGTATCGCATCGGCGTGTTCCCGGCGCAGTGGAAGGTCGAGGCCTTCGACGACCGCGCCAGGGAAGACGAAGACGTCAAGTTCGCCGGCACCATGCAGGCCGACGCGGGCGTGTTCACACCGGGCGATGCCGGACCGAATCCGGCGCGCAAAATGTCCACCAACAATGCCGGCAACCTCAAGGTGATCGCCGCCGTCGACGACGCAGGGAAATCCCTGACCGGCGAAGGCCACATGATCGTGACTGTGCAACGCTGGAACAACCCACCCATTCCGTGATGTTGAAACGTGAGCTGCACTGACAGCAAAGGCTTCAGACACTTTTCGGAATGACCGCAAGCCCCGCAGAACGGGGCTTGCACAGGAGGTTTGCCATGGGCGCTATCTTGAATCTGGTCGAACGCAACCTGCACGAAGTGCACGTTGATGCCGACCGCATGCTGTTCCATATTCCCAGCAGTTCGCTGTTCGCCAGCGATGAACTGACGGGCACCATCATCGATACCTTGCGCGGCCCCGGCTGCTCGTCGGACGACCTGATCGAGCGGCTGGCCGCGCGTTTCAACGGTGAAGAAGTCACCGAAACCCTGCGCGAGCTGATAGCCCTGGAACTCGTCAGCGACGGCTCGCCGCTGACCCCGGACATCGCCACCAAACGGGTCGAGCGCACGGCGATCAACACCGTGGTGCTCAACGTCAACACCGGCTGCAACCTGAGCTGCACCTACTGCTACAAGGAAGACCTCGACAAGCCCTCGGCCGGCAAGAAAATGGACGTTGAGACCGCCATTGCTTCGGTGGAGATGCTGCTGCGCGAATCCCCGGAGGAAGAACGTTTCACCGTGGTGTTCTTCGGCGGAGAGCCGCTGAGCAATCGCAAGCTGATCGAGTACATGGTCGATTACTGTGAAAAGCGTTTTCGCGAGGCCGGCAAGTTCGTCGAGTTCGTGATGACCACCAACGCCACGCTGCTCACCGAAGAAACCGTGGACTACCTCAACGCCCACCGTTTCGGGCTCTCGGTGAGTATCGACGGGCCGAAAACCGTGCACGACCGCAACCGCATCACCGTGGGCGGGCAGGGCACCTACGACGTGGTGCGGCGCAAGGCCGAAATGCTGCTGTCGCGCTACAACAGCCGTCCGGTCGGCGCGCGGGTGACCCTGACCACCGGCGTCACCGATGTCGAAACCATCTGGGATCACCTGTTCAACGAACTGGGTTTTGCCGAAGTCGGTTTCGCCCCCGTCACCTCAGGCGACATCAGCACCTTCAACCTGACCAGTGACGAACTGATCGAAGTTTTCGCCAACATGAAGAAGCTCGGCCGACGTTACCTGGAAGCAGCGCTGGAGCACCGCAATATCGGCTTCTCCAACCTGCATCAGTTGATCACCGACATCCACGAAGGCCACAAAAAAGCCCTGCCCTGCGGCGCGGGCCTGAAGATGCTGGCGGTCGATCACAAGGGTGAGTTGAACCTGTGCCACCGCTTTACCGGTTCGAGCCTGCCGACCTTCGGCAACGTACACAGCGGCGTGAAACAGGTGGAGTTGAACGACTTCCTGTCCCAGCGCCTCGACCGTACCAACACCGGCTGCGAAGACTGCCAGATCCGTAATCTGTGCTCCGGTGGCTGCTACCACGAAAGCTACGCCCGCTACGGCGACCCGACCCATCCGACCTATCACTACTGCGAACTGATGCGTGACTGGGTCGACTTCGGCATCGAGGTCTACACCCGGATCATGGCTCATAACCCTGCGTTCATCAGCAGCTACATCACTCCGCGCAAGGCTCACTGATATGAAACATCTCAAGGCAATCAATAACAAAGCGTTGAAGCTGGATCAGGCCGCGGACGAAAACCGCATCGAAGAAGTGGTGGCGATGAGCTCGGTGGCGGGCTGCGCCTCGACCACCGACCCGGGTTGGGAGATCGATGCATTTGGCGGTGTGTCGTCGCTGTGCCAGCCGATGGAAGCCGACCTGTATGGCTGCTCCGATCCGTGCTGGTGGCCGGCCCAGGTGCCCGACATGATGAGCACCTATCCGGACTGGAACAAGGATGCCCAGGCGTCCAACGAAAACTGGCGCAACCTCGGCACTGTCTTCCCCAAAGACAAGTGATCAGATAAGAAGAAGGATTCCAGCATGCACAGCATCAAAGTCTGCGGCCTGGCCGCTTTCGCCCTCCTGAGCACCTGTTCGCTCAGTGTTCTGGCCGATGAAAACACCGCATTGCAAGACGGTCACGAATACATGTTGACCACCAATTACCCGAACAACCTGCACGTGATCGACCTGTCCACGGACACCTTGTACAAGACCTGCAAGATGCCCGACGCCTTCGGTCCCGGCACCGTGCAACTGTCGCCGGACCGCAAGACCGCCTATGTGCTGAACAACCACTATGCGGATGTCTACGGCGTCGAACTGGACAGCTGCAAGCAGGTGTTCCACGCCAGCATCACCCAGAAGCCGGGGGAGAAAGCGCGGTCGATGTTCGCCTTTACCCTCAGCCACGACGGCAAGGAACTGTTCACCGTCGCCAACCCGACGTTGATGCTCAACGACCGCTACGAAGTGCAGCAGCCGCGGCTCGACGTGTACAAGACTGACGCCGGCATGGACGCCAAACCGGTGCGCAGCTTCCCGGCGCCGCGACAGCTGACCATCATGCAGAGCGGTGACGACGGCACGCTGTACGTGGCGGGGGCGGATGTCTACAAGGTCAACGTGCAGACCGGAAAATTCGACGTGCTGATCCCGAGCCGCCACTGGAAGCGCCCGAACTACAGCGCCCCGGACGTGCTCTACGTGTGGAACCAGCAGACCTATCGCCATGACTTCTCGCTGCTCTACACCGCCGCGAAATTCAAGGACAAGAAACAGGACCCGGCCACTGCCGAATACCTGTATGGCCTGTTCAGCATTGACCTGAAAACCGGCAAGACCGAAACCACCGACTTCGGTCCCCTGACGGAAATCTATTTCAGCGGCATGCGCTCACCCAAGGACCCGAACCTGATGTTTGGCGTGCTTAACCGCCTGGCCAAGTACGACATCAAGCAGAAGAAACTGCTCCAGTCCGCCACCCTGGATCATTCCTACTACTGCATTTCCTTCAACAAGGACGGCAGCAAGATCTACCTGGCCGGGACCTTCAACGACGTGGCGATCTTCGATGCCGACAGCCTGAAGCAGATCGGCAGCATCAAGATGCCAGGTGGGGATATGGCGATTACCACGGCGCAGGTGTTTGTGCGGTAATCACGGCGCCTGAGCTGCCTTCGCTGGCAAGTCAGCTCCTGCAAGGATTTCGGTGGATCACACATTTGTGTACGCCGCTGAACCCTGTAGGAGCGAGCTTGCTCGCGATGGGGCCCCCACAAACACAGCAATAATAGGCAGAATCAAATCCCCGGCACCGGACACCCCAAATCCCCTTCCTGACACTTCAGATACGTCTTGAACGTCTCGATCCGCGCCTTGGTCAATTGCGTGATGCAGTTGCCGTAGACCAGCGGATAGACACTCCCGCCTTCCACCCCTGACGCCGAAAACTTGCACTCGGCATCCCTGAACGCAATCCACGAACGCTGTGCGCCCACCAACAGTTTCTTGCTGTCGGGATTGGCCTTCAGTCGAGCGGTGATTTGCTGGTAGAGCGCATTCAGCTCCTTGTCAGCCGCGGCGTGCTGTTGCGACGCGCACTGGTTCATCGTCGCCTGGTCGGAGGCGTTGTCGCAGTCCACGGCATGGGCCATGGGGGTCAACATCAAGGGTGCCAGCGCCAGAAGAAAGCGTGGATGCATGTCAGAAGCTCGCTATGACAGGGAAAAGAGCGGTGCAGTTTGGCGCAGTGCAATCTCCAGCCCTCTACGTCTGCCATTCAGGGTGTTTTTTCACCGCGTCACAGGCAAGCCAGGGCACGTCGTGGGACGTCCAGATGTGCGCCTGAGGCGTCATTTCCGGATCGTCATCCAGTGTGGCGACACGAACGATCACGTGGGGCTGGGCCAAACGTTCCGCCATCAAATGCGAGCCGCAGACTGAACAGAAATGCCGCCACTTACCCGGTGAGGACTCATGGCTGCTCAGCCGATCCTGGCCCTTGATCCAGCGAAAATGCTCGCGCATCACTCCGGCAGTCGACGCAAAAGCCGCCGCGTGTGCCTTGCGGCAGGTATGGCAGTGACAATGGCTGATGGGCATGTCGAGGCTGTCGACTTCGTATTGGATGGCTTTGCACAGGCAGCTTCCCTGCAGTTTGTTCATGGTGCCTCCCGGTGGCATGGCTGGATTCTGCGTTGTGGCGGGCAACGTTAGCAGGTTTGATCGACGCCAACCGCCACCGTCAAAGCAGAACTTATCGCCACGAATACAGCCGAATACTTCGGGCAACGTTGATCGCCACACAACTTTAGGGTTGGACAAGTGGTCTTACAGGCCTACTGTTGTTCAGTACAGGAGGTGACTTATGAACCCAGCATCAGATCGCATCGAAAGGAAGATCCTGCTCAAGGCGCCGCGTTCACAGGTCTGGCGCGTCATAGCCCATGCCGAGCAATTCGGGAAATGGTTTGGCGTGGCGCTGGACGGAAGGCGTTTTGTCGCCGGCGAGTGGACCCAGGGGCAGGTGACGTACCCGGGTTATGAACATGTGTTGTGGAATGTGTTGGTCGAACGGGTCGAGCCGGAGCGGCTGTTTTCGTTTCGCTGGCATCCATACGCCGTGGAGCCGGGCTTCGATTACTCCCAGGAGCCCACCACACTGGTGAAATTCGAGCTCGAAGACATGGAAAACGGCACGTTGCTGAAGGTCTCCGAGTCGGGATTCGACCACATTCCCCAAACTCGCCGACTCAAGGCGTTCCGCATGGACAGTCGTGGTTGGGATGAGCAAATGAGCAACATCGAGCAGTTTCTTATCGCCAAGGCTCACGAACGCCAGGTGGAGTGATGGCACCCGGATAGCTGCAAGTCAGCCACTGGTCGCGTCACTCGCGGCCTCCGAGCTCGATGTCCGACGTCTCTCAGGGATTTCGGAAGGGCGGCTATAGCGAATGTCCTACAAGTGTTAGTAGATATGTCCTCTATCGCAGATTGGATCCCATGCGTATTCTGGCCCCATCCACTGAAGCACAGGGAGTGCTCAGGATCATGGATGATCGGCCTGCATGGAATGCTGACGACAGGGAGTCGTAATGGTCTTGGAAGAACCCGCCTCGGCGGGTTTTTTTATGAGCGCAAGAAAAGTACTGGCTGCGGGGACCCGGTTCCCGCAGCCATTTCTGTCAGCGTCGATCCAGTTTCGCCGCAGCACGTTCGGTGATTTCTGCGCGCAGCTTCAATGAACCGGCAGCGCGTTTGCGGGCTTCTTCCAATACGCTGGCGGGCGCCGTTTCCGGACTGCCTGCGGCGAACGGCGGCGCCGGGGCGTATTCGAGCTGCAATTGCACCAGTTCGGCGGTGTCCTTATCGAACAACTCCGCCGCCAGGGTCAGGGCGAAATCGATGCCGGCGGTGATTCCACCACCGGTCAGCAAATTGCCGTCGCGCACCACCCGGTCTTTCACCGCAATCGCCCCCAGCGGTGCCAACAGTTCGTGATAGGCCCAGTGGGTGGTCGCACGCTTGCCCTTGAGCAGGCCCGCCGCACCGAGTACCAGCGAACCGGTGCAGACCGAGGTGACATACCGCGCGTTGGCAGCCTGGGTCCTGATGAAATCCAGGGTCTGCTCATCCTCCATTAATGGCCCGACGCCACTGCCGCCCGGAATGCAGATCACATCCAGCGCGGGGCAGTCGTCAAAGGTGACGGTCGGTTTCAACATCAGACCGGTGCTGGCGGTGATCGGCATCAGGTCCTTCCAGATCAAATGCACCTTCACATCCGGCAGCGAGGCCAGCACGTCGTAAGGGCCGGTCAGGTCGAGTTGCTGAACCTGTGGAAACAACAGAAAACCGATCTGCAAGGTCATGGTGTATTTCTCATGAAGTGGGTGGACGGCTTCACTGTAGGCTCGTAGGATTTGGCGCATACGCCAATTACCCCACGAATTACGCCAATCATGCCCAAGACCATTCATGTGCTCGCCTTCACCAACGTGCAATTGCTGGACGTCACCGGGCCGTTGCAGGTCTTTGCTTCGGCCAACGACATCGCCCGTCAGCAAGGCTTGCCGCCGCCCTATGCGCCGACGGTGATCGCCAGCGGCGGCGGGGCGGTGATGTCGTCGGCGGGGTTGGCCTTGCTGGCCGAACCGTTGCCGGAGCAGGGCAGCGACACCTTGATCATCGCCGGCGGCTGGGGCGTTTATGCGGCGGCTGAAGATCTGCCGCTGGTGGCGTGGGTGCGCGAGCATGCAGCGGGGTGTCGGCGGGTTTCATCCGTATGCACCGGGGCGTTTTTGCTCGCGGCCAGTGGCTGGCTCGATGGGCGGCGTGTGGTGACGCACTGGACCCGTTGCGAGCAGCTGGCGCAGCAGCATCCGCAATTGCAGGTCGAACCCAATCCGATTTTCATCAACGACGGTCCGGTCTGGACCTCGGCCGGGGTCACCGCCGGCATCGACCTGGCGCTGGCCATGGTCGAGCAAGACCTCGGCCGTGGCATGGCCCTGGAAGTTGCCCGGCAACTGGTGGTGTTCCTCAAGCGGCCCGGTGGTCAGTCGCAATTCAGCGTGACCCTGTCCTTGCAAAAAGAAGGCAACCGGTTCGACGAGCTTCACGCCTGGATCAGCGAAAACCTGACCAAGGACCTCGGCATTCCGACCCTGGCCCAGCAGGCCGGCATGAGCGAACGCAGCTTCGTGCGCCATTACCGCGCCGACACCGGCCAGACCCCGGCACGGGCCATCGAGCAGATCCGCGTCGAGACCGCGCGACGGCTGCTCAGCGACACCGGCGTGCCGATCAAACGGGTCGCCGTGCAATGCGGGTTCGGCAGCGAGGAAACCCTGCGACGCAGCTTTCTGCGCGCCATGGGCGTGACACCACAAGCCTATCGTGAGCGGTTTTCCGTCAATGCCGGGACAGATCCAGTGCTGCCTTGAACGGGTTGCTGGCGTTGCCACTGTAGTCAGCCCGTTCAAGGCTGCCACACACTCTTTTCCCCACTCAACTTCCGATCCAGAAAACACGCCGCGCTGATCAACGCCAGGTGCGTCAGCGCTTGCGGCGTGTTGCCCATGTGCCGCGCCTGGCTGTCGAATTCTTCCGCGTACAGCCCCAGCGGGTTGGCGTAGCGCAGCAGCTGTTCGAATTCCAGATGGGCCTTTTCCACGCGGCCCGCCCGGGCCAGGCATTCGACGTACCAGAACGAGCACGCGGCGAAGGCGCCCTCGGTGCCGGGCAGGCCGTCGATGGGGTTGTCGTCATTGTGATAGCGATAAACCATGCCGTCGCGCACCAGGTTCTTTTCGATGGCATCGAGGGTGGCCAGCCAGCGTGGGTCCTTGGCGCTGACGAAACGCACCAATGGCATCAGCAGCATCGAGCCGTCGAGGGCGGTGCTGCCGATGTGCTGGACGAAATGCCCGCGTTCCTCGTGCCAGAAATTTTCCCAGATATCGGAATAGATGGCCTGCCGCGTCTGGTCCCAACGGGCGAACGGGGCGGGCAGGGAGCGTTTCGAGGCGAGGCGGATCGCCCGGTCCAGCGCCACCCAGCACATCAGGCGCGAATGCAGGAAATGATGCTGCTCGCCGCGCATTTCCCAGATGCCGACATCGCCCTGCTGCCAGGTTTCGCAGACCTGATCGACCACTTCTACCGTGTGCTTCCACCCTTCGTGGGAAATGGCTTCGCCGTACTTGTTGACCAGGTACACCGCGTCCATCAGCTCGCCGAAGATATCCAGTTGCACCTGCGCATACGCCAGATTGCCGATGCGCACCGGAGTTGCACCACCATGGCCGGACAGGTGGGTGAGTTCGATTTCCGGCAGTTCCTGACGGCCGTCGATGCCATACAGGATATTGAGTTTCATCGCGTGGCCCCGGCAGTCACTGACCCGCCCACGCAACCAGCGCATGTAGGCGTTGGCCTCGTCGACGAAACCCAGGCGCATGAAGGCGTAAACGGTGAACGAGGCGTCGCGGATCCAGGTGTAGCGATAGTCCCAGTTGCGTTCGCCGCCAACGCTTTCCGGCAGGCCGAAGGTCGCGGCGGCGAGGATGGCGCCGTGTTTGCGCGAGGTGAGCAGCTTCATCGCCAGTGCCGAGCGATTGACCATTTCCCGCCAGCGACCGCGATAGCTGGACTGCCTGATCCAGTCGCGCCAGAACTTCAGGGTGCGCTCAAGACACAGATCGGCGGCGCCCTCCCTGAAGCGCGGATCGTCGATGGCGCCGAGCAGAAACTCGGCGGTCTGATCCTGTTCGAGGGTGAATTCGGTGACCGCCACGTTGCCGTCGATCCTTAGCGGTTGGTCCGTGGACAGCCGCAGTGACGGTTGATCGGCGGCGCTGAAAATCACGTCTTTGCCGTCCAGTCGTGCGAGGGTCTTGGCGCGGGCGTAGTCATGGCGTACGGCGCAGCGCAGGCGAAACGTCACCCGGCCACTGACCACCCGCACCCGACGCATCAGCATCGGCAAGTCATCTTCGGTGTCGCCGATGGGCAGCAGATCGGTGATTTCAACAACAGCGCGGTCACTGAGCCAACGGGTTTGCAACACGTTGGTGTCTGGCAGGTAAATCTGCTCGCGACGCGCATCGGGCAAATCCGGGGAGAGCTGGAAAATGCCGGCCTCGGGGGTGTCCAGCAGCGAACAGAAAATCGACGGACTGTCGAACTCCGGCCAGCAGAAAAAATCCACGCTGCCCTTGTCGTTGACCAGCGCGGCGCTGCGCATGTCACCGATGATGCCGTGGGCGTCGATGGGGCTTTGTCGTTCCGGGTGATGATCAGGCATAACCGTGAAACTCCGGGAGTTGAGCTCCTATGCAACTGACTGGCCCGAACGCCCTGGAGTTCATTCGATGGGAAAGCAGGGTGTCTGTGGCCTTCACATTCAAGCAACAAATTGCTGCTTCCCCCTCAATCCGCCGTTGTGGCAACTTGCAGGCCCCTATCGAGGCCGGACCCCATGGCGAACCCCTACCGCGAACTGTTCAACGCCCCTGGCAGTCGTGCCTTCGTGCTCGCGGGGATGATCGCGCGCATGCCGATTTCCATGACCGGCATCGGTCTGATCACCATGCTCTCGCAGTTGCAGGGCGGCTATGGGTTGGCCGGGGCAGTGGCGGCGACTTTTGCCCTGGCCACGGCGTTTTGTGCGCCGCAGGTGTCGCGGCTGGTGGACCGTTTTGGCCAGCGGCGGATCTTGCCGGTGTCGGCGTTGGTCGGGGGCGGGGCGCTGTTGATGGTGTTGCTCTGCACCCGCTTGCAGGCGCCGCACTGGACGCTGTTCGTGTTCGCCGCGCTGGCCGGTTGCATGCCGAGCATGTCGGCCATGGTGCGGGCGCGCTGGACCGAGGTCTATCGCGGTCAGCCGCAACTGCAAACGGCCTATGCCCTGGAATCGGTGCTGGACGAAGTCTGCTTCATTGTCGGGCCGCCCTTGTCGGTCGGGCTGTGCGTGGTGGCGTTCCCCGAGGCCGGGCCCTTGGCAGCGGCACTGATGCTGGCGATCGGCGTGACCGCGTTTGTGTTGCAACGCGACACCGAGCCCGCGCTGCATCCCCATGAAGAACATCACCAGGGGTCGATCATCCGTTCAACGGACATTCAGTTGCTGATGCTGTTGATGGTCGCCATGGGCACCATCGTCGGCGTGGTGGATGTGGTCAGCGTGGCCTTCGCCCAGCAACAGGGGCAACCGGCGGCGGCGAGCGTCGTGTTGTCGGTGTATGCCATTGGTTCGTGCCTGGCCGGGCTGGCGTTCGGCGCATTGCGCTCGAGCGTGCCGCTGCCGCGCTTGTTCCTGTACGGCGGCGTGGCGACGGCGGTGACCACCTTGCCGCTGCTGTTGGCGGTGAACATTCTCGGGCTGTCGCTGGCGGTGTTCGTCGCCGGGCTGTTTTTTGCGCCGACGCTGATTGTCGCCATGGCCCTGGTGGAGCAAATCGTGCCGCCGGCCAAACTCACCGAAGGCCTGACCTGGCTGGTCACCGGGTTAAGCATCGGCGTGGCAATCGGCGCCGCCAGTTCGGGGTGGCTGGTGGATGCCTTCGGGGCGCGCAGCGGATTCTGGGTGGCGATTGCGGCGGGGATGGTGGTACTGGGGTCGGCGGTGCAAAGCCACCGTCATTTGAAAGGATGATTCACCCGTGGGAGCTGGCTGGCGATGGCAGCATCGCAGACGGCAAAAAATGCCCGCCTCTCACAAGGCGGGCATTTTTCATTTCGGTTCACCCGCTCAGAAGTTGTACTTCGCGGTCAGTTGCAGGTTGCGCGGTTCGCCGTCGAACGTGGTGCCGAAGTTGCCCAGGCCTGTCAGGTAGCGCTTGTCGAACACGTTGTTGGCGTTGACGGTGAAGCTCAGGTGGTCGTCGTACTGATAGCGGGTCATCAGGTCCACCAGGGTGTAGCCGCCTTGTTTGAGGGAAGTGGCGCCTTCGGTAGGGCTGGAGCTCTGGCCGTAGAACGCGCTCTGCCAGCTGATGCCGCCGCCGACGGTGACCTGGTCCAGTACGCCGGGCAGGCGATAGGTGGTGAAGGTGCGCACGACGTGTTCCGGTTTGGTGGTGGCCAGCGGAAAGCCGTAGATGCGCTGTTCGTCCTTGTCGCGGGTACGGGCGTAGGTGTAGCCGGCCGAGACGTTCCAGCCTTCGGCCAGTTCGCCGGCCAGTTCCAGTTCGACACCCTTGGTGGTCGCGCCGGAGGTCGGCTTGTAGATGTCCTGGCCGGTGTTCGTGTCGGTGATGACGTATTGGGCGACGTTGTCCTGCTCGATGCGGAACAGGGCCAGGCTGGCGTTGAGTCGGCCATCGAGGTAGGCCGCTTTCAGACCGGTTTCATAGCTGTCGCCTTCGACCGGGTCCAGGGTCTTGCCGCTGGCGTCTTTGTTGATTTGTGGCTGATAGATGTTGGTGTAACTGGCATAGACCGAGTGGGTGTCGTTGAGGTCGTAGACCACACCGGCATAAGGCGTGACGACCCCGTGTTCCTTATAGCCGGCATGGGTGTCGGCTTGACCGGCGTCAGCGTTGTAGCGGTAATCCTCGTTGTATTTGAAGGTACTCAGGCGGCCGCCGAGGATGAACGACAGGTCGTCGGTCGGGCGCAGGCGCGTGGCCAGGTAAATGCCGTTCTGGCTCTGGGTGCGCTCGTATTTGCCGTTTTTCGGGAAGTCCTGATAAGCCAGGTCGCCGTTCCAGTCATAGATGCTGCCAGGGACCAGTTCGAAGGCGCTGGTGTCGTAGGTCGCGCCGGTCTGACGGGAGTGGGAGGTCATGAAACCTGCCACCAGTTCATGCTCACGACCGCCCAATGTAAACGGGCCGGTCACATTGACGTCTGCGGTGTTCTGCACCCGATGACCTTCCCAGCGGCCCCAGTAAAGGAACATGCCTTCACCGGTGGCGCGGTCCGGGCTGCCGCCGCTGGCCGAGGCCAGGCGGGTGTCGTGGTCGGTGGTTTTCTGGTCGAGGCTGAGCTTGAGTTTCCAGTCGTTGGCCAGTGCCTGTTCCAGGGCGGCGAAGTAGGTGGTGCTGTCGAAATCCCGACGGCTCCAGTCGGCACCCGGGTTGAAACTGCGCGGGAAGTCGGTACGGCCGCCATCGGCAAAGTACACCGCGTTGCCGGTCCAGGAGCTGCCGCGCGGGGTGGCACTGGACTTGTCGACGCCGAAGGTCAGCAGGGTGTCGTCGCTCAGGTCGGCTTCGAGGATGCCGTAGAACAGGTCTTTTTTCTGGCTGTAGTGGTCGATGTACGAATCCTTGTCCTGATAGGCGCCGACAAAGCGACCGCGCACGTTACCGGAGTCGGTCAACGAACCGGAGATGTCGCCTTCGGTCCGATAGTTGTCCCAGGAACCGGCGGTGGCGCTGATCGACGCCTTGAAGTCCTTGGTCGGCTTCTTGCGTACCAGGTTAACGGTGGCCGACGGGTCGCCCGCGCCGGTCATCAGGCCGGTCGAGCCCTTGATGACTTCGACCCGATCCAGGCTGGCGGCGTCGTCGCTGTTGTTCGGGTTTTCACCGTAGACGCCGTCGTAAGGGATGTTGACGCCGTCGTACTGAAAGTTGGTGATGGCAAAGCCGCGAGCGGAGAACTCGGTACGGTCACTGTCGTACTTTTGCGCCGAGACCCCCGGGGTATTGCGCAGCACATCACCGACGCTCTTTGCACCCTGATCGTCCATTTGCTGGCGGGTGATCACGGTGACCGTCTGTGGGGTTTCCCGAATGGTCAGCGGCAGCTTGGTGGCGGTGGTGGTCGCGCCGGTGGTGTAGGAGCCGGTGTCTTCGGTGACCAGCCCCAGGGCCTGGCCGGAAATGGTGGTCGCGCCCAGTTGCAGGCTGGAGGCACCGCCGGACGTCAGCGTGACGCTGTTGCCATTGATCTGGAACGAAATACCGCTGCCCTTGAGCATTTCGGCCAATGCCGTGGAAGGCTCCAGCGACCCGGACACCGCGCGGGATTTGAGGCCGGCCACTTGATCGGGGCTGTACAGGATCTGCAGGTTGGTCTGCATGCCCAGTTCCGTCAGGGCACTGGACAGTGGTTGCACGGCAATACTGACTTTTACCGGTTGCGCATTGGCCATCGAGCTCCCCAGCAAGGTCGCGGTCAGCAGAATGCCGGTCAGCAGGGTTCGATGCAGGGTCGGGCGCTGAACGGCCAGCGCGAGAGGTGTGCGGCGTGAAAGGGATCGCATTACGTGCCTGTGCTCCTGAAAAGGGTCGTGCGGAGTTTTTGTTAATGGGAATTATTATTAAGACGGGGCTTGGGCGCGAAACCGGAAAAGAAATTTCAGAATGATGAATGGCCGAGGTTTTTAGGTTCAGGCGGGGCGAAAAACAACCTGTAGGAGCGAGCCTGCTCGCGATGGACGTCTGGGCGCCGCGTATCGTCAGGTTGTCTCGCGTAATCGTTGACGTTTTTCGCGAGCAGGCTCGTGCCTACAGAAAGCGATGCGTGGGGCCACGACTATTTCCGAGCAGGGCAAAGCATTACTTTAAATCTATATGAGAATTACTATAAATTACGCACCTCAAATTGCCACTATCGTGCCACTGTCTGCTTCAGTGTCCGATCAAGTCGCTCAAGGACAGAAACCGCACCCGTGCGGACGGGAGTCATGTTGGAAAACTACTATCGCGAGCTGGTGTGTTTCTTGAACGCCAAGCTCGGCAACCGTCAGGTGGCCGAAGATGTGGTGCATGACGCTTACCTGCGTGTCCTGGAACGCTCCAGTGACACGCCGATCGAGCAGCCGCGGGCGTTTCTCTATCGCACCGCGCTGAACCTGGTGATCGATAATCATCGGCGCAATGCCTTGCGCCAGGTCGAATCGCTGGAAGTGCTGGACAGCGAAGAACGCTATGTCAGTCCTTCGCCCCTCAACAGCCTCGACCATGGCCAGCGCATCGACATGCTCCAGCGCGCATTGGCCGAACTGCCACAGCTGTGCCGCGAGAGTTTCCTGCTGCGCAAGATCGAAGGACTGACACACCCGCAGATCGCCGAGCACCTGGGTATTTCCAAGGCCATGGTCGAAAAGCACATCGTTAATGCGATGAAGCACTGCCGGGTGCGCATGCGGCAATGGGATGCGCATTGATCGGCCCGTTGCCCCGTCCGTTTCATAAAAACACCTTGCAGCCGCTGCGCAACAAGGCCCTTAAAAGCGCTGCAACGCTTGTAAACTGAACCCTTCCTGAAGAACCCCACGATTCCCCCTGCAAGATTCTGTAACAGGTTTACTCTCCAAAAACCGGGGCGTAAGCTTCGCGCGTTTTCATCAATAGCGGAGACCCACAGTGGGTACTTGTTCGAGTGACAGTAGTCGGCCGGTTTCGATAACCGGCACCTTCCCGGCAAGATAACGCGCATTTTTTTATGCCGTTGTCTCGCCGTAAAGCGAGCAGCGGCATCCCGATTCCCGCCGGCCCAGGCTGGATTCCCGACGTCCTCTCATCGACGCTGAACCGTGCGTGATGTTCGACTTTGTGTCGTCATCGCGGCGCATCGACACGCCTGCTCGACGGTTTCCTGGCCGACCCTGGGGGAACTGCCATGAACCTGACCCTGCTCAAGGAATTCTTTGCCGGATTCCTGCGCACCCGCCACATTGCCCGGCACTTCCGTCGCCTGGCGCTGCTGGAAAATTTCACCGACACCACGGTCAGCCGTGAGGTCCCGCCCACCCTGGCACAAACCCTGGTCAACGCCGCGATCAGCGATACCGGCCACTTGCTGGAGAGCCTCGGCAGCCACACCGACGGTCTGAGCGAACTCGAAGCCGAAGCCGTGCGTGAGCAGGTCGGCCTCAACGAAGTCGAACACGAACAACCGCTGCCATGGTGGGTTCACCTGTGGCACTGCTACAAAAACCCGTTCAACCTGCTGCTGACCCTGCTGGCGGTGATCTCCTGGCTGACCGAAGACATGAAGGCCGCCACCGTGATTTTTTCGATGGTGGTGCTCTCGACCTTGCTGCGCTTCTGGCAGGAAACCAAATCCAACCAGGCCGCCGACGCCCTCAAGGCCATGGTGAGCAACACCGCCACTGTGCTGCGGCGGGATCTGGAGGACCACGGTGCCCAGCGCATCGAGCTGCCGATCAAGCAACTGGTGCCAGGCGATCTGATCGTGCTCTCGGCGGGTGACATGATTCCCGCCGATTGCCGGGTGCTGAGCGCCAAGGACTTGTTCGTCAGCCAGGCGGCCATGACCGGTGAATCGATGCCGGTGGAGAAGTTTCCACGCCAACAGGACAACGACACCTGCAACCCGCTGGACCTGGACAACATTCTGTTCATGGGCACCAACGTGGTGTCGGGCACGGCCATGGCGGTGATCCTGACCACGGGCAACAGCACGTATTTCGGCGCACTGGCGCAGCGGGTCGGCGCCACCGACCGGGCACCGACCTCGTTCCAGACCGGGGTCAACAAAGTCAGCTGGCTGCTGATCCGCTTCATGTTCGTGATGGCGCCGCTGGTGTTGTTCATCAACGGCTTCACCAAGGGCGACTGGACCGAAGCGCTGTTGTTCGCCCTGTCGATTGCCGTGGGCCTGACCCCGGAAATGCTGCCGATGATCGTCACCTCGACCCTGGCCAAGGGCGCGGTGTTCCTGTCGCGCAAGAAAGTCATCGTCAAACGCCTCGACGCCATCCAGAACTTCGGTGCCATGGACGTGCTGTGCACCGACAAGACCGGCACCCTGACCCAGGACAAAATCTTCCTGGCGCGCAATGTCGATGTCTGGGGCAACGATTCCGACGATGTGCTGGAAATGGCGTACCTGAACAGCTACTACCAGACCGGTCTGAAAAATCTGCTGGATGTGGCGGTGCTTGAACACGTGGAAATCCACCGCGAACTGAAAGTCGGCACGGCGTTTCGCAAGGTTGACGAGATCCCGTTCGATTTCAATCGCCGGCGCATGTCGGTGGTGGTGGCCGAGCGTGACCAGCCACACTTGCTGATCTGTAAAGGGGCGGTCGAAGAGGTGCTGGCGGTCTGCTCGCGGGTGCGCCATGGCGAGATTGACGAAGCGCTGAGCGAGGAACTGCTGGCGCGGATTCGCCAAGTGACCGCGACCTTCAACGCTGAAGGGCTGCGGGTGGTTGCCGTGGCCGCGCGGCCGATGGTTGAAGGGCGTGACGCCTACAGCCTGGCGGATGAACGGGACCTGACGCTGATCGGCTACGTCGCCTTCCTCGACCCGCCGAAAGAAAGTACCGCGCCCGCGCTCAAGGCGTTGGCCGCCCACGGTGTGGCGGTGAAAGTGCTGACCGGCGACAACGAACTGGTCACCGCGAAGATCTGCCGTGAAGTCGGCCTGGAGCAACAAGGCCTGCTCATGGGCAATGACGTTGAGCGCATGAGCGACGCGGAACTGGCGGTGGCGGTGGAGCACACCAATGTGTTCGCCAAACTCACGCCATCGCACAAGGAGCGCATCGTCCGTCTGCTCAAGGGCAACGGCCATGTGGTCGGCTTCATGGGCGACGGCATCAACGATGCGCCGGCCCTGCGCACCGCCGACATCGGGATTTCGGTGGACAGTGCCGTGGACATCGCCAAGGAGGCGGCGGACATCATCCTCCTGGAAAAGAGCCTGATGGTGCTGGAGGAGGGCGTACTGGAAGGTCGGCGGACCTTCGCCAACATGCTCAAGTACATCAAGATGACGGCCAGTTCGAACTTCGGCAACGTGTTCTCGGTGCTGGTGGCCAGTGCATTCATTCCGTTCCTGCCGATGTTGCCGATGCACCTGCTGGTGCAGAACCTGCTCTACGACATCTCGCAGATTGCCATTCCGTTCGATAACGTCGACGCGGACATGCTGAAAAAACCACAGCGCTGGCAACCCGCCGACGTCGGGCGGTTCATGCTGTTTTTCGGGCCGATCAGCTCGATCTTCGACATCACCACCTTTGCGTTGATGTGGTACGTGTTCGACGCGAACACCCCGGACCACCAAACCCTGTTCCAGTCGGGCTGGTTCGTGGTCGGGCTGCTGACCCAGACGCTGATCGTGCACATGATCCGCACACCGAAGATCCCGTTCCTGCAAAGCCGCGCGGCGATGCCGTTGATGGTGATGACTGCGGTCATCATGGCGGTGGGCATTTTCCTGCCGATGGGACCTCTGGCGCACTACTTCAAACTGCAGGCGCTGCCATCGCTGTACTTTGTATTCCTGCCGGTGATTCTGCTGGCGTACATGGGCCTGACCCAGGCGGTGAAGGGGTTCTACATCCGGCGATTCGGCTGGCAATAAGGCTGTCAACCGCAGGCGCCGGGCAAGCCCGGTGCCTGCGGGAGAACGCGCCGCCAACGGGGTACGGGATTTAGGAAAAGTCCTACAGAAAGCTCGACAGGTCTTCCGTAGCCTTGCGCCCTCACTCATCTGACACCTTTCTGGGGGCGCACGTTGTCGAACAAGTCCTTACGCATCCTGATCGCTGACGAGCAACACTTCAATCGGCTGAGAATCGAGCGCTGGTTCAACCAACTCAGTTACTTTCGGATAGCGCCAGTGCAAAATCTCGACGAGTTGCTGAGCCTGGTGGAATACGGTGGCGAGCCCTTCGACCTGTTGGTCATCAATGCCGCGCTGCCGGGCGGGAAGCTGGATCTGTTGGATTACTGCCTCGACAACCGACAGTTGGATCGCGTGTTGATCTACGACGGCCAGCAGGCGCAACTGCCACCTGTCCCAGCCTGCGAGCGGCAGAAAATTCAGGTCAGCCATGCCTCGCTGCCGGATCCGGGGACGATCCAGCGCCTGATGGCGATCATCGATCCACGCCTGCCGTTTGTCGGCACTGTCATTTCTGTCAGGTAGTTTGCAGAGGCTTTTCATGCAACAGTCTATGCGCAGCTACTGCGTCCAATTCGAGCTTTGCTCATGGGTAATCAGTGCCTAATCGTCGTGTTGTTGCACAGGGAGTAGCCATGAAGTCAGTGCTGATAGTGGACGATCACCCGGTGATTCGCGGCGCACTCAAAATCGTACTCAAGCAAGAGGGGTACAAACGCATTTACGAAGCGGCCAGCGGTAACGAAGTGCTGCCGATGATCCGTAAGCACCGACCGGAACTGGTGGTATTGGACCTGAACATTCCGTCCCTCGACGGGCTGGATGTGCTGGCCAGGATCAAGGGCGGTGAGGTGCCTTGCCGGATCGTGGTGTTCACGTCCCAGGAGCCGGAGTTTTTCCAGGACCGGTGCATGCGTGCAGGGGCCTCTGCCTTCGTCGCCAAGACCAATGACCTGCAGCATTTGCATAAAGCCGTGCACGCGGTGATGTCCGGTTACACCTATTTCACCCGCTTACCCTCCAGTTCAGTGTCGTTGAGCACACTGCAACGCAGCGAGAAACAGATGATCGCCAATCTGTCGGACCGTGAGCTGTCGATCTTCCAGCACCTGGCCAGGGGGATGAGTAACAAGGCCATCGCCGAAATCATGCATTTGAGCCACAAGACCGTCAGCACCTATAAAACCCGTTTGACGGACAAGCTCAACGTCGATTCACCGGTGCACCTGCGCGATCTTGCCCGGCGCAATCACCTGATCTGAATGAACATTTTTCGACGCCCGCGCGACCTGAGCATCCTTTTGCTACTGGGACTTTGCCTATGGGCATCGAGTGCCTGCGCGCAGCCGCAAACGTTGACCTTGCTCGGGCGCTCAAGCGTGGAGGGCCACGGCATCAAGCTGTCCGCGGCCGATTCGCGCTGGCTGCAGCAAAAGGGGCGGCTGGTGCTGGCCGTCTCGGCTCCGGATTATCCGCCCTTCGACATCACCACCACCGGCCATGCGCTGGAAGGGGTGACGGCGGACTATGCCGGTGTGCTCCAACAACTGTTGCAGGTGCAGATCGACGTTCAGCGCTACGAGTCCCGGGAGGAAGCGGTCCGGGCGCTCAAGGAGGGGCATGCGGACCTGTTGGGCACGGCCAATGGTTATGAGGCTCAGGACCCGCAGTTACAGATGTCCAGTGCCTATGCCGTCGATCAACCGGTGCTGGTGACCCAGACCGATGCGCCTCGGATAACGGACCCGACGCTGGCCGGCAAGCGACTGGCGATGCTGTACCACTATTTGCCCGAACACAGCGTGCAGCAGTTCTACCCCGACGCGAACGTTCAGCTCTATCCCTCGACGCTGGCGGCAGTGGGTGCCGTGGCCTTCGGTCAGGCGGATGCGTATCTGGGCGATGCGATCAGCGCCCATTACCTGATCAGCAAGAACTACCTCAACAATGTGCAGTTGGCCGACTTTTCGCGCATGGAGTCCGGCCGTTTCGCTTTTGCGATGACCCGCGACAACCGTCCGTTACTGGGCATCGTCAACCAGGCGTTGGCCGTGATTGCCACCAATGAGCAGATGAACATTTTGCGGCGCTGGGGGGCGGGGGGGGTGTCCATGCCGGGCACTCAGTCTCTGCAATTGAGCGCGGCCGAGCAGCGTTGGCTCGACCGGCACCCGCGTGTGAATGTGGCGATCAATGCGAACATCCCGCCGATCACGTTCACTGACAGCGAGGGCCGGTTTCGTGGCATCGGTGTCGATGTCCTGGCGAAAATCGGCCTGCGCACCGGCATGCAGTTCGACATTCACGTCATGCATTCGGTGAGCGAAATGTTAGAGGGCATCAAGAGCGGCCAGATCGACATGCTGGCCGGGATCGGCCTCAGTTCTCGACGGGAAGAGGCGCTGCTCTTTACCCGGCCATTCCTGACCAGTCCTTCGGTGCTGGTGACACGGGTAGCACCGGGTAGCCCCAAAACCCTGGATGAGATGGCCGGAAAAACCCTCGCGCTGACCCAGGGCAACATCGCCAGCGAGTACATTCGGGAGCACTTCCCGTTGATCCGTTGTGTGGATGCGCCCTTGTCGGCGCAGGCCATGGAAATGGTCGCCCAGGGCAAGGCCGATGGCAGCATCAACTCCTTGATCGGCGCCCGTTACCAGATTTCCCGGCAATATCGCGATCGTCTGCAAGTGACCAGCACGGTGGGCACCGACCCTGCTCGCAGCACCCTGGCCACCAGTCGCGAAGCCACCGAGTTGCATTCGATCCTGGACAAGGCGCTGCTGAGTATCCCCCCTGAAGAAATCGACGAGATGATACTGCCCTGGCGCAATGACCTGATGGTCGAGCAGAGCTATTGGCTGCGGCATCGGCAGACCATTTTCCAGGCGTTCGCCGCCGCTGGCGTCTTGCTCTTGATCGCTTTGGCAGGGATCGTCTGGCAGCGTCGGCAGATCCGGCAGCGTCAACAATTGCTGGCGCAACTGCAGGACGCCAAGGACGCCGCGGACGACGCCAACCGGGCCAAGACCACGTTTCTGGCGACCATGAGCCATGAAATCCGCACGCCGATGAACGCCCTGATCGGCATGCTCGAACTGGCGCTGAAACGGGCGGATGAAGGCGTCACCGACCGTTCGGCCATCGAAGTGGCATCCAATGCCGGCCAACAATTGCTGGCATTGATCGGTGACATTCTGGACATCGCCCGTATCGAGTCCGGGCATCTGTCGCTGACGCCGGAGCGCACCCGCTTGCAGGCGTTGGTGCTGTCGGTGTGTCGGATCTTCGAAGGCCTGGCGCGGCAGAAAAACCTGCAATGGCGGGTTGAGCTCGACCCACAGAGCGACTGTGATGTGCTGATCGATCCCACGCGTTTCAAGCAAGTGCTGTCCAATCTGTTGAGTAATGCGATCAAGTTCACCCCTCAAGGCGAGGTCAGTCTGAAACTGCGGGTGGATCCGCTGTCATCGCAGCGTCTGGCGGTCAGTGTGCAAGTGCAGGACAGCGGTATCGGCATCAGCGCCTTCGATCAGCAGCGCTTGTTCAGTCCCTTCGTGCAGGCCGGCAATGGTCAGCAATCGGGTCGGCAGGGTTCCGGGCTGGGACTGGTGATCAGCCGCACCTTGTGCGAAATGATGGGCGGCCGCTTGCAGCTCGAAAGCACCCTCGGGGGCGGTACCCGTGTCGACATCAACCTTGAACTGGTCGCCCTGCAACCGCTGCCCGCCAGCGCGCTGGAGGAGCGCGCCGTGCAGGCACCGACACGACCGCTGACGATATTGGTGGTCGACGATTACCCGGCCAATCGCCTGTTGCTCTCGCGGCAGTTGAGCTGGCTGGGGCACCAGGTGCTGGAGGCCGAGGATGGCCAGCAAGGTCTTGAGCAGTGGAGCGAGTACGAATTCGACCTGGTCATCACCGACTGCAACATGCCGGTGGTCAGTGGTTATGAGTTGGCGGGGGCGATTCGCGACGAGGAGCGGTGCCAGGGATTGTCGCCGACGGTGATCCTGGGGTTAACGGCCAATGCGCAACCCGAGGAGAAAATTCGCTGTATCGAGGCGGGGATGGACGATTGCCTGTTCAAGCCGATTCGGCTGGAGGAACTGAGCGCCTGGTTGGCCGCAAGGTTTTTGAGCGAGCCGGCCGCGCCGGTCAAAGCGCCTTCACCCGGCGAGATCGACTTGAGCGGGCTGGAACGCTACGTGGGCGCCGATCATGAGCTGCTTACCCAGTTGTTGCACGATCTGGCGGTGACCAATCGCGATGATCGTGAACGCCTGCTGCAGGAGCATGCCAGCGGCAATCACCATGGCTTGCAGGAACTGGCGCACCGGATCAAGGGCGGAGCGTTGATGGTCCGGGCCATGAATCTGGTCGAGTGCTGCGAACAGCTGGAGCGTGCGTGTGGCGAGGACAACGCGTCACTGATCGACGTCGCCGTCGATCAGCTGCAGCAAGCCATGAGGCGCCTGGAACAAGGCCTTGAGCAGGGCTGACGCTTAGTCCCAGTGTGGCGCGATGCCTTTGGGGCTGGTCAGGCGATGGCCGCGATCCAGACTGGCGATCAAGGCCATGTCGGCATCGCTCAACTTCAGTTCGCAAGCCTTCAGGTTGCTTTCAAGGTTGGCGCGTTTCGTCGACGAAGGAATCACCGCGTAACCCGATTGCATGGCCCAGGCCAGGGTGACCTGTGCCGGAGTCGCCTGCAGGCGTTCGGCAATTTGCCGGATAATCGGATCCTTGAGCACTTCGCCGTAAGCCAGGGTCATGTACGAGGTGATCTGGATGCCCTGGCGCTGCGCGAACTCGACCACTTTGCGGTTTTGCAGATAGGGGTGCAGTTCGATCTGGTTAGTAGCGATGTGCTCGGCGCCGATGGCGGCGATGGCTTGTTTCATCAGGTCGATGGTGAAGTTCGATACCCCGATCTGCCGGGTCAGGCCCAGTTGCCTGGCTTCGAGCAAGGCGCCCATGAATTCCTCCACCGGTACCTGATCTTCCGGCGACGGCCAGTGGATGAGCGTCAGGTCCAGGTAGTCGGTGCGCAGTTTGCGCAGGCTGTCCTTGAGACTGTCGATGAGGCGCTCCCTGGCGAAGTTGGCCACCCAGATCTTGCTGGTGATGAACAGTTCTTCACGGGCAATGCCACTGGCGGCGATGGCCTGGCCGACCTCGGCTTCGTTCTCGTAGATTTGCGCGGTGTCGATGACCCGGTAGCCCAGTTCGAGGCCGGTGCGCACCGAATCGATGACCACCTGGCCTTGCAAGCGAAAAGTACCCAGGCCGAATGCGGGAATAGACATGAAAGACTCCAGAGGTTGCAGTGGGAATGGGCGCGAGTATCCGTATTCGCTTCCCTGGGAAAAACCGCTGCAATGGCAAAGCAATGTTTACCGGAAATCATCAATCGGACAGTCTGCTGTAGCGCGAGGACTGATCTGGCGGCGTGGGCGTCAGCTGAGTAGTCATCGTTCCGCTAGTAGAACGATCAAGCTGTTTTTCACCGTCTAGCGCTTCATTGGCGATGTTTTTAAGCTATGTCCATGGTTTCACTCACCTCTTCAGGAGACACCATGAAAAACATCATCGGTATCTACACCAGCCCGCATATGCACTGGGTCGGCGACGGTTTTCCGGTCCGTACGCTGTTTTCCTACGACAACCTGGCCAAACACATCAGCCCGTTTCTGCTGCTGGATCACGCGGGGCCGGCTGAATTCACCCCGACCACCGAGCGACGTGGCGTGGGTCAGCACCCGCACCGGGGTTTCGAAACCGTGACCATCGTCTACAAGGGCGAACTGGAACACCGCGATTCCACCGGCAGTGGCGGCAAGATCGGCGCCGGCGATGTGCAATGGATGACCGCAGCTTCCGGCATTCTCCACGAAGAGTTCCATTCCGAAGGTTTTGCCAAAAGCGGCGGCACCCTGGAGATGGTGCAGTTGTGGGTCAACCTGCCGGCCAGGGACAAAATGGCCGACCCCGGTTACCAGACCCTTCTTGACGCTGATATCCCAAGCATCGCCCTGAAGAACAACGCGGGCCGTCTGCGCTTGATTGCCGGTGAGTTCGATGGGCAAACAGGCCCGGCGCGCACCTTTACGCCGATCGACGTTTGGGACCTGCGTCTCAATGGCGGCCAGGCGCTCACGCTTGACCTGCATGAAGGTCGTAACACGGCGTTGGTGATCTTGCGCGGCACGGTTCAGGTCAATGGTCTGGAGTCGGTGGGCGAAGGCCAGTTGGTCCTGTTCGAGCGCCAGGGCGACCAGCTCAGCCTGCAAGCGAGTGCCGATGCAGTGGTGCTGTTGCTCAGCGGTGAGCCGATTGACGAGCCGATCGTTGGTCACGGTCCGTTCGTGATGAACACCGAACAGGAGATCCACCAGGCTTTCGCCGACTTCCAGTCCGGCCGCTTCGGTCGCATGCACGGTTGACGCGAAGACCCGCGACATCGCGCTGAGCATGGGCACGTACATCCGGCAACCCCCATAACCTGTGGCAACGGGCAAGCACGCTGCTGCAGGTTTGTGCACGTCAGGCTCCAGCTAAATCAATTGCTCCTACACTGTGGCCAATGCGATCTTGCGTTCATTGTTCCGGGCTGGAGTTGCTTGATGTTGTCTTTTCTTACCGAACATCCGCTGATTTGCGCCATGGCGCTGGTGTTGATCGATCTCGGGCTGTGGCGTTTGGTCAGTGCCAATCGCAATGGCTGGAAGCTGTTGGTGCGGGTCGTGATTTTTTCATTGTTCAGTCTTCTGCTGTTCAACGAAGGCTTGAATCCGATGGAGCCGGCGCCGTGGGCCGACAATGTGCCGTTGCATCTGGCGGCGACAGGGTTGCAGATCGGTTGGTGGCTGTTCGGTGCGCGCACCCTGACCGTGTTGATTGGCGCGGCGATGATGCAACGGGTCGGGCATACCGGGCGACTGTTGCAGGACCTGCTCGGCGCGGTGATTTTCCTGGTCGCGGTCATCGCGGCCCTGGCGTATGTGCTTGATCTGCCGGTCAAGGGCGTCCTGGCCACATCCGGCGCGCTGGCGATCATTGTCGGCCTGGCCTTGCAGAGCACCCTCAGCGACGTGTTTTCCGGGATCGTCCTCAACACCACCAAACCCTATCAACTGGATGACTGGATCTCCATCGACGGCACCGAAGGCCGGGTCATCGACATCGATTGGCGCGCCACGCGCCTGCAGACGTCCCTGGGCAGCATGGCGGTGATTCCCAATTCGCTGGCGGCCAAGGCCAAGATCATCAACTTCAGTCGGCCCAGCGACATTTTCGGCATTTCGATCAGTTTGCAGGTGAGCCCCCATGTCCGGCCGAACAAGGTGATCGATGCCCTTGAGCGGGCGATGCAGGGCTGTCGCATGCTGTTGAACAAGCCGGCGCCGAAAGTGGCGTTGAAAAGCGCCAGCAGTGCCGGTGTCGAATACGAAATCAGCGGGTTTGTCGCCTCGATGAACGAGCAGCGCGAGGTACGCAATCAACTCTACGATCTGGCGTACCGGCATTTGCAGGCGTCCGGGGTCAACCTGTTGTCGAGCGAGGAACCCATCGCATCGACCAACCATTCACGGCCACGGGCGCTGCTCGACAGTTCACCGATCTTCTCTACCTTGCGTCAGGAAGAGAAAGAAACCTTCAGCCAGAACATGAGCCTGCAAACCTTTCGTGCCGGCGAGACGATATTGGCGGCGGGGGAGGTCAGTGATCATTTGTTCATCATTGAATCCGGGGTGGTGACGGTCACCTTGAGCCGCCACGGTACGCCTTTCGAATCCGGGCGCATGGGACCGGGCGAAGTGATCGGCGAGGCGGGCATCCTGGAAGACAGTTCGGTGCCCGCCGCGTTTGCGGCGAAAACCCCGTGCGCGCTTTACCGCATCGAGAAGGAGTACCTCAAACCTTGTCTGGATGCCCGTCACGACATCAACGATGCGATGAAAAACCTGCTGGATTTCCGTTTGCACAAAGCGCAGACACTGACTCAGGACGTGCCGCAGGTTGTGCAGAAAACGGGTTTTTTGCATTGGTTGCGTAATCGGGTATGAAGGGTCGTTGCAGGATTCGTGGGGGAGGTTGACCTTTCTTCTGGCGCAAGTGGCCTCCTCGACTTCGGGAATATTGGCTATTTGTCCAAAGCGCTTCAGGCACTAACGTAGTCACACACCCACTTGCCCTGGAGCACATCCCATGCAACCACGTACCGATTTCTATACCGCCAGCCCTGACGCCCTCAAAGCGATGATCGCCCTGGAAACCGCGGTTTCCAAGCTGCCGCTGGAGAAACCCCTGATCGAGCTGGTCAAGCTGCGTGCTTCGCAAATCAATGGCTGCGCCTTCTGCATCGACATGCACACCGCCGATGCGATCAAGGGGGGTGAAACCCCGCGTCGCCTGTTCGCCGTGACCGCCTGGCGTGAAGCGCCGTTCTTCACCGAGCGTGAACGCGCCGCGCTGCTGTGGACCGAATCCCTGACCCAACTGAGCCTGACCCACGCGCCGGATGCAGACTACGAAGTGGTCAGCGCCCAGTTCACACCCAAGGAAATGGTCGACCTGACCGTGGCCATCAGCACCATCAACAGCTGGAACCGCCTGGCGGTAGGCTTCCGCAAAACCCCTCAGGCCTGATCCTCAAGTCGTTGCCGATGCGCCTCAATGGGCATCGGCACTTGGCGCGGCCGGTGGTTGCACCTTGCGCATCAAGGGCACCATCGCCGTGGCGATGACGAAGCAGACCCCGATCATCAGAAACGCGTCGCCATAGGTTTGCGTCTGGGCTTCGCGATAGGTCAACAGCCAGAGCTGATGCAGGCTGGCAGTGACCCCGACATCGCCGCTCTGTCCCAGGGCGGCGAAGTTGTTAGCGACCTGCGACAGCCACTGGTTGAGGGCTTCGTTGGTGCTGTTGAGATTTTCCGCCAGCCGGGTGAAGTGCAGGTTGGTGCGGTCATTGAGAATGGTCGCACAAGCGGCGATGCCAATCGCGCCGCCCAGGTTACGCATCAAGTTGAACAACCCCGAAGCATGTTTCAGTCGCGCCGGTGCCAACCCGCCCAGGGTCAAGGTCACCGCGGGCGGCACCGCCAATTGCTGGGCAATCCCGCGCAGGGCCTGCGGCAGCATCAATTCCCTGGCCCCCCAGTCATGGGTGATCGGGCTGAAATCCCACATCGACAAGGCGAACAGCCCAAGGCCGGCCATCATGATCCAGCGCAGGTCGACACGGTTGGCCAGAAAGGCATACAGCGGAATCGCCATGATCTGGAACACGCCGGTGGAGAAAACCGCCAGACCAATGTCCAGCGCGCCGTAGCCACGCACCCGACCGAGAAACAGCGGCGTCAGGTAAATGGTGGCGAACAGGCCGATGCCGGTGACGAACGAGAAGAAGCAGCCGAGGGCGAAGTTGCGGTCCTTCAGGGCGCGCAGATCGACGATCGGATTGGCCACGTGCAAGGTCCGGCCAATGAACGCCAGCCCTGCCAGGCCACTGATCCAGGCGGTGGTCAGAATCGTGCGGTCACTGAACCAGTTCCAGCGCGGGCCTTCTTCGAGGGTGTATTCCAGGCAGCCGAGAAACAGCGCGAGAAAGACCATGCTTATGTAGTCGGCGCCTTTGAGCAGCGACAGTTCCGGCTGGTCGATCTTCACCAGCATCGGCACCGCCACTGCAACGAAAATCCCCGGCACCAGGTTGATGTAGAACAACCAGTGCCAGGAGGAGATGTCGGTGATGTAGCCGCCGATCACCGGGCCCAGGGTCGGCGCCAAAGACGCCACGGCGCCGATGGTCGCGGCGGTGATGACCCGTTGTTTGCCGGTGAAGAAAAAGAACGCGGTGGTGAACACCAGCGGGATCATCGATCCACCGAGAAAGCCTTGCAGGGCACGGAAGGCGATCATGCTCTGGATGTTCCACGCCGCGCCGCACAACAGACTCGTCAGGGTGAAGCCCACCGCCGAGGCGCAAAACAGCCAGCGGGTGGAAAACACTCGGGAGAGCCAGCCCGACAGCGGAATGACGATGATTTCGGCGATCAGATAACTGGTTTGCACCCAGGCAGTTTCGTCGGTGCCGGCCGACAGTCCGCCACCAATGTCACGCAGCGATGCCGAGACGATCTGGATGTCCAGCAACGCAATGAACATGCCGATGCACATGCTGGCGAAGGCGAAGACCTTGGTCGCCGTCGCCATGTTCGCCGCATTGAACGGTTGCGCCGGGGCGGCGAAGGCGCGGCTCATGGCGCGCTGGCCACGGCTGGCGCTTCAGGCTCCTTGCGGGTGTCCACTTCGGCGGTCACCGACAGGCCGGGGCGCAGGTGGCCGAGCACGCCGTCAGCCGGATCGAGGTGGATGCGCACTGGCACCCGTTGCACGATCTTGGTGAAGTTGCCGGTGGCATTTTCCGGCGGCAGCACGCTGAACTGAGCGCCGCTGGCCGGCGCGAGACTGTCCAGGTGACCGTGGAATTCCTGACCCGAGAGCACGTCGGCATGAATCACGACTCGCTGGCCGGGCGTCATGCGTGCCAATTGGTCTTCCTTGAAATTGGCATCGACCCACAAGCCGCTGGAGGGCACCACCGACAGCAGTTGCGAACCGGCCTGGGCATAAGCGCCGAGCCGTGCCCGGCGGTTGCCGATCACGCCGTCGACGGGGGCGCGCAGTTCGGTATAGCCAACGTTCAACTGCGCCAGATCACGTTCGGCCCTGGCCTGGATCAGCGCGGCGCGGGCCTGCTGCTTCTGGGTGGCGATCACGTTCAACTGCCGCTGAGCGGCCAGCAACTCAGCCTGGGCGCGATTGCTTTGGGCCTGGGCGGTCTTGAAGGTGGCGTTGGCCCTCTGCGCGCTTTCCACGGAAACGGCGTTGGTGCTGACCAGTTTTTTGTAGCGCGCGTCGTCATCCCGCGAACGGGCGGTTTCGGCGCCGGCGGCGTCGATGCCGGCGCGGGCCTGGCCGATGACGGCTTGCTGCAGTTGTTCGGTCGCATCGAGGTTGGCGAGCAAGGCTTCCTCGGCCGCCACCGCGCCTTCGGCCTTGGCCAGGTTGGCGCGGTAATCGCGGGAGTCGAGACGAATCAGCACATCGCCGGCCTTGACCTTCTGGTTGTCGGTCACCAGCACTTCGTCGATGTAACCCGCCACTTTCGGCCCGATCACCGTTACGTCGCCGCCGATGTAGGCATCGTCCGTTGCTTCGATGAAACGGCCGGTTGTCCACCAATGCGCGGTATACACGCCGGCCACTACCAGCGCCGCCACACCCAGCGTTGGCAGCAGCAGGCGCTTGAGCAGGGGAGACCGGGGGGTGTTCACCGGGATAGCAAGGTCGGGTTCAACGGAGGGCATGCCGGTCATGGAGAATTACCTGTCGGAAGCGGCTTTTAATTACGTACGTAATATGACGTATGTAATATTTAGTGGCAAATGGTTTTTGCGGCCGGTCGTCAGGTGCAAGGTCAACGGAGGATTGAAGTCGGAAACGAGGACGGAGGAGCTGCCAGCGGCAGCTCCTCACAGGTGTAACGTAGGGGATTAAACGCGTTCGAAAATCGCCGCAATCCCCTGACCGCCACCGATGCACATGGTCACCAGGGCGTAACGGCCGTTGATGCGGTGCAGTTCGTGGATGGCCTTGGTGGCGATGATGGCGCCGGTCGCGCCTACCGGGTGACCCAGGGCGATACCCGAACCGTTCGGGTTGACCTTGGCCGGATCGAGGTCCAGTTCCTGGCTGACCGCGCAGGCTTGTGCGGCGAAGGCGATGTTGGCTTCGATCACGTCCAGGTCAGCGACGGTCAGGCCGGCGCGCTTGAGTGCCAGGCGCGTGGCCGGGATCGGTCCCAGGCCCATCAGTTCAGGCTCGACGCCGGCGTGGGCGTAGCTGACCAGACGCGCCAGTGGGCGCAGGTTGTTAGCCTGGACCGCGTTGCCGGTGGCCATGACCAGCGCAGCCGCGCCGTCGTTCAAGCCCGAAGCGTTGCCGGCGGTGACCGAACCCTCTTTCTTGAACGCCGGCTTCATTGCGGCCAGCTGTTCCAGGGAGGTGGCGCGTGGATGCTCGTCGACGTTGAACAGCTTGGTGCCCTTGCGATCCTGGATTTCCACGGTCGCGATCTGCTCGCTGAAATAACCGTTGGCAATCGCATGGGCGGCGCGTTTCTGGTCTTCCAGCGCCAGGGCATCCTGCATTTCGCGAGTGATGCCGTTGCGTTCGGCGATGTTCTCGGCGGTGATGCCCATGTGGATGTTGTGGAACGGGTCATGCAGGATGCCCAGCATGTAATCGATGGCCTGGACGTTGCCCATGCGCGCGCCCCAACGGGCCGAAGGCATCAGGTACGGGCCGCGGCTCATGGATTCGGCGCCGGCACCGATGGCGATTTCGGCATCGCCCAGCAGCAGCGTCTGCGCCGCGCTGATGATCGCTTGCAAACCGGAGCCGCAGAGGCGGTTGACGTTGTAGGCCGGGGTTTCTTTCGGGATGCCGGCGTTCATCGCGGCGACCCGGGAGATGTAGGCGTCACGGTTTTCGGTCGGGATCACGTTGCCCATGACCAGATGACCGACCAGCGCCGGGTCCACGGCGGCCCGTTGCAGGGCGGCCTTCACGGCGATGGTGGCCAGGTCGGCGGGTGGCACGTCCTTGAGTGAACCGCCAAAGGTGCCGATGGCGGTACGGGCGGCGCTGACGACGTAGATTTGCGGAGTGTTCATGGCTGGTTTCCTTTCGGTGAATTCTTATCAGTACTGCGATTGAGCAGGGCGTTCAAGGCCGTTTTCGCTTCGTCGCTATTGAGGCGTTCGATGAACAGCAGGTTCTCTTCACGCAGGGTGGCTTGCAGTTCGGCCATGCCGGCCTGTTTCATCAGTTGTCGCGATTGCCGCAGGGCGTGCCGGGGCATTGCCAACAGCCGATGGGCCACACGGGTGGCCGCCACCAGGCATTGCGCCCCGTCGTCGAACACCTCGTTGGCCAGGCCCCATGCCACCGCTTCGCTGCCGTCCAGACTGTCGCCCAACAGCAACAGGCGTGCAGCGCGGGCCTGCCCGAGCAGGCGCGGCAGCAGCAGGCTGGCACCGAACTCCGGGCACAGGCCCAGGTTGACGAACGGCATGCGCAGCTTGGCATTGCGGGTGACCAGCACCTGATCGCAATGCAGCAGCACGGTGGTGCCAATGCCGATGGCGGCTCCGCACACGGCCGCGATCAGTGGTTTTTGCAGATGGGTCACGGCGCGCATCAGGCGAAAGGCCGGGCTGTCCAGATGCGTAGGTGGCTGTTGCAGGAAGTCCACCAGGTCATTGCCGCTGGAAAAACAGGTCGGGCCACCGGTCAGGATGACCACGCCGACCGAGTCGTCCTCGTCCGCCGCGAACAACAGGTCGGCCAGGCGCATGTACATGGCGTTGGTCAGTGCGTTGAGCTTGTCGGGGCGGTCGATGGTCAGCGTCAGTACGCCATCGCGTTGTTCATGTTTGATCAGGTCGGTCATGGATGGCTCTTGCAGAGTCGGTTCGGCCGCCACTTTAAGCGGCAGGCAAACCCCGCAGCTATGACAAAACGGGTCAACCCACCTGATGCTTTTTGCCATGTGCCGTGACTTGGCCGGCAGTGCCAGTCGGTCCGCACACACCCATTCGGGGTATGGTGCCGCCTGGCGAATCGCCCAATAGTAGGTTCACCGCTCATCCAGAGCCGAACTCGCTTGATAAGGTGAATGTGCAATGCGCAAGACACTGAGGGTGATTTCCAGTCTGTTTGCTCTTCCGTTGATCATCAACGCCCAGGCCGCCGAAGTGGACGACAGCCATACGCTGCGGCTCTACAACTGGGCGGATTACATCGGTGAAAAAACCCTGTCGGACTTTGAAAAGTCCACCGGCATCAAAGTCATCTACGACACGTTCGATTCCTATGAAACCGTGCAGGCCAAGTTGCTCACCGGCCACTCCGGTTACGACCTGATCGTGCTCAACGCCTCCCTCGCACCGCCGCTGATCCAGGCCAGGGTCTTCCAGCCGCTGGATAAAAAGTTGCTGCCGGGCTGGAGCAATCTTGACCCGAAAGTCCTGCACGACCTGCAAGGGTTCGATCCGGGCACCGCCTATTCGGCGCCCTACACCTGGGGCAGCAACGGCGTCACGTACAACGTCGACAAAATCAAGGAGCGCATGCCGGACGCGCCGATCGGCTCGCTGGCGATGATCTTCGATCCGAAGATCGTGTCGCGCTTCGCCGACTGCGGCGTGACCCTGCTCGATGCCCCCACCGAAGTCATTCCCATGGCCTTGAAATACCTGGGACGTGACCCGAGAAGTGCGGCCCCGGCGGACCTGAAAGCCGCCCAGGACTTGCTGCTGTCGGTCAGGCCGTACATCCGCAAGTTCGACTCGGTCAATTACCTCACCAGTCTGCCCAATGGCGACGTGTGCATGGCCATGACCTGGTCCGGTGACTACGCGACGGCCATGGCCCGCGCCGAAGAAGCCAAGAAGCAGATCAACCTGGCGTACTTCATTCCCAGGGAAGGCTCGCTGATCTGGTTCGACAACATGTACATCCCGGCCGATGCGCCCCACGTCGCCAACGCCCACAGGTTTCTGCAATACCTGATGCAGCCGCAGGTGATGGCGGACGTGAGCGACTTCATCAATTACGCCAACAGCAACGCGGCGGCCACGCCATTGCTCAATGCCAGCGTGCGAAACAATCCGGCGATTTATCCCGATGAAGATGTTCGTCAACGGTTGTTTCCGCAGAAAACCCAGGACGCGAAAGACATGCGAGCCATGACACGCGTCTGGAGCACCGTGAAAAGCGGGATTTGATCGTCCAATCGTTTCGTTTGAGGTTCTTGTATGGCTACCCCAACTAAAAAAGTGTTCTCGACCGTCGAAGCGGCTGAACTGGTCAAGGCCGACAAGGCCCATCACATGCACGGCTATCACGTGTTCGACGAGCATGCCGAGCAGGGCTCGCTGAACATCGTCGCCGGCGACGGCGCCTATATATATGACACCCAGGGCAACCGTTTTCTCGATGCCGTCGGCGGCATGTGGTGCACCAACATCGGTCTGGGCCGTGAAGAAATGGCCCTGGCCATTGCCGATCAAGTACGGCAACTGGCGTATTCCAACCCGTTTTCCGACATGTCGAACAACGTGGCGATTCAGCTGTGCGAAAAACTCGCCAGCCTCGCCCCCGGCGACCTCGACCATGTGTTCCTGACCACGGGCGGTTCCACGGCGGTGGACACGGCGTACCGGCTGATCCAGTACTACCAGAACTGCCGCGGCAAGCCGCAAAAGAAACACATCATCGCGCGCTTCAACGCCTATCACGGCTCGACCACCTTGACCATGTCGATCGGCAACAAGGCCGCCGACCGGGTGCCGGAGTTCGATTACGCCAACCCGCTGATCCATCACGTGTCCAACCCCAACCCGTACCGCGCCCCGGACGGCATGGACGAAGCGCAGTTCCTCGAGTTCCTGGTCAAGGAGTTCGAAGACAAGATCCTGTCGATCGGCGTGGACAAGGTCGCCGGCTTTTTCGCCGAGCCGATCATGGGCTCGGGCGGGGTGATCATTCCGCCCAAGGGTTATCTCAAGCGCATGTGGGAGGTGTGCCAGCGCTACGACATCCTGTTCGTTGCCGACGAAGTGGTCACTTCGTTCGGGCGCCTGGGCAAGTTTTTCGCCTCCCTGGACGTATTCGATGTGCAACCCGACATCATCACCACCGCCAAGGGCCTGACCTCCGCCTATCTGCCATTGGGGGCGTGCATCTTTTCCGACCGCATCTGGACAGTCATCGCCGAACCCGGCAAGGGTCGCTGCTTTACCCACGGCTTCACCTACAGCGGTCATCCGGTGTGCTGCACGGCGGCGCTGAAGAACATTGAAATCATCGAGCGGGAAAACCTGCTGGCCCATGTCGACGATGTCGGCGGCTATCTGGAACAGCGCCTGGCCACGCTCAAGGATTTGCCGTTGGTGGGGGATGTGCGTTGCCAGAAATTGATGGCCTGCGTGGAGTTCGTCGCCGACAAACGCACCAAGGCGTTGTTCGCCGACGACATCAACATCGGCGAAAAAATCCATGTGCGGGCACAGGCCAGGGGCTTGCTGGTGCGGCCGATCATGCACCTCAATGTCATGTCGCCGCCGTTGATTCTCAGCTATGACCAGGTCGATGAAATTGTCGAGATCCTGCGGGTGTGCATCCTCGAAGTGGCGGCCGAGCTGGAGCAGAGCGGCCAGTATTTCGGCCAATGAGTCTTTCCGTCAGGTTTTTACCAAGGGCCTGCTCACCCGCTAGACTGCGGGGCATGAGCAAACCAGACGACGACACACTGATCGCAATGCCCTTCGGGGCGTTGCACAAATGGCATGGGGGCATGCGCGAGGCATTCGCCCATGTCGACGAGCCTGACGCCCTGCAATACCTGGCGTCCGCCTTGGCGCAACTGGTGTCCATCGAGTCGATGATGATCAGCCTGGAGCGCAAGGACCGCGCGCCCCGGTTGCTGCATCAGCGCGGTATTGCCCAGGAGTACCAGGTCTCGATTCTCGACCGCTATTTTTCCGGGGGCTACCTGCTCGACCCGTTTTGCCTGGCGGTGGAGCATGGCCTGGCGCAAGGCTTCTATCATCTGGAGGAAATCGCCCCGGACAACTTCTTCGACAGTGACTACTACAAGTCCTATTACCTGAAGGCGGGTTGTTCGGAAGACAGTTACTACATCGTCGATACGGGCAACGACACCAAGATCTCCATCAGCCTGTTCCAGGGTTTCGGGGGTGAATGCCTGCGGGTCGATCAGCTGAACCTGCTGCGCGCCGTCGAACCGCTGGTGCGCGAATTTGTCAGCGAGTTCAGCCAGCGTGGCCTGCTGCGCAGTCACGAAATCCAGAGCAATAACGATCAGGGCCTGCGTGATGATCTCAAGCACCGGGTGCAGTCGGCATTCGAGCAATTCGGGTGCGACGTGCTGACCGAGCGCGAGCGGGAAGTGGCGCACATGGTGCTACGCGGCCACTCGGTGAAATCCACCGCCAGCCAGATGGGCATCTCCCCGGAAACCGTACGCATGCACCGCAAGAATCTGTACCTGAAACTGGAAGTGGGGTCGCAGTCGGAGTTGTTCGCGTTGTTTATTGAGTGGTTGCGCAAGCACTGACTACAACGCAGAGCCCATGTAGGAGCGAGCTTGCTCGCGAAGAACCCGAGAGCACCGCGCTCATCCAGAAAGCGCGCGCCATTATTCACGTCCATCGCGAGCGAGCTCGCTCCTACAGGTGTTGCATCAGTCTTCGCGTTTGACCACCAAGGTCAAAATGTCATAGCTGGCCACCAGTTCACCCAACTGGTTGGTGACTTCCACGTCCCACGCCACCACCCCTTGCGGGACGCCTTGCGGGCTCTTTTTGCCCTGGTCGATTTTGCGTTTGCAGGTCAGGCGAGCCTGGATGGTGTCGCCGATGCCCACCGGGTTGATGAAGCGCAAGGTGTCCAGGCCGTAGTTGGCCAGTACCGGGCCGACGCCTGGGGATACGAACAGACCGGCGGCGGCCGACAGCACGAAATAACCGTGGGCGATGCGCTTGCCGAACTGCGATGCCTTGGCGGCGATGTCGTCGAAGTGCATGTAGAAGTGATCCCCCGACAGGCATCCGAAGTTCACCAGATCCGCTTCGGTGACGGTACGGCGGTGAGTCAGCAGCGACTCGCCGATCTGCAGGTCCTGGAAGTAGCGGCGGAACGGGTGCACGTCGGTTTCGATCACGTTGGCGCCACGCACGTATTCACCGGTCACCGCCGCGAGCATGGTGGGCGAACCCTGTACCGCCGCGCGTTGCAGGTAGTGCTTCACCGCACGCAGGCCGCCCAGTTCTTCACCGCCACCGGCACGACCGGGGCCGCCATGCTTGAGTTGCGGCAGCGGCGAGCCGTGACCGGTGGATTCGCCTGCGCAGTGGCGATCCAGCACCAGTAAGCGCCCGTGCAACGCAGCGGCCACCGGAATCGCCTTGGCGGCGATCTGCGGATCCTTGGTTACCAGGCTGGCCACCAGGCTGCCTTTGCCGCGTGCGGCCAGGGCCAGGGCTTCGTCGAGATCGTCATAGGCCATCAAGGTGCTGACCGGACCGAAGGCTTCGATATCGTGGGCGCCGCCTTCGGCGTGCGGGTCGCGGGCTTGCAGCAGGGTCGGGGCGAAAAACGCGCCCTGGCTGACGTTCTCACCGCGTGGTTCGAAGCCGTCACGGGCACCGAACAGCATGTCGCTGCTCTGCAACAGGGCTTCCAGGCGCTCGGCGACGTCTTTCTGTTGATCGTGGGACGCCAGCGCACCCATGCGCACACCTTCCACCGACGGGTCGCCGACCACCACTTTGGCCAGGCGATCGCGCAGGCGGGTGGCCACGGCATCGATGTGTTTGGCCGGGACGATGGCACGGCGAATGGCGGTGCATTTCTGCCCGGCCTTGGTGGTCATTTCCCGGGCGACTTCCTTGATGAACAGCTCGAACTCTTCGTCGTCCGGGGTGACATCCGGGGCGAGGATCGCGCAGTTCAGCGAGTCGGCTTCGGCGGTGAACGGCACCGAGTTGCGAATCAGGTTCGGGTTGACCCGTAGCTTGGCCGCGGTGTCGGCGGAACCGGTGAAGGTCACCACGTCCTGGCCTTGCAGGCGGTCGAGCAGATCGCCGGTACCGCCGATGATCAGTTGCAGGCTGCCCGCTGGCAGCAAGCCGGATTCGTCCATCAGGCGCACCACGGCTTCGGTCAGGTAGCTGGTGGCGCTGGCCGGTTTGACGATGCATGGCATGCCGGCGAGGAAGCTCGGGGCGAATTTTTCCAGCATGCCCCAGATCGGGAAGTTGAAGGCGTTGATGTGCACCGCCACGCCGCCCCGAGGCACGAGGATGTGGGTGCCGGCGAAGGTGCCCATTTTGCTCAGCTGCAGGGCCGGGCCTTCATGGACGACGTTGCCCGACGGCAGTTCCCGCGAACCGAGGCCGGCGTAGGTGAAGAGCGTGCTGTTGCCGCCTTCGATGTCGATCCAGCTGTCGGCGCGGGTGGCGCCGCTGTGGTGGGAGATCGCATAGAGCTGTTCCTTGCGTTCGGCTAGGTACAGGGCCAGGGCCTTGAGGCGCTGGGCACGCTGCTGGAAGTCCAGCGCCATCAGGCCGCTGACACCCTGGCGACGGCCATGTTCGATGGCTTCGGCGAAGTCCGGGCGTTCTTCGTGGGTACGGGCGATTTCATGGCCGTCGATAGCGCTGCGCAGCACCTGGGCGCCGTGTTGGCCGATCCAGCGGCCGGCGATGAAACTTTGCAGGGTGGGGGCGTGCAGTGCAGGTGAAGAGGACATCACGATTGCTCCAGATTATGAAAGGTGTTGGCGCGGCCGCAACCGCGCTTTTCAGGGATTACCAAAGCGCCAGGGTGTAACCGACAATCAGCCGGTTCTCATCGATGGCGGTTTTCAAGCCATTGCCGGAACGGAAGGTCACGTTGCGCCAGCGCAGGCTGACGTCCTTGAACACGCCGCTCTGAATGACGTAACTGATGTCGGTGTCGCGCTCCCGCTCGCGACCGTTGTCGACGCTGCCGGCCTTGACGTGGCGACCGTCGGTGTAGCGCGTCATGAAGGTCAGGCCGGGGATGCCTTGCGCTGCGAAGTCATAGTCGTAACGCAGCTGCCAGGAGTCCTCGTCCGCGCGGGTGTAGGTGTTGTAGGTCACCAGGTTGACCACGTACGGGTCGCCGCCGTTGAGGAACGGAAAGGCACTGTCGCCAGACAACTGCTGGTACGTGGCACTGACCTTGTGGGCACCGTGGGACACGGTGAACATGCTGTTGAAGTTGCGGTTGTCGATACGCCCGGCCCGCTCGGCGCCGTCACCCCGGCTGTCGAAATAGCGCAGATCGCTGCGCAGGTTGAAGCCGTTGCCCAGCGGCTGGGTGTGCACCAGTCCGACGAACTGCTGGCGATAAATCTGATCGAGCTTGCCGTAGTAGTAGCTCAGGTTCAGTTGCGGGCTGAAGGCGTAGGTGCCGCCGGCAAAGTCGAAGTGATCACTGGTGGCGGTGCCGTAGCCGATGTCATCGTTGCTGGAGGAATCTCGCAGGTTGGTCTTGGTCAGGCGCCCGGTGTTCAGCGTCAGGCCACTGATTTCCTGGCTGGTGAGCAAGCCGCCTTCGAAGGTCGACGCCAACAGGCGGGTGTCGTTGTAGGTCGCCACCGGCAGCAAGGGTTGCAGGGTGCCGAGCTTCAGCACGCTTTTGGACACTCGCAACTTGCCGGTCAGCCCCAGTTGGCTGTACTCGTCCGCCGGTTCATGGCTGTTCGGGCCGTAGGGCAGCAACCCGGTACCCCGGCGATCCGGGCTGGAATCGAGCTTCAGCCCCAACTCTCCCAACGCGTCGAGACCGAAGCCGAATGTGCCGTCGGTGAACCCGGACTCGATGCGCGCGGTGAACCCCTGGGCCCATTCTTCAGCCTTGGATTGTGGTGCGTTGTCCTGACGGAAATCGCGATTGATGTAGTGGTTGCGCATTTCAATGCGGGCCTTGCTATCGTCGATGAAGTCGGCCATGGCGCTGGTGGCGACCATGGGCAGACTCAATGCGGCGGCCAGCGAAAACAGTGATTCGTAGGATGCGGTACGCGCGGGCTTCATTATTTTTGTTCCCTGCCATCAGATCGATTGTCGTTTAGTGATTGCTGGCGCCGGAGGCACCGATGCCGGTCATTGAACGGATGAACTGCGCCAGGTAACGGCCGCGTTCAAGGGCGGCACGGGGCGAGGTATCGGTGACCGAAAACACCCAGGCACTGAAGAAGGCCAGGCTCATGGAAAACAGCGCCGGGTTGGAGTAAGGGAACAGGGCCTTGTCGTGGTGCAGCACGTTGACCCATACCGCCGGGCTCAGGATCAGCAGGACAATCGCCGAGACCAGCCCCGCCAGACTGCCGGTCACTGCGCCACGGGTGGTCAGGCCTTTCCAGTACATCGAGAGGAACAGCACCGGGAAGTTCACCGACGCGGCGATGGCCAGGACCAGCCCGGACAGGAACGCAATGTTCTGCGACTCGAACAACAGACCGAGGATGATTGCCAGCACGCCGATGCACAGCGTGGCCATGCGCGACACGCGAATTTCCTGCTGCTCGGTGGCCTGACCCTTGCGCATCACGCAGGCATACAAGTCGTGGGACACCGCCGATGCGCCGGACAATGCCAGCCCGGCGACCACCGCCAGAATGGTGGCGAAGGCCACGGCCGAGATGAAGCCGAGGAACAGGTTGCCGCCCACGGCTTGCGCCAGGTGTACGGCGATCATGTTGCCGCCGCCGATGATCGCGCCGCTGGCGTCACGGAACGCCGGGTCGGTGCCGACCATGACGATCGCGCCGAAGCCGACGATGATCAGCAGCAAGTAGAAATAGCCGATGAAACCGGTGGCGTAGAACACGCTTTTACGCGCTTCCTTGGCATCGCTGACGGTGAAGAAGCGCATCAGGATATGCGGCAGGCCGGCGGTGCCGAACATCATGCCCAGCCCCAGCGAGATCGCATCGATCGGGTTCGACAGCAGCCCGCCGGGCGCCATGATGGCGTTGCCCTTGGCATGCACGGCGGTGGCGCCGGCGAACATCGCTTCGGTGCTGAACCCAAAATGCTTGAGCACCATGAACGCCATGAACGTGGTGCCGAACAGCAGCATCACGGCTTTGATGATTTGTACCCAGGTGGTGGCGAGCATGCCGCCGAAGGTCACGTAGAACACCATCAGCACGCCGACCAGCATGACCGCGTAGAGGTAGTCGATGCCGAACAGCAACTCGATCAGTTTGCCGGCGCCGACCATTTGTGCCACCAGGTACATCAACGCCACCGTGAGGGTGCCGAACGCTGAAGTCAGGCGCACCGGGGTTTGTTCCAGGCGATAGGACACCACGTCGGCAAAGGTGTATTTGCCGAGGTTGCGCAGGCGCTCGGCGATCAAAAACAGAATGATCGGCCAGCCCGCCAATACACCCAGGGCGTACAGCAAACCGTCGTAACCATTGAGGAACATCATCGCGGAGATGCCGAGGAAGGACGCCGCCGAGATCATGTCGCCGGCAATCGCCAGACCGTTCTGAAAGCCGGTCATGCCACCGCCGGCGGTGTAGAAATCGCTGGCGGAGCGAGTACGCCGTGCCGCCCAGCGCGTCACGCCGAAGGTGAACAGCACGAACACCAGAAACATGCCGATGGCGTTCCAGTTCATTGGCCGGGACGCGCCGTCGGCGGCCACGGCGAAATCAGTGACTGCCGCCAGCGGCAGCAGGAACATCGCGAGAGGACGGCTCATCGGGCGCACTCCTGCTTGAGTTTTTCATTCAGCGGATCGATCACGTTGTTGGCGCGATAGACATAGAAACCGGTCAATGCAAAGGCCAGCAGCACGATCACTACACCCACCAGCATGCCCACGCTGGTTACGCCGCCACTGAGGGATTGGCCGAGGGTAGAAGGGGAGAAAGCCACCAGCAGCACAAAGCCGTAATAGATCACCAGCATGGCCAGGCTCAGTGACCAGTACAGTTTCTGTTTGCGACGAACCAGCTGGATGAAATCCGGGTGCTGGCCGATGAGTTCTATTTCCTGGGGGGTCATGACGCGAGCTCCTTTGTTGTTTTTGTTTTGGGTGTAACGGTGTATTCGGGTTGATCACTGAACAACTGTGGGAGCGAGCCTGCTCGCGATGGCCGTGAACGATGACGCGTGTAGTCTGGATACACGCGTTGCTCTCAGGTTCTTCGCGAGCAGGCTCGCTCCTACAGGGGTGCGGTTGGGGGATTAGAGCTGATCGAAATCCAGCACCACCTTGTCGCTCACCGGAAACGCCTGGCACGACAGCACATAGCCGGCGGCCACTTCGTAGTCTTCCAGGGCGTGGTTGCTGTCCATTTCCACTTCGCCCTCGATGACCTTGCATTTGCAGGTCGAGCACACCCCGGCCTTGCACGAGTAAGGCAGTTCGGCGCCTTGGGCGTTGCCGGCGTCGAGGATGCTCTGGCTGTTGCGTGGCAGGTCGAAGGCCAGGGCGCGGCCGTCGCTGATCACGGTGATCTGGCTGACGGCGGCGTCGACCTGGCGCGCGGCTTCGCGGGCCTGACGTTTTTGCTGGCTGCCAGCGGCGGCAAACAGTTCGAAGTGGATGCGTTCAGGCGCCATGCCCTTGGCCTTGAGGCTGTCGCGCACGGTCTCGGTCATTTCCTGCGGGCCGCAGATGAAGGCGGCGTCGAGGGCTTTGACATCGATCCAGCGGCTGAAGAGTTGCTCGCATTTCTCGGCGTTGATCCGGCCGTTGTACAGGTCGACATCCTGCTGCTCGCGGCTGAACACGAAAATCAGGTTCAGGCGTTGCAGGTAACGGTTCTTCAAATCTTCAAGCTGTTCGCGAAACAAGGCGCCGGAGCTAGAACGGTTGCCGTACAGCAGGGTGACGCGGCTGTGCGGCTCGGTTTCCAGGGTGGTCTTGATGATCGACAGGATCGGCGTGATGCCGCTGCCCGCCGCGACCGCCAGGTAGTGGCCGTGGCGCGCCGGATCGAGTTCGACGCAGAAATGCCCGGCAGGCGGCATCACTTCCAGGCTGTGCCCGGCCTTCAACTGTTCGTTGGCAAAGGCGGAAAAGCGCCCGCCGGCCACGCGCTTGATGGCGACACGCAGTTCACCGTCGTTGACCCCGGTGCAGATCGAGTACGAGCGACGCACTTCTTCGCCGTCCAGATGGGTGCGCATCACCAGGTGCTGGCCCTGGGTGAAGTGAAAACTGTCTTGCAGGTGTTGCGGAATCTCGAAGGCGATGGACACCGCGTCACGGGTCTCGGTGCGCACGTCCTTGATGGTCAGGCTGTGAAATTTACTCATTGTTGTTCTCCAGCTGGGACGGCCGATTGCCGCTCAGATGCACTTGAAATAGTCGAACGGTTCCCGGCAATCGACGCAGCGATACAGCGCCTTGCACGCAGTGGAACCGAACTCGCTGAGCACTTCGGTGTGGGCGCTGCCGCATTGCGGACAGCGGATCACCGGGCTTTCACCGAGCAGGCTGCGTTTGCTGGTGCTGCCTTCGGGCGGTGCGATGCCATAGGCGCGCAGGCGTTCGCGGCCGCTGTCAGTGATCCAGTCGGTGGTCCAGGCCGGGGTCAAGCGACGCTCCAGCTGCGGCGCCTGGAAACCGGCCTGTTCCAGCGCCTGGCGAATATCGCCTTCGATCACTTCGGTGGCCGGGCAGCCGGAGTAGGTCGGCGTGACCACCACGTGCAGATGGCCGGCCTGCCAATCGAGATCGCGGACGATGCCCAGGTCGACCACGCTGACCACCGGCACTTCCGGGTCCATGACCTCGGCGAGGATCGCCCACGCAGCAGCCAGGTCGGTCGGTTGTGCCGGCCGGGCGCCGAGGTCGCTGGCGATCAGCTCACCAGGTTGCATCGGGGTACGCTCGTGGCAGGAATTGCATCTCGGCCAGCAGGATGCCCAAGTGTTCGGTGTGCAGGCCCTTGCGTGCATTGAGGTAGAAATAACTGGGCGCGGCAGGCACGGGCAGGGTGGCGCTGGCGAAGATTTCGTTGACCTTGGCTTGCCAGGCGGCGGCGACTTGCGCGGTGTCCGGGGTGATGCCGGCCGCGTGCAGGCGCTGTTCGCTGTCATCGGCGCTGGTCAGTTCGACGGTGAATCGCCAGACCTCGGGGATCGCCGCCAGCATGCGTTTGTGGCTTTCCTCGGTGCCGTCACCCAGACGCTCGACCCACTCGCCGGAGCGGCGCAGGTGATAGGTGACTTCCTTCACGGCTTTGGCGGCGATCCCGGCGATGCGTTCATCGCTGGACTGGCTCAGGCCGTTCAGCACTTGCAGGTGCCAGGCGTCATACAGGAACTGCTTGAGGATCGTCACCGCGTAATCGCCGTTGGGTTGCTCCACCAGCAGCAGGTTGCGGTAGGCGCGCTCGTCGCGACGGAACGCCAGGTCGTCGGCGTCGCGGCCGTCGTCCAGCAGCTCGGCAGCGTAGTCCAGCCAGTTGCGCGCCTGTCCCACCAGGTCGAGGCCGACGTTCATCAGCGCAAGCTCTTCTTCCAGGGCCGGGGCCTTGCCGCACCATTGGCACAGGCGCTGGCCCTGGATCAGGGCGCTGTCGCCGAGGCGCAGCAGGTATTCGATCAGATCGGTCTTGTTATTCATGGTCGACCTCACATGTGCCCGACTTCGGCCGGCAGCTCGTAGAAGCTGGCGTGGCGGTAAACCTTGTCGTCCGACGGATCGAACAGCGGGTCTTTTTCATCCGGGGAGGAGGCGGTGATCAGCGCCGATGGCACGACCCACAGGCTGACGCCTTCGCTGCGACGGGTGTAGAGCTCGCGCGCGTTCTCGATGGCCATGGTGGTGTCGGCGGCATGCACGCTGCCGACATGCTTGTGGTTGAGGCCGTGCTTGCTGCGCACGAAGACTTCAAAGAGGGTCCACTCGGACATTTCAATTACTCCACATCAGGTGGCCGAATCAGGCGGCGTTCTTGTTTTGTTTTTTGCGGGCGTGGGCGACGGCGGCTTCACGAACCCAGGCACCGTCTTCAATCGCCTTGCGGCGGGTGGCGACGCGTTCCTGGTTGCACGGGCCGTTGCCCTTGAGCACTTCGTAGAATTCGCTCCACTGGATCTCGCCGAAATCGTAGTGGCCGCGCTCGGCGTTCCACTTCAGGTCCGGATCGGGGCAGGTGCAGCCCAGCAGCTCGAGTTGCGGGATGGTCTGGTCGATGAAGCGCTGGCGCAGTTCGTCGTTGCTCTGGCGCTTGATTTTCCAGGCCATGGACTGGGCGCTGTTGGGCGAGTGTTCGTCGCTTGGACCGAACATCATCAGCGACGGCCACCACAGGCGGTTGATCGCGTCCTGGACCATGTCTTTTTGCGCCTGATTGCCGTGACGCATCATGGTCAGGAGGATTTCGTAGCCCTGGCGCTGGTGGAAGCTCTCTTCCTTGCAGATACGCACCATGGCGCGGGAGTAGGGTCCGTACGAGGTGCGCTGCAAAACCACCTGGTTGACGATTGCCGCGCCGTCCACCAGCCAGCCCACCGCGCCCATGTCGGCCCAGTTCAGCGTCGGGTAATTGAAGATGCTCGAGTACTTGGCCTTGCCGCTGTGCAGCTTGGCGATCTCTTCATCGCGGTCGGCGCCCAGGGTTTCCATGGCGCTGTACAGATACAGACCGTGACCGGCTTCGTCCTGAATCTTGGCCATCAATTGCAGTTTGCGTTTGAGCGTCGGCGCGCGGGTGACCCAGTTGCCTTCAGGCAGCATGCCGACGATTTCGGAGTGGGCGTGCTGGGAAATCTGCCGGATCAGGGTTTGCCGGTAGGCATCTGGCATCCAGTTCTTGGCTTCGATCTTGATTTCTGAATCGATTTTTTCCTGAAAGGCGCGTTCCTGGTCGGACATTTCCGACAGGTCTTTGATGCGCTTTACGCCTGTTTCTACGAGCTGTGCGTACATTAGGGGTCTCCCGCCGTGAATCTGTTCGAGGGCATGGAGAACTTTATAAGCGATACGGAAATTAATATCAAACGGAAAATGATGTGTCGTATTTGTTTTTTGTATCGCTTTGGGGGAGGGACGCTTGGTTTTGGGGGTATATCCATTTCTTCGGTAACGGCGGCTGGCGGTTTCGCCGTTCAGGCGAACCATTTGGAAGAACGTAACGCCGCCCCCTGTAGGAGTTCGCTCGCGATGGTGGATAACGATGACGCGGGCTGTCTGAATGCCCGCGTTGTCCCGGCGTTTTTCGCGAGCAGGCTTGCTCCTACGGAAAAGCTGATGGACGTACACCAAAAAAAACCAAAAAAAAGCCCCGCAAAAGCGGGGCCATAAGGGGTGCAGCAGTCATGCTTTCGGGCGCTTGTCCATCACGTGGCAAGCCTTGCCCTCGGAGCGTTTGATCGAGTGGAAAGGCTGCAAAACAATCCGCGAACTGATCCCGATATAGGTCTTGATGTGCTTGCTCAGCTCGCCGCAAACAGCCTTCTGCTGTTCATCGCTCAAGTGCTGATGTTCGGCCTTCAATTCGACATGGACATCGACGCTGTCCAGGTTGCCATTGCGATACAGATGGATCTCGTAGCACTCGGCCAGTTGTTTGACTTTCAGCACCTGTTCTTCGATCTGCGTCGGGAACACGTTGACCCCACGGATGATCAGCATGTCATCGCTGCGTCCGGTGATCTTGTCGATGCGTCGCATTGGCCTTGCGGTGCCCGGCAGCAGGCGCGTCAGGTCGCGGGTGCGGTAGCGGATCATCGGCAGGGCTTCTTTGCTCAGGGAGGTGAACACCAGTTCGCCCATCTGACCGTCCGGCAGAACCTCGCCGGTCACCGGGTCGATGATTTCCGGGTAGAAGTGGTCTTCCCAGATGGTCGGGCCGTCCTTGGACTCGGCGCATTCCATGGCGACACCCGGGCCCATGATTTCCGAGAGGCCGTAGATGTCCAGGGCGGTGATGCCCAGGCGTGTTTCGATGGCGCTGCGCAGTTCGGCGGTCCATGGCTCGGCGCCGAAGATGCCCAGGCGCAGGGCCAGTTTGTGCGGGTCGATGCCCTGGCGCTCGATTTCATCGGCGATGTTGAGCATGTAGGACGGCGTGACCATGATGATGTCTGGCTGGAAATCCTTGATCAGCTGCACTTGTTTCTCGGTCTGGCCGCCGGACATCGGGATCACCGTGCAACCCAGGCGTTCGGCGCCGTAATGCGCGCCGAGGCCGCCGGTGAACAGGCCGTAGCCATAGGAAATATGCACCTTGTCGCCGCGACGTCCGCCCGCGGCGCGAATCGAGCGGGCGACCACGTTGGCCCAGGTGTCGATGTCGTTCTGGGTGTAGCCGACGACGGTCGGTTTGCCGGTGGTGCCGCTGGAGGCGTGCAGGCGAACGATGTCATGCATTGGCACGGCGAACATGCCGTACGGGTAGTTGTCACGCAGGTCGGACTTGGTGGTGAACGGGAATTTCGCCAGGTCTTCGAGAGACTGGATGTCGTCCGGGTGCACGCCCAGGGCATCGAAACGCTGGCGGTACAGCGGCACGTTCTCGTAGGCGTGCTTGAGGCTCCAGCGCAGGCGATCCAGCTGATGTTGACGCAACTCGTCGATGCTGGCGGTTTCCAGCGGGTCCAGCACAGGATCAAGCACGGATTGGGCAATTGGCATGTTCATGACTTCACTCGAATTGTTTTTGTGTTCCAGCCCCTTTGCACAGGGGCTTTGAGTGCATGACCCAAGGATACCTCTCGGCTCCCCGGGAATCGCGGTTCTTTAGTGGGAGAGTCGCTCGATGATCAGCGCGATCCCCTGGCCGACGCCGATGCACATGGTGCACAGGGCGTAGCGGCCACTCCGTTCCTCAAGCTCATGCAGGGCCGTGGTCACCAGGCGCGCGCCGCTCATGCCCAGTGGATGGCCGAGGGCAATCGCGCCGCCGTTGGGGTTGACCCGTGGATCGGTGTCGCTCAAGCCCAGTTCACGCAACACCGCCAGGCCTTGTGCGGCGAAGGCTTCGTTGAGTTCGATCACGTCCATGTCCGCCAGGCTCAGGTTGGCCAGCTCCAGCACCTTGCGAGTGGCCGGCACCGGGCCGATGCCCATGATGCGTGGCTCGACCCCGGCAGTGGCCATCGCCACCACCCGGCCGCGAGCGGTCAGGTCGTGACGCTTGGCGACTTCCGGGCTGGCCAGTAACAGCGCGCAGGCACCGTCGTTGACCCCGGAAGCGTTGCCGGCGGTGATGCTGCCGCCTTCGCGGAACGGCGTGCCGAGTTTGGCCAACTGCTCAAGGGTAGTGTCGCCGCGCGGGTGTTCATCTTGCTCGACCACTTTGGCCGGGCCTTTGCGCTGGGGGATTTCTACCGCGACGATTTCCTTGGCCAGGCGCCCGTTGGCCTGGGCGGCAGCGGCCCGTTGCTGGCTGCGCAGGGCGAAAGCGTCCTGGTCGGCGCGGGAGATGTTGAACTGTTCGGCCACGTTCTCTGCGGTTTCCGGCATGGAGTCGATGCCGAAGGCCTTTTTCATCAACGGATTGACGAAGCGCCAGCCGATGGTAGTGTCGAAAATCTCCGCCTGGCGGGAAAACGCCTGCTCGGCCTTGCCCATCACCAGCGGTGCGCGGGACATCGATTCGACGCCGCCGACCAGCATCAACCCGGCCTCGCCACTGCGAATGGCGCGCGCCGCCGTGCCGACCGCATCCAGCCCGGAACCGCACAGGCGATTGAGGGTGGTGCCGGGCACGCTGACCGGCAACCCGGCCAACAGCGCCGACATGCGCGCGACGTTGCGATTGTCTTCGCCGGCCTGGTTGGCGCAGCCGTAGATCACGTCGTCGACGCTGCTCCAGTCCACTTGCGGGTGACGGCGCAGCAGTTCGCGCAGCGGCACCGCGCCGAGGTCGTCGGCGCGCACGCTGCTCAAGACTCCGGCGTAGCGACCGATCGGGGTCCGTACCGCATCGATGATCAGGGCGTCATTCATTCGGGTTCTCCTGCGTCAGCACCGGGCCGCGCACTTTGTAGGATTTGCCATGGAACAGGGCGATCAACTGGCCCTGTTGGTTTTCAATGCGTACGTCGTAGTTGCCGGTGCGACCCGAGCGGCTCTGCTCGGTGCAATCGGCGTTCAACGTGTCGCCCAGGCGCGCCGGGGCGATGTAGTCGATGCTGCAACCGATGGCCACGGTGGCTTCGTTGTAGCTGTTGCAGGCAAAGGCGAACGCCGAGTCGGCGAGGGCGAACAGGTAGCCGCCGTGGCAGGTGCCGTGGCCCTGGAGCATGTCGGCGCGCACGGTCATGCCCACCCGGGCGCAACCGGGGCCGGCGGACAGCAGGCGCATGCCCATGGCCTGGCTGGCGCTGTCACGCTGGAACAGGGCCTGGGCGCAATCGCTGGCCAGGGTCATGGCTTCGTGATTAGTCATGGAAGTTTCTCCCTTCGGCGACCCGACGGCGCAACAGCAACGATGGGCGATAGCGTTCTTCGCCGTAGGCGGCTTGCAGGTTGTCGAGCACGGTAACGATGTGTGCCAGGCCAATGTCATCGGCCCAGGCCAGCGGCCCTTGCGGGTAATTGACCCCGGCACGCATGGCCAAATCGATGTCGGCCGCCGAGGCCACGCCTTGCAGCAGCGCATCCGCCGCCTCGTTGGCCAGCATCGCCACCGTGCGCAGGACCGCCAGGGCCGGGCTGTCGCTGAGCAGGCTGACCTTGAAACCGGCCCGTTGCAGCAGGGCGACGCCTTGTTCGAGGGCCAGTGGATCGATGCCCGCCGCGCAGCTGATGGCGATGCGTTGGGCCTTGCTGTAATCGAGGACCAGATCCAGCAGGATCAGGTTGCGCAGTCCGTCTTCCCGGGCGCGCTGACAGGCCATGCGCCCGTCGCTCAAGGCCAGCACCGCCTCACCGACCCGCAGCAGGCCCAGGCCATCACGCTGGATGATCTCGACGCCTTGTTCGCGCAAACGCGCGAGCAAACCTTGGGCAATGCCGAGGTCGCCTTCAGCAGCGCAAACCTCGACCGTTGCTTCGCTGCTGATTTGAGCGGCTTGCGCACGTTCGGCGCCTTGGGCGTAGCTGTAGAAACCCTGGCCGCTTTTACGTCCCAGGCGTCCGCCGTCCACCAGTTCTTTCTGGATCAGTGAAGGCAGGAAACGGGTGTCCTGGTAATAGGCGTCGAACACCGAGCAGGTCACGGCATAGTTGACGTCGTGGCCGATCAGGTCGGTCAGCTCGAACGCACCCATGGCAAAACCACCGGCCTCGCGCATCAGCGCATCCAGGGTCGGGCAATCGGCGGCGCCTTCCTGCAACAGGCGCAGGCTCTCGGCGTAGAACGGCCGGGCCACGCGGTTGACGATGAAGCCCGGCGTGGAACGGGTGTGCACCGGTTTTTTGCCCCAGGCTTTGGCGGTCTCGTACAGGCACTCGGCCAGGGTTGGATCGCTGGCCAGGCCGGAAACGATTTCCACCAGCGCCATGACCGGCGCCGGGTTGAAGAAGTGCAGGCCGAGCAGGCGATTGGGGTGATCAAGTTGTGCGGCGATGCTGGTGATCGACAGCGACGACGTGTTGCTGGTCAGGATGCAGTGTTCGCCGCAAATGCCTTCCAGCTGCCGGAACAGCGCGCGTTTGACCTCAAGGTTCTCGACGATGGCCTCGATGATCAGCTCGCAATCGGCCAGCGCTTCAATGGCTTCTACCGCTTGCAGGCGGGCGATGGTCGCGCTGCGGGCATCGGCCGAGAGCTTGCCGTTCTCGACCCGTTTGCCCAGTTGCCGGTCGATGCCTTCGATGGCCTGGGCGGCGGCGCCGGGGCGGTTGTCCAGCAGCAACACCGGGTGACCGGCCTGCGCCGCGACCTGGGCAATCCCGGCGCCCATGGCGCCGGCACCGATCACCGCGATGCGTGCGTTGACGTTCAGTGCGGTCATGGCTCAGCGTCCCTTGAAACTTGGGGTGCGTTTTTCCATGAAGGCGCTGACGCCTTCGCGATAGTCCTCGCTGCGCCCGGCCAGGCGTTGCAGATCGCGCTCCAGTTCCAGCTGTTCGTCGAAGCTGTTGCTCAGGCTGGCGTTGAGGCTGCGCTTGATCAGGGCCAGGCCGTAGGTCGGTTGGGTCGCCAGGTGTTGTGCAAGTTTCAGCGCTTCGTCGCGCAGTTCCGCGTCTTCCACGCAGCGGTAGATCAGGCCCCATTGCTCGGCCTGTTCGGCGGTCAGGCGATTGCCGAGCAGGGCGAGGGCCTTGGCGCGGGCCATGCCGACCAGGCGCGGCAGGGTCCAGGTGCCGCCGGAATCAGGGATCAGGCCGATCTTGCAGAACGCCTGAATGAAACTGGCCGAACGGGCCGCCAGTACCAGGTCGCAGGCCAGCGGAATGTTGGCGCCGGCACCGGCCGCCACGCCGTTGACCGCGCAGATCACCGGCATCGGCAAGTCGCGCAGTTGGCGGATCAGCGGGTTGTAGAACTTCTCGATGGATTCGCCCAGGTCCGGCACGGCGCTGCCCGGTGCGACATTGCGGTCGCTGAGGTCTTGTCCGGCACAGAAGCCACGACCTTCGCCGGTCAGCAGCAGCACGCGCACGTCCGGGTTCTGCCGGACTTGCTTGAGCGCTTCCTTCACTTCGCCGTGCATCTGCGTGTTGAAGCTGTTGAGCTGGTCCGGGCGATTGAGGCTGAGCAGGGCAACGCCGGCCTCGATGGAAAACAGAATGTGTTCGAAGTTCATGGTCTTGGCGCTCTCTGAGAGATCGTTCTTTTTTAAAAGGGGCGGGGTGATCACTGGCCGGTGAAGGTCGGCGTGCGTTTTTCCTGGAAGGCGGCAATGCCTTCCTCGCGGTCGCGGGTGCCGGCCAGCACGGTGAAGACATGGCGCTCGAAGCGCAGGCCGGTGGCCAGGTCGGTGTCCATGGCCTTGAGCAGCGCTTCCTTGGCCAGGCGCACCGCCAGCGGGGCTTTGCCGGCAATGCTGCGGGCGATTTGCAGGGCGCGCTCAACGGTGAGTTCCGGTTGCGTCACTTCGCTGACCAGCCCGGCGCGCTGGGCCTGGCGCGCATCGATCGGCTCGCCGGTCAGGACCATCTGCATGGCCATGGATTTGCCGACGGCACGCAGAAGGCGTTGGGTGCCACCGGCGCCGGGCATGATCCCGAGGTTGATTTCCGGCTGACCGAAGCGGGCGTCCTCACCGGCAATGATGATGTCGGCGTGCATCGCCAGTTCGCAGCCGCCGCCGAGGGCGAAGCCATTGACGGCGGCGATCAGTGGTTTGCTGAAGCGGGTGATCGCCTGCCACGAAGCCTGGCGGGGATCGTCGAGGATGCCGACCAGGTCGCGCTCGGCCATTTCCTTGATGTCGGCGCCAGCGGCGAAGGCCTTGCGGCTACCGGTGAGGACCACGGCGCGGGTCTGGGGGTCGGCTTGTGCGGCGCTCAGTTCGTCGGCCAGCTCACCCAGCAATTGGGTGGTCAGGGCGTTCAGGGCTTGCGGGCGCTGCAGGGTAATCAGGCGGACGCCGGGCTCGATCAGTTCGACGGCAAGGGTTAGAGGCATGGCGGATGCCCTCACGGTGCACGCTCGGCGGTGATGCCGGCTTGTTATTGGATCGGTCGCAGGAACCGGTTTTGCCCGAGTATACCTGCAACGTGATACGCAAATGCAATACAAAAATAGATTTAATGTGTCCTTTTGTCATTGCTTCAGTCTTTGCGTACCTGCCGGGAGAGGGTGCTGATATGCCTGAATATCCCGATTTTATTGGCTGGTAGTCCCGTCGTTGCGGCGGGTGAGTGGCGGCGTTGACCGGTCTTTTCAAGTGATACGGTTTTTAGTCTTTGTGCTGGTAAAACTGATGTGATACAAAATAAGCCATTATTTGCATCGCTTTGTGAAGGAGCCTGCCATGACCTGCTACAGCCTTGATGGCCTGACCCCGGTGGTTGACCCCAGTGCCTATGTGCATCCGTCTGCCGTGTTGATCGGTGATGTGATCGTCGGTCCTCATTGCTACGTCGGGCCGCTGGCGAGCCTGCGTGGCGACTTTGGCCGGATCGTCCTGGAGGAGGGCGCCAATCTGCAGGACACCTGCGTGATGCACGGTTTTCCCGACAGTGACACCGTGGTCGAGCGCAATGGCCACATCGGCCACGGTGCCGTGCTGCATGGTTGCCGGATCGGCGCCGACGCACTGGTGGGCATGAATGCGGTGGTGATGGACAACGCGCGCATCGGTTCGCGTTCATTCGTCTCGGCGGCGGCGTTCGTCAAGGCCGGTTTCGAATGCCCCGAGCAGTCGCTAGTGATGGGCGCCCCGGCCAGCGTCAAGCGCAGCCTCAGCGATCAGGAGGTGGCGTGGAAACAGGCAGGCACCCGTGAGTATCAGCAATTGGCCCGGCGTTGCCTGGAACAGATGCAGGTCTGCGAACCACTGAGCGAGCCGGAGCCGGATCGCCCGCGCATCAGCGACAGTGGTCTGCGGCCAAAGGGCACGTCGTGAACACAAATCCCCTCGTAGGAGCGAGCTTGCTCGCGAAAAACGCCAGGACAACACGGGCCTTCAGACAGAGCGCGTCATCGTTGACGTCCATCGCGAGCGAGCTCGCTCCTACAGAGGGATTTGCGATTAACAGGTGGACTTTCGGTATATTCGTTTTCTTTTTTCGCTCGGTACGCCCATGTCGTCCCTGACACCTTTGAACCACTTGATTACCCGCTTCCAGGAGCAGACGCCGATCCGCGCCAGCTCCTTGATCATCACGTTGTACGGCGATGCCATTGAGCCCCACGGCGGGACGGTGTGGCTGGGCAGCCTGATTCAGTTGCTCGAACCGATCGGCATCAACGAACGGCTGATCCGCACCTCGATTTTCCGCCTGACCAAGGAAGGCTGGCTGACCGCCGAAAAAGTCGGGCGTCGCAGTTACTACAGCCTGACCGGCACCGGTCGCCGGCGTTTCGACAAGGCGTTCAAACGGGTCTACAGCACCAGCATGCCGGCCTGGGACGGTTCATGGTGCCTGGTGATGCTGTCGCAGCTGACCCAGGACAAGCGCAAACAAGTGCGTGAAGAACTGGAGTGGCAAGGTTTTGGTGCGATTTCGCCGGTTGTCCTGGCCTGCCCGCGCAGCGACCGTTCCGATGTCAACGCGACGCTGCTCGATCTCGGCGCCCAGGAAGACACCATCGTCTTCGAAACCACCGCCCAGGACGTACTCGCCTCCAAGGCCCTGCGCCTGCAAGTGCGCGAGAGCTGGAACATCGAGGAGCTGGCAACGCACTACAGCGAATTCATTCAGCTGTTCCGGCCGCTCTGGCAGGCGCTTCGCGAGCAGGAAAACCTGCAACCGTCCGACTGCTTCCTGGCGCGGATCCTGCTTATTCATGAGTACCGCAAATTGCTGCTGCGCGACCCGCAACTGCCGGACGAGTTGTTGCCCGGTGATTGGGAAGGCCGCGCGGCCCGGCAGTTGTGCCGCAACATTTACCGTTTGATCTATGCCAAGGCCGAGGAATGGCTGAACAGTGCACTGGAAACCGCCGACGGCCCATTGCCGGATGTGGGTGAAAGTTTTTATCGACGGTTTGGCGGGTTGAAGTAACCCGTCGCCGTTCAGGGAGAGTCGCTGTTCAGGAGAACCTGTGTTTTGACGTAGACAATAAAAATAAGCCTGCGTGAGGCCTGACATGATTTCTACAATTGCACAGCGCCAGGATGGGTTCGATCAGTGGATCCATCAGATCAACCAGATCTGTGGCGCCTTCAATGCACAACCGCTGGGCAGCGGGTTTACCGGGCAGATCCGGGAATACCGCAGCGATGCCCTCAAGCTCAGCTTTGTCGATGCCTGTCAGGCGCGCCTGTACCGCACGCCGCAGGAAGTCGCGGCGGGCGAGGGCGGCAAGTACTTCGCAGTGTTCCAGCTCGATGGCTCGGCGGGCATGGCCCAGGGCGACGACAAGGTGCTGCTGTCCGCCGGCGACATCACACTGATCGATGCGTCGCGCCCAAGCGACTTCACCTACAGCGAAAACTCCCGACAGTTGTCGCTGATCCTGCCCTACCCATTGGTCGAGCAGACCCTGCGCTTCAATCAGGTCAAGTGCGGTCACCGCATCGCCGCGACATCGCCCATCGCGATGCTGTCGCACCGGCTGATCCTTGATGCCACCCGTCAGCCAAGCCTCAGCCGTCAGGAAAGCGAAGCGACCCTGGAAGCGATTGTCAGCCTGCTGCGCCCGGCGATCAGTCAGACCGACGACTGCACGGATCTGCATGAACGCACCTTCCGCAAGACCCTGAGTTTTATCGACCAGCACATCCGCTCCGAAGAGCTGTGCCCGGAATGGCTGGCGCGGGAAGTGGGCATGTCCACTCGCGGGCTGTACCGGATGTTTGCCAAGAAGGGCCTGGTGGTGGCGCGCTACATCAAGAATCGTCGCCTGGACCTGTGCGCCGAATCCCTGCGCCAATCGGGCAAGGAGCAAAAGTTGTCGGTGCTGGGCTACTCGTGGGGTTTTTCCGATTCGAGCTACTTCTCCACGGCGTTCAAGTCACGCTTCGGTATTGCGCCGGGGGAGTATCGCAAGCTGCATGCCTGAGGTCCTTTAACTGATTGCAGCGTTCGATGCCTGGACGTTCTAGGGTTTGAGCAATTCGCTAAACGCCTCCAGCTCGCCTTTCTCCAGATCGGAAACCATGACGAAGCGCATGTGGTTGGCTTGCCAGGACACGACATTGAAACCGCGGATCGTCTGACTCTGGCGCGGCTTGTCGGCCTCGGGCGCGGGCAGGATAAACACGTTGATGATGTGCTTGGCACGGCCATAGCTCAGGGCCGCCGTGGTCTGGTGTTGCAGATAATCCAGACGCCCGCCCAGCAGGGGAAAGCCTTGCGCCGAGTAATCGAACACCGGTGGCGAGAAGTCGAGCTTGCCGGTGAACCAGGGCTTGACGGTGTGGCGGTCGGACGACACCACATCGTTCAGATGTTCGCCCATCAACGAGCGGACATGACTGGAGACCGCTTCGTCCATCAACGGCTGGTCGCTGCCTGGCGTTGCCACATACAGCACCATCGCCAAGGCCAGCGCCGCCGCTGAAAAAGCCGGTGCAAACCATTTTCGCCAGCGCTCCAGGGCTCGGGGTGCTGGCGCCTCAGGGGCTTTCAGGCGGGCAGCCAAGGACGCCGGTGCGGCGTAATACGGTGCCTTGTGCCTGACGCTGACCTTCAGCAGTTGCGCCTGATCATGTAGCCGCGCGCACGCGACGCACTCGGCCAGATGCCCGGCCACATTCGCCGTCGTCGCCGGATCGAGTTCCTTGTCCAGATAGCCGTGCATCAGCGTCTGGCAAACCGTGCAGTCGAGTTCATTCATGGGCGTGCAACTTCAATAGTTCGAGCTTGAGCATGGCGCGAGCCCTGGCCAGCCTCGACATGACGGTACCGATGGGGACGTCGACCACCAGGGCGATGTCCTTGTAAGCCAAGTCTTCGAGTTCTTTCAGAACGATCACCTCACGAAACGCCGGTGGCAGGGCGCACAGGGCTTGCTGGACCAGCGCCGCATTTTCGGTGTGGATGGCCAGCAGTTCCGGGGTCTGGCTGTGGCTCATCGCAGCCTCGTTTTCATCGGATTCGTCGTCGAAAGCGACCCAATGCCGTCCGGCCGAGGCCTTGAGCCAGGTGTAGCTTTCGTTGCGCACGATGGTCAGAAACCAGGCCTTGGCGTTGCCGTCGACGAAGCGGTGCGCAAACCGCAAGGCGCGCAGGGCGCTTTCCTGCACGACATCGTGCGCGGCGCTGTCATTGCCCGTGAGCCAGCGCGCGAGGTTGTAAGCGGCGTCCAGGTGCGGCGCAAACAGTTCCTCAAATCGCTTCATAGTGGTTCCCGCACTGTCCCACCCCTATAACTGCAGTGCAGGGTCTTTTATTCCCGGGAAAATTTATTTTTTCGACCGGGAATAAAGACCCGTCCTGCAAGGTTTTACCTCGTGTCAGCTACATCACTGTAGTTCTCCAGCGAGGGAATACCGATGGACATTCAAGCAAAACATCCACTGCGCACCGACGCCCCGTTGAACCCCGACCGCCGGACACTGCTCAAGTGCTCGGCGTGGGCCGGGGCCGGGGTCATCTGGGCCTTGAGCGGCGGCATTCCCCGGGCCTTCGCTCTGGATGACACGGGGAATGTTTCCGATCCCAAGGCGCTGGCCAGCACCTTCCATTTCGTGCAGATCAGCGACTCGCACATCGGTTTCAATAAAGAGGCCAATCCCGATCCGGTGAAGACCTTGCAAGTGGCGATCGACAAGGTCATCGCGCTGCCCAAACGGCCATCGCTGATCCTGCATACCGGCGATATTACCCACCTGTCCAAACCCGCAGAGTTCGACACCGCCGCACAATTGCTCAAGGCCCTGCCGTCCACCGTGCACTATGTGCCGGGCGAACACGACACCCTCGACGAGGGCGGCGGCCAGCTCTATCTGGAGCGTTACGGCAAGGGCACCAAAGGCAATGGGTGGTACAGCTTCGACGACCACGGCGTGCATTTCATTGCCCTGGTGAACGTCTTCAACTTCCAGGCTGGCCATGAAGCGACCCTCGGCGCCGATCAACTGGCCTGGCTGGCCGACGACTTGCGTGCGGTGAGCAGCAGCACACCGATCGTCGTGTTCACCCATATTCCGTTGTGGACCATTTATCAGCCGTGGGGCTGGGGCACCGAGGATGGCGATCAGGCGATTGCCATGCTGCGCAAGTACGGATCGGTGACGGTGCTGAACGGGCACATCCATCAGGTCATCCAGAAGGTCGAGGGCAACATCACCTTCCACACCGCGCGCGGCACCGCCTATCCACAACCGGCACCGGGCACGGCGCCGGCTCCGGGACCGATGACGGTGCCGGCGGATCAATTGCGCAATTACCTGGGGATCACCGATGTGCGAGCGACGCAGGGTGAGCACCCCTTGGCGCTGATCGATTCGACACTGGTTTAGCGGAGGGCATTGGAATGAAAGCGCGATTGTTGGCTGTTGTTTGCGTGTTGCTGTCGATGCCGGTGTGGGCTCAGGAGGTGAAAGTCGATATCAAGGCGTTCATGTTCGGGCCCAAGGATTTGAACGTAGCGGTGGGCACCAAAGTGACCTGGGTGAATGACGACGAAATTCCGCACACGGTGGCGGAAACCCACAAGCTGTTTCGCTCCGGGGCGCTGGATACCGGTGACAGCTATTCCTGGGTGTTCAATACACCGGGGGAGTATGAGTATTTCTGTGCACTGCATCCGCAGATGCTGGGGAAGATTGTGGTCAGCCAATGAACGGACCGATGTAACCCTGTAGGAGCGAGCCTGCTCGCGATGGTGTGTCAGTCGACACCCATGTTGCTGATACTACATCGCGAGCAGCGACAATACACCGAGCGCCCCAACGGGCGCCCCAGCAGGTAATAGCCCCCCAGGAACGCCAGCAGCACAAAGGTGGTGGCCGAGATCACGGAAAACCAGAGGGTTTGCCGCACACTGCCGGCCGCCATGCCCAAGGATTCAGGGTAATACCAGACCAAAACGCCCAACACCACACCGGCAATTAGCAGCACACCAAACAGCCCATAAAATCCAACCGCGCGTCGCAACTGCATTCGCTATTCCTGTTTCGAAAGGGGTGACACGGGCATCAACACCGTGCTCCAGAGTCCGGCAGCGACATCGCCACCGCTGAAAATGAATTGCGCTCCGGCACCGTGTTCAATCGTCTGCGTCGCGGCGGCGATCGCCAGCCAGGGTGAGGCTTTCCCGGGATGGCCCAGCCAATCATCGAGGTCGCACAGTCCCTGCTTGGGCTTGGCTGGCAGAGGAACGTCGGCCGATACCGTTGCCAGATCGACACGACGTTGCGCATCGATACCGACCCGCCAGACCTGCTCGATCGACGGCGCAGGCAACGGCACCCAGTCGAGCGCCTGACGTGCGGCGTACAGCAGATCGGCACCGGTGGGCGTGCGCTCCTGCTCAGGGCGATGCAGATAGGCGATCGGCGCCAAAGTGGTTTGCGTCAGGCGGTTGCCGAACAACAGGCCAACGGCTGCTTCCGCCGTGCCTTCGGCCTGTTCCGGTGCAAACTGCGCCGCCACCACCATCAGCAGGGCCTGATCGTTAATGCGCTGGTCAAGCCATTGATCCACCGCGGCCAGGCCATGGCCCTCGACGGGGACCGTCGATTGGCGGATGCCGGACTCTAGCCATACCTTCCGCCATGCTGGGCGCCATTGGTCCTCTGGTAAGCAGTCGATCTCCAGTAACAAGGCCAAAGGCTTATCGTCAGGCACTTGTGCCAGGATCGGTACCAGATCAGCGACCACCTGCCTTAATACAGTCAGCAATGCCGCTTCCTGGTCTTCACCAGAATCTTCAAAAAAACGGCTGTGACTCACTGTTGCACCGCCCATAATGGGCGTTTGCTCATCTGTTGGATCTCGCAGGGCGGTGTACAAACTCACCCCCAAAACTTGCTGCGAGCGCCGCCCACGACGAATCATGCCGATCATGTCTTCCTCGCGGGCTTCATCCCAACCATCGGCAGCAGACTGTTTGCCGATGTGCAATGAAACTCGCCCGAAACCCAACACACACCAAACCAGGAACGGAAGACCAAAAGCAAAGCTGAAAAAATCAGCAGATTGTTGGTGCAAAGATTCATCGCCGAACAATAAAGTCGCGCCCAAGCCAAGCAGCAAACACAGCAACAACAAGACAAGCCAAAGCCAGAGGCGAGGCCGTGCAGGGCGCAACGCGAGAGCAGGCACCGTATAGAGTTTGACCGGCATGTCTACCTCACCCCAGCTTCAGGCAAAGAGGAAATCAAGGCACAACCACAGGCACATAAATGACCGTCAAATGCGACCGGAATACAGTTGTCCTTAAACGCCGGGTGCCCCTCGGCAATCACGGTGCGGCCATGGCCGGGAATGGGGCACAACACTGGATCGCCCTCGCGAGCTACTCCGATACCGGAAAATTTCATTGCAGCGGAACCTGAGAGAACGGTGCCGCCGCCAGTTGTTTTGTCACCGATACGGATAATGTTTTTCATGGTTTATCCCTTATCAAGATTTTTTATTCATGTTTGTTTAGTGCTGCTGGTCTAACCTAATTTCTCCATTCTCACGACCAGAAGCGTATTCCATCACTCCCTCCAAAGTAACGCCTCCAAATATCAAGCACCTACGGTGCTACCCGCCAACGAGCTTTCTGAACTCCTGTATCTTTTTAAACTCCCTGCAGTCATTAAGCCTAGATACCAGCCTCGTCTAGAATATTTTTCACGAACAATTTTCGATGAGCCATCTCATTTAGAACACAACTTTCTGATAGAAGCTCCCCTCTTTGACCTCCTAACTGAATGTACATGTCGCAAAGTTTTTTAACATACACCACCCATAATTGATCACTCTCAGCGATCGAAGCAACCAGTTCCCTCATTGAAGGATCTTTACTCGCAGCATTAATCTTAATCTCCATATTTTTCTTTTGCCTCCCTATTTCCGACTGCACACATGAAACTATTTTCGGGTGAATCGCTTTGGCCTCATCAATACAATCGAAGTACTCTTGGGATGCCTCAATTTGGCCCGCATTAAGTTCAGTACCATTTGCAAAACCAACAAAAAGGAAACTTATCGCGAATAGCCCACCTCGTACTGCGATAGAGTTATTCAATTTCAGCACCAGCCACCTCCAAATCTAATAGTTTTCTTTTCTCGTCCACGGCTCTTGCGAGCAGCCCTGCCTGCAATGCAGGGGAACTTGAAAAAAAGACGAGAGTTATTAGCAGCTTTATAAGCTTGAACCGCACAAATAATGTCTTCTACCGACATAGAACTCAGCGTCAACTCCTGCAACGCCCGCTTGATTAGTTTAGTCTGCGGGCCAAATTGAACACATGTCGACCACACCATGTCGTGCAGCGCTGCGCTCTTATCGGAAATGGGATACTCAATCCCACGCAATATGGCATCAACCTGCACATCATAATGTGTCCTTTTTATATATTCGTGCTGCGCCTCTCTAAACTCTTCGGGATTTCTTTTTGCAATGCTTTTCCATTTTTCATTGAATTCACTAGTTCCGGCTTCTAACCCAAAAAACGTCTCGGCATAAGCAAATAGTTGAATATAATCCTGAACAACCCCCATTTTTTAGGACATTTGGTAGACCCCATAAGAAACACCTCCGCGATCACCACGTCCTGTAGAAACGACACCAGGACCTCGCCCTCCTGACTCGTAACGCTTGGAAGTGGTCCATAACTTCCACAGACTGTTTTTTTTCCGAGCAAACATTCCAAACAACCCCATCGGATGAAAATGATAAGGCCGCCCCCATGACGGCAGCCCCACCTTCTCCGCCACCTCAGTCCACCACCCCATCTGCTCGATCCGCTGCTTCTCCGCCAAGTTCAAGTGCGCGTCGACCCGCTATGGCCGAACAGTTCATCCACTTGCGTGTGGGGCGCCAGGCGCAGCGTTGCCAGTTGCGTTTCGATTTTCATTTTGACTCGTTATCGCCGACTGTCATGAGGAATTTCTCAGAATATTTATTAATACTTTGTTTTTATTCATCTTTTTTAAAATACTCGAATCCAGGCTCTTCAAGTTGAAGTTATTCCTTTCAATAAGGATTCGATAATCACTTACATTGTTAATATTAGGCGGATCGCAAAATAAAAGATTATCAAAGGAAGATGCAGGAGAGTCCGAAAATTGTTGTAATCCACCCACATAATTTTTTGCTTTAGGAGTTTCGGCAGCCAAATTAAATTCAGGATAAAGTTGATTATTCCATTTACCATCTGAAGAAAATGTGCCCCCACAGAACTCGCCAGTTTCTTTTGCGATAATGCAGCCACTACGTACATCCAACAAGTCACAGTAGGCCACCTCGTGATGAGTTATTGACCCGCTCGAAGCTTCTACTTCTCCGGACTCGATTTGATTTATTAACGCGAAATTACCATCCGGTGACAATACAGGCACTTCTGTTTGTTCAAATACTCCGCCATTATCTACTTCACCACGAAGAACTCGCACAACTTTTGTGTCGTCAAGTATTGTCAGCGTGCGATACCGTGCGCCAATTGGATCGCCATATTGAAATATCTCCGCACACGACGACCTTCCAACATTAAGACATTGAACTGCCGCAATACCAATATTTACCGAAGTAAAAAATATTAGCAAAATTACAAGGAGATATTTCATAATACATTCTTCAGACCTTGATTAGATTAGGAGATATTAATCACAAGTGCCCTGCTAAAATCATATCGCAGCTGGTCGCATATTATCTCTCATCACAGTATTTGAGATCAGTGCATTTAACCCAACCCTCTGTCACTACAATACCTACGTACCTGAATTTAACCCAGTCCTCGCCTTCATCGTCTTTAATAAAATCAAGCAGCGCAATCTTATCTCCGTCAACTAAATATTTTTTTGTCTTTTTTGAAGCTTCTGGAGATAAAAAAATAGTTGCCTTACTCGATGAAACCGAACTCGTCAGCGGAACTCTAAGTCTAAAATCAACATTATCTGACACCAAAAACTGAGCAATTGCCCCATCCGTGTTGTGGACCTCTCTTTTGATCTCCCCACACCCCACACAACTGTCTATAACTTCAATCTCTGCCAATCCTTCTCTAAAACGGTAAATATATTCCTTCCAAACCGACCCATCTCTATACGAGCTAGTTACATAGCCTTGCCCAACCTTGAAATTACACAAACTCCCTTCTTTAAATGCAAGCTCACTTAGGGAGTTATCTACAGCCCTATACTGCAGCACCTTCGAGCAATTGTTTACGCTCCCCCCCTCTAAGGGAAAAATCACCTCTCCTATTCCATCACCATTTAAATCCCTGATATAAGCATCACCATATAAATCTTCAGTCTCCTTCAAAAATTCAGGAGGCAGCGTAAGCGGGTGCGAACGCCCCTGTATATCGACCGAAATTGCAAGCGGTTTACGACCATCAATTTTCAATACGGGCAGAGACGACTCAGCATTAATCAAAGAAGAAAAAAAACATAAAATCAATGACAATCCAGCAACCGATACCACTCTCCTCAAGGTCATTTACTTAGTCCCCATTCTTTCGCAATTGCTTCGTATATTTTTATTCGTTCATGCAGACCATTATCACCACCGTTTACAGCTAACGTTACAAGCCTAACGTTATCGGGCTCATTATTTATCAGAACATTAATATCTCCTCGCGCATTATGCCTCCTACTAACTGCTCCATTACGGCGCCAATACCAACAGGAGACATCTATGGCATTGAACATGTTTTCAGCAATTAAGTTTGGCGAGCGCACAAAGTCCACCCCCCTATACGTTGAATAGGACGCGTAATTATTTTTCCAAGTAAGTTGAATCAGACCTTTTCCTTTGTATTTGGGACCATCACCAGCTTCAGTATTTCCGCTCGCTATAGCATTGACATGCCTATCAGGGTCGTATTGCTCACCTGACGCAAACTCGACTGTCGTTTCAAAAGCCGCAGACTCGTGAAAACACTGCGCAACAAAATGTGCCTGCTGATGCGGTGAGGTAATTTGATATCTTTCAAGGGCGTCATTTAAATGAGTGACAAATTCATACTTATCATATTTATATATTGACGGGTACTTTGCCTGAAACTCATTAATAAAAGTACTTCCACCCCCTCTCCCCGTAAACCAACTACCAGACTTCCCAGTAACTTTTTCTAACAGCTCTACCGTGATTTTTCGTTCACTAGTATTAAACCAGCCACCCAACCCCATCGGATGAAAATGATAAGGCCGCCCCCATGACGGCAGCCCCACCTTCTCCGCCACCTCAGTCCACCACCCCATCTGCGCGATCCGCTGCTTCTCCGCCAACCAGTTCAAGTGCGGCGTCGACCCGCTATGGCCGAGCAACTCATCTAGCGCGTCCCATTTCTGTGTCTGGTAAAACCACTCGCTTTCCTTGCGTAGGATCATTTGCGAGATCGCTTGCGCGTGGGCGGGTAGGCGCAACGCTGCTTGCAGTTCTTCGGCGGTCATCTTGCCCACCCGGTCGCGGTCGATAATCTCGTACAGTCGACTCTTCATCGGTCCGTTATTGTCTTTCTCGGCCCAGGGCTGAAAGCGCTCGCGTTGCGCGTCGCTGAAGCGGTTAAGAGCGCTGAAAAAAGAAGCCATGGCGTGTTTGGGTAGGCTGTAGTCAAAAATGACGTTATAGCCCTCCCACGACCATGGACTGAACCAAGGTGTAACACCCACTTCTTCACACACCCAGCCATTGAGCAGGTTGTTGTTCGCATCGTGCAGCAGCTCATCCAGGCGATACCAGCAGCGGGCGTTGTGGCTGCCGCCGTCGGGTACGTGGATTTTTCGGTCCGCCGGCAGGCCATCCAGTAGGCTTTTGGGCACCAGCAGATCGGCAGCACTCACGGGGCTGCCTGCACTCTTTACTTTCAGGAGTGCGGCCGTGACGTTGTCTTCATGAGGTACCACCGGGGTGCCCTTGGCCAGTTTCAGCCAGGTTTTGTGTTTGTCCGGCAGACGCTTGGCCCAATCCCGACTGGCCTCGATGAACGCCTCGACGTCATCACCACTGAACGTTTCGAGGTGCAGCCTTTCGTCCGGCTGGTCCGCGTTACAGCCCTGATATTGACCGAGGTGGCCGATCAGATCCCCGGCCTTGATCGGCACAGGCTGGTCGAGCACAACGATTCGATCCGTCGCCTGCGGTTCCTGCCCGCCTTCCAGTGAGTCGAAATGCACGTACTGGCGGACGCGCTCCAGCTTACGGAACTCGCCCTCGCCGCTGACCGTGACGACGGTGCCAGTCGGCAGCTCTAGCAATATCGGGCAAGGAGCTTTCGGTTCAGCGCGAACATTGACCCACTCTTTCGACGAGGTGATCCGATACTCGTTGCCAGCCATCGATAGCAGAAGGCTGGCGTGAATGTAGCCCGCCAGCGAACCATCGGCATTGATCAGTTTGGCCGGGCCAGGACGGTTTTCCAGCTTGCGGTAGCGTCCGGTACCACTGACGGTCACCTCTGCGCCGCGCGGCAGCAGGTCAATCACTTTGCCGTGGTGCTCCGCGTGACGCACGTTCAAGCCGGGCTGCTCCGGGTGGCCGGGACGGATGTCGTTGGCCGTCTGTTTGACCCGCAAGGTTGGGCTTTGCGGCCAGAACGCCGGACGTCGCACGGCGGGAGCGTCCCGATAATCCGCCCAGTCCTGCAGGTGCATGTACAGGCTGTAGAAGGTCAGGCTGGGCGGTATGTCCTGGCTGCCTTCGATCTTCGGCGGCTGCAACCGATGGCGCACCAGCACGAAGTTGCGCGAGAACGGTTTCGCGACGGGAATGGAGTTGACGAAATGGGTCGTCGGCGCGTGGGTATCGATGCGGTAGGCCACCACTTCACCGTCAGCCAGGCAATGCACACTGGACTGATCCAGAATGCCGGCGGTACCGCCATCGAAATGCACGCCACCGTGAAACAGCCCGCCGCGGCCGAGCGGGTAGTAACCGGCAGCGGCATTGGCCATGTGAGTCAACTGCGCCAGCGGATCGCGTTTGTCCTTGAACGGATGGCACCAGCTTTTCAGAGGCACCAATGTGGAGGTGTCGGATTCCGGGGGGCCGGGCGTTGGCCGGGTATCGCGTGTTGGCAAGATCGGGTCGCTCGGCCCCTCCCATCGCGCGTCCCTGTGGTTGTGGTGTAGTCCGAACAATCGGTAAAGCAAACTGGCCATGTTGAGTGTCGCTCCTTGTTCCGGAAAAGGGATCAGGCAGAGAAATCCGTAAGGTCCATGGACTTGGCGTCGTGCTCGGTCAGTTGAGGTAGCGCTGGCGTTTGCAGTGCTTGCTTGGCCGCACCGCTATAGGCAAAGTGCGCGGCCTTGACCTTGTGGTCGCCCGCCGTGCCCGATTCGATGCCGCCCCCGTCCAGCGTGAAGTAACTGCCACCGCCATTCAGGACGATTTTCTTCTTCGCCGTGATACGGATTTCGTCCTCGGTGCTGGTGATGTCCAGCCCATGCCGCGCCGTCAGTTCCAGACGATCGTTTTGTGCCTGGATCTGCACCGCGCCCTGGTTGGCGATCAGCTTGATGCCGAGCTTGCGCACGAACAGGCTCAAGCCCTGGCCCACGCCGATGAACAGGCGCTTGACCACGCTGAGGTTCGCTTCGCCGCCGGCGTTGAGCATCAGGTTGTGTTGCGCCGCCAGTTGCAGGTGCTGGCCGCTGGTGAGGGCGATGCCTTTGGGGGCGCTGAGCAGCAGCACTTGGGACTTGAGCTGTTCGAGATCTTGCCGCAGCAGTTGTATTTGCGCGGCGACGTCCGCCGGTTCGGCACTGGCGGCCTGGGCGTCGACCGAGAGTTGTTGCAGTTGTTCGCCGGCCTGTTGCAGACGGTCGATGGCGCTGGCCATTTCCAGCACTTGGCCCTGCGCCTTGGGCTGTCCATCGGCGCTGATAAAAATGCCCTTACCACCGCGAATCGCCCCCCAATCATCCGTCCTCAGCTCAAACCCTTCCCCGCGTTTGTGCTTCTGCGCATCCACCAGATGCCCCAGGTTCAGCTGGCTTTTGCCGCCGTATTCGGTGCTGAGTTTGACGTGCTCCTGGCCGCGCCGGTCTTCCAGGCGCAGTTTGTTGTTGGCCGGGGTGCGCAGCACGTTGCGGGTGTAGTTGCGTTTGGCCAGGGTGACGTGATCGGGGTGCTGGTTGTCGTGCAGGGCGTGGGCGATGTAGGGGCGGTCGGGGTCGCCTTGTTCGAAGGCGATGGCCACTTCGGTACCGGCCAGCAACGGCAGGTGCAGGCCGTGGGTGTCGCCGGCGTAGGCCCGGGCCTGGCGCAGCCACATGCTTTCCTGGCCGGGTTTCCAGGTGTCGCGGTCGAACAGGAAGTTGACCCGGTAGCGCCCTTCGAGGTCGATTTCGGCATAGGGGTCGTTGGCCTGGGGGTTGGTGACGCGGGCCGGGACGGTGCCGGCGATTTGCGGTTTGGCCCGCAGCGGCGGCCGAAAGCAGATGGTTTCGGCGTAGGGCATGGCCTCGAAGCGGGCTTCGAAGCTGCGGTCGCGGGCGGCCTGGGTGACCAGCCCGGTGATGACCGCGCCGGGGGCGAAGGCCTGGGGCGCGCCGCCGGTGATTTTCAGGACCTGGCCGGGCGCCAGGGTGGCGCTGCTGCTGACGCCGCTCAGCCGGGTCTGGTCGTTGAGGTAGCGTTCGTGGCGCAGGCGCGCATAGAAGTAGCCGCTTTCACTTTGCAGGTCTTCGTCCTGGAGGTAGGCGTTGCCAAGCTCGCGGTAGCCCTCGGCGTAGTGGTAGGCCTCGCCGTAGGTGGTGGTGGCGCCACGGGTCTGGTCCACGTCGCCGTCGAGGTAAGCATGAGCATCGCGGTGGTGATAGGCGCGGACGTTGACCTGCCGTTCCACCACCTGATGGCGGGTTTGCAGGTCCCAGACGCCGTCCTCGTCGCTGCTGCTCAGGCCGGCGGGCGGGTGGTGCGGCAAACGCACATCGAACTGGTAACCGCGCTGGTCGTCGCAGAACTCCACCACGTCGATGCGCAGGCGCTCGTCGCTGGTGAAGCGGTACCAGATGCCGACGTCGGCGAGCAGGCGGCTGATGAACATCAGGTCGCTCTCGTTGTATTGCATCACCTGCTCGCGCCTGGGGTACTCGCGCACCAGGCGAAAGAAGAAATCCTGACCCCGGAAACCGTGGCGGCTGCGCAGGATGCTCTCGACGATTTCCGGCACCGATTGCTGCTGGTAGATGCGCGACTGCCGGCCGCGATCGAGCAGGGCCAGGCGCGGTTGCAGGGTGATTTCGTAACGCGCTTCATCCACCGACGCAGACAAACGCTTGAAGGCGCTGACCACACCGAACAAGGTGCGCAACGGCTTGACCTCGGGCAACTTCAGCCCCGGCAAGGGCTTGACGGGCGGCGCGTGCAGGCTGAAACGCGTGTCCTGGCCGAGCAGTTGTTGGGGGCCGAGGTCGAGGTGGTTGCTGGTGAATTCAATGGTGTAGAGGAAGGGCTCGCTCAGGCGTTCGGTGCCGTGGAAGGCGAGTACGTCGAGGGTGGCGTCGAGGTTACGGACCTGGAGTTTGTGGCGGCTGTGGTCGAAGAAAGTGCGTAGCGAATTTTGCAAAATTCAGACCTCCCTGGCCTGTTTGAGGTGTACGGGGAGGCATTTTTTCCACCCTCGTTCAAGCGCGTGAAAGCTTTCACGAAGGTGAAAAGGGTTGAAATAGGAGGTTTCCGAGGGTGGTGTAGGAGGCTTCCGTATCTGGATGCGCCGGGGCTGTAGGCGTTTTCCTAGCCTCGTCGGAAGGCATCTTCTGACAGCGATAACCCGTTCGGGCCGAGGGGGGCGGCGATCCGACAAGCTCCCTCGCCACGGGGGCTCATCGTCTAGCAGCTCTCAAGGTTACTTCGTGAAAGCCACAGCGCCTTGCGTCGTTGCCTACGGTTACGCCAGAATCCGCCGGCTTGTGCGCCTTGGGGCCGCTCGGTAACTTGATTCGCGTCACTGATGGTCAGTGATCGGGTTTAGTCGCCCGGCTAGTTTTCCTCGGTTGCACCAGTGTCATCCAGTCAGGCATCCGCTCTGCACTTGATGGTGGCTGTGCGCATGGCGCCTTCGGGCGCGCCGGGTTTTGGGAAACTTTACCGGTCGACTAACTTGCGCACGGCTACCACCCTTCGTTTAGTCGCGAGTTGATGGTGGCCCTTACTGGAAAAATTCCCATGCTCAAACCAACACCGAATCCACCGGACACCGATCCGGCAACGCCCTCGGAAACCATCGATTCAAACACTTCCCACGCGCCGCCCGACCGCATCCCCTCCGCCGCCGACATCCGCGCCACCCCACGCAAACTCTGCACCATGTTCATCGTCAACCCGGAGCTCGATGTCGAGTCCCTGCTGGCCCACGCCTGCGAATCATTGGCTTCGGCCAATGTCATGACCCTGGATCTGGCGGATCGAACGGAGGGGACCAGTCGCAATACACTGCTGGGCATTGCACAAGTGATCATGCTGGGCGAGCTGGCGGTGAACCGGGCGCTGGATCGCATCGATCCGCCTGAGTAGACGTCAAAAGATCGTCCGAGTGCGGCCCGAACCTGGGCCAGCTCAGGATTGGATGATGGGCATAAATCGGCTGGTCGACACGGATCACTGTAGGAGCGAGCCTGCTCGCGATGGAGTATCAGCAACATTGGTGTCGCCTGACACACCATCGCGAGCAGGCTCGCGCCTACAGGTTGTGTTTTGCCTGGTTACTTCGGTGAATTGAGGTTCAGCGTCGGCGTTTCATCGAAGAAGTTCCACGGCTTGAGCAGCACGTGCACCCATTCGGTCGGCATGATCGGCCACTCTTCGGCGCGGGCGATGTGGGTGGTGCCGGTGGTCAGCCACACGACATCGTCGGTGTTTTCGATGGAGTGGTTGTCCTGGGTGAACTGCCCCAGGCCCGAGTCTTTGTCCGAGCGATTCGGGTACTTGCCTTCCGGGTATTTCTCCTCCGGGTTGTATTGCGTCACCCACAGTTGCTTGTCCATGAAGCTCAGGCGGTGATACAGCCATTCGTCCTTGCCGAAGTTGGCGCCCTTGGCCACCGGGTGCGTGCCGCCGGCATAGGGAATCAACTGATAGGACACCGGGTTGCCGACCTTGTTTTCCTTGCTGAAGTTGGTCAGCAGGCGAACGGTCGACGGGTCGAATTTCTGCGCCGCCTGTTGCTCGGTGCTGACCACTTTGGTTTCGGTCTGCATGGTGCTGGTGCGCGGTCCGCCACGGTCGTTCGGGGCAATGACCGGATTCACCTCCACCAGCGAGTTGCTTTCACCGTCCACGTCCATGTCGAGGCGGAAGTTGTAGATGTGCTGGTGGGTGGTGCCGACGATGTTGTGATCGAGCAGGGTGCCGTAACGGGTGTCTTCCTTGGCGGTGTCCTCGTGCATGGTCTTGGATTTCACACCCTTGACCGCTTCGATGCCGGTGGCGCCGGCGTCGATGCCGATGGTGCCGTTCTGCTGGAAGACCCAGTCGAAGATGTAGTCATAGTTGCCGACGGTGCTGATCCAGCGCACCACCAGTTCCCGGCGTTCGGTACTGAGGTTGGGCTGGCCCATTTCCTGGTGTTTGTACTCGGGGCCGGCGTAGCGTTCGAACACCGCCATGGCGCGCGGGATCGCCGTCGGGGCGCCGGTGTAGTCGGCGATGGTGGCGTCCAGCAGCACGGCGTTTTCCGGGGCGTCTTTGCCCCGGGCGATCGGCGAGGTCAGGGTGCCCATGCCGTAGTCGCCCGAGTCCAGGTAGGCCTTGAAGTACCAGCCGACATCCGGATCGCCATACGGCACGATCATGCCGCCCAGCGAGCCCTCGTACATGATTTTGCGTTTCTTGCCCTTGTCGTCATAGGTGACGGTGGACAGGATCGGGCCGACCCGCGAGTCGAGGCGAACATGGAAATCCCAGTTCTGCCAGTGAATGCTGTTGCCGGTGATGGTGTAGTTCTTGCCCTCGGGCTCGATGATCTCCAGCGGCTTGACCGACGTACCCTTGCGCCCGCGCCCGTCATACGGCGTCGGCTTCATCGGCACCGGGATAAGCGCTTCGTCTTCGATCTTGATGAGTTTCTTCTGCTCCAGATCGACAATCGCCACCAGGCCTTCGATCGGATGCGCCCAATAGTTACCGTCATCGGTATTGAGGTAGCTGACGATCTTCAGCAGGCGCTTGTCCTGGGCCAGGCCGTCCTTGCCGTCGAAGTAGCCGACGGTCAACGGGGTGGCCACGACCTTTTTCACATCGTTGATGCCGCGCTTGGCCAGGGCTTGTGCGTACTCCGGGCTGGTTTCGACGGCCGATTGCACCGTGGCGAAATCGTCCAGCAGCACCATGCCATGGGCGCCTTCAATCGGTTTCCAGGACTTCAGTTCCTTGTTGTCGAGATCGACCAGCGCTTCGATCACGTGCTTGCCGTCCAGCACCACGATATTGGCCTGGCGTGGCTGATCGACCTTCTGCCCGGTGTAGACGAAGTTCCACACCTGATCTTTCGGCGGCTCCTTGACCGAGACTTCGGTGAAGCGAAAACCGGGTTGGTAATGCTCGGACTTCTTGACGATGTCCACCGCCGCGGTGATTTCGTCCGCGCTCAGGGGATTGAGCGGGTTAGGGCGGGTTTCGACGACAAAGGTCTTGTCCAGGCCGGACTGGAACACCTGGTTGATGAAGTCCTTGGACATGAAGGCGGTCTTGCCCTTGAACACCACCGGCACCGTCAGCGCCATGGGCTTGCCGTTGAGCATGGCCACTTTGCTGTTCGGCTTGACCTTGAGGTAGACCCCGTCCTTGGCAATGGTGAACAGGTTGGAATAGTCGTCCCATTTGACCGTGGCGCCGAATTCCTCGAGGCCCGCCTGCAGCGGCACCATTTCGGCGTGACCGCCGTGGGCCTGGGCATTGTCCGCCCAGTAAGGCAGGCCAAGGGTGCCCAGGGTGATCGCCAGGGCGAGCCGGGCAAGCGGTTTTCTGTTTCGCAACGCAAGGGAGGTGAACATTCTGGGTTCCTTCGAAAAAGCCGGTGACAGCGCACCTGTACTTTGCTACAGCCCGGCGATGGCTGCTTTTGGATGCCTGCCAAAATCCTTTGGTTCTGTGCCGCCATCAGCTTTCCCGACTGGCGAGGGCTTGGCAAGCGGATATAGCGCTTTGCCATCGCGCCGCCGCTGGTTAACGGGAAGCGTTTATGAACCACATGGATCAACCGTAGCGGGCTTGCCAGCGATGCTTTTCAGGCCTTCAACACCTTCCCGCCAATGGCCACCGCCACCAGCAGCAGCGCCATCAAGCCAAAGGCAAAGCTCAAACTGCTGCCATGGGCGATGAAGCCGATCACTGCAGGCCCCGCGAGAATGCCGGCATAACCGAGGGTGGTGATGGCCGGTACGGCGATGCTTTGCGGCATGACCGTCTGCTTGCCCACTGCGGTGTACAGCACCGGCACAATGTTCGAACAGCCTGCGCCCAGCAACGCATACCCCAGCAGTGCCGACTCCCAGCCGGGCGCGAATGTGGCCAGAAACAGACCGGCCGCCGCCGTTAGTCCACCGAACACAATGACCCGCGTGGCGCCAAGGCGACGCACGATCGAATCACCGGTCAATCGTCCCGCCGTCATGGTCAGGGCAAACGCTGCGTAACCCAATCCGGCATAGGCCTTGTCGATTCCACGCTCCTGGGCCAGGAACACCGCGCTCCAGTCGAGGGCTGCGCCTTCGGCGAGAAATACGATGAAACACATCGCGCCGATGAACAGCACGATGCCGTGGGGAACGGCAAACGCCGGTCCCGAGCTGTCGCTGCCATAGGGCAGCAGATGCGGCGCGGCTTTGGCCAGGGCGATCAGCAGAATCACGATCACCACCAACGTCGCGCCCAGCGGTGAAATCCCCAGGCCGAGCAGCCCGCTGACGCCGGCTGCGCCGACGATCCCGCCGAGGCTGAACAGGCCATGAAAACCCGACATCATGTTCTTGCCGCTGGCCCGTTCGACGATCACTGCTTGCAGGTTCACCGTGGAATCCACCGTGCCGAGGCCGGCACCGAAGATGAACAACGCCGCGATCAGGGCCGGAATCGATGACACCGTTGCCAGCAGTGGCAGCGCCAGGCAGATCAGCAAGGTGCCGCCAGTGGCCACTTTGCGACAGCCAAAACGCGAGGCGAGCAGTCCGGCCATGGGCATCGCCAGAATCGAGCCCACGCCCAGACACAGGAGCAACAGACCGAGGGTGCCTTCATCCAGCCCGGCCCGGGCCTTGGCATACGGCACCAGTGGCGCCCACGCGGCGATGCCGAACCCGGCGATGAAAAAGGCGATGCGCGTGGACATTTGTTCCAGTCGCCCCGGCACGAATGAGGTCTGGGTGTTGAGGTTGGTCATATCGATCCTTGGCCAAAAAAAACGTCGCGATTCCAAGGGACAGTGATCCGCCTGCAAGGGTTCGATCAGTGTCCGCCAGGCTTGCGCTCAAACAGGCTGACATCCTTGCACAGCCAGAGTGTGTTTCGCGATATGTTGAGGCAGTCCAATCATTCCAGCAGGGAGGGCGCCATGGCGCGGATGTACGATGCACGGGGCAATATCTATATCGTTGTGGCGCCAGAGGCGCTGCGCCAACAGGGTATCGCCGTACCCGATCAGGCCGGCCATGCCGCGCAAACCCGCGAGGTCTGGGCGTTGGCGGCCATTGCGGCGTACTGTGGCTGGGCCCCGGGTACGCAACCACCTGGTAGCAAAGACCATTGCAGCGATGGTCTGTTGGTCGGCCCGTTCCAGTCGTCGCCGCCGTTTGATCTGCTGATCGTCAATACCGACGGCACACTGGCCGAGCGCAGTGGCAACGGGCTGACGATTTTCTCCCAGGCGCTCAGCGACCAGGGTTTTTTACCCAGCGATGACCCTTGCGTGCTCAGGGTCCACCACGACAAATCCGACACGCCTTCACCGGGCCAGACGTCCGTGAAAGCCGCGCAAGTCGAGGGTGTCCGGGGTTTCTGGCTTGACTTGGGCCAACCTGGGTTCGGGCCGGCGGCGGTCAGCGCGGCAGGCGTTGACACGGTGCTGTTGAACGGGCGCGAACTCAGCCACGTTCAACAACTGTCAGCACTCAATGGCGTCTGGTCGCGCAGCCAGTTCGTGCGGCTCGGCAATCCGCACTGCGTGACCCTGGTCGACAGTGCCGATGCCTTACCGGGCAATGAGCAGATGCGCGAGCCGGCGTTGGGCGAAGGGCTGACGCGGATCGCCTACGCCATGCCGACCGGCGCAGGGAAACCTTGCCCGGCGGGGATCAATCTGCAATGGGCGATGCGGCTGTCACCCGGCCACATCGCCGCGCGGGTGTTCGAGCGCGGGGAGGGGCCGACGGCGTCCTCGGGCACCAGTGCCAGTGCGGTGGCGTGTGCGGCATGGCGGGTTGGTTGGGTCGATGCGGGGGAGGTGAAGGTGACGATGCCGGGTGGGACGGCGCCGATTCTGCTGGAGGAAGAACAGGGCGCGTTGAGTCGGGTGAGCCTGTTTGGGACGGCACAGTTAATTGACTGATCCCGAGACAGCCATCGCCGGCAAGCCGGCGATGGTGTCGACCCGAATTCAGCCCAAGCCATCACCGAACTCAACCACCGGCATCGTCCGCTTCATCAACACCTTACCCCTGCGAACCGAATAAAGCGGCAGGCCCTGGCTGCGGATCACCTCGTAATCGCTCTCCGCCGACAAAATCAGCAAGTTCGCCGGCCGCCCGGGCTCCAACCCGTAACGATTACCCAGGGCCATGGCCTTGGCGCTGTTATCGGTCACCAGGTCCAGCGCGCTTTGCAGGTTGCGGTAACCGAGCATGTGGCAGATGTGCAGGCCGGCTTCGAGCACCCGCAGGATGTTGCCGTTGCCCAGCGGATACCACGGGTCGACGATCGAGTCCTGGCCGAAACACACGTTCATGCCGGCTTCGAGCAATTCGTTGACCCGGGTCACGCCACGGCGTTTCGGGAAGTTATCGAAGCGCCCTTGCAGATGAATGCTTTCGGTGGGGCAGGAGACAAAACTGATCCCGGAATGCCCGAGCAGGCGGAACAGTTTGGCGCAGTAGGCATTGTCGTAGGAGCCCATGGCGGTGGTGTGGCTGGCGGTCACGCGCGAGCCCATGTCGCGGCTGCGGGCTTCTTCAGCCAGCACCTCGAGAAAGCGCGAGTGCGGGTCGTCGGTTTCGTCGCAATGCACATCCACCAGGCAACCGGTGCGCTCGGCCAGGTCCATGAGGAACTTCACCGAACTCACGCCTTGATCGCGGGTGTATTCGAAATGCGGAATGCCGCCGACCACGTCGGCGCCCATGTGGATCGCTTCTTCCATCAGGTCCCGGCCGTTGCGGTACGACTCGATGCCCTCCTGGGGGAACGCGACGATTTGCAGGTCGATCAGATCACGGCTTTCCTCGCGCACTTCGAGCATGGCCTTCAGGGCGGTGAGTTGCGGGTCGGTGACATCGACGTGGGTGCGTACATGCTGGATGCCATGGGCGGCGAGGGTCTGGATGGTTTTCTTGGCGCGGGTCTTGGTGTCTTCCTGGGTAATGGTCGCCTTGCGCTCGCCCCAGCACTCGATGCCCTCGAACAATGTGCCGCTCATGTTCCAGCGGGGCTCGCCGGCGGTCAGGGTTGCATCGAGGTGAATGTGCGGCTCGACGAAGGGCGGTACCACCAGGTTGCCACCGGCATCCAGATCGTCGGGGCCCAGGGTTGGGGCCTCGGTTTGTCGGGCGATGTGACTGATCAGGCCGTTTTCCAGGTGCAACTCATGCAGGCCTTCCTGGTGACGCAGCCGGGCGTTGATGATGTGCATCAGGAGCGTCCTTTTCGATAGGCAATGACTCTACGTTAGCGCGACGAGGGCAATCCCTGCCAGCGTCATTGATCTTGCCTGTGCAAATGTCGGGCGAGCGTGCTTGCGATTGCGCTGGATCAGTCAATTGCGTGGCGTGGTTGATGCCATCATTGCTGGCAAGCTCGCTCCCGCAAGGGCCATTCCTTCAGGAAGACGGGGGCTGCGGCAAAAAGCGCATCAGTGCGGCGACAATGGCTTCTGGTGCATCTTCCTGGACCAGATGACCGGCGTTGGGAATGGGGTGAAATTGCGCTCCCGGAATCATCTGTTGCAGGGCGCGCCCGCGTTCGATGGGGATCCATTGATCGTCTTCACCCCAGAGAATCTGCACCGGGCAGCGGATCGTCGGGTACAAGCCCTCGACCTCGCGGGTGTAGCGCTCGTCCATCTGGGCGATCTGCCGATAAAACGCCGCTTGCCCGGGGTCGCCCACCCACGGTTGCACGTAAGGGTCGAGCTCGTCATCAGGGATATCGCGCTTGATCGCCCCGCGAATATAGGTCGGTGCGATGGCGCGCTGAATGTAGTCGGGCAGCCCGCTGAACGCGGCCTCATGCTGGCGAACATGCTGCACGAACGGCGAACCCCAGGGCGTCAGCGCCACCGGGTCAATCAGTGTCAGGCTGCGGTACTCCTTGCCGTTCAACAGGTGGGCGCGCAGGGCGGTCGCGCCGCCAAAATCATGGGCCACCACATCGGGACGATCCAGCCCCCAATGCTCCAGCAGCTGCGCCAAGAGTTGATTTTGCACACCCAGCGACACATCGCCGTCGACCTTCTCGGATTGCCCATAGCCCAACAGATCGAAGTAATGCACCCGGTGCGAGGTGATGAAGTGCGGTGCAATCCGGTGCCAGACATAAGAAGAGAAAGGCGTGCCATGCACGAACACCAACGGCGGGCCGTCGCCCCTTACCGCATAGCGAACGCAGTGACCATTGAAGCGGTAGCTCTGAGCCAGTGGCCAGTCTGTCATTGGGCGTGTCCTCTTGGCGTGTGAACGCCAAAAAGCATAGGCATAAAAAAACAGCCGTTGAAGGCTGTTTTTTGTATCACTGACGAAACGCATTTCCCCCTTAGGCGCGAGCCTGCTCCGGGCGGCGTTCCGACGATGGACGTCAAGACATCGCGGTTTTCCAGATACACCGCGTCATCGTTTACGTCTTTCGCGAGCAGGCTCGCTCCTACGGGGGCTGGTTTACTCGCCGCGATAGATGCAACCGCTGGTGCAGGTCTCGTGGATACGAATCGCACTGAGTTCCGGCAGCAACGGCTTGAGTTCGGCCCAGATGAATTTGGCCAACACTTCGCTGGTCGGGTTTTCCAGGCCAGGAATGTCGTTCAGATAGTTGTGGTCCAGACGCTCATACAGCGGCTTGAAGATCGCCTTGATCTCCGAAAAATCACGAATCCAGCCGGTGTGCGGATCAATGTCGCCACTCAGGTGAATCGCCACTTTGAACGAATGGCCGTGCAGGCGGCCGCACTTGTGGCCGTCCGGGACGTGGGGCAGGCGGTGGGCGGATTCGAAGGTAAATTCTTTGAAGATTTCCACAGTGTTTTCAGCTCTGTTCAGGTGGCGATCGCCGTGGCGATAGGGGCAGGCGGCGAGTTTAACAGCTTGTCCTGACTAAAGGGTCAGCAAGCGCTCGCCGAGGCGACCGTTGGCGGCCAGTTCGAGGAATTCATCACCCAGGCGACGGCTTTCATCCATCGCCGCGCGCCAGTATTTCTGCCGGCTCGGGGCGTCGCCCATGAAGCGTTTGAAGTCATTACGATCCGGCAGTTTGCCGTAGGGCAAACGCGACAGGTATTCCCTGGACGGTGCCAGCAACAGCACATTTTGCAGGCGCGCAGGGCAGGCGCGGCGCCATGGCAGGGTCTTGTCGAACCAGCCCGGAATCACCCGATCGGTGAAATGCGGGTAGAGCACGATGTCGTCGCCGCTGTAGGGCAGGTCGAGGTGGTAGTCCAGCAGGCCGCCATCGCGGAAGGTCCCGGCGCCTGCACCTGGCAGGTCGCGCACGCCTTCCATCACCATCGGAATCGACCCCGAGGCGAGCAGGGCCTGGCGCAGATTGCCGGCGTTCAGCGTGACGAAGCGCGACGGGAAATCGTTCAGCGTGTTGACCGGCGGAGCCAGGCGCGGATCGTGGATGATCACGCGTTCGAAGTGCCGCGACAGGCGCGCCCGGCCGCGCAGGTTGTCGGCGATCACCGACGACAGGCCCAGGCCCAGGCGGCCGCGATGATCGTCCGCGAGCAGGCCGTGGCTTTTGACCACCATGATGTTCAGTCGGTAATGGGCGTTGTCGAGCAGGGCGGCGTCGCGGCCGTCTAGCAGGTCATCGAGCATGCGCCGCGAACTCTGGCTGATCTGCGCCATGGTCACGCCTTTGGCGAAGTTCTGCTCGGTGTAGAGATGGCCGAGGCGGCGGATGCCTTCGGCGGCATCCGGCAGGCAGGCGCTGGCGAAGCGCCAGGACCCGACTGATGCTCCGATCAGCGAGCGCTCCCGTGGCGCCGCCGGCAGCCATTCGCCGAACAACGCCAGGTCCAGCCCCTGGATTCCCAGCGCCTTCGGGCCACCGGCGGCACCCGGTAGCGTGCCGACATCAACGGCGTTCAGGCCGTTTTCACGGATGCGCGCAAAGGCACGGGGGCCGGCCTTGAGCGTCAGGGAAGGGAACTTGATGTGGATGGCGGTCATACCGGTCTCGATGTCGGGCAAGCGGGGAATTATAAGCAGGTTCCATCACGGCGCTAATCCTGTAGGAGCGAGCCTGCTCGCGAAAAACGCGAGGACAACGCGAGCATTCAGACAGCCCACGCCATCGTTATCCTCCATCGCGAGCGGGCTCGCTCCTACAGGTTTGCATCCGTGTCTGCTTGCCACTGCAACCCAATGATGGCCATTCAGTTTCAATTAAGTTCAGGCCGCTAAAGTGGACCCCGTGTGCAACCCCCAGGGGCCGGACCAAGCCTTGAGGCTGCAAGACGCTGGTACCATTGTGCCTTTCGAGAAACTCAACGCCGCGGCATCGACCGGGATCTGGAATTAAACGCGGCCGGCGGCCAGTGACTCAAGGATCATCAGGATTGGTAATGACGCTGCTTTCTTTTTTACATCGGCGCGCGGGCATTCTGGCGCTGGTGTTGCTGGCTTTCTGCTCGGTGGTCATGGCCCGCGATCTGGACCAGGACGAAGCCCTGCGCTTGCGCCAGCAAGGGATCATCCTGCCGCTCGAGCAAGTGTTGCAGCAGGCGCTGGACCGTTATCCCGGGGCCAGACTGCTGGAAGCCGAGCTGGAAGAGAAACACGATGTCTACATTTATGAAGTCGAGTTGCTGACGGCGGCAGGCGTGGTTCGAGAGCTCGATATCGACGCTGCCACGGGCCGGTTACTCAAAGACAAGGAAGATTGATCGATGCGTTTGCTCCTGGTGGAAGACCATGTGCCCCTGGCCGACGAACTGATGGCCGGCCTCAATCGCCAAGGGTACGCGGTGGACTGGCTGGCCGACGGTCGCGATGCGGTCCATCAGGGCAGCACCGAGCCTTACGACCTGATCATCCTCGACCTCGGCCTTCCGGGGTTGTCAGGGCTCGAAGTGTTGGCCCGCTGGCGTGCCGAGGGTTTGCCCACGCCGGTGCTGATCCTCACCGCCCGCGACTCCTGGGCCGAGCGCATCGAAGGCCTCAAGGCCGGCGCCGACGATTACCTGACCAAACCCTTTCATCCCGAAGAATTGCACTTGCGAGTCCAGGCGTTGCTGCGCCGTTCCCACGGCCAGGTCAATCAGCCAACCCTCAAGGCTGCGGGCCTGCAGCTGGATGAGGGGCGTCAGTGCGTGACCCGCGACGGTGCCGAGATTCAACTGACCGCCGCCGAATTCCGCTTGCTGCGTTATTTCATGCTGCACCCGGAACAGATCCTTTCCAAAAGCCACCTCGCCGAACACCTCTACGACGGCGAGACCGAACGCGACTCCAACGTGCTGGAAGTCCACGTCAATCACCTGCGGCGCAAGCTCGGGCGCAGCGTGATCGAGACTCGTCGCGGCCAGGGTTATCTGTTCGGTGGGCAAACCCGGTGAGGTCGATCCAGCGCCGCTTGAGTCTGGGCTTGATCAGCGTGATGGTGATTGTCGGCCTGGTGCTGGCGCAGACCAGCCTGTGGCTGTTTGAAATGGGTTTGCAGCGCTACCTCGAAGCCGGGCTGCGCAACGACAGTGAAAACCTGTTGGTGGCGCTGGTGCGTGGTCCGCAAGGTTTGCAGCTGGACGAAAGGCACCTGGCACCGGCCTATCAACGACCCTTTTCCGGGCATTATTTCCGCATCGATTTTGCTGACAGCCATTGGCGTTCCCGTTCGTTGTGGGACCAGGAACTGCCACGTCTCGAACATCCCGGCCTGGACAGCGACTTGCAATTGGGACCCGAAGGGCAGCAGTTGCTGGTGCTGCGCTCGGACTATCGCCGCCTGGGCCAGTCGATCTCCATCAGCGTGGCGCAGGACTACACCCCGGTGCGCGAGAGCTTCCGGCGCATGCAGCAGGTGGGGTTGGGGCTCGGGCTGGCGGGATTGTTGCTGATTCTGCTGCTGCAACGAATCACCGTACGGCGCGCCTTGCGCCCGCTGGAAAAGGCCCGCGAGCAGATCGCCCAGTTGCAGCAGGGCCAACGCTCGCAACTCGATGATCAGGTTCCGGTGGAACTGGAGCCGCTGGTGGCGCAGATCAACCATCTGCTGGCCCACACCGAAGACAGCCTCAAGCGTTCGCGCAATGCCCTGGGCAACCTCGGCCACGCCTTGAAAACCCCGTTGGCCGTATTGCTGAGCCTGGCCTCAAGTGCACAGCTGGACGCGCATCCGCAGCTGCGCAAAACCCTCAAGGCGCAACTGGAGCAGGTGCAGCAACGGCTCAATCGCGAACTCAACCGTGCCCGTCTCGCCGGCGATGCACTGCCGGGAGCATTGTTTGATTGCGATGCCGAACTGCCGGGATTGCTGGCGACCTTGAACATGATCCATGGTGAGCACCTGACGCTGAGCGCTCGCGCCCCCGAGGGCCTGCAGTTGCCGTGGGATCGTGAGGACTTGCTGGAATTGCTCGGCAACCTGCTGGACAACGCTTGCAAGTGGGCGGATGCCGACGTGCGACTGAGCGTGCTCGAAACCGTTGAAGGCTTTGAACTGAGTGTGGAAGACGACGGGCCGGGGATCCCCGAAGATCGCCGCAAGCAGGTGTTCAGCCGCGGTACTCGGCTGGATGAGCAGACTGACGGGCATGGCCTGGGTTTGGGGATTGTCCGCGACATCGTCGAGGCGTGGGGCGGGGTATTGCAGCTGCAGGAGAGCGAGTGGGGCGGGTTGAAAGTGCTGATCGAATTGCCCAAGCGCCTCTGAAACCAGATGGGGACTCTGTGGGCGGGCCTGCTCGCGATGGCGTGTCAGTCACCGAGGTGCCAACTGATACGCCATCGTGAGCAGGCTCGCTCTTACAGGGGGGGGCGGGGTCAGACGCGGAACTGGTCCATCAGACTCTGCTGTTGATTCGCCAGGCTATTGAGCGACTGGCTCACCCGCGCCGACTCGTTGGCCTGACCCGACAGCGATTCCGTCACGTCACGAATGGTCGCCACGTTGTTGTTGATCTCCTCGGCCACCGCGCTTTGTTCTTCGGCGGCGCTGGCAATCTGCAGGTTCATGTCACTGATCACCGTCACGGCATCGCCGATCTGGCGCAGCGCGGTCACGGCCTGGCCGACCTGATCGACGCTGCCCTGGGCCAGGCGATGGCTGTTGCCCATCGAACCGACCACATCCTGAGTACCGCTTTGCAGTTGTTCGATCACCAGGCGGGTTTCTTCCACCGACTCCTGGGTGCGCCGCGCCAGGTTACGCACTTCATCGGCGACCACGGCAAAACCACGGCCGGCTTCCCCGGCACGGGCCGCTTCGATGGCCGCGTTGAGCGCCAGCAGATTGGTCTGTTCGGCGATGGCGCGGATCACTTCCAGCACCGAACCGATTTTCTCACTGTTGGCCGCCAGGCCTTCGACTTGCACCATTGCCGCGCTCATGTCGGCGGCGAGGTTGTCGATACTGGCGGTGGTACGGTCGATTACGGTCAGGCCCTGACGGGTCGCCTGATCGGCATCCCGCGCAGCCTGTGCCGCTTGTGCGGCGCTGCGGGCAACGTCTTGGGCGGTGGCGCTCATTTCGTGGGAAGCGGTCGCGACCTGATCCACCTGCCGGTATTGCTGCTCCATGCCGGCGCTGGTCTGGGTGGCGATGGCGGAGGACTGGTCTGCGGTGCTGCGGGCGTCCTGCACCGAGCGTTTGACCTCGGCGATGATTGGCTGCAGCTTGTCGAGGAAGCGGTTGAACCAACCGGCCAACTGGCCCAGTTCATCCTGTTTGTCGTAGGCCAGGCGTCGGGTCAGGTCGCCTTCGCCGCTGGCGATGTCTTCGAGCATGTGCGCCACGCCGAGGATCGGTCTGGTCACGCTGCGAGCCATCAGCCATACCAGGAGCAGACCCATCAACGCCGCCAGAACGCCCAATGCGAGTTCCGTCAGGGTGCCGGCGGTGTTGCTTTCATCCAGTTGCTTTTTCAGGGCTTCGGCGGGGCCAACCAACACTTTTTCCGGGACGTCGAGCAATACGCCCCAGGTTTTGCCACCGGGAATCGGCTGGAACGGCGACAGCACCTTGAGCTGTTGCTGGCTGTGCAGGCTGGCGGTCTTGCTGCTGGCGGCGAGCATGCGTACCAGCTCGGCACCGTTGGTCTTGTCCACGGTTTCCAGGCGCTGGCTGAGCTTGCTGGCGTCGGGGCTGTAGCCGGCGAGCAAACCGGCCGGGCTGAGAATGCTGACGCTGGTCTGGCCGTCATAGAGCTTTTTGCTGGCGCTCTGGCTGATCGTTTGCAGGCTGTTGAGGTTGATGTCCACCGACAGCGAGGCGATGAGCTTGCCGTTGAGTATCAGCGGGAAAACGATACTGGTCATCAGCACGTTCTGGCCGTCGATCGTATAGAAGTAGGGCTCGATCACGCAGGGCTTGAGGGTGGTGCGCGGGCAGGTGAACCAGGCGTTGGCCGCTTCGCCGCTGGGGCCGGTGCTGGTATCGGCGATGTCTTTTTCCGGCAGTGGCATGGAGGTCAGCTGGCCTGGCGTCGGTTGCGACCAGTACAAGGCAAAACGCCCCTTTTCATTGCTGCCGACGTCACTCTGGCCGGCAAACAGTTCGTCCTTGCCATCCAGGCCGTTGGGCTCGAACACCAGGGCCAGGCCGAGCAGTTCAGGGTTGGCTTGCAGTGTCGACTTGACCTGGCGGGTCAGGTCTTCGCGCAAGTCGAAGGCATCGAGAAAGCGCTTTTCGGCCTGGTCGCGCAGAAACAGCACCTGGCGTGAAAAACCGTTGCCATATTGATAGGCGTCCATGAACTGCTGGCGAATGCCCAGCGCCTGGTTTTCACCCTGGGACTCGATCCGTGCCTGGGCGGATTCGGTCAGCATTTCCATGCTCGAGGCTTTCACCAATTCCGAGCTGTTCTCCATGCGATACAGCGAAAGACCCACCAGCAGGGTCACGATGCCCGCCAGACAAAGCCCGGCCAGCAGGGTGATTTTCCATTGAATGGACAGTTGCTTGAGTGACATGGAGACGTCCTTATTCGATAAATATCTGCGACTTTGAACTGTAACGGCCGGGTTTCTGGTTTCTTTATCCCGTCTATCGTCGATCTCCCTGTAGAAGCGAGCCTGCTCGCGAGGGTCGTCAACTATTACGATGGAAACCTGATACCCCTCGGTGCTCTCATGCGCTTGGCGAGCTGGCTCGCTCCTGCAGGTATTCATATGCCGGTACATCTGCGCAGGGCTTGGACGCTTTGACACGAGGGTGAGTCTGCGGCACAGTGCGCGCCCTCTAATAAAACCCATTCCTTTATCCGCTGGCGGCTCACGCAGACTGCCGGGCGGACTCTTTCCTATTGTCTCGAGGTAATGAAATGAATGCAGTGATTGCCGCGGTCGGCATCATGCTGATACTCAGCCTGTCCCGCGTGCATGTGGTCATCGCGCTGATCGTCGGTGCGCTGGTGGGTGGCCTGACCGGCGGCCTGGGCATTGACGCGACGCTCAAGGCCTTCAACAGTGGCCTCGGCGGCGGGGCGACGGTGGCGCTGTCCTACGCATTGCTCGGTGCGTTTGCCGTGGCCATCGCCAAATCCGGCCTGGCCCATGCCCTGGCCGACAAGGCGTTGGCGATGGTCGATCGCCAGCACGCCAGCGGGGGTGGTCAGGTCAAGTGGTTGCTGATCGGGTTGCTGTGGGTGGTGGCCATTGCCTCGCAGAATATTCTGCCGATTCATATCGCCTTTATCCCGTTGCTGGTGCCGCCGCTGCTTTATGTACTGACCAAGCTGCAACTGGATCGACGTTTGATCGCCTGCGTGATGACCTTCGGCTTGATTACGCCGTACATGTTCCTGCCGGTGGGCTTCGGCAACATCTTCCTCAATGAAATCCTGCTGGCCAACGTGGCCCGCAGCGGCGTGGACATCACCGGCATCAATGTCACCCACGCCATGGGCATTCCGGCGCTGGGCATGGTGGCGGGCCTGCTGATCGCGTTTATCAGTTATCGCAAGAAGCGCGTCTATGACCTGGCAAAAATCGAGCAAGTCGAGCAGGTCGCGGTGCAGTACAACCCGCTGAGCCTGATGGTGGCCGGGGTGGCGATTGCCGCCGCCTTCATTGTGCAACTGCTGCTGGACTCGATGATCATCGGTGCACTGGTGGGTTTCCTGATTTTTTCGGTGTCGGGCATCGTCAAATGGCGCGACACCGATGACCTGTTCACCGAAGGCATGAAGATGATGGCGATGATCGGCTTCATCATGATCGCCGCCTCAGGGTTCGCCGAAGTGATGAAGGCCACCGGTGAAGTGCAGACGCTGGTCGAGTCGTCGGCGTCCTGGATCGACCACAGTAAGGGCATCGGTGCCTTGTTGATGTTGCTGGTGGGACTGTTGGTGACCATGGGCATCGGTTCGTCGTTTTCCACCGTGCCCATTCTGGCGGCGATCTTCGTGCCGCTGTGCGTGCAATTGGGTTTCAGCCCGCTGGCAATCGTCTGCATCGTCGGCACCGCCGGCGCACTCGGCGACGCCGGTTCGCCAGCCTCGGACTCGACCCTAGGCCCGACCTCCGGCCTGAACATCGACGGCCAGCATCACCACATCTGGGACACCGTGGTCCCGACCTTCCTGCACTACAACCTGCCATTGCTCGCGTTTGGCTGGGTGGCGGCGATGGTGCTGTAAAACCGCAACCCCTGTGGGAGCCAGCTCGCTCTCACAGGGGGGGCTCCAGTGCTCCCGATGAACGTGTTCAACTTTTGACCTGGCCTGCCGTTAACGCCTTTAACCACGCCAATAAAATCAAAAAAGAGTGAACGTCATGCGCATGAGCCTGAAGGCCAAAGTCCTGTCCCTTGCCGTCCTCCCGGTGTTGCTCTTTGCGCTGGTCATCAGCCTGACCACGTTATTCATCTTGCAGGCACAGGCTCGCCACGAAGTCGAAGAAACCCGCGAACGCCTGCTCAGCGATGCCAAGGCCACCCTGCAAAGCTACGTTGCCGTGGCCATGACCGCGATCAAACCGCTCTACGACGCGGCAGCCCCTGGCGATGACGCGGCGCGGGCCCAGACGATCAAGCTGCTGTCGAGCATCACTTACGGCAAGGAAGGGTATTTCTTCGGCTACGACTCCAACACCGTGCGGCTGTTCAAGGCCAACAGCCCCGAAGGCGTGGGCCAGAGCTTCAAGGACAACCGCGACCCGAACGGTGTCTACGTCAACCGTGATCTGGTGAAGGTCGCCAAGGACGGTACTCACTACCTGCAATACAGCTCGCCGCTGCCCAGCAACAACCAGGTGCTGGTGCCCAAGCTCGGATACACCGAATACCTGTCGAAATGGGACATGGCGGTGGGTACTTCGGTCAATCTGGACGGCATCGAGGCGCAAGTCGCGGTGGTTGAGGCCAAGGTTCAGGAACGCATGGAAGGTGTGGTGCTGAGCATCGTCGGCGTCGCCGTGGTGGTGCTGCTGGTGATCGCCGCGGCCGGGATGCTGCTGGCCAATACCATTCTGCGTCCGCTGAACCTGATGAAAGCCAACCTGGACGACATTGCGGCGGGCGAGGGCGACCTGACCCGTCGCCTGACCATCACCAGCCAGGATGAGTTGGGCCAACTGGCCGGATCGTTCAACCGTTTTGTCGACAAGATCCACGGCCTGGTGCGCCAGATCACCGAAATGACCACGCAGCTGACCGGGTTGGTGCATCAGGTTTCCGATCAGGCGCACCGTTCTGACCAGGCCATGGAGCGTCAGCGTCACGAGACTGATCAAGTCGCCACGGCGATCAATGAAATGTCGGCGGCCGCTCAGGAAGTGGCCAAGAGTGCGCAAAACGCGGCGGTGGCCGCTCAGCAGACCGACGAAGAAGGCCAGGCGGCCAAGCGTGTGGTGGCTGGCAGCATCGTGAAGATTCATGCGTTGGTGGACGACATTCGTAGCAGCGGTGTGTCCCTCGACAGCTTGCAAAAAGACGTGTCGTCGATTGTCAGCGTGCTCGGGGTGATCCGTTCGATTGCCGAACAAACCAACCTGCTGGCGCTCAACGCTGCCATTGAAGCGGCGCGCGCCGGTGAGGCTGGTCGCGGATTCGCAGTGGTGGCCGATGAAGTGCGGGCACTGGCCAGCCGCACGCAAATCAGTACCCAGGAAATCCAGGGCATGATCGACCGCTTGCAGGCCGGCACCCAGTCGGCGGTGGAAGCGATGCGCCGTTCCAGTGAAGCCGGCGACGGCACCTCGGCCCAGGCCAACGAAGCGGGCGCGTCGCTCGATACCATGGCCCAGTTGATTGCTACCATCAATTCGATGAACGCACAGATTGCCAGCGCCGCCGAAGAACAGACCGCCGTGGCCGAGGAGATCAACCGCAGCGTGCATCAGATCGCGGTGGCGGTGGACAACGTCGCCGATGAAACCCAGCTTGGTGCGCAAACCTCGCGCAGTCTGGCGGAGCTGGGGCAGCGCTTGGGCAATCTGGTCGGGCAGTTCCGCATCTGACCAGCCACCCTGACCCAAGGAGCCAGCCTGCTGGCGATGGACTCAAGGGCGACGCGTTGAATCAGGTCACCCGCTTGATCGTTGACGACCATCGCGGCGATGCGGCGACCCGACAAGCCAACTCCTACAGGGGACGGTCTCGGTCACGTAATAGTTATAGGCACCGGCAAGCAGGCTTCTATAAGAAAGCCTGCTACGGCCTGTCCCAATACGGCACTGCACCAAAGCATTCGACAAAGAAGTCGATCACCGTCCTGACCTTCACCGACAGGCGTCGGCTACCGGGCCAGAGCACGGCAATCTGCTGCGGCTCGAGGCTGTTGGACACTTGATAGTTCCCCAGCACCGGCACCAGCGTGCCGTTGCGTACCGCCTCACCAATCAACCACGACGGAAACATCACCAGCCCCAGCCCCTGTTCGGCGGCTTGGGTCAGGGTATCGGCGTGGTTGCCGGTGATCTGTCCCCTCACCGAGTAGGGCGTCCACGTTTGCTGGCCCTTTCGGAAAAACCAGCGCTGCTGGCCGGTGACGCCCTTATAGGCCAGGCATTGATGGGTCGCGAGATCGTCGGGATGTTGCGGCGTGCCGTACCTTTGCAGATAAGCAGGGCTTGCCGCGACCTGGAAACGGTGGGGCGCAAGAATCCGCGCCTGCATGCTCGAGTCGTGCAGCGGCCCTATGCGAAACAACAGGTCGGCGCCTTCCTGCAACGGGTCGACGTAACTGTCGGTCTGCTGGATGTCCAGTTGCAGCTTCGGATAACGCGCGCATAGCTGTCCCAACCAGGGCGTCAGGTGGCGTTGGCCGAACACCACCGGGGCGTTGATGCGCACCAGTCCGCTGGGCTCGCTTTGTTGTTCCTGCAGGGCTTGCTCGGCTTCCTCCAGTTGCACCAGCACCAACCGCGCATGATGACCGAGCATGCGCCCCGCTTCGGTGGGGGTGACGGCGCGGGTGTGGCGGTAAAGCAATTGCTGGTTCAGGGCCTGCTCCATCAATTGGATCTGTCGGGAGATCGAAGAGGGCGCCAGGCCCTCACGGCGCGCCACTTCGGAAAAACTGCCATGGTCGAGTACCGCGACAAACAGCCGAAGTGCCTTGAATCCGAGTTCGTTGAAGCCGTGCATGAGCGACCTGCTGTGCGTATTACGCAAAAGTGTTGTCGGCATGCTCCCATTTATCGCACAGATGCGCCAATCGATAATGCCCGCCTAACGTTTTGATCCATTTCACGGGGCTCTTTATGCAAACTTCTTCAATCAATCACGCGGACGTTGTCACAACGCCGGCGACCGGATCGGGGCAGCGGTTGTTGCTGTTGCCGCTGGTGATCCTGGCCGGCATGGGCCTGTCCGTGGAGGCCGGGTTGCTTGGACCGCTGGGTGCACAGGTCGGGCACTTGTGGGCGACCTTGAGCATTTTCGGTGTCGGCTCGGCGATTTTGTTCTTGCTGTTGTTGTTCAGCGGCCGGCAACAGGGGCCTGCCTTGGGCGAACTGCCGCGCTGGCAATTGATCGGCGGTTTTCTCGGGCCGATCTACGTGGTGGTGCTGACGCTGGCCACGCCGCATATCGGTATTGCCATGACCATGATCGCGATCCTGTCCGGGCAAGTCGGCAAAAGCGTCTTGATCGATCATTTCGGCTGGTTCGGCGCGACTCGCAAAAAGGTCAACGGTGAACGTTGGCTAGCCTTGCTGCTGATTGTGGCGGCACTTGTTCTGACCGCCCGGGGTTGATGATGAATCTGATTATTTTGTTGGCGGTGGTCGTGGCTGCCGGTGCGGTGTTGAGTGTGCAAGCGGCTATTAATGGTCGACTTGGCGAAACGGTCGGTGTGTTGCGCAGCAGTTTGCTGACGTTCGTGGTGGGGGCGGTGAGTACCGGGTTGCTGATTCTGTTTTTTGAGCCAGCGCATGCGGTGAGTTTGCTGGACGTGCCGAAATGGCAGCTGAGCGGTGCGTTGTTCGGTGTCGTCTACATGATGGTGATGGTGGGCGCGGTGCCACGGGTGGGGACTGCGGTGGCGACGGTGGCGGTGATTGTCGGGCAGTTGGGGATGGGGATGCTGATTGATAATTTCGGTTGGCTGGGGAATCCGGCGATCGAGTTGTCCGGGAGTCGGGTGCTTGCTATGGGGCTTTTGGGGTTGGCCCTGGTGTTCATGTATCGCAGTAGTGTGCGGTGTCAGGGGTGACCTTGGCGGCCTCTGGGCCGACCAGGTTTTGGGTTGGTTGGGGACATATCCGTTGCTGCGGTAACGGCGGCTGGCAGTTTCGCCCTTACGGCGACTTACTTTTTTTTCAAACCGGAAACGCCAAAAAAAAGATAAGCAAAAAAAGGCTCGCCCCGGCGTCCGGCCCCTCGCTGGGGCTCGGCGTTCCTTCGCTACGGTATCCATCCGGGGACACTGCCCTCCGGTTGGCTTCGCTTCAACCTACATGCAGCGTGTTCGACTGCGTCGAACGGCGCTTCGCGCCACTCCCCGGATGCACACCTCCACTCAGCCTCCCGAAGGGGCGGGTAGATCAAAAGCTGCAGGCGAGCTAACGCTCGGCCTGATGAGTGGTGAAGAGCGGGTGGGTGTACGCCGACTTGCTTTTCCGTAGGAGCGAGCCTGCTCGCGATGGACTTGAGGACAGCGCGGGGTACCAGACTCCCCGCGTTTTCGTTGACGACCATCGCGAGCGGGCTCGCTCCTACAGGGGCGCTAGCGAATGAAGTGGATCTTGCCCGGCCTGCCGCACTTCGAAATAGCGCGAAGGCGGCCTCATAGCCAACCAATCTCTCGCGATTGCACGTGTTCGCCTTAACCAACTCCTACACTGGTAACACGGGTTGTTCTTATCGCCCCGACGACCACTACCTCAGGAGTCAGGCTCATGATCAACAGTGACAGTATCTGCGATTGCCCGAAATGTTCGTGCAAGCTGGGCGCGCATCCGATTGCGCGCCACGGCAAGCACTATTGCTGCGAGGCCTGCGCCAAGCACCACGAGCACGGTGAAGAATGTTCCAGCAAGGGCTGCAAGTGCGCTCACGCCAAATAGTTCGGTTACGTTGGAAGTGGAGCCTAGTCGGGCTCCACGTCCAGTTTCAGGCTGTCATCGTCGAGGCGTTCGGTGTGTCGGACGGTGCCCGACAGGCGGCGTCCTTCGACCCTGAGCACGACAGTCCTGGCCCGCTCGAGATCTTCCGGCAGCGGCGGCGGAACGCGAATCGCGAAGCAGGTCGGGTCGTTCATGACCTGTTCCAGGCCAACCCGGCACTCGGCGCTTTTGGTGATGCGGCCAAACAGCGTATCCAGACCATAGTCGAGATGCGCAGGGCTGCTGCTGAGTGTCATGTATTTGGCCCCCTCCAATCCTGTCGCGTGCCGGGCATCAGTTAGCCGGCCGCCACTTGACGTTTTCCACGCCGAATTTCTCTGCCATCGGCTTGCTGGTCTTTTGCACCTTTTCCCGGCCAAAGCGCGGTATCCGGCCGACTCCCGCGTCGCAGCTCGCCCAATGCCAGGCTTCTGCGTTGTCCATTTTGTCCAGACGGATAATGAACGATTTGGGGACGCCATGAAGGGTGTATTCAATGACGAAGAGTTTTGCATTGTTCATATAGCCCGTATTCCTCCCTGTGGTACATAAACGGATCACGGGCCGAACGGAAAATTCACTTGGATTGGCGGACGGTGGCAGCCGCTGGCGGCAAATTCAAGGCCTCGTTACCATTGAGCCTTTCCCAACCCCAATGATTGCTGCCCATGGCCCTTGCCGCACCGCCGGATTTGAGTGACACCGATGTCCCCGTGCAACCGCTGGCGCGCACTTATCCGCGCGGGTTGTTCATCGAGCCGCATGAGCATGTCTGGGGGCAGTTGCTGTATGCGATGAGTGGCGTGATGTGGGTCGAGACGCCCTACGAGGCACTGGTGGTGCCGCCGCAACGGGCGGTCTGGCTGCCGCCCGGCGTGCCCCATGGGATTCGCGTGGTCTCGGACCTGCAGATGCGCAACATCTACTTGCGACCATCGCTGGCGGCAACACTCGATGCCAGTGTCCAGGTCATCGAAGTCGGCGGGTTGTTGCGCGAGCTGATCGTCGGCCTGGTGGAGCAGGGCGACGACGGTGCGCCCGAGTATTACGAAGCACTGGTGGGGCTGGCGCTGCTGGAGCTCAAGCGGGCCCGGCGCTCACTGCTGAAGATCCCGCTTCCGGATGATTCTGACCGGCGACTGATGAACCTGTGCCAGGCCGTCATGGCCGCGCCGTCGCTGGACATCGCTTTCGAGCAACACGCGGAAAACGCCGGCGCCAGCGTGCGGACCCTGGCGCGGTTGTTCAAGGACGGCCTGGGCATGGGCTTTGCCGAATGGCGGCGACAGGTGCAACTGGCGACGGCGGTGGCCGAGTTGATTCAGGGGGTGCCGGTCAGTGCCATCGCCCGTGAACTGGGTTATTCGCCCAGCAGCTTCAGCGACATGTTCCGTCGGGAACTGGGTGTCGCGCCGTCGCAGTTTTCGGCCAGTCAGCATCCGGGCTGACGTTTTCAGGGCCAGGGTTTGGCCGAAATTCAGAAGCACTTGGCCGGTACTCGTTGGCACTGCGCACTAGACTTTCAGGCATATCCCAATGGCCCACGGAGTCTGTCATGAACTACCTCATTTCACTGGCGATCGGCCTGGGTGTCGGTCTGCTCTACGGCGCCCTGGATTTTCGTTCCCCCGCACCACCGGCGATCGCACTGGTAGGCCTGCTCGGCATGCTGGCCGGTGAAAAGCTCTGGCCGATGGGCCGCGAGCTGGTGGCCGGCTGGATCTCCTGAAACCCTTCTGATCATTCGATGGAACCCCCTTATGAAAGCATTGCAGTTCGACAAAACCGGCGACCTCTCGGCCCTGCGCTACGTCGAGGTTGCGACGCCCGTTCCCGGCGTCGATGAAGTACTGGTGGAAATCAAGGCGGCCGGGCTCAACCCCAGCGATGTGAAGAACGTGCTGGGACGTTTTCCCTACACCACGTTGCCGCGCATACCCGGTCGCGACTTTGCCGGCATCGTCGTTGAAGGCCCACAGGCGCTGGTGGGTCAACACGTCTGGGGCACCGGTCGCGAACTGGGTTTTTTTGCCGATGGCTCCCACGCGCAATTCGTCAAACTGCCGGCCAATGGCGTCGCCCTCAAGCCCACGCATTTGAGCTTTGCCCAGGCCGCCAGCCTGGGTGTGCCCTACACCACGGCATGGGATGCACTGGAGCGCAGCCTGGTGACCGCCGAAACCCGCTTGCTGGTGATCGGCGGCGGCGCGGTGGGCAGTGCCGCGCTGGCATTGGCCAAGGTGCGTGGCGCCCAAGTGTTGGCGGCAGCGCGGCGGCCCGAGCAGGTCAAGGAGCTGCAGGACCAGGGTTTTCAGACGCTGCAACTGGACAAGCCCGAGGACCTGGGCGCTCAGGTGAATGCCGTGTTCAAGGGCGGCGCCGACGTGGTTTTCGACACCACCGGCTTCTGGTTGCCGGCGTCTGTTGCGGCATTGGCCACCTTCGGCCGTATTGCCATCATTGCCGCACCGGTGGATGGCATGGTGCAGCTACCGGCCCTGGCGCTGTATCGCAAGGGCGGTTCGGTGGTTGGTATCAACTCGTTGCTCTACGGCGTACAAGCCTGCGCGGCGATGCTGGATCAGTTCGGTCAATTCTTCGATCAGGACTTGTTACCGTTGCCCCAGGGGCTGTTCGAGTCGCCATTGGCAGAAGGTCTGGAACGTTATGCAGAGGTCAACCAAGGCGGCGGTGACAAGGTGATCCTGTTGCCGTAACACTGACCCATGCGGGAGCGGGCTCGCTCCCTCCGGGGCTGCGGCGGTGCAATGCACTGCCAGAAGGGTGCTCTGCTAGAATCGACGGCACTTATCCTGCGAGGTGCCCCCATGAGCGAGCCGATTCGCCTGACCCAGTACAGCCACGGCGCTGGATGCGGTTGCAAGATTTCTCCCCAGGTGCTGGAAGTGATTCTCGCCGGCAGCGGGGCGCAGAATCTGGACCCCAGGCTCTGGGTCGGCAACGCCTCGCGCGATGATGCGGCGGTCTATGCCATCGACGAAGAGCGCGGTGTGGTATCGACCACCGATTTTTTCATGCCGATCGTCGACGATCCCTTCGATTTCGGCCGCATCGCCGCCACCAATGCCATCAGTGATATCTACGCCATGGGTGGCGACCCGTTGATGGCCATCGCCATTCTGGGCTGGCCGGTCAATGTGCTGGCGCCGGAAATTGCCCGGGAAGTGATTCGCGGTGGCCGTTCGGTGTGCGATGAAGCAGGTATTCCGTTGGCTGGCGGGCATTCCATCGACGCACCGGAGCCGATCTTTGGCCTGGCCGTCACCGGGCTGGTGGAAAAGCGTCACATGAAGCGCAACGACACGGCGACGGCCGGTTGCCTGCTTTACCTCACCAAGCCCTTGGGCATCGGCATCCTCACCACCGCCGAAAAGAAAGGCAAGTTGCGCAATGCCGACATTGGCCTGGCCCGGGACTGGATGTGCACCCTGAACAAGCCCGGCAGCCGTTTTGGCAAGCTGGACGGGGTGACCGCGATGACCGACGTCACCGGTTTTGGTCTATTGGGGCATCTGGTGGAAATGGCCGACGGCAGCCAGTTGACCGCCCTTATCGAATATGACCGCGTGCCGCGTCTGCCGGGTGTCGAGTATTACCTTGAGCAGGGCTGCATTCCCGGCGGGACCTTGCGTAACTACGACAGCTACGCCAGCAAACTGGGGCGATTGCAGGCGTTGCACAAAAACGTGTTATGCGACCCGCAGACCAGCGGAGGCCTGTTGATCGCCGTGACGCCCGAGGGTAACGACACTTTTCTGGAGACCGCTGCGCAAATGGGCCTGAACCTTGCGCCCATCGGTGAATTGGTCGAGCGACAGAGCCATGCAGTCGAGGTCTCCTGATGTTCGCCGACTGCACCGATTACCGCGATATTTTCCTCAACGACCGGCCGCTGATGGATGCCCGTGCGCCAGTCGAGTTTCTCAAGGGCTCGTTTCCCGGTGTGGTCAATTTGCCGCTGATGGACGATCACGAGCGGCAACGGGTTGGCACTTGCTATAAGCAACAGGGTCAACAAGCCGCCATCGAACTGGGCCATCAACTGGTGTCCGGCGCAATCAAGGCCGAGCGCATCCAGGCCTGGGCCGACTTTGCCCGGGCTCATCCCGATGGGCTTTTGTACTGTTTTCGCGGCGGGTTGCGCTCGCAGATCGTGCAGCAATGGCTCAGGGACGAGGCGGGTATCGACTACCCGCGAGTCGCGGGTGGCTACAAGGCCATGCGCAGCTTTCTGCTCGATACCCTTGATCAAGCGGTGGCCCAGTGCGATTTCGTGTTGTTGGGGGGCATGACGGGCACCGGCAAGACCGAAGTACTCCTGCAACTGAGCAATGGGCTGGACCTTGAAGGGCACGCCAATCATCGCGGTTCCAGTTTCGGCAAGCGCGCCACGGGGCAACCTTGCAATATCGATTTCGAAAACCGCCTGGCGGTGGATGTGCTGAAGAAGCGCGCCGCGGGCCTCGAGCAATTCGTGCTGGAAGACGAGAGCCGCGCGATCGGCAGTTGCGCACTGCCTCTGCCGCTTTATCAGGGCATGCAGCAGTTTCCGATGGTCTGGCTCGAGGACAGCCTGGAGGGCCGGGTCGAGCGAATCCTGCGCGATTACGTGGTGGACCTGTGTGCAGAGTTCATCCGGGTGCGCGGCGAGGAAGGTTTTGCGCTGTTTTCCGAGCGGATGCTGGAGAGTTTGAATAACGTGCACAAGCGCCTGGGCGGCGAGCGCCATCGACGGATGCTGATTCTGATGGAAGATGCCTTGGCGGAGCAGGGTCGCAGCGGCTCGGTGGATCTGCACCGGGGCTGGATCGAGGGGTTGCTGACCGAGTATTACGATCCGATGTATGCCTTTCAGCGTGAAAAGAAGGGCGCGCGGATCGAGTTTGCCGGGAATCGTGAAGCGGTATTGGGGTATTTGCGCGAGCGCGGTAGTCAGCGAGGGTGACGGTGGTCTTGCCGGCCTCATCGCGGGCAAGCCCGCTCCCACAGGGGCCGTGGCGTACACAAAAGGCCCGATCAGGCCCTGCTCAACTCAGGTCGGGCAGGTCTGCGGCCCGTTATCCAGCCCTTGCTTGTAGCTGTGGCTTTGCAGGCTGGCCTTGCCGTTATGCCAGGTCAGGGTCAGCACAAAGAGCGAGTCATAGTCGCTGGACTCCCAATCTTCGGTGATCTTCTGTTTCTTGCCGACCGCTTCCCCGGCGACCTTGTTGATCAACTCCGGCAGGTAGCCGTGGGACCACGCGGTGTAGATGACCGAGTTGTGATACTTGTCCTGGAGCAGTTCATCGGCCAGGTCGCTGGTGTCATTGGCCGAGAAATTGATGTTGACCGGCAAGCCGAGCTTGATCGCGCTGGGACTGATGGTCATCAATGGGCGGATGTAGCTGTAGGAATTGTTCAATTCACCTTCCTCGACATTGCGCGTCGGGTTGGCGGCAAACACGTAGTTGGCCTTGCCGAACTTTTCCGGAAGCAAGGTGGCCAGTTCGATCGCACGGTTCAAGCCCTGGCAATTGAGCTGGCCCAGGCCCCCGGCAGGTTTCTCCGCATGACGCAGGAACACCAGCGTCTGGGTACCATCTGCCGGTTGGGCACGGCTTTCGCCAGACTCCAGGGATAGAAACAACGCGCTGGTCGCCAGCAGGGCGGGCAGGAATAGATACGCGCGGTGTTTGAAGCGATGGCAGAGTTTCAGAAAGTTCTTCATGGAATAAAGGATTCTTCAGCGCATTCGGTTAAGGCTGACAAACCTCTACACCACGAATTTCCTGCGTCGGGTGTTTTCCATGTCGTCGAGCCGGTCCGTTTCAACAAGGGCATTGCTCAGAGTCCGCTGATGCCCATTTGGTTCGATTCCGGCGGAGTGCGCAGCAATCTACCGGCAACCGTGAACGGACAGGAGCGAAGGTTATCGACAGGATGTTGCTGAATTATGGATACGGTACAGGTTATGGGGCTGACCAAGGCTGCAATTCCTTGATCTTCAACATCAGTGATATTGATAACGACAGCGTAACGCCTGCATTAATATCACTACTTTCAATTTTCTCGTGGATCCTTCCCATGACCGATTTGTCTGCGTTTCCCATCACCCAAAAATGGCCTGCACGGTACCCGGAGTGGATTCAGCTGTACTCCTTGCCGACCCCCAACGGCGTCAAGGTTTCGATCATGCTCGAAGAGATCGGCTTGCCTTACGAGCCGCACCGCGTCGGGTTTGACACCAACGATCAAATGTCCCCCGAATTCCTGTCGTTAAGCCCCAACAACAAGATCCCGGCCATCCTCGATCCTAACGGCCCCGAAGACCAGCCGTTGCCGTTGTTCGAGTCAGGTGCGATCCTGATTTATCTGGCTGACAAGAGTGGACAATTGCTGGCCCGGGAAGGGGCTGCGCGCTACGAGACCATTCAGTGGCTGATGTTCCAGATGGGCGGCATCGGGCCGATGTTCGGCCAACTCGGCTTCTTCAATAAATTCGCCGGCAAGGACTACGAAGACAAGCGTCCCCGTGATCGCTATGTCGAAGAAAGCAAACGCCTGCTCGGCGTCCTCGACAAACGCCTTGAAGGTCGTGACTGGATCATGGGCGAGCGCTACACCATTGCCGATATCGCGACCTTTCCCTGGGTGCGCAACCTGATCGGTTTCTATGAGGCTGGCGATCTGGTCGGCATCCAGAACTTCCCCAACGTCACCCGCGTGCTGGAAAAATTCCTGGCGCGGCCGGCGGTCAAGCGCGGGCTGGAAATTCCAAAACCCATCGCCAACTGATTTCCGCAATCCCCCTGTAGGCGCGAGCAAGTTCGCTCCCACAGGGCGGGGCGGGTGTTTGCCCAATGATTGTTGCCATTGCAGTAACGCATTCTTGAGCGTTGGGTGTTTGTGCCCTGCACCCCGCAGGGCATAAGCTTTGCCCCCTTACGACTTTCGTCTTGCCCTCCGATTTCCAGGAATGCCCATGTCCAGTCAGTTCCCCGAAGCTCGCCCACGCCGTCTGCGCCGCAATGCGAGCCTGCGCAGTCTGTTCCAGGAAACCGAATTCAGCCTCAACGACCTGGTACTGCCGATTTTCGTCGAAGAAGAGATCGATGACTTTGTAGCCATCAAAAGCATGCCCGGTGTGATGCGTATTCCCGAGTCGAAACTGGCCGGCGAGATCGAGCGTTATGCCCGGGCCGGGATCAAGTCAGTGATGACCTTTGGCGTGTCCCACCACCTGGACAGCAGCGGCAGCGACACCTGGCGCGACGACGGTCTGGTGTCGCGCATGTCGCGCATCGCCAAGGACGCCGTGCCGGAAATGATCGTCATGTCCGACACCTGTTTCTGTGAGTACACCGACCACGGCCACTGCGGTGTTCTGCACAATCACGAAGTCGATAACGACCAGACCCTGATCAACCTCGGCAAACAAGCCGTGGCGGCGGCCCGTGCCGGTGCCGATGTGATTGCACCGTCGGCAGCGATGGACGGTCAGGTCCAGGCCATTCGCCGGGCACTCGACGAGGCCGGTTTCAGTCAGACGGCGATCATGGCCTATTCGACCAAATTCGCCTCGGCGCTGTACGGACCGTTCCGCGAAGCCGGCGGCAGCGCACTCAAGGGCGACCGTAAAAGCTATCAAATGAACCCGATGAATCGCCGTGAAGCGGTGCGCGAATCACTGCTCGACGAGCAGGAGGGCGCCGACGCGCTGATGGTCAAGCCGGCCGGTGCGTACCTGGACATCATTCGCGATATTCGTGAGGTTTCGCGTTTGCCGCTGGCGGCGTATCAAGTGAGCGGCGAGTACGCGATGATCAAGTTCGGCGCGCAAGCCGGGGCGATTGATGAAGACCGCGTGGTGCGCGAGAGTCTTGGTGCGATCAAGCGGGCGGGGGCCGATCTGATCTTCACGTACTTCGCGATGGACCTGGCATTGGCCGGGATCTGAAACTCACCCGGCCCCACGCAGGAGCCGGGAGTGTTTCGGGTTCAACCAATGAACGGCCGGATCCCGTGATCCCGGAAGTACCGCTCGATCACCTTGGGATCCGAGCAGGTTTCGGCAATCGCCACATAGGTATCCGGCCGTAACAGGTAAAACCCGTTACGCCCCAGGCCTGCCGTTTCAAACGCCGGCCGCCAGTCGAACACATGCAGCGGCAAATGATGCTCGATGCACCAGGCGATCATTTCGTCGCTGGTGTCGCCATACACATGCACCTGCCAGTTCGGGCATTTGAGCGGTTCGAAATTGTCCCCTTCGCCGTCGTGTGCCCAGGGCAGGCGGTCGCCACCATGGACCTGCCCGGCGACGCCTGTGCTCAAAGGCATGCCGCGGTAGTTCAAGGTGATCTGCGACACCGTGCGAAACAGGAATTCACGGGACCTCTCGAACGAGGCCATTTTCGGAATCAGTAAGGGCGCCAGGCGTGTACGCAGCAGGTCGGCCATGGGGCCTTCAGCGGTGACGAAGCTGAACACCCGGTCGGTGGTCGCCACCAATTTTCGGGCGAACGCAATGCGCTCGGTTTCGTAAGTATCAAGCAGTTTGGCCTCGGCGCCGCCGCTCAATACGGCGGCGAGTTTCCAGGCCAGGTTGATGGCATCGCCAATCCCGGTGTTCATGCCCTGGCCACCGGCGGGGCTGTGCACATGGGCGGCGTCGCCCAACAAGAATGCGCGTCCGGTGCGGAAGTGATCGGCCACCCGATGATGCACGCGGTAGGTCGAGAACCAGTTCACCTGTTCGATCTGCACCTTCAGATGCTCGATGGCCCGGCTGCTGACGTCTTCGAATCGCAGCGTTTCAGCACGCTCGGCGCGCTCATCGCGAACGGTGCCGATCAGGCGTGCGCGACCGCTTCCTGCCAGTGGGAACACCGCGAGAAAGTCCGCCTCATCGAGGTCCACGTGCAGTTCGCCGTTGAACGTCGGGCCGCTGGCCTGCACATCGGCCACATAGAAAATCTGCTGGTAGGTCCCGCCGGGAAATCCGGTGTCCAGGGCCTTGCGCACGACTGAACGGGCACCGTCGCAACCGGCCAGGTAACAGGCCTGGCAGGTTTCCTGCTGACCATCGGGCAGACGCAACGTGGCGTTGATGCCGTCAACGGTTTCCTCGAAAGCCTCAAGCTCGGTGTCGCGCTCCACCGTGATGCCAAAGGATTCGAGGCGTTTGATCAGCAGCCGTTCGTGTTCGTCCTGGGGGAATATTTGGAGGAAGGCGTAAGGTGTCAGGCCCTCGCCGATGTGGGTCAGCGGCAAGCGTGCCACGGGTTCACCCTTGACCCAGAAATTGGCGGCCTCCACGCAATGGCCCTTCTGCACGACACTGGCACTGAGGTCGAGTTGGCGGTACAGCTCCAGCGTACGTGCCTGCACGGCCAGTGCCCGCGAGGTGGTGCCGGGCGCCGACGTCTTGTCGACGATCCGCACGCGGACGCCCAGTGTGCTTAGCCAGAGTGCCAGTACCAGCCCGGTCGGGCCGGCGCCGATGATTAACACATCGCTTCGGTGCATGAGCCTGTCCTCCTCGCGGTGTGGAGCAAGTATGGTTCAGCCGTGGCGGGCGGCCAGGCTGGCTGCCCAACGGAGAAGGCCATTGCTCAAGGTCATAGCCTCAGACAGGCCATTGATCGTATGGTTAGCCCGGCATAACGGATTTTCTGGAGCAGCATGCAAGCCCATCGATTGATCATGAGCATCGTCGCATTGCTGGTGCTGGCCGGTTGCGGCAGTCAACGCACGCAGCAGGCGCCGGCGCGTACACCCGCCGAGGTCAAGGCCGACATCATGCGACTGTTGCCGGCCAAAACCGGCGACCGCCAGGGGTGGGCCACGGACATCCAGGCGGCGTTTGCCGCGCAGAACATCGAGACGACCACGCAAAACCTGTGCTCGGTGCTGGCTGTCACTGAGCAAGAGTCGACCTTTCAGGCAGACCCGAGTGTGCCTGGCCTGGGCAAAATCGCTCGCGACGAGATCGATCGCCGAGCGGCCAAGGCTCACATCCCCGGCCTGTTGGTCAGTGCGGCGCTGCAGGTACGCTCGCCCAATGGCAAAAGTTACAGCGAGCGCCTCAATGCGGCGCGTAGCGAAAAGGAACTGAGCGCGATTTTCGATGACTTCATTGGCATGGTGCCCATGGGGAAAAGTCTGTTTGGCGGCCTCAACCCGGTACACACCGGCGGGCCGATGCAGGTCAGCATCGAATTTGCCGAGCAGCATGCCAAGGCCTATCCCTACCCGGTGGACGGGTCGATCCGCCATGAAGTCTTCACTCGGCGCGGCGGCATGTACTTCGGTATCGCCCATTTGCTCGGATACCCGGTGAACTACCCGCAACCGCTCTATCGCTTCGCCGATTTCAACGCCGGTTGGTATGCCAGTCGCAATGCCGCGTTCCAGAACGCCGTGAGCCGTGCCTCGGGCATTGCGCTGGCGCTGGATGGCGATTTGGTCAATTACGGTTCGATCATGCCCGGCAGCACCGAAGTGGCCGTGCGCAGCCTCGGCAAGCAACTGGGCATGCGCAATACGACGATCAGGGATCAACTGGAAGAGGGCAAGAGCCTGGCGTTCGAGAACAGCTCGTTGTATCAGCGGGTCTTCGCGCTGGCGGACCGTGCCGAAGGCCGGCCATTGCCTCGGCAAGTGTTGCCGGGAATTGTCCTGCAGAGCCCGAAAATCACTCGCAAACTGACCACGGCCTGGTTTGCCAAGCGGGTTGATGAGCGTTATCAACGCTGTATGGCGCGGGCGGGTTGAAGAACAAACGATCGCAGGCGGTTTTACGCATTATCCCAGGCATAAAAAAACCGACTGATCAGGCCGGTTTTTTTGTCGAGGACTGCGGTAAAGCCATTCATTCAAGCGATGTGGTTGCTGTTCAGACGATCGGAACCATCGGCAGCGACGGTGTTGCCTTGCAGACGATCCGAGCCATCGGCAGCAACGGTGTTGCCTTGCAGACGATCCGAGCCATCGGCGGCGACGGTATTGCCTTGCAGACGATCCGAGCCATCGGCAGCAACGGTGTTGCCTTGCAGGCGATCCGAGCCATCGGCGGCGACGGTGTTGCCTTGCAGGCGATCCGAGCCATCGGCGGCGACGGTGTTGCCTTGCAGGCGATCCGAGCCATCGGCAGCAACGGTATTGCCTTGCAGACGATCCGAGCCATCGGCGGCGACGGTGTTGCCTTGCAGGCGGTCGGAGCCATCAGCAGCCACTCGATTCTGGATCAGGCGATCGGAGCCACCTTCCGCCACGCGACTTTCAATCAAGCGATCCGAGCCGCCTTCGGCGACGACAGGTTGAGCAGAGGTAGCGGCGAAAGCGTTTACTGCAAAAACCGAGAAAGCGATGCTGAGAAGAGTCTGGCGTTTCATGGTGGTGTGCTCCGGGTCTTATTGGGTGGGTATGGAGCAGATGTTACGCCGCGCAATTTTTATGAGAACTTCATTGGCATGATGGTGAACATCGACGGGATTGATAGGCCCAGCGGCATACCCCTGGCGGGCGTGATGATGCAGTCGTCGGATGGCTCCAGCGCGGTCAAGAGCGGCTTCTACACTGGATAGCGTCGCAAGGAGGTGTTTATGTATCAGCTCTACGGTCATCAGAATTCGGGCGCAGCCGCCATCGAGGCGGCACTGGAACTGTGTGAGATCCCTTATCGTTTCATTGACGTCGAGTCGTCTTCGCAGGCCGCCCTCGCGTTGGAGAAGCTCAACCCGCTCAAGCAGATTCCGACCCTGCAATTGCCCGACGGCAGCGTCCTCACCGAAAGCGCGGCGATCCTGATTCACCTCGGGCTGACGTTTCCCGAGTCGAATCTGTTGCCGGACAACCCGGCCGATCGTGATCAGGCCATCCGTGGTCTGGCGTACATCGTCAGCAATTGCTATGCGGCCATCGGCATCATCGATTACCCCGAGCGCTGGTTGGCCGAGGCAGATGAATCGTCTCGGCAAAACCTGATGGCGGGCACCCGTGCACGGTTGCATTGGAGTTGGGAGGTGTTTGCCGATCAGTTTTCCTGCGAGCTGTATCTGGGAGACGAGACACCGGGAGCGCTGGATGTGCTGGCGGCGGTGGTCAGTCGATGGTCAGGCAGCCGGGAACATTTGCGCACGGCCCGGCCGGGGTTTTACGCCTGGCTGGAGCGTATCGACCGACACCCGACGCTGGCGCCGGTGTTCGCCCGGCATTGGCCGGCCTGAGCGCTGCAAAACAAAAGCGGGAGCGAGCAAGCTCGCTCCCGCAGGGGATGGGTGGTGTGTTTGAGTTATTCCCCGCGAATGTACTGTTCCAGCTGACGAATCAGTTCCGCCTGTTCCGCGATGGCCTCCTTGACCAGGTCGCCAATCGACAGCAAACCGATCAGTTTGCCGTCCTCCACCACCGGCAAGTGGCGCAGGCGTTTGTCGGACATGATGCCCAGGCAGGTATCGACGGTTTGATGGGTGTCCACGGTAATCACCGGTGAAACCATGATGTCGCGTACCGGCGTACCCACCGAAGAGCGCCCGTGCAGCACCAGTTTACGTGCGTAGTCACGCTCACTGATGATGCCCAGCACTTCGTCATTCTCCACCACCAGCAAGGCGCCGACGTTTTTCTCTGCCATCTTCATCAGCGCTTCCAGCACCATATGATCAGGTTTGATCTGGTGCACTTCCTGATTCTTCTGATCTTTCAACTTGAGTAGTTGCGCGACGGTTTTCATGGCGGTTTCTCGGGTGTTGTCGTTGTTATTGAAGAATCGTAGACGCCGGCGCGCAGGGCAAGAGAGAAAGCGGCAGATAAACGGCAAAAAACGTCATTTGGTGGTTTTTCTTCGGTAATCCCCGGATTCTTGCCCGGCAAAATACCTGTGGGAGCGGGCTTGCCCGCGATGAGGGCAAATCAGTCGACATCCATGTTGAATGTCAGGCCGCCATCGTGAGCAAGCTCACTCCCACAGGTCCGTGGTGGCGTAGAATCACCACCCTGAATCAATGTTGAGGTTTTCAGTGGTGGATTTACCGCAGGGCTTTGTCCTGACCCGGCATTGGCGCGATACACCGACCGGTACGCAAGTCGAGTTCTGGCTGGCGACCGACAGCGGTCCCCGGCGCATTCGCCTGCCTCATCAGCCATCGGTGGCGTTTATTCCGGCCAGCCAGCGCGAGCAGGCCGAGGCACTGCTGAACGACGAAAAAAATGTCGAACTGCGGGAATTGGCCTTGCGGGATTTCGAGCACCGTCCGGTGCTCGGGTTGTATTGCTCGCAGCACGGGCAATTGATGCGCCTGGAAACGGCCCTGCGCAGGGCCGGGGTTGATGTGTATGAAGCTGACGTACGCCCGCCGGAACGCTACATGATGGAGCGGTTCATCACCGCCCCTGTGCGCTTTGGCGGTACGCCGGATGGCGAGGGCCTGTTGTTCGACGCACAGATGAAACCCGATCCGCACTACCGGCCAAGCCTCAAGCTGGCGTCCCTGGACATCGAAACCACTGCCCAGGGCGAGTTGTACTCCATCGCCCTGGAGGGCTGCGGCGAGCGGCAGGTGTACATGCTCGGCCCGCCCAATGGCGAACCCGGCGAGGTGGATTTCCAGCTCGAATACTGCGACTCGCGCACCCTGTTGCTGAAAAAGCTCAACGACTGGTTCGCCCGGCACGATCCCGACGCGATCATTGGCTGGAACGTCGTGCAGTTCGATCTGCGGGTGTTGCATAAACACGCCAGGCAACTGGGCGTGCCGCTGAAGCTGGGGCGTGGCGGCGAAGAGATGCAGTGGCGTGAACACGGCAATGGCAACCATTATTTTGCCTCCGCTGCCGGCCGGCTGATCATCGACGGCATCGAGGCGCTGCGTTCGGCGACCTGGAGTTTTCCGTCGTTCAGCCTGGAAAACGTCGCGCAAACCTTGCTGGGCGAGGGCAAGTCGATCGACAACCCCTACCAGCGCATGGACGAAATCAATCGCATGTTCGCCGAGGACAAACCGGCGCTGGCCAGGTACAACCTCAAGGATTGCGAGCTGGTCACCCGAATTTTCGCCCACACCCAACTGCTGACCTTTTTACTGGAACGGGCCAGTGTCACCGGGTTGCCGGTGGATCGCATGGGCGGCTCAGTGGCGGCGTTCACCCACCTCTACATGCCGTTGATGCACCGCCAGGGCTTCGTCGCGCCAAACCTCGGCGGGCGCCCGCCGCAAGCCAGCCCCGGCGGGTTTGTCATGGACTCGCAACCGGGCCTGTACGAGTCGGTGCTGGTGTTCGACTACAAAAGCCTTTACCCCTCGATCATCCGCACGTTCCTCATCGACCCGGTGGGCTTGATCGAAGGGCTCAAGCATCCCGAGGACAGCGAGTCGGTGCCCGGTTTCCGGGGGGCACGTTTTTCCAGAACCCGGCATTGCCTGCCCGCCATCGTGGCCCGGGTCGCCGAAGGCCGGGAAACCGCCAAGCGCGAGCACAACGCGCCGCTGTCCCAGGCACTGAAGATCATCATGAACGCCTTCTACGGGGTGCTCGGTTCCAGCGGTTGCCGGTTTTTTGATACACGCCTGGCGTCGTCCATCACCCTGCGCGGGCACGAGATCATGCTGCGCACCCGTCAGTTGATCGAAGACCAGGGCCATACGGTGATTTACGGTGATACCGATTCCACCTTCGTCTGGCTGCGCCGCGCCCACGGCCAACAGGAAGCGGCACAGATCGGCGAAGCGCTGGTGGATCACGTCAACCAGTGGTGGCGCGAGCATGTGCGGCAGGCATATGGCCTGGAGAGCGCGCTCGAACTGCAGTTCGAAACCCACTACAAGCGGTTCCTGATGCCGACCATTCGCGGAGCGGAGGAGGGCAGCAAGAAGCGTTATGCGGGGTTGGTGACGCGCGCCGATGGCACGGACGAGATGGTCTACAAAGGCCTGGAAACCGTGCGCACCGACTGGTCGCCGCTGGCCCGCCAGTTCCAGCAGGAGCTGTACCTGCGCATCTTCAATCGCAAACCCTATCAGGATTACGTGCGCGACTATGTGCGCAAGACCCTGGCCGGAGGGTTCGATGAGCGCTTGATCTACCGCAAGCGCCTGCGCCGCACCCTCGATGATTATCAACGTAACGTGCCGCCGCATGTGCGGGCAGCGCGTATCGCCGATGACTACAACGACCGGCAGGGGCGTCCACGCCAGTACCAGAACGGTGGCTGGATCAGTTACGTGATTACCGTCGCCGGCCCTGAACCACTGGAAATCCGCAGCGCGCCCATCGATTACGAGCATTACGTCAGCAAGCAATTGCAGCCTGTGGCCGACGCGATCCTGCCGTTCGTCGACGACGATTTTTCAACCCTGATTGGTGGGCAACTGGGCCTGTTTTGAGTCCATCAGCGACAACGTCCAGTCATCCAGAATGCCGTGGAAGTATTGATTCAGGGCTTGATGGAACAGGCTGTCATCAGGTGCGACCTGGGCGAACAGCGTCATCGACGAATGAAATTTCAGGTCATCGGGATGGCCGAAGATATCCCTCACCGAGCGCTGCTGGATGTTCAGCACCTCTTGGGTGCACGTGCGCAGCCGCGCGCCCAGCAATGGGTGCTCGAGATAGGCTCGGGCTTCTTCGCGCGAACCGATCGCGAAGCGTTTGGACATGTCGCTGCCACCCAGCCCGGCAAACTGCGGAAAGATGAACCACATCCAGTGGCTACGCTTGCGGCCGGCATTCAATTCGGCCTGAGCCCGGTCGAACACCGGGTCCTGCGCCTGAATGAAGCGCTGCAGGTTAAAGGTGTCCAGCCGATCGGTGCTTCTCATGCGCAAGTCCTCTGACAGACTGCGATGGCTCAGACCATGGCCAACCGCTGTTTGCGTTGTGGCGCTCGAAACGCTTGGTCCAGCGCCTTCAGATCCCCAGGTTCAAGCACTAACTGCGCCGCGCGTGCGTTGAGTCGCACATGCTCGGGCCTTACCGCCTTGGGGATGGCAATCACCCCGTCCTGGCGCAAAAGCCATGCCAGCGCCACCTGGGCAGGCGTGGCATCGTGACGGGCGGCCACTTGCCGGAGGGTGGTGTTGCCCAGCATGTTCCCGCCCTGGCCAATGGGGCAGTAGGCCATGACCGGCATCCTGCGCTGCTGACACCAGGGCAGTAAATCAAATTCTATGCCGCGCTCTTCCAGGTTATAGAGCACTTGATTGGTGGCGCAGGCCGGCGCGGCCAGTTCCTGCAAATCATCGACGTCGAAGTTGGACACGCCCCAGCGACCGATCTTGCCCGCCGCGCGCAGTTTCTCGAAGGCCTCGACCGTTTCCTCCAGAGGGTACTGGCCGCGCCAATGCAGCAGGTACAGATCGATATGGTCGGTGTTCAGGCGCCGCAGACTGCGTTCGCAGGCCTGGGGAATGCCTTGGCGGCTGGCGTTGTGCGGGTAGACCTTGCTGACCAGACACACCTCGTCGCGCCGGCCGGCGATGGCTTCGCCCACCACTTTCTCGGCGCCACCCTCGGCGTACATTTCAGCGGTGTCGATCAGGGTCATGCCCAACTCGATCCCCAGGCGCAACGCCGCGACCTCCTCGTTGTGCCGGGAGTGGTCCTCGCCCATTTTCCAGGTGCCCTGACCGATGACCGGTACGTTGACGCCGGCCAATTCGAGAGTACGCATGCAAATCTCCTGTAAACACTCAAGCCATATTGCTATTGGCACTCAGCATAGCTTTCGGGTTCCGCGCTTAGATCAAAAGATCGCAACTTGCCGGTGATCGATTGGTGACGGCATGACTGCACTTTTGCGAAATCAACGGCTCTACTTTTGGGCAGCCTGCGGCGATCCCCTCTGCCGGCCCATGCCCAAGTTCAAGAACCCATGGCTCGAGCGTTACCTTTCAGTATCACCTCAATCCGCCGCCATTGCCTGATGCTGGTTGGCCTGTCGACGTTCCTTGTCAGCGGATGCAGCCACCAGGACGGCAACGACCTCTTGACTCAATTGCGCGAAGGCAAACCCCAGGAATTTCTGCAAACCAGTGTTGACCGCATGGCCACCCTGACCATGCGCGACAACCTCGACAGCCTCTATCTGCTGATGAGCAAGCTGTACCTGCGCAACCCCGACGAGCTGAAAAAATCCGGCTTCCTTGACGCACGCATCGCCGGCAAGCAAGTGCGCATGGCCATCGAACAGCAGCAGCCGCTGCCAACGCTTGGCGGTAAAAAGGACCTCGCGGCGCTACGGTTTGCCATGAGTCCGGAATTTCTGGGCGACCGTGTCGGTGCGTTCATCTATGCCGTCGGCAGCATGCTGGTCACCGCCCACGGCAATCGCCTGGAGTTCTACATGACGGACGCGATCAACCCGACGTTCGTCAGCAACGCTGCACGCAACATCGAGATTGCGACCTGGATCCTGAGTCAGCGGCAAAACAAAAACGGCGAACCCATGCTGTTTTCCAACGAAATCTCGGAAGAGGGCAGCAACCTGAGTTTTGCCGTGGAGTTCGGCAAAATAGTCGCGCGCCTGGATCTGTTGACGCAGATGCTGGACGAGCGCTACCGGCGCATCGGCCTCAATTACGCCCAGAGCCTGTTGTTCCTGAATTTCCTGCCGGTGCAATAGAACGGCATTGACTCTCCAACAAGGGTGATAGTGCATATAGGGAATAAAGATAGATCGCATCGATATAAGTGGTTATAAGAAAAATCGCTATGCTGCGGGCCAGATTTCCCTTGCAGTCTTTGTGGACGTATCGATGGATTTAGTGAATATCGGGTTGGTCGTAGCCGGGCTGGTCGTCGGCTTCATCGTCGGCATGACCGGCGTGGGCGGCGGGTCGTTGATGACGCCCATTTTGCTGTGGTTCGGCATCAACCCGGCAACGGCGGTGGGCACCGACTTGCTGTACGCGGCCATCACCAAATCCAGCGGCGTGCTGGTTCACAAAAAGAACGACAACATTGACTGGGCCATCACCGGCTGGTTGACGCTGGGCAGTGTGCCGGCAGTGGCGTTGACCCTGTGGTTCCTCAGCAGTCTGCACAGCGCCCCCGAGGCGATGAACGCCATCATCAAGCAGGCGTTGGGTTTTGTCCTGTTCGCCACGGCGCTGGCGATCCTGTTCAAGAAGCGCCTGCTCGATTTCGCCCACAAGCGTGCCGGCGGCAACTACAACCCCAGCGGTACTCGGTTGAATGTCCTGACGGTCGTTACCGGCCTGGTGCTCGGCACCATGGTCGCGCTGACCTCCATCGGCGCTGGCGCGCTGGGCACCGTGGCGCTGTTCATTCTCTATCCGTTGCTGCCGACCCGCCGCCTGGTCGGCACGGAAATCGCTCACGCCGTGCCACTGACCCTGGTCGCCGGTCTTGGCCATGCGAGCATGGGCAACATGGACTGGCATGTACTGGGTTACTTGCTGGTGGGTTCGCTGCCGGGGATTTACCTGGGCAGCCATTTGACTGGTCGCATCTCCGATGAAGTGCTGCGTCCTTGCCTGGCGACGATGCTGGTGCTGATCGGTTACAAACTGGTGTTCTAAAATGCCGCACCGACAAAAAGCCCCTGATGGTCAGGGGCTTTTTCGTTTCTACTGAATAGCTGGTTTTCGTAAAGGAAGCTTCCTTCCGGCTTTAAAGACGCTTCCTACATTCATCTGTTTTTTGCCTTGCTAGTGTGCCCGCCAGTTTTCGCGAGCACGAACCAGGGACGGTTTGGACATCGCGCTCTTTTCCTCCTTTGCTTAAGGATAAGCGTATGTTCCGGTCGGCCAATGCAGCGCATTTCGTGTTGCAGATTCCTGCTATCCGTCACGACTTCAAGGTGCTGGCCTTCAAGGGCACTGAAGCCATCAGCACGCTTTACAGCCTCCACATTGAACTGGTCAGCGAGTACCCGGACTTCGATCTGGAAAGCTTGCTCGGCCAACCCGCGTTTCTGCAATTCGGCCTTGATGGCGAAGGCATACATGGGCATATCGAAGATGTGCTGATGGGCGAGTCGGGTAAACGCCTGACTCGCTATCACCTGACCCTGGTACCGGCGCTGCACTATTTGCAGTTCAGCCACGACCAGCGGATTTTTCAGGGCATGAACGTGCCGCAGATCATCACCCAGGTGCTCAAGGGCCATGGCATTCAGGCCGATGCCTTTACCTTCCATGTCAGCACCAGCGCGCCGCGCGAGTATTGCACTCAATACGGGGAGGACAATTTTACGTTCCTCCAGCGCCTGTGCGCCGAGGACGGCATCGCCTGGCATCACCAGCACTCGGCGGACGGTCATTTGCTGGTGTTCACCGATGATCAGGTGTTCCTGCCCAAACTCGGGGCCACGTCTTATCAGCAGGACTGCGGCATGGTGGCCGAGCATCCGGTGGTCAGCCGCTTCAGCGTGCGTACCGGCACGCGCACCAGTACCGTCACCCGGCGTGACTACGACCTGAAACGCCCGAGCCTGTTGCTCGAAAGCCGTTTCAGCGCCGAATCCACCCCGGAACTGGAGGATTATCGTTACCCGTTGTTGCTGGGGAACGAAAAGCGCGGCGACCACCTTGCCCGTCAGGCGCTGGAGCGGCATCGCAGTGACTATGAATTGGGCGAGGGTGAGAGCGATCAGCCACACCTGCGTTGCGGCCATCTGTTCGACCTGACGGACCACCCCCGGAAAAAGTGCAACGACTTGTGGCTGTTGCTCAGTGTTTCCCATGATGGCCGACAACCCAATGTGCTCGAGGAGGCAGTCACCCCTGACGTCAAGGCCGCCGACGGTTTCACCCAAGGCTATCGCAACACGTTCCGCGTGATCCCCGCGCAGGTGGTTTTCCGTCCACCGCTGCCGCCGCGCCGCCCTCCATTGGTCAGCCAGACGGCGCGAGTGACCGGGCCTGAACACGAAGAAATCTACTGCGATGAGTTCGGCCGGGTGAAGTGCGAGTTCCCGTGGGATCGTGCCGAACTCAACAGCGAACGCAGCAGCTGCTGGATCCGCGTTTCATCGAGTTGGGCCGGGGAAAACTTCGGTTCGGTGACCCTGCCGCGCATCGGCATGGAAGTCGTGGTGACTTTTCTGGAGGGCGATCCGGATCAACCGCTGATCACCGGCTGCGTGGCCAACAAGGTCATGCCCGCGCCTTATCCCTTGCCCGAGCACAAGACTCGAACCGTGCTGCGCAGCCACAGTTCGCCGCACACCGGTGGGTACAACGAACTGATGATCGAAGACCGCGCCGGTCAGGAAAAAATCTACCTGCGGGCCGAGCGTGATGTCGAACAACTGATCCTCAATGACAGCCACAGCCTGATCCGCCGCAACCGCGTCGAGCAGGTTGACGCCAACAGCACCAGCCTGATCAAGGCGGATGAACGGCACACCACCGACGGGATGCGCAGCACCGTCATCGGCACCCACGACCTGCTCAACGTCGGCAGCAACAGCAGTACCACGGTTGAAGGCACCTGGGTGATCCAGGCCGGTCCACAGGCGCGAGTCACCGCCAGCCAAGTGGTGATCGATGCCGAGGCGAGCCTGACGCTGTCGGCCGGCGGCCATCACCTCGTGATCCATTCGGGCGGGATCTTCAGCAGTGTGGCCATTGTCGAGGGCGGTGTGCCGATGGCGGGTGTGGCGGCGCAGGCCGCGCTGTCGGCCGCTGCCGAAGATGTGGTTGTTGAACCAATTCCGATGGAAGCCCTGCTCAAACAAGCCATCGTTTTTCGCGAGGCCGATACCGGCATTTGCCCTATATGCGATGCCGCCCGGAGGGCTGAGGCATGAACCCGGATAACTCGCACAAAGGGCTACTCCTGCTCGACGGAGGCCGTTATGCGGACGCGATGAGTTGGCTGCACGAGCACTACGGCGCGGACAATCCCCAGTCGCTGTTCAACGGCACCGCTTACGCGCCGATTAGCGCCACCGGGACTTTTTTGCTTAACGCTTCACTCGGCAGTGCAGCGCATAACGCATGGTGGAGCGGTGCCGATCTGCAGCATGGCGTGTGGCTCGCTTCGCAAAAAAACGCCCAGCAATTGCTTCCGATGCTGCGACGCCGGATACGGATTTTTGATGAGCAGCGACAGGAATTCTGGTTGCGTCTGGCGGATGGCCCGGCATTGACCCGGGCCTGGCTGGCAGGTGCGCAATGGCCGAAAGGTTTTTGGTGCGGCGTCGAAAGCGTCTGGTTACGACACGGCAACGGGGCTGTCTGCGCTTGGGAAAACCGGCATCCGGAACACGATTTGGCGCCACAGCCCAAAGGGCTGGTCGCGCAAATAACCCTGTCTGAGTCACTGCTGCTGGCGCTCAGTCTGCCAGCCCATCCGGAGACAAACCGATGAGCGCCCGCGACAATAACCGCTTTGGCACTTGCCCGCTGCTCGCTGCCGTTCTGCCCCTGCGTTACGCCGTTGGCCCGACAATGGCTGTTACTACGGATGCTTATGGTTTGCCTGTGCTGAATGGGCAGTTCCCCGAGCTTGGGCCGCGCCATCCCGACCTGACGGAACATCCCCTCAACTACACCTCTCGTTTGCTGCGTGACGGCTGGCTCTACGTCTGGGAAAGCAGGCCATCCCGACTGGTGGAGTATCAAGTCGAAAATGCTTTGCTCACGCAAACCCCGCGCGCGGGCAAAGTCATCGACACCCGGGTCAAACCGCATTTGCTGCTTCGGGCCGGTGACCCTGCCGGGCTGGTGTGGTCCCCCGTGCGTTGGAGCGAGCCGCAATACGTCGCAGCCAGGACCGATGCCGCCGTGCGTCAGCGCATCATGCGCAGTGTTGTCCCAGGCGTGGCACCGTTCAGCGGTCCGGTCGAAACCGTCGCCCGGCAAATTGGCGAGTACGCCGATGCCACACGCTACGGTTGGAGCGCCCAACCCGAAACGGAGCACGCACCTGATTGGCTGAAAATGCAACGGCAGATGAACGCGTGCGAACAACAGACCTTCGCGATGATTGATGATGCGTGGGGCGTGCTGCTCGACCTCGCCGCGCTGATCCGTGCCCGCAAGACCTCGTTCGACAGCCATCAGGAGCATCACGCCGACGATTGGGCGCTGGCCGGTGTTCTCAAGTCCCTGAGCGAAAGCGACCATCAGTTGCATGCACAACTGCCTTCCATCACCCGCTACGACGAACTCCAGCGAACATGGAAGGATCAAGAGGCGCAGAACGAGCGATACACCGCCGACATGCGGCGCCTGGCTCAATTTTGGGTGGCGTGGTTCAACACTCAGCGAGTGAGCGGCCCGTCGACTATGGACACGGCTTGCGGCCATTTCGACATTACCCAGGGGATTGCCCGTGAAGCCTTGGAGCTGCATTTCGCCGCGGCCTGCCTGGGGCCGGCGAATACCAGTATCGGGGCTGAGGCCATCACCCTAAGCCTGCAAGGCGACAGCGCCGGCAAGCCATGGCTGCTTTGGGCGTTGCTCGGGCTAACGTCACGATTGGGCATTGGCGAAATCAAATACCTTGTGGATTTCAGCGATCTGGCGCGCGACAACAAGGCAGCGGTGCAAGAGGGCGCCGACAGACTGGCCAGGGCCTTTGCTCATGCTGATGGGCTGAACAAAGCCGCCGACAAACTCAAGCAGCACAATCCGGCAGCCAGTATTGAAGCACTGTTCCTGGCCGTCGCCCCCGTCGCCGCTCTGCAACTGCACCAGACGGACAATGCCACCGGCAACGCCGGTCCACTCTACATGGCGGCGGCGCTGGCCCGCAGCGATCAGCGCATCCAGACATTGAGCGTCACGTCGCGCCAACTGGGTGAGTGGTACAGCGATCTGATGGGCACTCGCCAGACCCCGCCCGCTCATTTGAACGTCGCCTCGCTGGCCAGCGGCGTGGCTGCGGGTATCCCGTTCATGCATCTGGTGCCGGTCAGTACAAGACTACCGCCGCTGCCGGTGAATCTCGCAGCGGGAACGGATCTGAGCAGTGTGTTTGATTTGAAAGGGGCGCTGAGTAAGGCGCCGATCAAGGTTTTGGTGACGTTGGTGGCGGGGGGGAATTTTGTTTGGGCGGCGGGGCAGTTAGTTGAGAGCGGAACAACCGATAAGTGGTTGGGAACATTTGGTGCAGCGTTTGGTGTTGCTGCCGCAGGTACAGCGGTTCTTCAGCGGGTAGCAGAAGTCGATTGGGCTTCAGCTGTTCGACAAAGTCGCAATACCTCAATTTCATCGCGCCTGCTTTTAGCAAAAGCCTTAGGGCGTGCAGCCGCTGCTGCAGGGTTGCAGATTGCTGTGCTCTCCATAGACGTCATGTTCTATGGAATGGAAGCCTTTGAGTCGTACCAGAAAGGAGATTTCAATTCCATGGTTACGAATCTGGCAATCGTCGGCGCCGAAGTGTCCAGCGTTGTGCTCTATGTAAAGCTCTTTCGGGCTTACCGTGCCGCTCAGGTGGCTGTATTGCTAGGCGAGGCGTCGGCCATTGCGGCGGGGATGAATGTTGCACCGCATATAGCCATAAAAATACTGGGCTTCACCGTTGTAATTGTCACGGGCGTCATTGGCCGGCTCTACACAGCAGACTCACCCTTGGAGCAGTGGGTAAAACGCGGTCGTTTCGGCATCCGCCCGGACGATACCTGGTCGAGCAGCTACACCCTGTCCATGGATAGGCTCTACCCCATTCTTTTCCCCATCAGTTTTGAAGCTTGGCGATTATCGGAAATGCACCCGTATCAGGGCCAAGTCACTTCCACCTATCTGATGCTGAAACTGCCCGGGGAAGATGTATCGCTGACCGAGGAGATGATTCACTTCAAGGGCATTGAAGTCTGGGGCGATACCATTGGCTACCATCCCGACAAGATCAAAAAGGTCGAATGGACAGGCAAAGACTTTGCTCGACATAGCGGAAGCCGCATTCCCGTTTCAAAAGGCATTACCCCTTATCGCCGTGTGTACCACGAAGATGGAGTACGAGACTTGAGGCGTATCGAGGGTGAGTTGATCTATTCCCCACAAGAAGGTCTGACGCTGCCAGCAGTTACTATCGTTGAACGAGCATGGATATGAACAATCTGGAGCAACCAGGAAGCATTAATCCATCCACTGTGATTTTGGAAGCCGGAAAGCCCTCGGGCGAGCAGCCAATGGAGCTGTTTATTACCGATGAGCACACCGAGCATTATTTGACGCTGCAATCAGGAGGTGATTCGGGTCGGGGGTTATGGACTGGAATATTAGGGGGAGTGGGTGGAGTCGCCGGTATAGGTCTGGCCGTATTGCTGATGCTTATCGGGAAATGGGAGGGAGTACCTACTGGTCTGATTATGTCAGCGGCATTTTTCCTTGTTCCCTTCCTGTGGGAAACATTACGGCCCTTACCTCTCCCCATCCTGTTCAACCGCCGTACCCGCGAAGTGTATTTCGATCACGACGGCGAACTGTTCCACACCCCATGGGATGGCATCTCAGCTGTAGCCAACGAATTTCAACTCGTCGGCACTCATATCGGTGGCATGCAAAGCGCTTCGCTGGAAATTCGGGTGTGGAAATTCGAAGAACCGCAAACAGCGCTGATGGTCAGCCTCGGTGCACCCTTTGGTAAAAGCCTGGAGATGCAAAAAGGCTTTTGGGAGTACATCCGCTCGTATATGAACAACGGCCCATATTTCGATGAGCAGGGAAATCACAGTGAGTCGGATGCTTTTGTAAAAAGCCAGTTGGACGTTCGTTTCAAAATGAGCGACAGCTTCAAACAAACGTTGGCGCAGTTGAAACAAGCAAAAAAAGACGCTGGAGGGAGAAATTATCTAACCGGTAGTGATGTAGCAAAATTGATATTCGAGCCAATGCTTTACCCCCAAGACCGAATTCAAGAGTTCACCTACAGCGTTGCCAAACGCCGCTCCCGCAACCGGTGGCCCAAAGTCGTCTCTGAGCGCCTGAAAGCCGAAGGCCCTGTCACACGCCTGGTCGACCTGGAACAAATGCAAGGGTTTGGCGTAGCGAGCACCAGTTGAGTCATTCCCAAGCAAAAGGGCTGACGCTACCAGCAGTCGTCCCCATGGAGCGAGCGTGGAAATGAGCAAATTGGAGCAACCCCGAAGCAGTGTTTCATCCACCGTTATCCTCGAAGCCAGTAAGCCCTCGGGCGAGCAGCCAATGGAGCTGTTTATTACCGATGAGCACACGGAACATTATTTGGCGCTGCAATCAGGAGGTGATTCGGGTCGGGGGTTATGGACTGGAATATTAGGGGGAGTGGGTGGAGTCGCCGGTATAGGTCTGGCCGTATTGCTGATGCTTATCGGGAAATGGGAGGGAGTACCTACTGGTCTGATTATGTCAGCGGCATTTTTCCTTTTTCCCTTCCTGTGGGAAACATTACGGCCCTTACCTCTCCCCATCCTGTTCAACCGCCGTACCCGCGAAGTGTATTTCGATCATGACGGCGAACTGTTCCACACCCCATGGGATGGCATCTCAGCTGTAGCCAACGAATTTCAACTCGTCGGCACCCATATCGGTGGCATGCAAAACGCTTCGCTGGAAATTCGGGTGTGGAAATTCGAAGAGCCGCAAACAGCGCTGATGGTCAGCCTCGGTGCACCCTTTGGTAAAAGCCTGGAAATGCAAAAAGGCTTTTGGGAGTACATCCGCTCGTATATGAACAACGGCCCATATTTCGATGAGCAGGGAAATCACAGTGAGTCGGATGCTTTTGTAAAAAGCCAGCTGGACGTGAAGCCCAATATGAGCGGCTGGTTCAAGGACACCCTCGATGGCATCAAAAAGACCAGGGACGAAAATGCTGGAAAAAACTACTTGGGTGGCACTGATGTAGTGATGGCTATGTGTACATTTCTTCTTTACCCCTGTTTTCGAATCCAGGAACTCACCTATAGCGTTGCCAAACGCCGCTCCCGCAACCGGTGGCCCAAAGTCGTCTCTGAGCGCCTGAAAGCCGAAGGCCCTGTCACACGCCTGGTCGACCTGGAACAAATGCAAGGGTTTGGCGTAGCGAGCGCCAGTTGATTCATTCCCAAAGAGAAGGGCTGACGCTGCCAGCAGCCACAGTCATGGAAAGAGCATGGATATGAACAGACCAGAACAACTCCGAAACAGTGCTTCATCCACCGTTATCCTCGAAGCCGGTAAGCCCACGGGTGAGCAGCCAATGGAGCTGTTTATTACTGATGAGCACACCGAACATTACTTGGCGCTGCAATCAGGAGGTGATTCATATCGAGGGTTGTGGACTGGGATATTAGGTGGAATGGCTGGCTGCGGATCTCTGGGGTTAACTTTAATGCTCGCGATGCAAGGAATCTTTGACTACATAATGTTGGTTCTTGCACTTTCTTTTTTTCTAGTGCCCTTCCTTTGGGAAACACTCTGTCCATTACGCCTACCTATTCTGTTCAACCGCCGCACCCGCGAAGTGTATTTCGATCACGACGGCGAACTGTTCCACACCCCATGGGATGGCATCTCAGCTGTAGCCAACGAATTTCAACTCGTCGGCACCCATATCGGTGGCATGCAAAACGCTTCGCTGGAAATTCGGGTGTGGAAATTCGAAGAGCCGCAAACAGCGCTGATGGTCAGCCTCGGTGCACCCTTTGGTAAAAGCCTGGAGATGCAAAAAGGCTTTTGGGAGTACATCCGCTCCTATATGAACAATGGCCCTTATTTCGACGAGCAGGGTAATCACAGTGAGTCGGATGCTTTTGTAAAAAGCCAGTTGGACGTGAAGCCCAATATGAGCGGCTGGTTCAAGGACACCCTCGATGGCATCAAAAAAACCAGGGACGAAAATGCTAGAAAAAACTACTTGGGTGGCACTGATGTAGTGATGGCTGTGTGTACGTTTCTTCTTTACCCCTGTTTTCGAATCCAGGAATTCACCTACAGCGTTGCCAAACGCCGCTCCAGAAATCTCTGGCCCAAACTTGTCACTGATCGACTGAAAGCCAACGGATGTACCACGCGCCTGGTCGACCTGGAACAAATGCAAGGGTTTGGCGTAGCGAGCGCCAGTTGATTCATTCCCAAGAGGAAGGGTTGATGCTGCCTCGTTGTCATTGATTCATCAGCGCCCAACTGTCGTGTTCGGTTCTTTCCATGACCACCCGTTAAATCGAGAAGACTGCAGTCCGACGCGCCTCGATACGTTCTGGCTTCAGGACTGCTGGCCGGGGGAGCCTGAAGAGGAATGAGTTTAGCCCGGCCTGTTGCGCTTCGACCGCCCTGACCTAAGCTTTGGACAAGGCGAACAACATTTGCGGAGCGTCACCCGGAACGATCGCCGCGATGCGCAATCATTAGAGCGTGGATATCAAAAGGAGATGCGCATGCTCATCAGGTCACTGACCCTGGCTACCCTGCTGGCAGTTGCCGGTCCCTTGTTCGCCGCTGATGGCGACTCACCGCTGGACATGGACAAGGGCAGGTCCCGGCCACTGATTGTCATCGCTCCCAGTACGGTCGACCCGACGTGGGTGAGCCTGAAAAAGTCGCTGGAAGAGCCGGATAACAAAAAGGGGTTCACCGAGCGAAACCTGGTGTTGTACACGGTGCTCAATCTGATGGGCCAACGTGATGGCAAAGACCTGGGGCCACAAGACACGGCAGCGTTGATTCGGTCACTCAAACTGGGTGCCGGGGCCAAGACCAAGGTGATTCTGGTGGGCAAGGACGGCGAAAAGAAGCTTGAACAGTCCGGGCCCGTCGAGCTGAAAGAAGTCTTTGCTGCTGTCGATCAGTTGCCGGCGGCCGAGAAGGAAACGCCAGCACCCACGGTAGCGCCGGCAGCCGAACCGGAGCCGACCGCCAAGGGCGCAAAAGGCACAAAATCCGGTAAGCCGGCCAAACCAGCCAAGCCCGCCAAGCCGCCAGAAATGCCGGATGATTGACTTTCCCCCACTCGGTGGCGAGTGAGCAGGCCCCCTCGCCACAGGTAAGCTATGTGGGGATTACTGGCTCATCGCACTCAATATTTGGTGAGCGATCTTGACCCGTTCCGCGATCGGGTAGTTTTTGTTGGCCAGGATCACGATGCCAATGTCTTTCGACGGCACAAACAGGGCATAGGCGCCGAAGCCACCGGTCGACCCGGTTTTGTTCAGCAGCAGGTTTTCCTGCTGCGGTTGAGGCGGGTTGAGCCACTGGACCTTGTGCGCCTCCATGGCCATCTGCGACGAGTTGCCGGCCAGCAATTGATCCAGGGTGACCGGGTACTGATAGAGCTCCCATCCCAGGCCCTGGGTCATCTCGCCGACGCGGTAGTAGGCGGTGTGGGTGAGGGCGATTGCCTGTTGCAATGGCTTTTCCAGCGAGGCGGGATGCAGGTTCGCTTGCACATAGCCGATCAAGTCCGAGGCGCTGGTTTTCACCCCGTAAGCCTCGGAGTCCAACGCGCCAGGCCCCACGCGTACGGGTTTGTCGTCCTTGTTGTAGCCCTGGGCGTAAAGGCTCATTTGTGCCTGGGGCACGTTGAGGTAGGTGTGCTTGAGGCCGAGTTTGGGCAGCAGCGTGTTGTCCATCAGTTCATCGAATGGCTGGCCCATGCTTTGGGCCGCGAGGTAGCCGAATAAACCGAGGCTCGGATTCGAATACAGCCGGTGGGTGCCAGCGGCGTAGGTCGGTTGCCATTGTTTGAAATAGCCGAGCATCTTGTCCGCCGAGTCCGCTGCGTCGGGGAATTGCAGGGGCAGACCGCCTGCGGTGTAGGTGCCCAGTTGCAGCACGCTAATGTGATCGAACGCACTGCCGCGCAATGCGGGCCACACCTGGCTGGCCTTGTCGGACAGCGACAACTTGCCGCTGGCCTGGGCGTAGGCGGCGAGGGTGGCGGTGAAGGTTTTGCTCAGGGAGCCGATTTCGAACAGGGTGTTTTCAGTGACCGGTTGCGCGCTTTCTTTCGATGCTACCCCGTAGTTGAAGTAGTGCGGCTTGCCGTTGACGGTCACCGCCACAGCCATTCCGGGAATGCCCTGGGCTTGCATGACCGGGCGCACCGCGGCATTCACCAACGTCGCCATTTGATCCTGTGCGAGGCATTGGCCAGCCGCGAGCGCCGCCACGCAAACCGCGAAAGCTTTCAGTCTGTCCATGTGGGTGTCGTCCGTCATCGATTCAGTTGCGCGTCATGTTAGGGGGTTAATTGCTCCGTTCCGAATGGTTTTTGGGCCCTGCCGACCATAGGCGGCAGGGCGGGTCGTTGGAGGGCATGCACCCGCTAAATCAACGCATCAGGCACGGCCGCTTGTTATCGAATGTCCACCCTGGAATCAGAAACTGCATCGCCACGCTGTCATCCCGCGCACCCAGCCCCATGCCCTTGTAGAGTTCATGGGCCTTGGCCACCTGATCCATATCCAGCTCGATGCCCAGCCCCGGTTTCTGCGGCACCTGCACGCAGCCCTCGACGATTTGCAGTGGGGCTTTGGTCAGGCGCTGGCCGTCCTGCCAGATCCAGTGGGTGTCGATCGCCGTGATTTCACCCGGTGCGGCCGCCGCGACATGGGTGAACATTGCCAGGGAAATATCGAAGTGGTTGTTGGAGTGCGAGCCCCAGGTCAGGCCCCATTCATGGCACATCTGGGCCACGCGAACCGAGCCTTGCAGGGTCCAGAAATGCGGGTCCGCCAACGGGATGTCCACCGATTGCAACTGGATCGCGTGGCCCATTTCCCGCCAATCGGTGGCAATCATGTTGGTCGCGGTCTTCAGGCCCGTGGCGCGGCGGAACTCAGCCATGACTTCGCGTCCCGAGTAGCCGTTTTCCGCGCCGCAGGGGTCTTCGGCATAAGCCAGTACCCGGTGCTGGTCGCGGCACAATCGAATGGCCTCTTTGAGGGACCAGGCACCATTCGGATCGAGGGTGATGCGTGCGTCAGGGAAGCGTTCTGCCAGGGCCGTCACCGCTTCGATTTCGGCATCGCCGCTGAGCACGCCGCCCTTGAGCTTGAAATCCTTGAAGCCGTACTTCGAATGAGCTGCTTCGGCCAGGCGCACCACGGCGTCGGTGGTCATGGCTTTTTCGTGACGCACCCGGAACCAGTCATTGTCGGCATCCGGCTCGCTACGGTAGGCAAGATCGGTTTGCTGGCGGTCGCCGACATAAAACAGATAGCCGAGCATTTTCACTTCATCACGCTGCTGGCCTTCGCCGAGCAGGGCGGCGACGGGTACGTCCAGATGCTGACCGAGCAGATCGAGCAGCGCCGCCTCCAGCCCCGTGACGGCGTGGATGGTAATGCGCAGGTCGAAGGTCTGCAGGCCACGACCGCCGGCGTCGCGGTCGGCGAAGGTCTGGCGAACTTGATTGAGCATCTTCTGGTAGGTGCCGATCGGGCTGCCGACCACCAGGCTGCGGGCGTCTTCGAGGGTCTGGCGAATGCGCTCGCCACCCGGTACTTCGCCGACGCCGGTGTGGCCGGCGTTGTCCTTGAGGATGACGATGTTGCGGGTAAAAAACGGCCCGTGGGCGCCGCTCAGGTTGAGCAGCATGCCATCGTGGCCAGCCACCGGAACAACTTGCATGCTGGTGATGATCGGGGCTTTGGCGGTTTCTTGTTGGGTCATGTTCTTATCCTTTTAAGCCGTGTTCTTGAAAAGTCATCAGGCGTGGTGGGGCGCCGGTTTGGCCGTTGTGGTGATGGAAACGGCCTTGGGTGTGTTGCGTGCGGCAAAGACGATGATCGCGGCGATGATCGAAGTCGCGGCCAGGCCGTACAGGCCGCCCTGAATGGAGCCGGTGCGTTCTTCCAGCAGGCCGAAGGTAGTGGGCGCAACGAACCCGCCGAGGTTGCCCACCGAGTTGATCAACGCGATGACGCCAGCGGCGATACGGGCATCCAGATAGGCCTGGGGGATCGGCCAGAACAGCGATGACGCCGATTTGAAACCCAGTGCGGCGAAGCAGATTGCGACAAAGGCGAAGACCGGCCCGCCGGTGGTGGACATGAACATCCCGGCGGCGGCGATCAACAGCGCGGCGGCGACCCATGCTTGCTGGTGTTTCCATTTGGCCGACAGCGAGGCAAAGGCGTACATGCCGACAATCGACAGCAGCCACGGAATCGAGTTGAACATCCCGACCTGGACGTCGCTCAAGTCGCCCATTTTTTTGATGATGCTCGGCAGCCAGAAAGTGGCGGCGTAGATGGTCAGCTGGATAAAGAAGTAGATCAGGCAGAACAGGATGATCTGGCGGTCCTTGAGCAATTTGCCCAGTGACGGCTTGATCGGCGTCGCGGCTTCTCGGGCCAGTTGCTCATCATCGATGGCCTGGACCAGTGCGTCCTGCTCTTCGCGACTCAGCCATTTCGCGTCGTGGGGCCTGGAATCAAGCCAGAACCAGACAAATACGCACAGCCCGACCGAAAACATTCCTTCAATGAAATACATCCACTGCCAGCCGTGCATTCCGAAGCCGGTGATTTGCAGGAGCAAACCGGACAGCGGGCCGGAAATCAGCGACGCAACGGCCGAGCCACTGAGGAAAATGGCGATGGCCTTGCCGCGTTCCACACCGGGCAACCAGCGAGTGAAGTAGTAGATCACGCCAGGGAAAAACCCGGCTTCGGCCACACCCAACAGAAAACGCAGGACGTAGAAGTGGGTTTCGTTCTGGATGAAGGCCATGCCTGCGGCGACCAGGCCCCAGGTCAGCATGATGCGGGTCAGCCAGAGGCGAGCGCCGACTTTCTGCAGAAGGATGTTGGAGGGCACCTCGAACAGTGCGTAGCCGATGAAGAACAGACCGGCGCCCAGGCCGTAGGCGGCAGCGCCGATGCCCAGGTCGTGTTCCATGTGGGCACGGACGAAGCCGATGTTCACGCGGTCAATGTAATTGACGATGAACATGATCACGAACAGCGGCAAGACGTGACGTTTGACTTTCGAGATGGCGGACTTCAGCACCGAATCGGCGCCATCGTCCATGGCTGATATGGATGTTTTCACTGCGTTTTCTCCCACTCGTTATTTTTATGCGGGGTGCGGCTGGATGCTGCGTTGTTGATAGACATCATACAACTGCATTTTTTCATGCTGCAATAGGTTTTTCCGAATAAAGCGGCGCTATAACGCCTATTTTTATTCCTTGGTGGGTGGTTTTTGGCGAATTGATTGGAGGATTTTCGACGTGTTGTTGAGTGTTGTCATACAAGTAAGGCGGTGTTTTTTGAGTTTTAGGGTGAGGGCAGTGCTACGATTGCGCTAGTTCTGCTTTTGGATGATCGCCATGCAAGAAGATCTCGATGCACCTGCCCGCAAGCGCAGCCACAACCTGGCCCATGACCTGGTGGCCAAGCTGACCCAGAGCATCCTGCTCGGTCAGATGTTGCCTGGCGCAAAGCTGCCGTCGGAGAACACGATTGTTCAGGAGCACGGTGTCAGTCGTACCGTGGTGCGGGAGGCGATTTCGAAGTTGCAGGCATCCGGCCTGGTGGAGACCCGGCACGGCATCGGCACCTTTGTGCTGGAGCGTGCGCCCGAACAGGGCCTGCGACTGAATGTCGATACGGCGCTGGGGGTGCGCAGCATTCTGGAATTGCGCATGGGCCTGGAAACCCAGGCCGCCGCACTGGCTGCCACTCGGCGTAGCGATCAACAGTTGGCGCAAATGCGCGAGGCGCTCGACGACTATCAGCGTCTGCTGGCCAACAATGACAGCTGTGTCGAAGCGGATCGGCGCTTCCACCTGCTGATCGCCGAAGCCACGGGCAATGTGTGCTTCACCGAGATCATGCAGCATTTGGGTAACGCCATGATTCCGCGAACCCGGGTCAACGCCGCCGAGCGCGGTGCAGTGGACCTGAGCAAACTCGGCGAACTGGCCAACCTCGAGCATGAGGCAATTCTCAACGCCATCAAGCGCCAGGACCCGGATGCGGCGCGGGCAGCGATGTGGCTGCATTTGACCAACAGTCGCGACCGGTTTTCTGCCAGTTGATTTCTCAAATCGCTGATCAAGCGCGAGCCGCCTGAACCATCGGCCTGCGCTCCAGATTCAACGCCAGCACACTGATCAACACCACAACCGCTCCAACCCCGACCATCAACGTCGGCCTTTCACCCAGCGCAAACGACGCAATGGCCATTGCCATCGGCGGTACCAGATACAGCGTCATCGTCGCCCGACTCAAATCCACATGTGCCAGCACATAGGCCCAGGCCAGATACGCCAAGGCACTGGGGAATATCCCCAGGGCAAGCACCGCCAGCTGCACGCGCAGCGGCGCCAGGGCGACCTGCTCCACAAGGCCGGGCAGAAAAACCAGTAACAGTAACGTCCCGGACCAGACCGTGTAACAGACCAGGGTCAACCCGTCATAACGCCCGGTGTGATGCTTTTGCAGGGCGAAATACAGACTCCAGGACAGCGCCGCCAGCAGGATCAGCAAGCCGTGGGCGTCGATGCTGCCCAGGCCATGATCGCCCGCCACCACAATCACCACGCCGAGCAGGCCCAATAAAACGCAGCCCCAGCGCCAGAGACTGACCCGGTCCTTGAACGCGAAGCGCGCGAGCAAGGTGCTGAACAACGGCGTGGTTTGTGCCAGCACACTGGAAGCGCCGGCGCTGACGCCTTGCTGGCCGAAGTTGATCGCCACGTGATGCAGGCTGACCGCAAAGAAACCCAGCCCGAACAGCAATGGAACATCGCGCAACCCGGGCAGGCGAATGCCCCTGCACAACGCAACCACGACCATGAACACCGATGCCAGCAGGAAACGCAAAAGCGCCAGATGCACGGGGTCGTAGCCGAGCAGGCCGATATGGATGCCGGTCGGGGAATACCCCCAGCAGGTCACGACAAACGCCATGGCCAGGATGATCTTCAAGGGCGAAACGGGGGCGTGTGTGAGCGGCTTCATGGTCGTGCACCGGTAGGCAGGTGCTCTGAGTATCTGAACCTGAACCATTCGCCACAACTGACTTATAATGCGTTAACCGTTCACTTTAGGTGATGTATGGAGCTGGCACAGATTCGCATGTTCAAGACCGTTGCCGAACTGGGCAGCATCGCCCGTGCGGCAGAAGTGCTGCATTGCGTGCCGTCGAACATCACGGCGCGGATCAAGTCGCTGGAGGCGGAGTTGGGTGTCGCGTTGTTTTTGCGCGAGGGTCGCGGGCTGCGCATCAGTCCGTCGGGGCAGACCTTTCTGGCCTACGCCTCGAAAATCCTGGCGCTGACCGCAGAGGCGAAACGGGCGGTGGACCCCGCGGCCGAGCCTTCCGGGCCGTTGCGCATCGGCGCCATCGAGTCCTCGGCCACCGGTCGCTTGCCGCGACTGCTGGCCAAATTCCACAAGCGCTTCCCGCAAGTGGCGCTGGAACTGACCACAGGCACCTGGGGCCAGTTGCTGGATGACACCCTCAATCATCGGCTTGACGGTGCGATCGTCGCGGTGGATGTCGAGCGTTCGCACCTCAAGCGCACGCCGATGTACCGCGAAGACCTGTTGCTGATTGCCTCGACATCGCTGGGGCCGGTGCGTGACATGGCGGATCTGCATGACAAGACCGTCTTCATGTGGCCCCAGGGTTGTCCGTATCGGGCGGCGCTGGAACATTGGTTGTTGCGCCAGGGGCAGGCGTTGCCGATTGTCAGCCTGGCCAGTTACGGCGCGATTGTCGGGTGCGTCAGCGCCGGGGCCGGCGTGGCGCTGGTGCCCAAAGGCGTGTTCGATCAATACGCCAAGGGCGCGGGGTGCGTGGGTTACGAGTTTCCCGAGCTGACGGCGATCGAGAACTTGTTCTACTGGCATGAAAACGCCGGGGTGCACCCGGCGCGAGAGGCGTTCGTGGCAATGTTGCGCGAGGAATTTGCTTAAGCGAACTGGTAGCCGTGAACGCGGATTGATCAGCTCGTGCGCACATCCCGCATCAACAACCCGAAACTCAAATCCACCGCATCCGGAATCGGCAGGTACACCGTATGCCCATCCCCCGGCGCGACCTCGATCGCTTCACCCCGGATGTTGTGCAATTGATGCAGATCGAAGTGGAAGTTGCCCTTGGGCGTCATCAACTCCATGTGATCGCCCAGGCCAAACCGATTCTTCACCTTCACTTCCGCTAACCGCTCACGTCGCTCGCCGGTCAGTTCACCGACGAACTGTTGCTGCTCCGACACCGAGCTGCCGTTCTGGTAGTTCTGGTACTCGTCATGCACATGCCGACGCAGAAAGCCTTCGGTGTAGCCGCGCTGAGCAAGGGATTCGAGGTCGGTCATCAGGCTGCGGTCGAAATCGCGGCCGGCCACGGCATCATCGATGGCCCGTCGGTAGACCTGGGTGGTCCGCGCACAATAGAAATGCGATTTGGTCCGGCCTTCGATTTTCAATGAGTGCACACCCATCTGCGTCAGGCGCTCGACATGCTGTACGGCGCGCAGGTCCTTGGCATTCATGATGTAAGTGCCATGCTCGTCTTCGAAGGCCGGCATCAGTTCGTCGGGGCGATTGGCCTCTTGCAGCAGGAACACCTGCTCGGTGGGGGCGCCGAGACCCAGGGTCGGTTCCGGCTGAAACTGCTGGACGATCTCGCCCAGCGTGTTTTCGGTGGCCTCCTGCGCCGAGTACTTCCAGCGGCAGGCGTTGGTGCAGCTGCCCTGGTTGGCGTCGCGCTTGTTCAGGTAGCCCGACAGCAGGCAGCGGCCCGAATAGGCCATGCACAGCGCACCGTGCACGAATACCTCCAGTTCCATGGCGGGAACCTGTTGGCGGATTTCGGCGATTTCTTCCAGAGACAGTTCCCGCGAGAGGATGATCCGGCTCAAGCCCTGCTGTTGCCAGAACTCGACACTGGCCCAGTTCACTGTATTGGCTTGTACCGAGAGGTGAATCGGCATCTGTGGGAAGTGCCGGCGCACCAGCATGATCAGGCCGGGGTCGGACATGATCAACGCGTCCGGCGCCATGGCGATCACGGGTTCCAGATCCTTGAGGAACGTCTTGAGCTTGGCGTTGTGCGGCGCGATGTTCACCACCACGTAAAAGCGCTTGCCCTGGGCCTGCGCTTCACGAATGCCGAGGGCCAGGTTGGCGTGATCGAATTCGTTATTGCGCACGCGCAAGCTGTAGCGTGGCTGGCCCGCGTACACGGCATCGGCGCCGTAGGCGAAGGCATAACGCATGTTTTTCAACGTGCCGGCGGGGGCGAGCAGTTCCGGAGCAATCTGGTTCATGGTGGGATCGATCGCAAAAGCCGCCGAGCGTATACGCCTCGCTCCGAGGGTTTATTGATCTGGATCTATGCTTGATGAAAAAACGATGGCACTCGCGCGAGCCATGGTGGCCTAAGCATCAGGGCGCAACATTGCGTTCCGGCGGACTGACATGGATCGGACATGAACGAAGAGACATTACAAGACAAGTCACTGACGGTGTTGCTGGGGTTGGTGAGCATCGCCTTCATCTGGATTCTGTTGCCGTTCTACGGCGCGGTGTTCTGGGCAGTGATCCTCGGCATCCTGTTTGCGCCATTGCAGCGTCGGTTGCAATTGAAGTTCGGCTGGCAGCGCAACGTCACGTCGTTGCTGACGCTGAGCGTTTGTCTGGTGATCGCGATCCTGCCGGTGATCATCCTTGGTGCCTTGCTGGTTCAGGAGGGGGCGGCGCTCTACAACAGAATCGAAAGCGGCGAGTTGGACATTGCAGGCTATGTGACGCACTTCAAACACAGCCTGCCGCCGTACTTTCAGCACTTGCTCGATCGGTTCGGGGTCGGCGAGCTGAACGGCCTGCGGGAGAAAATCATCAAGAGTGCGGTGACGGGCAATGAGTTTGTCGCCACGCAGGTCTTCAGTTTTGGTCAGGGCACTTTCGATTTTGTGGTGAGTTTTTTCATCATGCTCTACTTGCTGTTCTTCTTTCTGCGGGACGGTGCCGAACTGGCGCGCAAGGTTCGCTCCGCCGTACCGCTGCAGGAACACCAGAAACGTCGTCTGCAACTCAAATTCAACCGTGTGGTGCGGGCCACGGTGAAAGGCAATCTGCTGGTGGCGATCACACAAGGTGCATTGGGTGGTTTGATTTTCTGGTTTCTGGACATCCCGAGCGCGTTGCTCTGGGCCGTGTTGATGGCGTTTCTGTCCCTGTTGCCAGCGGTGGGGGCGGGTATTGTCTGGGCGCCGGTGGCGGCATTTTTCCTGTTCACCGGGGCGATCTGGCAGGGCGTGGTACTGGGGGTGTTCGGGGTTTTTGTGATCGGACTGGTGGACAACGTGCTGCGACCGATCCTGGTGGGCAAGGATACCAAGATGCCGGACTATCTGATTCTGATCTCGACCCTGGGCGGCCTGGCGATTTTCGGCCTCAACGGTTTTGTGATCGGTCCACTGATTGCCGCGCTGTTCATGTCGAGCTGGGCGATCTTCATCGAAACCAAACCGCGGGTTCAGCTGCCTTAAGCGCTGAAATTGCCCGTCTGGCCAGTGCCGATACGCTCAGACAATGCCTGGGCGGCCGGCAGCGAAGTGAGCGGGCCGCTGATCTGTTCGCCGTCCTGTACCAGGTACCAGCAGGCGAGCAGTCCCAGCTCCCTGAGAGGGGCGGGAACGGCGCTGCCGATAACGGACATAATCTGAACCTGAGACATCATCAGTACCTCCATCGATCTATGGAGATACCTTACGGGGCGGGCGCTTTTGCGGACAATCACCGTTTTCGATAGTGGTCATTGACGCCAGTGGGTGCAAATGACCGTTTGTCGGTCACCGCACCCATCAATGTTCCTGCTGGCCGGCCGGCGATAGCGTTTTTGAACGCGTCATCGCCAGCAAGCGGGTCCCTGCGGACTGTGTCAGTAGTGACCGTAACGCGGGCCATAGTAGCCATGCGGAGGGCCATAGTAACCACGCGGAGGGCCGTAATAACCACGGGGAGGCCCGTAGTAGACCGGTGCCGGACGGTAGTAGATCGGTTGCTGCACATAGACCGGAGCCGGCTGGTAGTAAACCGGTGGCGGTGGTGCGGCATACACCGGTGCGGGTTGGGCGTAGACCGGCTGTGCATAAACCGGTTGCGGCTCGACATACACCGGCCGGTTGGCGTTGATCAGGGCCGAGCCGACAATGGCCGTACCGACGATTGCTCCAAATACCGCCGCGTCATTACCACCACCATGGGCTTGCGCCTGTCCTGCGATAGCGAGCGCGCCGATCAGCAAGGCTACTGTGGGGATTTTACGGATCATGATAATTCCTCGGTTCTTCGCCCCGGCGCTTGCGTCTGCAATAGACCCAAGGATCGTCGCGGGGATACTTCTAAGACAGCGTTTTTTTGAAAATCAGCACAGCCGTTAGGTAAATTTTGTGTAAGGTCTGTGCCGGCTTGCTTACGGTCGCCCGATGCCGGACGCAGGCCCTGGAATATGATTGATCAGAACGCCCCGGACTGACTAAGCCCATCCATCTGAAAGTGCACTGGAAGGATATTCACATGCAGATGAACCCCAACAGAGACACCCAGCTGTGCATGTCCCTCTCCGGACGCCCCGGCAACTTTGGCCTGCGATTTCACAACCATCTGTATGAACAACTGGGGCTGAATTTCTACTACAAAGCCTTCAGCAGTCACGACTTGCCGGGCGCTGTCGGCGGTATTCGTGCCTTGGGCATTCGCGGCTGTGGCGTGTCGATGCCGTTCAAGGAAGCCTGCATTGCGCTGGTCGATGAGTTGGACGCGTCCGCCGCCGCCATTCAATCGATCAACACCATCGTCAATACCGACGGTCATCTCAAGGCCTATAACACCGATTACATGGCGGTTGCCCAACTGCTGGAAACCCACGCAGTGCCCAAGGACACCACCTTTGCCCTGCGCGGCAGCGGCGGAATGGCCAAGGCGGTGGCCAGTGCCTTGCGCGATGGCGGTTACACAAACGGCCTGATCGTGGCCCGCAACGAGCGCGCCGGCCGTGCCCTGGCTGAGTCCCTGGGTTATCCGTGGCAAGCGGAACTGGGGGAGAGGCGGCCGCAAATGCTGATCAATGTCACGCCGGTCGGTATGGATGGCGGCCCGGAGGCCGGGCAGTTGGCGTACGATACCGAGGTCATTGCGGCTGCTGATATCGTCTTCGATGTGGTGGCGATTCCCTCGGAAACGCCGCTGATCGTGCGTGGTCGTGCCGAGGGCAAACAAGTGATCACCGGACTGGAGGTGATCGCGCTCCAGGCGTTGGAGCAATTCGTCCTTTATACCGGTGTGCGCCCGACGGATGAGCAATTTCAGCAAGCGGTGGCGTTTGCGCGCAGTTGAAGGTCTTTTGCCTGCCTTAAAACCAGATCAAGGAGGTATCCATGCATCCCCCCATTCTCAACCTGAATCAGGTCGAACTCGAGCCCTTGCCCGAAGCCTTGGCGCCCACCGGTGAAACCGCCGGCCGCTATCGGCAACGCATGGCCCGCGTGGGTCAGCAACTGGGAGCTCAAAAGCTCGGTTATCGCCTGTACGTGCTGGAACCGGGGATGCGTGGCAGTCCGTTTCACAGTCATCGGGTCAATGAGGAGATGTTTTACGTCGTGGCCGGGGAGGGGGAGATCCGCCTTGGCGCCGAACGTTTCCCCATTCGCGCTGGCGACGTGATCGCCTGTCCGCCGGGCGGTCCTGAAGCGGCGCACCAGATCATCAATACCAGCCTTGCAGAATTGCGTTACCTGGCGGTCAGCACCCAGCAATCACCGGAAATTTGCGAATATCCGGACTCCGGCAAGTATGCGGTGATGGATGACTTCAAGGTCGATGCCCAGGGTAATGCTTCGGGGTTTGTCGCGGTTGCCCGGCAGGCGGATGGGGTGGATTACTGGGACGGGGAGTGAACGACTCCTGGATCAAGTCGGCAAAGGTGAATTTGTCGCGAGGGAGCAAGCTCCCTCGCCACAGGGTGTTTGTTCAAGTTATCAATGACGCTCACTCAAGGCGTGCCAAACGCTCTTCCAGTGCCGCAATCCGCGCCTCGAGCTCTTCGATCCGCTCAACCGAAACAGCGCTGCCACCACCACGTTCGACCGGGTTCTGCCGCGCCGCGAGAGTCGCGTCGATGTCCGCCGGGTCGCCCAAGGCATGCATATACCGGTCTTCCCGCTGTCCGGCCTGGCGCGGAATCAGCAGGGCCAGGCCACGGGCAATCAAGCGTTCAAGCTGATGCACCACCTGCTCGGTATCTTCGAAGTCATGCATGCGGCCGCTGCGGGTCAGCAGCTCATTGACCGTTTGCGGGCCGCGCAGGAACAACAGTCCCGCCAGCACCACCTGAGCCGGCACCAGTTCCAGTGCCTTGTCGACCCTGTGCTCCCAGCGATCCGCACGGCTGCCCATCACCAGTTTGGTGAAGCCGCGTGCCTCAAGGGCGCGCAAGCTTTGACCGACCTGGCCCTGGGTCAGGTTCATCACCGGTTCACGGCTGGTCTTCTGGTTGCAGGCGATCATCAACGCATTGAGGGTAAGCGGGTAGGTTTCCGGGCTGGTGGCCTGTTTTTCGATCAGAGAGCCCAGAATACGGATTTCCGTACTGTTGAGTCGCGGCTCGTCATGGGTCGTCTCTTGCTCGGTGATCATGGTTCTGCGTCCTTACCCGGTTCAGGTTTTCACTTGCGTGGATGCACTTTAGATTGGTGTGCGTCAATGGCAATAGTATTTGCGAACTATCTGGGCTATTTAATGAGGCTTTAACGCAATACTAACGATTTTTTTACAATTGGATGGGCACCGTATGCGGGGCCATGGACAGGATGTCCTTGAAGTGGGAGATTTACACGTTTCTTGCATCGACAATGTCACCGGCCTTAAGCAATGGAAGATGGAGCAAGGCATGAAGTTGATGTTGGTATCAGCCAAACAAGATGTGCTCAATAGCACACGATTCGCATGACTATTTTGATTACCGGCGCTGCCGGATTCATTGGGTTTCACACCGCCCGGCGTCTATGTCTGGACGGCCATGAAGTGGTTGGCATCGACAACCTCAATGACTATTACGACGTCACGCTCAAGCGCGCACGACTCAAGGAACTGGAGTGCTTGCCGGGCTTTCGTTTCGAGAAAATGGACATTGTCGACAAGCCGGCGTTGATGGCGTTGTTTCGCGATCATCCGTTTACCGAAGTGGTGCATCTGGCCGCCCAGGCGGGTGTGCGCTACTCCCTGGACAATCCCGACGTCTATGCGCAATCGAATCTGGTGGGTTTCCTCAATGTGCTGGAAGCCTGCCGACACCACAATCCCGCGCATTTGATCTACGCTTCCAGCAGCTCGGTGTACGGCAGTAACAGCAAAATGCCGTTCAGTGTCGAGGACGCGGTCGATCATCCCATTTCCTTGTATGCCGCGACCAAGCGTGCCAATGAGCTGCTCGCCGAGAGCTATTGCCATCTATACGGATTGAAGGCCAGTGGGCTGCGTTTCTTTACGGTTTACGGACCGTGGGGGCGGCCGGACATGGCGCTGTTCAAGTTTACCGAGGCGATGCTCAAAGGCCGGCCGATCGATATCTACAATCAGGGCCAGATGGCACGGGACTTCACGTACATCGACGACATCGTCGAAAGCGTCGCCCGATTGCGCACACGACCACCGGTATCGACCGGGGCGGGAGAAGGCGTCAACCGGTTGTTCAATATCGGTCGCGGCCAGCCAGTGGCGCTGCTGGAGTTCATTGACTGCCTGGAAGCGGCGCTGGGGATGCAGGCGCAACGTAACTATCTACCGCTGCAGGCTGGCGATGTGGTCAAGACCTGGGCCGACGTGTCGGCCCTGGCAGAGTGGGTCGATTTCAGTCCGCAGGTGCCGGTTGGCACTGGCGTCGGGGAGTTTGTGAAGTGGTATCGCCAGTTCTATCAGTTATGAACCATTCTCCTGTGAAAATAAAAGAGCAAGGCAAAAGAGCGCCTCTATGAGCAATGACATTTTTGTATCGGTACTGATCCCTGCGAAGAACGAAGCGAACAATCTCAAGCCCTTGCTTGAAGAAGTCCGCGTGGCGCTGGCGGATGAGTCTTATGAAATCATCGTCGTCGACGATGGCAGTACCGATGCCACCTTGCACGAACTGCAGCAGGCCAAAAACAATGGTCTGAGCCAGTTACGCATCCTGCATCATGATCGCTCGCTGGGCCAAAGCACGTCGCTGTACCACGCGGCACAGGCGGCTCGCGGGCAGTGGCTGGCCACGCTCGATGGCGACGGGCAGAACGACCCGGCAGACATCCCGGGCATGTTGGCACTGGTGCGTAACCCGCGTGGCAGTGGCGACTTGCAGCTGGTGGCGGGGCACCGGGTCAACCGCCGCGACACCGCGAGCAAGCGCTGGGCCTCGCGTTTCGCCAATGGCCTGCGCAGCCGCCTGCTCAAGGACGCCACGCCCGACACTGGCTGTGGCTTGAAACTGATTCAACGCGCGGCGTTTTTGCGCCTGCCGTACTTCGATCATATGCATCGGTACATTCCAGCGCTGATCCAGCGCCACAATGGCCGAATGGTCGTCCATCCCGTCAACCACCGGCACCGCACCGCCGGCGTATCCAAGTACGGCAATATCGACCGCGCCCTTGTCGGCATTCTCGACCTCTTCGGGGTGTGGTGGTTGATCAAGCGTACTCGCCTGAATACTCAGGCTCGGGAGGTTCAGGAATGAACCTTTCCCGCGAATCCTTGTGGTTGGTGGTCGGCTTTGCCGGCCAGCTCGCGTTCACCGGCCGTTTCGTCCTGCAGTGGCTGTACAGCGAATACAAAAAACGCAGCGTGATCCCGACCAGCTTCTGGTACCTGAGTATCGTCGGCAGTGCCCTGCTGCTGATGTATGCCATTTACCGGCAGGACCCGGTGTTCATTGCCGGCCAGGCTTTTGGCTTTATTGTTTATCTGCGCAACCTGCAACTGATTGCAAAAAGCAAAAACCTCAAGGAGTAAGTCATGCGCAGATCGTTGTCGCCCAGGGTCGAATGCCTGGGGTTGATGTTGCTCGCCCTGCTTTTGGTCGGTGCCGGTCTGGGCCTGCGTCAAGTGCAGAACGTCGATGAAGAACGTTTCCTCGGCGTGGCCCTGGAAATGCTGCACAACGGTTCTTGGCTGATTCCCCATCGCGCCGGGGAGATCTATGGCGATAAACCACCGATCTTCATGTGGACGGTGGCGTTCTTCGCCTGGCTGACCGGCAAACCCAACCTTGCCCTGTTCATACCCGGGCTTTTTTCCGCGGTGACCGTCACGGCGATGGTCTATGACCTCGGGCGACGGCTGTGGAACCAGCGCATCGGACGCATTGCCGCGCTGTTGTACCTGGCGACCTACCAGACTTACAGCATCCTGCGTACCGGGCAGATCGACAGCTTTCTGATTCTGTTCACTTCCCTGGGCCTGTACGGCCTGGCCCGTCATCTGTTGCTGGGGCCGGCATGGCGCTGGTTCTACGTAGGCTGTGCGGGCATGGGCATCGGCGTGATCACCAAAGGCGTGGGCTTTCTGCCGGCGCTGATGCTGATCCCTTATGCCTATGCGGTACGCAAGGATTGGTCGGGCGTGGTGGCCATGCCGGGCCAGGCGCGCAAATGGTGGCTCGGGTTGCTGGTAATGCTGGCAGCGATTGCGGTCTGGCTGTTACCCCTGACCTTGTCCATCGTATTCAATGGTTCCGCTGACGAGGTGGCCTATGCCCGGGAAATCCTCCTGCGCCAGACCGCCGGACGCTACGCCGCTTCGTGGGACCACCGGGAACCGTTCTGGTACTTCTTCACCAATGTCATTCCGCAATACTGGCTGCCTTTGGTTCTGGCCTTGCCATGGCTGGTGCCGGCCTGGCGCCGTCAGCTGCAAAAGCGTGACGGTCGGGTGCTGGTGCTGCTCGGTTGGGTCACGCTGGTGGTGCTGTTCTTTTGCATCAGTGCCGGCAAACGCAAGTTGTACATCTACCCGGCGCTACCGGGACTGGTACTGGCGGCGGCGCCGCTGATTCCCTGGCTGCTGCAACGCTGGTTCAAGCAGCGCCCGCGCCTGCGCCGGGCATTTCCGGCCCTGGTGGCAGGCTGGTTCGTGTTGTGGTTCGCCCGTGGGTTTATCGAGCCGATCACGGACGGCGCCAATCCACACGTCGCCATCATGGAGCAAGCCGCTTCAATGACTCACGGTGCTGACCTGGTACTGGTCAACTGGCGCGAGGGACATTGGTTGTACGCCCGTCAGCCGATCGTGCATTTCGGTATGGCCGAGTCGACGGTCGAGCAGGCTGCACAATGGCTGCGCGATCACCCCAACGCTTATGCATTGGTCCCGGACGAGTTGCTCGGCCAGTGCTTCGCCCCTGAGGCTGCCCATGAACTGGGCGAAACGTCCCGTGCCGAGTGGTCGATCGTCGGCGCCGATGCCGATAACGGCAAATGCCATCCGGAGCAGCCTGGGCATGTCTATCGTTTCACTTGGGACTGAGAAAAATAATAATGAGCAAGGCAAGGAAAGCGGGACTGTTGGTTGTCGTTGTCGCGTTGGCACTGGTTATCACTACAGGAGTGCGTTATGCCTGGTTTTCGCAGTTGTACGGACACTGGCACAACCAGTGGTACGGCAATCAGGCACCCGACAAAAATATCTGGCTGCCTGACTATAAGGCGGTGATCCAGGCCAAACCTGTGGAGGGTGTCACCAATTTGTCCGGCGTCGCTTACGATTACGATCGTGATCGCCTGCTGGGAATCACCAATGGCGCGCCCATGGAAATCGTGGTGTTGAGCCGCGACGGCGACTTGCTCGGGCGCTACCCGCTGATCGGCTTCGAAGACACCGAAGGCATCGCTTACATCGGCGGTGGACGGGTGGTGATCGCCGATGAAAGATTGCAGCAACTGGACATTGTCACCTTGCCCGACACCCCTGCGCCGATCCATGTCGAGCAAGCACGATTTGTTGCCATCGGCGTCAACCTGAGCCCGCACAACAAAGGGTTTGAAGGTGTGACGTACGACCGCGCCAATGATCGTGTCTTCGCCATCAAGGAGCGTGATCCGCGGCAGCTGTATTCGGTGACAGGCATGCTCGCTTCAATGGGCGGCCCTCTACAGATCCGCATCAAGGACCTGACGTCCTGGGTCAACCGCAGTGTCTTCAGTCGAGACCTCTCCGAGGGCTACTTCGATCCGAAGAGCGGGCACCTTTTGTTGCTCAGTGATGAGTCCGCCAATATCACCGAGCTGGACGGCGAGGGGAACTTCGTCAGCATTCTCTCCCTGCGCAGCCAGGCGGGCGATCTTAAGCATTCGGTGCCGCAAGCCGAGGGTATGACAATGGACGCCGATGGCGACCTCTACGTCGTCAGCGAGCCTAACCTTTTCTATCGCTTCAGCAAGACCAAAAACGCTCAAGTAACTGCTGCGGAGTAACCTAGATGGGGTTGAGCCTGTCGCGTTTGTCGAACCGCAACATCGCCTTGCTTGCGGCCATAGCCATTGCGCTGCTGTTTTTCTGGGGCCTGGGCAGCGTACCGTTTTTGAGTGTCAACGAAGCTCGGCGCGCGGTCACCGTCCGCGAAATGCGCGAAGCGGGGAGTTGGTTGCTGCCTTATATGAACGGCGATCTGTACCTGTCCAAGCCGCCGTTTTTCTATTGGGTCGGTCTCGTTTCGACCGCCATGGTGGGCAGCTTGTCCGAGTGGAGCATGCGCCTGCCTTCGGCGCTGGCCGCGACCTTGTGCTGTGTCGGCACTTATCTGTACGGCCTCAGGCAGGCGGGGCGCCAGGCGGGGCTGTTTGCGGTGGTGTTCCTGGCCGCGAACGGGGCATTCAGCCTGTTCGCCCGCCGCTCTGAAATCGAGATGCTGCTGACCCTGCTGTGTTTCGGCGCGCTGCTGGCAGCCTGGCAATTCATATTCCAGCAGGGCCGGGCCGTTTGGAGTCGACTCAGCTACGTTCTCTTAGGCTGCGCGTTGTTGACCAAGGGGCCGGTGTGCCTTCTGTGGGTGACGGCGCCGATTCTGGCTTATGCCTTGATCTATCGCGATGCCCGGGCCAAAGCCTATCTGTGTGACGGTTGGGGCTGGCTCCTTGCAGTGGTTCTGGGCGGTTCCTGGTATCTGGCCGTGTCCATCAATCAGGGTTGGGGTGTCTGGGCGTCGATCATCAGCGAAGACATCGTGAAGAAGATCGACGGGCAAGGCGCCGAAGCCTGGTTCGCCTATCTGTTGTACCTGGCCGGTGACTTCTTCCCGTTCTGGCTGATTGTCTTCGTGCAGCCGCGAAAGTTCTGGGCAATGATCCGTTCGCGCCGCGAGGCGGCCATGTTGCTGTGTTGCAGTCTGCTGCCACTGCTGGTGTTCTCTTTTTTCACCGAAAAACACGGCAAGTATTTGCTGCCGGTTTACCCGTCCATGGCGCTGCTGCTGGCCATGCACTGGACGGCCGTGCTGGACGACGCGAAGGGTCGCTGGCGTGCCTGCCTGGCCACGGTTCCCTACGTGATGCTGGCCGGGTTCGTGGTGTTTTATGCGTTCGTCGAGGCGCGGGTGCTGTCTCACCGCGTCGGTGGCCTTGAGCAGGTCGCCGCGCTGGCGGCAGGGCAACCGGGCCAGAAGGCCTACACAATCGGTGAGCCGGATATCCGCCTGGTCTACTACATGGGCCGACCGGTCGCGCCGCTGACGATTGATCAGTTGCAAGGGGACGACCGACCAGCGGGGCTGCTATTCGTGCCGGAGCCACTGAATCCACAATTGCAAAACCTGGCATCGTGCAAGGTCGGAGAAGTCGATGCGTATCTGAAACCGGGCCGCTCGGCGCTGTTGGTCCGCATGGGCGGCGATTGCCACTGATCGGCAAGGCGAGTTGCCGATCGTAACGCAACAAAAGACAAGCCGCTGAGCGGGCGGTCATGGCTATAATCGGCGCACGTTTCTCTCCGTCATCACACGAGACTGCCATGACCATTTCCCTGTACGACGCTTCCGTTCCTGTTTTCAAACAAATGCTCAACGCTTTGAGTGACGTGCTGAAGAAGGCCGAAGCCCACGCGACTGAAAAGAACATCGACCCGAATGCGTTCCTGCAAGCGCGCCTGTACCCGGACATGTTCCCGCTGGTGCGTCAGGTGCAGATCGCCGTTGACTTCGCCAAGGGCGTTTCTTCGCGTCTGGCCGAAGTTGAAGTTCCGAAATACGAAGACACCGAAACCACCTTCGCCGAACTGCAAGCGTTGCTGACCAAGGTTCTGGCTTACATCGGCGAGATCAAGCCGGAGCAGATCAACGGCAAGGAAGGCATCGAAATCGTCACGCGTCCAGGCACCCCTAAAGAGAAGCGCTTCAGTGGCCAGGCATACCTGCTGAGCTATGGCTTGCCGCAGTTCTTCTTCCACGTGACCACCGCTTACGCCTTGTTGCGTCATAACGGCGTGGAAGTGGGCAAGCGCGACTACATGGGCGCGTTCTAAACCGTCCAGATACAAAAAAGCCCCCGCAGCCTTGGGTTGCGGGGGCTTTTTCATGTGCGCGCATGTACTCGCTACACCACGAACCCCGTGGGAGCGAGCTTGCTCCCACGGGGATTTTTATCAGGCCAAACGCTCGGCTTTCTGCTCTTCACCCAGGCAAGCCGCCGCCGTGAACAGCACATCAGTGGATGAATTCAAAGCCGTCTCCGCCGAGTCCTGCAATACGCCGATGATGAAACCGACCGCTACCACCTGCATCGCGATTTCACTCGGGATGCCGAACAAGCTGCACGCCAGTGGAATCAACAGCAAGGAGCCACCGGCCACGCCCGAGGCGCCACACGCGCAGATCGCCGCGACAACGCTGAGCAGGATGGCGGTCGGGATGTCCACGGCAATGTTCAGGGTATGCACCGCCGCCAGCGCCAGTACGGTAATGGTGATGGCCGCACCGGCCATGTTGATGGTGGCGCCGAGCGGGATCGACACCGAGTAGGTGTCTTCGTGCAGGCCCAGGCGCTTGCTCAATTCCAGGTTGACCGGGATGTTCGCTGCCGAGCTGCGGGTGAAGAAGGCAGTGATGCCGCTTTCACGCAGGCACATAAACACCAGTGGATACGGATTGCGACGCAGTTTCCAGAACACGATGGCGGGGTTCATCACCAGCGCCACGAACAGCATGCAGCCGAGCAACACGGCCAGCAGATGTGCGTACCCGATCAGGGCACCGAAACCGGAGGTGGCCAGGGTCGAGGCCACCAGGCCGAAGATCCCCAGCGGTGCGAAGCGAATCACCACTCGCACGATCACGGTGACGCCATTGGACAGGTCGCCCAGCACTTCGCGGGTGGTGTCGCCGGCGTGGCGAATGGCGATGCCCATGCCGATGGCCCAGGCCAGAATACCGATGAAATTGGCGTTCATCAGTGCGCTGATCGGGTTGTCGACCACGCTCAGCAGCAGGCTTTGCAGGACCTCGCCGATACCACCGGGCGCGGTCACCGCGACGTCATGGGTCGATAGCACCAGGCTGGAGGGGAACATCATGCTCGCCACTACTGCGACCACAGCGGCGGCGAAGGTGCCCAGCAGATACAAGAACAGAATCGGCCGGATATGGGTTTCCTGGCCGTGCTTGTGGTTGGCGATGGACGCCATGACCAGCACGAACACCAGAATCGGCGCGACCGCTTTCAGCGCGCTGACGAAGACCTTGCCGATAAACGCCGTGGACTTTGCCGCTTCCGGCGCGAACAGGGCCAGGGCAATCCCGGCGATCAAGCCGATGATGATTTGCGTGACCAGGCTGGTGCGTTTGAGGTGTTGCCATAGAGAAGGGGATGAAGCGGTCATAAAACGGCATCTCTGATTTTTTGTAAGTGCATGGTTTCGCGGGTTTGCAGCAACAAGCCGGGCAGGCCGCAGGCAGGAAACCGTAAGGAGAAACGCGGGGGTGTAATGTCATTCAACGTGTAGAAACCTTGTGGGAGCTCGCTCCCACAGGTTTTGTCACTTGAATGAACAGCATCGACCACAGGGTGTACGTTTTTCAGGGCGCGGACTTTATCACAGCGCAGGGCCGATCCTTCAGGCCTGTGACGAACTGACGCCCTGGCGTTCAACGCGATTTGCAGGTTCGTGCAACCGCATCCGGAAACACTCTGTTAAGATTCACCATCCTCTTTTTCATGTCTGCCAGTGGGCCTTCGGGCTATCGCTGGTGTTGTCGTTTTTTTGGAGTTTTGCATGCGGTTGTTGCCCATCCTTCTGTTGTCCGCCGCCGGTTTCACGGTGCTGACCACGGAGTTCATCATTGTCGGCCTGCTGCCGGCCATCGCCCGCGACCTCGAGGTCAGCATCCCGCAAGCGGGCTTGCTGGTGACCCTGTTCGCTTTCACCGTGGCCGCCTTCGGGCCATTCCTCACCGCGTATTTCGCCCGGTTCGAGCGCCGCAAGCTGTTCATCAGCGTGCTGATCATGTTCGGCCTGGCCAACACCCTCGCGGCGTTGGCGCCCAATATCTGGGTCATGGCGGTTGCTCGCTTGATTCCGGCGTTGGGCTTACCGGTGTTCTGGGCGCTGGCCAGTGAGACGGCCGTGGACATTGTCGGGCCGGATTACGCCGGACGCGCTATCGCCAAAATCGGCTTCGGCATTGTCTGCGCCACCGTGTTCGGTATTCCGGTGGGCACCCTGATCTCCGATGCATTTGGCTGGCGCAGTGCTTTCGGCATCCTCGCGGTCATCGCGTTTGCCAAGGCGCTGCTGCTGTTTATCTATCTGCCGAAAACCAGTCTGCATCAGCATCAGGTCAGTTTCCGTTCACAGTTTAAGATTCTGCGCAGCCCCGTGATGGTCGGCCACGTACTGCTGTCGATCATTGTGTTCAGCGGCATGTTCACCGCTTACACCTATCTGGCGGACATCCTCGAACGTTTGGCCGGATTCGATGGCACGGTGGTTGGCTGGTGTCTGATGGGCTTTGGCGCGGTCGGGTTGATCGGTAACTCACTGGGGGGGGCGTGCGGTGGATCGGCATCCGCTGATCGCGTCGATGATGTTTTGCGCGTTCATGATTGCCGGGCTGGTGGCGCTGGTGCCGAACATCCATTCGCCTGTCGGTCTGGCGGCGGCGATGGGTATCTGGGGCATCACTCAGGCAGCACTGTTTCTGGTCAGTCATGTGCGTTTGATGAAAGCCGCGCCCGAGGCGCCAGCGTTTGCCGCCTCGCTGAACATCGCCGGGGCCAACCTGGGGATTGGCCTGGGCGCCATGATCGGCGGCCGGGTGATCGACAGCGTCGGCCTGCAAGGCCTGGGGTTTGCGGCTGCCGCTTTTATTATGGCGTCGATCCTGTTGGCGCTTGCCCTGATGACTTTCAAACCCCGCGAAGTCTTCGCCTAAGGCTTCACAGTTCGGTAAACAACTCGCGGCGGGCACCTTCGGTAATGGCGACAATGCCGGGGTGCTTGACCTTGCGCTCCACCGAAATGGCATAGAACGACTCGCTCACCGCGTCGGTCTGGCCAATCACCTCCACGCCGTATTGGCGCCGCACTTCGTCGGCGATCACGCTCGGGCCGATGAAAATCCCGCTACCGGACTGCCCGAAGGCTTGCATCAAGGCGCTGTCGTCGAATTCGCCAACGATACGCGGCTGGATCTGTTGCTCGGCGAACCAGCGTTGCAAGCGACTGCGCACCACGGTTTCCGGTCCGGGGATCAGCAGCGGAGCGCCGTTGAGGCTAAGGGGGAAGTCCCCACCGTAAAGCGCTGCCAGCTCAGCGGTCGCGAAAAAACTGATCCCGCATTCACCGAGTTTCTGGCTGTAGCCCTTGATGTCCAGGTGCGACGGCATCGGGCTGTCGGAGATCACCAGATCCAGACGCTGGATCGCCAAATCGGCGAGCAGGCGTTCCAGCTTGTCCTCGCGACAGCTGATGCGCAGGGGGTCGCTCAATTCCATGGTGGGCGCGATCAGGCGGTAGACGATGGATTTGGGGACCACATCGGCCACACCGACCCGGAACAGAATCTGCTGTTCATTGGGCTGCGCTCGCAGCATCAATTCCAACTCTCCACCCAGCTGAAACATCTGTTCAGCGTAGGGCAGGGTTTGCCGGCCAGCCTCGGTCAGCTCCAGTTGCCGACCGACCCTGCGAAACAACTCGATGCCGTAGGTTTGTTCCAGCAGGGAGATCTGCCCGCTGATGGTCTGGGGCGTCAGGTTCAGTTGCTCGCAGGCGCGCACGATGCTGCCGGTCTTGGCCACGACCCAGAAGTAATGCAGCTGTCGATAGTTGAGCATGGGAACCTACAGTTCGTAAAAACCGAAGTATATACGCTGAAAATACGAATTTTCCTGAAGTGTTCATCTCCCTAGAATGCGTCGCTATCAACGGGCCATCGTCTCGGCGCCGTTTGTTCTATTGAAGGAGGCAACATGAAGCTTAAGACCATGGCATTGCTGATCACGTCTTTACTGGTATTGGCCGGCTGTGACCAGGCCGAAAAAAGTGCCCAGCAACTGATGGGCAAAGCCGCCGAAAGCGCCAAACAGGCCATCGACGACACCCATAAAGCCGCCGAACAAGCGCTGAGCGATGCGACTGGCGGGTTGATCAGCAAAAAAGAATCAACGGAAAAAGACGCGGAAAAAACCGAATCTTCCTCCCAGGAAATCTAAACCGTCTTACAGCGAGTCAGGACTGACCCATGGAATACCTTTTACAACTAGCTGCCAGCCCCACCGCGTGGGTTGCCCTGGCCACCCTGGTGGTGATGGAAATCGTGCTTGGCATCGATAACCTGATCTTTATCTCGATCCTGACCAACAAGCTGCCTGAGCAACATCGACAGAAAGCACGGCGCATCGGTATCGGCATGGCGCTGATTCTGCGACTGGGCTTGCTGAGCACCATTGCGTTCATCGTCCAGTTGACGGCGCCTGTGATTGAAGTGTTTGGCCAGGCCTTCTCCTGGAAAGACATGATCCTGATTGCCGGTGGCCTGTTCCTGTTGTGGAAAGCCACCACCGAGATCCATCACAGCATGGACCCGGCTCCGGAAGATCCGACGTCGGCGACCTCGACCGTGACCCTGGGCTTTGCCGCGGCGATTGGTCAGATTCTGATGCTGGACATGGTGTTCTCCATCGACAGCATCATTACCGCTGTCGGCATGACCGAACATTTGCCGATCATGATCATCGCGGTGGTGGTGTCGGTGCTGGTGATGTTGCTGGCGGCTGATCCCCTGGCCAAGTTCATCAACGACAACCCGACGGTGGTGATGCTGGCCCTGGGCTTCCTGATCATGATCGGCATGACGCTGATCGCCGAAGGCTTCGGCGCCCACGTACCGAAAGGCTACGTCTACGCTGCCATGGCGTTCTCGGCTGCGATCGAGGTGTTGAACATGATGTCCCGCCGCGCCCGGCAGAAGCGGGTCTCCGCGGAAGCTTGATTGGCGCTGAACGAAACGGCCGCCTGCACTCGAAAGAGTCCAGGCGGCCGTTTTTTTGTAGGGCCCCAACGCTTCGGTTAATGGGCAGTGGCGTGGCGCGTGGCCGGTTTTTCGGCTTTCACCAGGGGCGCCGGTTGTGCAGGGTGGTGATGGTGTCGACGAGTAATGCGCAGAACGCCCCATAGCATGGCGGTGGCAACGGCCAGCCAGCCGGAAATCAACATCACGATTGTCATTGTCAGGCTCATCGATGCCTCCTCTTTGCCCTGCGGCGGGCACACACGACTTGCAAGTGACAGTCTAGACGCTGCGGTGTTGCAGGCTATTGACCAAAGGTCGAGCCGGATCAACCAGTTCGCTCTATCGAATGCAATCAACTACCGGTTAAGGCTATACCGCTGTCGCGAGGCATCCTATGATCGACGGCCAAGCCGGGAGTGCGATTGCCTGGCGTCTGAACGAAGAGAGTGATGATGGTGCGGGTAATTTCTCGAATTCTATCGGCGGCACTGATTGTGGGGTGCGTGGCTGGTTTGGCAGGTTGCGCGGGCAGTGTCGCGCCTGAGATCAAGCGTCTGCCGGAGCGCGTCGAACTCGGCGGCCGGTTCTATAAGGGCGTAGCCAATCAAAGCGGGCCGCAAGTGTTGGCGAGCATGCTGTCCCAACAGGGCGTTGTGATTACCCCGGGCTTGCTCGAAAAGCCGTTGCATTTGCCGGGTGCCGAAGCGCAATTGCAACAGAACATGCAAAGCCTCGCCCGTGAATACGGGATGATGGTTTATCCCCTCGACAGCAATCTGCCTGCCTTGCTGACTCAGGTCGCTGCCGGATATCCGGTCATGGTGCGCTTCACTGAGGGTTCTGCGCTGTGGGCCGAGCCGCGTTATGCCATTCTCGCCGGGTACAACCGGCAGAAACAGACGGTGCTGCTGCGCGCCGGCATGAGTCAGAGGACGATGATGAGTTTCAGTTCGTTTGAGTCGTCTTTCAAGGATGCCGGTGGCTGGGCGGTTTTGATTCAGGCGCCGACACAGGTTCCGGCCAGCGTCGATCGGCAGCGCTGGTTAAAGGCTGCGAGTGACCTCGCTCAGGCCGGCCAGGAGCAAGCGGCCGCCAGGGCGAAAAAAGCGTTGGGCGCACAGTAAGCCCGTTCGTCACCCCCATGGCACCACTGCGCATTGCCAGCCTCTGATGATTGAGGCCCGAGTTTCTCGGGCCACGACCAGGAGGCGTTCATGGCTCATTTCAATACTCCCGCCGGTCCGCACTCGTCTGAGCATTCATCCGGCGACGAGTTGGGGTTCGACCCCGACTCTCCGGATCTCGCCGACCCTCAGGTCGATCCCATCGGTCCGGCAAAGGCGCCACGGGATGTAAAGCCGGGCGACAATCCCAAGGCTCCGGCAAAGCCTTACGATCCACTCGGTGATCTGAAACCCTAGGCCCCATTGCCAGGTCTCATTGGAGGTGCGTATGTCTACTGATTCGAGCTTTGACGATAAACGTCCGGAAAACGTCCCGACAACCCCGGAGCAAGATGTGGATCCGGTGATGGATCCGGATAGCCCGATGAGGGATCCTCTGGCTCGGCCAACCGTGGTGTCCACCGAACATCCGAAACCCTGGAGAGACCCGAGTACCGGCGACGGGATTCCGGATGATGACCAGATGCCGCTGCCCAATGATTAAGGCAGAAAGCAAAAGCCCCGAATGATCGGGGCTTTTGCTTTCGACTGTCGTGCAGTTATTTCGACGCTTCAACCACGCCGCTTTGGCGATGCTTGAGGTTTTTTTCGGATTTGTATTGCAGGGCTACAGAGGGTACGTCTGCGCTGTGGCCGGTTTCGACCCAATTGCGGATGCGAGTGGCGTCGGCAAAGTGTGTGTACTTGCCATAGGCATCGAGGATCACCAGTGCTACCGGACGATTAGCCATATGGGTCACCAATACCAGGCAGTGACCCGCTTCGTTGGTGAAACCGGTTTTCGTCAGTTCGATGTTCCAGTTCGGCTTGCCCACCAGATGATCGGTGTTGCGGAAACCCAGGCTGTAGTTGGGTTTGCGGAACGACACGGTTTTTTCCTTGGTGGTGCTCAGTTGTGTCAGCAGCGGGTACTTGTGAGCGGCGACCAGCAGTTTGCTCAGGTCGCGGGCTGTGGACACGTTGCGTGGCGAGAGGCCGGTCGGCTCGACGAAATGGGTATTGGTCATGCCCAGTGCCTTGGCCTTGGCGTTCATGGCGGCGATGAACGCCGCGTAGCCACCCGGATAATGGTGCGCCAGGCTCGCAGCGGCACGGTTTTCCGAAGACATCAAGGCGATCAGCAGCATCTCCCGGCGCGGCATCTCGCTGTTGAGCTTGACCCGGGAGAACACGCCTTTCATTTCCGGCGTGTTGCTGATGTTGATGTTGATGTATTCGTCCATGTTCTGCCGGGCTTCGACCACCACCAGGCCGGTCATCAGTTTGCTCACCGAAGCGATGGGGACAACGACGTCGGGATTGCTGGCGTAAATGACTTTGTTGGACTGCAAGTCGACCAGCAATGCGCTGCCGGAAGCGATCTTCAGGTGTGAGGTGTCTCGAGGCGCGGCGGTGGTTTCGCCAGCGCTGGCGATTGGCGTGATGAAAGTCCCTGTAACTGCAAAAAATAGGCTCAGGATGGAAAGACGGATTTTCACGCTGGCAGACTCATAAAATGTTGATAAGCCGTTTTGTAACGGGCTATTTCGTAAAAAGCGCGACATTCTGGAGTATGGCTGAATAACTGTCGATGGTTGTTCCGGGAAGTGGTTAAAGTCCTTTGAAACATGAAAAAAATGTCATTTTCCGGCAGGTGGTCGGCCTTTATTCGCGGGCAAAAAGAACCCCGCCATGGGCGGGGTTCCTTGAGTTGTTGCCAGCGCCGAAAACGGGACTCAGCTGTGCAGGGTTTCAGCCGCGTACAGTGTGTTTTCCAGCAGGCATGCGCGAGTCATCGGACCGACGCCGCCGGGCACTGGAGTGATCCAGCCGGCGCGGGGCAGGGCGGTTTCGTAAACCACATCGCCGACCAGCTTGCCGTCCTCCTGACGGTTGATGCCGACGTCGATCACGATCGCGCCTTCCTTGATCCATTCACCCTTGACCAGGCCCGGCTTGCCGGCGGCCACCACGACCAGATCCGCGCGACCAATGTGGCCGGCCAGGTCCTTGGTGAAGCGGTGGGTGACGGTCACGGTGCAACCGGCCAGCAACAATTCCATCGCCATCGGGCGACCCACGATGTTTGAAGCGCCGACAATCACGGCATTCATCCCGTACAGATCGGCACCGGTGCTTTCCAGCAAGGTCATGATGCCTTTAGGGGTGCACGGACGCAGCAGCGGTATGCGTTGGGCCAGGCGACCGACGTTATACGGGTGGAAGCCGTCGACGTCTTTATCCGGACGAATGCGCTCCAGCAACTTGGACGCGTCCAGGTGTTCCGGTAGAGGAAGTTGAAGCAGAACACCGTCAATTGCCGGATCGTCATTGAGGCGATCGATCAGATCGGTCAGCGCTTCTTGAGTGGTTTCGGAAGGCAGGTCATAAGCTTGGGAGAGGAAGCCGACCTCTTCACAGTCTTTACGCTTGTGCGAGACATAAACCTGAGAGGCAGGATCGCTGCCGACCAGGATCACCGCGAGTCCGGGCGTGCGCAGGCCTTGCTGGCGACGCTCGTTGACCCGTTGGGCGATCTGCTGGCGCAGGCTGGCGGCGATCGATTTGCCGTCGATTAGTTGTGCAGTCATTGCGCGTGATTAACCATCGAGAGGGGAAAAAAAGAGAGCGCATTCTCGCATGTCATGAGGTGAGGGCAAAGGCGCTTGGTCTGCAAATTCCCCTAACTCCTTTAATTAAATGAATTTTTTTTAAAAAGGATTTGACGACCCTCGGGGGGCTCTATACTATTCGTCGCACTTGTCGGGCACAGCCTAGCACTGGTTAAGAAGGTCGAGCGGAATCTAGGTTTTGCGAGACTGGAAAGCATTTAGTTTGTAGTCCTCCAAGGTTACAGATTAACAAGGCGCCCGTAGCTCAGCTGGATAGAGCATCCGCCTTCTAAGCGGATGGTCGCAGGTTCGAGTCCTGCCGGGTGCGCCATTAGGCAGCTTTGGCACAAGTAGCGCGATATGGTGGGCGTAGCTCAGTTGGTAG
>NZ_JBXAFA010000009.1:157137-290072 GCF_058792515.1 Pseudomonas sp. MT92
AGAGCACGGGATTGTGACTCCCGTTGTCGTGGGTTCGATCCCCATCGTCCACCCCATATTTCGAAAGGCGCCAGATTAAAAGTCTGGCGCCTTTGCTTTAACAGCTTCAACCCGCGGATGTGGTGGAATTGGTAGACACACTGGATTTAGGTTCCAGCGCCGCGAGGCGTAAGAGTTCGAGTCTCTTCATCCGCACCAAATAAAGCTTCAGTCATGCCGCTTGGCTTGTTTGGGGCTGACTAAAGAAGTTGTTTGGCTTCTTTGTCATGCAATATGGTGGGCGTAGCTCAGTTGGTAGAGCACGGGATTGTGACTCCCGTTGTCGTGGGTTCGATCCCCATCGTCCACCCCATATTTCGAAAGGCGCCAGATTGAAAAGTCTGGCGCCTTTTTTGTTTCAGCGGTTCGAGTATTCAGCGGCTGCAGGTTCTGGGTCGCAGGGGCAGGGCGTTTCGTCGTATTTATGTTTCTCGATGATGCTGCGCTGCTCGCCGGCCTTGCTCGCAAGATCGGCTGTCAGGGAGATGATTGGCTGCCTCTTCTATATATAGAAGGGTTGGCGCAGAGCCCTGGCGTGATTGGCTGTATTTGCCACCGGGGCGAGGTGCATCCGTGCATTCGCACCTATAAATTGCCAGCTGCTTTTTTACCCGTTTTCAGTAGGGTGACTTCTTGAGTTTGACCCACTAGAATGCATGCCCTTGATTCTGGGGTCGGAAACGGCCGGCTAACGTCTGTGCAACGAGGAATATCCATGCAAGTTTCTGTTGAAAATACTTCTGCTCTTGAGCGCCGCATGAGCATCACCGTGCCGGCTGAGCGCATCGAGACTCAGGTCAACAAGCGTCTGCAGCAGACTGCCCAAAAGGCCAAGATTGCTGGCTTCCGTCCAGGCAAAGTGCCAATGAGCGAAATCAAGCGCCGTTTCGGCGCTGAAGCTCGCCAGGAAGCTGTAGGCGACGTGATCCAGTCCTCTTTCTATGAAGCTGTGGTTGAGCAGAAGCTGAACCCGGCTGGTTCGCCTTCGATCGAGCCTAAGTCGCTCGAAGCTGGCAAGGACCTGGAATACGTTGCTGTTTTTGAAGTGTTCCCTGAGTTCACCGTTGCCGGTTTCGAAGGTATCACCGTAGAGCGTCTGAGCGCTGACGTGGCTGATGCCGATCTGGACAAGATGCTGGACATCCTGCGCAAGCAGAACACCCGTTTCGAAGTGGCCGATCGCGCTGCTCAAAACGAAGACCAGCTGAACATCGATTTCGTAGGCAAGGTCGACGGTGAAGTGTTCGCTGGCGGCTCCGCCAAGGGCACTCAGCTGGTTCTGGGTTCCGGTCGCATGATCCCTGGTTTCGAGGACGGCCTGGTTGGCGCCAAGGCCGGCGAAGAGCGCGTTCTGAACCTGACCTTCCCAGAGGACTATCAGAACCTGGACCTGGCAGGCAAAACCGCTGAGTTCACCGTCACCGTAAACACCGTTTCCGAGCCAAAACTGCCAGAGCTGACCGAAGAGTTCTTCGCTCAATTCGGCATCAAGGAAAGCGGCCTGGAAGGCTTCCGCACCGAAGTTCGCAAGAACATGGAGCGCGAGCTGCGTCAGGCGATCAAGTCCAAGGTCAAGAATCAGGTTATGGATGGTCTGCTGGCCACCAACCCGATCGAAGTGCCTAAGGCTCTGTTGTCCAACGAAGTTGACCGTCTGCGCGTGCAGGCTGTTCAGCAGTTCGGCGGCAACATCAAGCCTGATCAACTGCCGGCCGAGCTGTTCGAAGAACAAGCCAAGCGTCGCGTAGTACTGGGCCTGATCGTCGCTGAAGTGGTCAAGCAATTCGACCTCAAGCCTGACGAAGCCCGCGTTCGCGAGATGATTCAGGAGATGGCTTCGGCTTACCAAGAGCCTGAGCAGGTTGTGTCCTGGTACTACAAGAACGACCAGCAACTGAACGAAGTCCGTTCGGTTGTGCTGGAAGAACAAGTTGTGGATACTGTTCTGCAGAAAGCTAGCGTGACCGACAAATCGGTCTCTTACGAAGAAGCGGTCAAGCCGGTAGAAGCTCCACAAGCCGACTGATTGTTTTTGCGGTAAGAAGTACACACCATAAGCCAGCCTTCGTGCTGGCTTATGCGTATTCAAGACATAACTATTTGGGAGTGACTGCAGAGCATGTTCCGTAATTCGTATATTCAGCAGAACTCTGATATCCAGGCCGCAGGCGGCCTGGTCCCGATGGTTGTCGAGCAGTCTGCTCGTGGCGAGCGCGCCTATGACATCTACTCGCGTCTTCTCAAGGAGCGAGTGATTTTTCTGGTAGGTCCGGTAGAGGACTACATGGCCAACCTGATCTGTGCGCAACTGCTGTTCCTTGAAGCGGAAAACCCGGACAAGGACATCCATCTCTATATCAACTCCCCGGGTGGTTCGGTGACGGCGGGCATGTCGATCTATGACACCATGCAGTTCATCAAGCCAAACGTGTCGACTACCTGCATTGGCCAAGCGTGCAGCATGGGTGCGTTTCTTCTCACGGCTGGTGCCCCTGGCAAACGTTATTGCCTGCCGAACTCACGTGTGATGATTCACCAGCCATTGGGCGGTTTCCAGGGCCAGGCTTCGGATATCGAAATCCATGCCAAGGAAATCCTCTTTATTCGTGAGCGTCTCAACACGCTGATGGCCAAGCATAGTGGTCGCACTCTTGAAGAAATCGAGCGAGACACAAACCGCGACAATTTCATGAGTGCGGAAGCCGCGCGTGAATACGGGTTGATCGATGAAGTGATCAGCCAGCGCCCTGCTTAAAATAAGCAGCTCAAAATAAGGTTGGTCGGCAGGTCCGATCACCTGCGGGCTTGAAAAAGCCCGCAATAGCCTTCATCTTGTGTTGCAAGCCTATCGGATTTGGATCGAACGAATGACTGACACCCGCAACGGCGAGGACAACGGCAAGCTGCTCTATTGCTCCTTCTGTGGCAAAAGCCAGCATGAAGTGCGCAAATTGATTGCCGGCCCCTCGGTCTTTATCTGCGACGAGTGCGTCGACCTGTGCAATGACATCATCCGTGAGGAGGTGCAGGAAGCCCAGGCCGAAAGCAGCGCGCATAAATTGCCTTCGCCTAAAGAAATCAGCGGCATCCTTGATCAGTATGTGATTGGTCAGGAGCGTGCAAAAAAAATTCTGGCCGTAGCGGTGTACAACCACTACAAGCGCCTGAACCAGCGTGACAAAAAGAATGACGATGTCGAACTCGGCAAGAGCAACATCCTGCTGATCGGCCCGACAGGCTCGGGTAAAACCCTGCTTGCCGAAACACTGGCCCGCTTGCTGAACGTTCCGTTCACCATCGCCGACGCAACCACCCTCACCGAGGCGGGTTATGTGGGTGAAGATGTCGAGAACATCATTCAGAAGCTGCTGCAGAAGTGCGATTACGACGTGGAAAAAGCCCAGATGGGCATTGTCTACATCGATGAAATCGACAAGATTTCGCGCAAGTCTGACAACCCGTCGATTACCCGGGACGTTTCCGGTGAAGGCGTGCAGCAGGCCCTGCTCAAATTGATCGAAGGTACAGTCGCTTCCGTTCCGCCTCAAGGTGGTCGCAAGCACCCACAGCAGGAGTTCCTTCAGGTCGACACCCGTAACATCCTGTTCATCTGCGGTGGTGCATTTTCCGGTCTGGAAAAGGTTATTCAAAACCGTTCCACCAAGGGCGGCATTGGTTTCAACGCGGAAGTGCGCAGCAAGGAAGAAGGCAAGAAAGTCGGTGAATCCCTGCGTGAAGTCGAGCCTGACGATCTGGTCAAGTTCGGTCTGATCCCGGAATTCGTCGGTCGTCTGCCGGTTCTTGCCACACTGGACGAGCTCGATGAAGCTGCTTTGATGCAGATCCTCACCGAGCCGAAAAATGCTCTGACCAAGCAGTACGCCAAATTGTTCGAGATGGAAGGCGTGGACCTGGAATTCCGGGCAGACGCACTGAAATCGGTTGCGAAACGCGCACTGGAACGCAAAACCGGCGCTCGTGGCCTGCGTTCGATTCTCGAAGGTGTATTGCTCGACACTATGTATGAAATCCCCTCGCAGTCTGAGGTGAGTAAAGTAGTGATCGATGAAAGCGTTATAGAAGGCAAGTCCAAGCCACTGTATATCTATGAAAACAGTGAGCCTGCTGCCAAGGCCGCGCCAGACGCATAAGCGTCACGCAGCCGGTACAAAGAAGGGGCCTTCGGGCCCCTTTGCTTTTGTGGCGGTGGGCTTGTCGGATCGCTGCGCCGCTGGGAAGGCGACATGCCAGCCCGCCTGCCTGTTTTTTCGCTGTCTCCGAGCCCCACAGTTGCCGCCGTAAGAAGCGATCTTTTAAGTCGTACTTTTATCCGCTTGTTTTTTTCCAGATCAGCCCCCATCTTGGTTTCAAGCTTACTTCCATCTGTTTACGGCCTTATGGCCGCCGTAGAGGCGAAATCATGAAGACAACCATCGAATTGCCTCTCCTGCCATTGCGTGATGTCGTGGTTTATCCGCACATGGTTATCCCGCTGTTCGTGGGGCGCGAGAAATCCATCGAAGCCCTTGAGGCTGCGATGACGGGCGACAAGCAAATCCTTCTGCTGGCACAGAGAAACCCTGCTGACGACGATCCCGGCGAAGATGCGCTTTATCGCGTAGGTACGATTGCCACCGTTCTGCAATTGCTGAAGCTGCCTGACGGCACGGTCAAGGTTCTGGTCGAAGGCGAGCAACGCGGCGCCGTGGAGCGTTTCAGTGAAGTGGACGGCCATTGCCGTGCCGAAGTCTCCTTGATCGACGAAGTCGACGCGCCTGCGCGCGAGTCGGAAGTGTTCGTGCGCAGCCTGCTGTCGCAGTTCGAACAATATGTGCAGCTGGGCAAGAAAGTCCCGGCTGAGGTCCTCTCGTCGCTCAACAGCATCGACGAGCCCGGGCGCCTGGTCGACACCATGGCCGCGCACATGGCCCTGAAGATCGAGCAGAAGCAGGAAATTCTCGAAATCATCGATTTATCGGCCCGGGTCGAGCACGTTCTGGCGCTGCTGGACGCCGAGATCGATCTGCTGCAAGTCGAAAAACGCATTCGCGGTCGTGTCAAAAAGCAAATGGAGCGCAGTCAGCGCGAGTACTACCTGAATGAGCAGATGAAAGCCATTCAGAAGGAGCTCGGCGACAGCGACGAGGGGCACAACGAAATCGAAGAGCTGAAAAAGCGTATCGATGCCGCTGGCCTGCCAAAAGACGCGCTGGCCAAGGCTACAGCCGAACTGAACAAGCTCAAGCAAATGTCGCCAATGTCCGCGGAAGCGACCGTGGTGCGCTCGTACATCGACTGGCTGGTTCAGGTGCCGTGGAAGGCCCAGAGCAAAGTGCGTCTGGATCTGGCGCGCGCCGAAGACATTCTCGACGCCGATCACTACGGTCTGGAAGAAGTCAAAGAACGAATTCTCGAATATCTCGCCGTTCAAAAGCGCGTGAAAAAAATTCGTGGCCCGGTGTTGTGCCTGGTGGGGCCTCCTGGGGTGGGCAAAACCTCCCTGGCGGAGTCGATTGCGCACGCCACCAACCGTAAATTCGTGCGCATGGCCCTCGGCGGCGTACGTGATGAGGCGGAAATTCGTGGTCATCGCCGTACCTACATCGGTTCGATGCCAGGAAGATTGATTCAAAAGATGACAAAGGTGGGCGTTCGCAACCCGCTGTTCCTGCTCGATGAAATCGACAAGATGGGCAGCGATATGCGTGGCGACCCGGCGTCGGCTTTGCTGGAAGTGCTCGATCCTGAGCAGAACCACAATTTCAACGATCACTATCTGGAAGTCGATTACGACCTGTCCGATGTGATGTTCCTGTGCACCTCGAACTCCATGAACATTCCGCCCGCGCTGCTGGACAGGATGGAAGTGATTCGTCTGCCGGGCTACACCGAAGACGAGAAGATCAACATCGCGGTCAAATACCTTTCGCCCAAGCAGATTACGGCCAATGGCCTTAAGAAGGGCGAGCTGGAATTCGACTCCGAAGCGATCCGCGACATCATCCGCTACTACACCCGCGAAGCCGGTGTACGGGGGCTGGAGCGGCAGATTGCCAAGGTTTGCCGCAAGGCGGTCAAAGAGCATGCACTGGAAAAACGCTTCTCGGTGAAGGTCACCGCAGACATGCTGGAACACTTCCTGGGCGTGCGTAAGTTCCGCTACGGCCTCGCTGAACAGCAAGACCAGATCGGTCAGGTCACCGGATTGGCGTGGACGCAGGTGGGTGGCGAGTTGCTGACCATCGAGGCCGCCGTCGTACCGGGCAAAGGCCAGTTGATCAAGACCGGTTCGCTCGGTGATGTGATGGTCGAATCGATCACGGCTGCCTTGACCGTGGTCCGTAGCCGCGCTAAGAGCTTGGGGATCCCCCTGGACTTCCACGAGAAGCGTGACACGCACATCCATATGCCGGAAGGGGCGACCCCGAAGGACGGCCCTAGCGCCGGTGTAGGCATGTGCACGGCGCTGGTTTCGGCACTGACCGGTATCCCTGTGCGCGCGGATGTCGCCATGACCGGTGAAATCACCTTGCGTGGTCAGGTGTTGGCAATCGGTGGCCTGAAAGAAAAACTGTTGGCCGCTCACCGTGGCGGGATCAAGACTGTGATCATTCCGGAAGAGAATGTGCGCGATCTGAAGGAAATTCCCGACAATATCAAGCAAGATCTACAGATTAAACCGGTTAAATGGATTGACGAGGTCCTGCAAATTGCGCTGCAATACGCGCCGGAGCCCTTGCCTGATGTGGCTCCGGAGATAGTCGCGAAGGATGAAAAACGCGAGTCGGATTCTAAGGAAAGAATTAGCACGCATTAGTACGTATTTGCCTGAAGGGCTTCCTTGACAGCTTTTTAGAGCCCTTGTTATAAAGCGGCTCTTAAGTGTCTGTAGGCCATTCAGCACTCGTTTTTGCTTTCACCAAAAAAACTTAGAATCATACTCAAATAGATATAAGGGGACTTAGAGTGAACAAGTCGGAACTGATTGATGCTATCGCTGCATCCGCTGATATCCCGAAAGCTGCTGCTGGCCGTGCGCTGGACGCTGTAATCGAATCCGTCACTGGCGCTCTCAAGGCTGGCGACTCTGTTGTTCTGGTTGGTTTCGGTACTTTCTCCGTCACTGATCGTCCAGCTCGCATTGGTCGTAACCCGCAGACCGGTAAGACTCTGGAAATCGCAGCAGCCAAAAAACCAGGTTTCAAAGCCGGTAAAGCTCTGAAAGAAGCTGTCAACTAAGTTCGATTCAGGTTTTTGCCTATCCGGGTCGGGGTCATGCCTGACCTGGCAGCGGAGCGGTAGTCCAGTCGGCAGATGCCGGTCCGAGACGCCGAGGCTCGCAAGTTCGAGTCATCGGTCCGCTCCGCCAGTTACGAGAAGGCGCATCCTCGGATGCGCCTTTCTTCTATCCGGATTCTACCCACGCTCCACGGTTGCCTAATTTTGAAGTTCAACCGTTTATGGGGGACGCATGCTGCAGAATATCAGGGACAATTCACAAGGCTGGATTGCCAAGACCATTATCGGGGTCATCGTTGCACTGATGGCTTTGACTGGTTTCGACGCCATTTTCAAGGCCACGACGCACAACAATGAAGCGGCAAAGGTCAACGGCGAACAAATCAGCCAGAACGAGCTGAGCCAGGCGGTTGATATGCAACGCCGTCAACTCATGCAACAGCTGGGCAAGGATTTCGATGCTTCCTTGCTCGACGAAAAAATGCTGCGCGAATCGGCCCTCAAAGGCTTGATCGACCGCAAACTGCTGCTGCAAGGCGCAGAGAGCTCGAAATTCGCTTTCTCCGAAGCGGCGTTGGACCAGGTCATCCTGCAAACACCTGAATTCCAGGTGGATGGCAAGTTCAGTCCTGAGCGTTTCGATCAGGTTATTCGTCAGCTCGGCTACAGCCGTCTGCAATTCCGTCAGATGCTGGCCCAGGAAATGCTGATCGGTCAATTGCGCGCCGGCGTTGCGGGCAGCGGTTTTGTCACCGATGCACAGGTCCTGGCTTTCGCCCGTCTGGAAAAACAGACCCGCGATTTCGCTTCCCTGAACATCAAGGCTGACCCGGCGGCTGTGAAGTTGACCGACGATGAAATCAAAGCCTATTACGACGAACACGCCAAGGAATTCATGACGCCAGATCAGGTGGTCATCGATTACCTGGAGTTGAAGAAGTCCTCCTTCTTTGATCAGGTCAGCGTCAAGGACGAAGACCTGCAAGCGGCGTATCAGAAAGAAACCGCGAACCTGTCCGAGCAACGTCGGGCGGCGCACATTCTGATCGAAGTGAACGACAAGACCACTGAGGCGCAAGCCAAGGCCAAGATCGAGGAGATCCAGGCCCGTCTGGCCAAAGGCGATAAATTCGAGGCTCTGGCCAAGGAATTCTCCCAGGATCCTGGGTCGGCCAACAACGGTGGTGATCTCGGCTACGCGGGGCCGGGTGTCTATGATCCAGCGTTCGAAAAAGCATTGTATTCACTGGCCAAGGATCAGGTTTCCGCACCGGTTCGCACCGACTTCGGTTTCCACCTGATCAAGCTGTTGGGTGTGGAAGCGCCGGAAGTGCCGACCTTCGCCAGCTTGAAAGACAAGCTGACTCGCGAACTGAAGGCCCAGCAGGTCGAACAGCGCTTCGTCGAGGCAACCAAGCAACTGGAAGACTCTTCGTTCGAGGCGTCTGATCTGGCTCAGCCGGCGCAGGACCTGAAGCTGACCGTTCACACCTCCAAGCCGTTCGGCCGTGAAGGTGGCGAAGGTGTTACGGCCAACCGTGCCGTGGTGACTGCAGCGTTCAGCCCTGAAGTACTTGATGAGGGTGCCAACAGCACTGCCATCGAACTCGATCCGGAAACCGTGATCGTGTTGCGCGCCAAGGAGCACCTCAAGCCTGCGCAGCTGCCGCTGGAAAGCGTCGCCGGCCCGATCCGCGAGCAATTGACCAAGGAGCACGCCAGTGCCGCCGCCAAGACCAAGGCTGACGAGCTGATCGCCAGTCTGCGTGCTGGCAAGACGCCGTTGGACAAGGCGATCGACGGGCAGAACTGGAAAGTCACCGCCGGCGCGACTCGCGCTCAGGAGGGGGTTGACCCAACCGTGCTGCAAGCGCTGTTCCGGATGCCGAAGCCTGTCGCGAAAGACAAGCCGGCCTTCAGTAGCGTGACGTTGCCTGATGGCAGCCTGATGATCGTGCGGCTGAACAGTGTCAACGAAGCGGCAACGCCAACCGAAGAAGAGAAGGCTCAATACCGTCGCTTCCTCGCTTCGCGCGTTGGCCAGCAGGACTTTGCGGCTTACCGCAAGCAGCTGGAAAGTCAGGCGGACATCAAGCGTTTCTGATGCCCGACTGAGTTTTGCGCTTATCAAGAACCCCGGCCGAAAGGTCGGGGTTTTTTGTTTGTGCAGTTGTCATCAATCTTCCGGGATCTTTTGCCTAATATCGGGATCAACGGACCTGTAACTGTTTTAAGACACAATCGTTGCGCCGCTAAGCATCGATCTGTTGCACAATACGCCCCGAACCGATTTCCTCAGGATGTTCAATGTTTAAATCATTTCCCATGCGTGTTGCCGGGCTGGCGCTGGTGCTGGCCGTTGCGGCCGGGTGCTCGTCGAAAAAAGCCGCCATCTATGAGCATGAGAACTTCGCCGACTCCGGTACGTTTTCCCGTAACTATCCGGTGACTGATGCGCAATCCTGTGAAGCCGCCCGTCGGGCGTTGCTCAGCCAGGGCTATATCATCACCAGCAGTGATCCGAAACTGGTCAGTGGTCACAAGAGCTTCCAGCAGACCGGTGAGACCCATATGGAGATCAGCTTCAGTGTGGTGTGTACCGATGATGGTAGCGAGGGACACCACGCGACCATGTTCGCCAATGCCCTGCAGGACCGCTATGCATTGAAGAAGACCAACAACTCCGCGAGTCTTGGTGTCGGTGTGTTGGGTTCGGTGTCGATGCCAATAGGCTCGTCTGACGACTCGATGGTCAAGGTCGCCAGCGAAACCGTATCGTCGGCCAAGTTCTATGAGCGTTTTTTCACGCTGGTCGAACTGTTCCTGCCACCGGAGGCGAAGAAGGCTGCACACATCACCGAAAAACCGAAAACCGATCTGGGAGTGCCTGAAGCCAAGGCTGCTCCGGCTCCGTTAGCAGCGACCCCGGCACCGGCAGCAGTACCTGCACCCGTAGCGGCCCCAGTGCCCCCAGTGCCCCCAGTGCCCGCTGAAGCCACTCCCGCAGCCTCTGAGCCGGTTGCGCCGCCGGAAACCGCGCCAGTTGCGGCGACCCGGAGCGAAGAGCCGGCCGCATCCTCGGAAACCATTACGCCGCCGACCCATTCAAGCGACATGCCGCCGCCGACAGAACCGATTCCGGCGATGCCTGTTACCGGCCAATAGCGGGTTGCAGCGTCGCGGGAGTGGAAAACCGCTCCCATTGCGCTGCACAGATTGACCCACGTCAAACCAGGCTGCCGTTCTGCGGTCTGTCTCGAAAAAAACGCTGATAAATGCCTGACCGCCTGCTACGTTTTATCGTAGAGCGAAGGCGTGTCGTGGCTGCGTCATTTTTCTTTCATGCGCGGACTTTATGCTCAAGTTGCTGGTCATTTATTCAGACAATTTTCAATGAGCCGTGGGGGATTCAAAATGGACGATTATCAGGAAGAGCTGCTCGAGTATCAGGCCTTTGAGCTGGACCCGCTGGAACCAGCCGAAGACGCGACCGAGCTGTAAGCGTCAGGCTAACTGACGGTGGCTGCGGCGAAATTCGCCGGGGGTCTGACGGTTCCAGCGCTTGAATGCGCGTTGAAAGGCTTCGGCTGAGGCAAAACCCAGCAGATAGGCGATTTCTCCGAATGCCAGTTCGGTGTCGCGAATGTAGGTCATGGCCAGGTCGCGACGTGTGTCGTTGAGAATTGCGCGAAATTGCGTGCCTTCTTCGGCAAGTCTGCGACGCAAGGTCCAGGTGGGCAGCTTCAGGCGTGCCGCCACTTCTTCGAGGTCGGGTTCCCGGCCGCCATTGAGCAACGGCCCCAGCAACTGAGTGATACGTTCACGCAGGCTGCGGGTGCGTGTCAGTTGCTCCAGTTCCCGCTCGCACAGTTGCAGCAAGTGACGCCAGGTGCTTGGACAATGTTCAGGGTTGCGCTGAGCGAGACTCTCCAGGCCCAGGCGCAGCTGATTGTGTTCGCAGCCGAACTGGATCGGGCAGTCACCCAACACTTCATAGTCCGCGCGGTAATCGGGGGCTTCGAATTCGATCTCGATGCGCTCGGCACGCAGTGGAGCAGGGCTGACGCTGGACAATTGCTGCAACCAGCCGGCAATGATCGAGTCGACCACAAAGCGGTTATAGCTGTTGTAAGGGCTGATCGAGTAGAACCTCAGCCAGGCACCCTGGGGGTCTTCGTGAAAGCTCGATTGTCCGCGATAGTTGGAACCATACAAGGCTTCAAAACGGATCAGGCAACGTGCCGCTTCGCGCACGGTCGGCGCCTGGGAGGCGGTAACTCCGGCGAGGCCCGCCTGGCTCAAGCGACTGTACCGGCCCATGCGCAGTCCAAGTGCCGGGTTATCGGTCAGCTGAATAGCGCCATGGCCCAGGCGCATGTAGCGGGGTATCGAGAGTCGTGCACACGCTTCGCCGAGTCGGGCTGCGTCGAGGCCGTATTGTTCGAGCAAGGGTTGCGGGTCCACTCCGTGGCTGCGTATGGCGTCAGCCAGGCTGTGAACAAACCCCACTGACAGATCGCCCAGACGCATCGGAAGGGATTTCATGCGCTACAACCAGAGGTTCAGCAAGCGCGCACCATGCGCGTTGGTATCGATGAACTGCTGGCCGCTGCTGCTGATGAAGCTTTGTCCGGCGCTGCCCTGATCCCAGAATTGCCCGCGCAGAAACACGCTGACCCCAGCGGAGGCCTGACTGGCCGGTGCCTGGGTCGTGAGGGTCAGGTGCTGCCACGCCTGGCCTTCGCTGAGCTCTCCTGGCTTGAGGTTGACAGAGAGTGGCGTCGACGAGCCCCGGTATCCTCGCCACGGTTGATCCCAGGTGCCGCGCCCTGCCAAATAGGCGGGAACCGCAACCAGTTGCACGTGCAGCTCGTCGAGCTTGCGATAATTTTCCGGATACCAGCTGTCGCGACCGATCAGCACGCCCAAACGTCCGGCCGGTGTGTCGACCACATTGAGTGAATGCTCGCCACTGGCCTTGATCCCATCCTGCTTGGCAAACATCGGGTGCATCTGGCGCTGCGGTTGCCCGATTGGCAGGCCATCGCGGCTAAACACCACGCTACTGTTGTAAAGCGCACCGTGGCCGATTTTCAGAGTGCCATCGATGATGCTCGGCTCGGGCAATACAATGGAGCCTGCCACCAGCGTCACGTTGAATTCTTTCGCCAGGCCGCCAAACAACGCCTGGTAATCCTTGGCCATGCCTTTTGCTTTCATACGCAGGTGAGCATCGTCCAGGCGGTTGCCGCCTTCGGCGCTGATCAAGGCACGGACAAATTTCAAGGGGTTGCTTGCGGCCAGCCAGTTCATGGCTTCCTTCAACGTGCTGGCCTGGTACAGCTCATCCTTCTCGCCGCTGACCATCAGCCAGGTGCCGACATGCTCCGGCAGGACCACGATGGTTTTTTCGTTCAGCAATCCCTGGTCTTTGGCTTTCTGCAAGTAGGCCGCGAGTTTGCGGTGCAGGCGTTCAGGGCTCTGATAATCGGTGGGAAAGAGTTCGGGCTGGATGCCCAGCAGATTGCCGCGGTCGGCAGGCGTGCCCTGATCGACGGCCAGGTTGATCCGCAAGTCCGAGAGGTAATGCCCCACCGGGCGATCCGCGGCCCACATGGCGTAGGTCGTCAGGACAGCAATCAGCGCCATGGAGAAGGTCAGGTACAAAAGTTTGCGCATGGGGAAACAGTCAACGGCCGCGAGCAGGATTCGTCGACTAGGGTATGGCCCATGCCGGCGCTTGCCAAGGGGGGCTGCGCATTTGGATCAATAAGTTGTCAGTTATGGTCATTGAGTGACAACGACTCGGCTCTTAGTCTGTCGAACATGACTGACGGGGGCCACGAGAGCTTCCGCATTTTTCCCGTGATCGCTCGATGTGGAGTTTCCGATGACCGCCGCCCATTACCCGCACCTGCTGGCCCCGCTGGACCTGGGTTTCACCACGCTGCGCAACCGTACCCTGATGGGGTCGATGCACACCGGCCTCGAAGAGAAACCGGGTGGGTTCGAGCGCATGGCGGCCTATTTCGCCGAGCGTGCCCGTGGGGGTGTCGGTTTGATGGTCACCGGTGGCATTGGTCCGAACGATGAGGGCGGGGTGTATTCCGGCGCCGCCAAGCTGACCACCGAAGAAGAGGCGCTCAAGCACCAGATCGTGACGCGCGCGGTGCACGAGGCGGGTGGCAAGATCTGCATGCAGATCCTTCACGCCGGCCGTTATGCCTACAGCCCGAAACAGGTCGCGCCGAGCGCCATTCAGGCGCCGATCAACCCGTTCAAGCCCAAAGAGCTGGACGAGGAAGGCATCGAGAAGCAGATCCGCGATTTCGTCACCTGTTCGACCCTGGCGCAACAGGCCGAATACGACGGCGTCGAAATCATGGGCTCCGAAGGGTATTTCATTAACCAGTTCCTGGCCGCTCATACTAACCACCGTACCGACCGCTGGGGCGGCAGCTACGAAAACCGCATGCGCTTGCCAGTGGAGATCGTCCGCCGGGTGCGTGAAGCGGTAGGGCCGAACTTCATCATTATTTTCCGCCTGTCGATGCTCGATCTGGTGGAAGGCGGCAGTACCTGGGAAGAAATCGTGCAGTTGGCCAAGGCCATCGAGCAGGCGGGTGCGACCCTTATCAACACCGGTATCGGCTGGCATGAAGCGCGGATTCCGACCATTGCCACCAAGGTCCCGCGTGCGGCCTTCAGCAAGGTCACGGCTAAGCTGCGTGGTTCGGTGAATATTCCGCTGATCACCACCAACCGCATCAACACCCCCGAAGTCGCCGAGCAGATTCTGGCCGAAGGCGATGCTGACATGGTCTCGATGGCGCGGCCGTTCCTCGCCGACCCGGACTTCGTCAACAAGGCCGCTGAAGGCCGCGCCGACGAAATCAACACCTGCATCGGTTGCAACCAGGCGTGCCTGGACCACACCTTCGGCGGCAAGTTGACCAGTTGCCTGGTCAACCCGCGTGCCTGCCACGAAACCGAACTCAACTATCTGCCGGTCAAGCAGATCAAGAAAATCGCCGTGGTCGGTGCCGGCCCTGCCGGTTTGTCCGCCGCGACCGTAGCGGCCGAGCGCGGCCATCAAGTGACGCTGTTCGATTCGGCCAGCGAGATCGGCGGGCAGTTCAACGTCGCCAAGCGCGTACCGGGCAAGGAAGAGTTCTACGAGACCCTGCGTTACTTCAACCGCAAGTTGCAGACCACCCACGTCGAGCTGTGCCTGAACACCCGGGTGGATGTGGCAAGACTGGTCGAGGGCGGTTACGACGAAATCATCCTGGCGACCGGCATCGCCCCAAGAACCCCGGCGATTCCAGGCGTCGAGAACGCCAAGGTCCTGAGTTACCTGGACGTGCTCCTCGAGCGCAAGCCAGTGGGCAAGCGTGTCGCGGTGATTGGCGCCGGTGGTATCGGTTTCGATGTGTCGGAGTTCCTTGTTCACCAGGGCGTGTCCACCAGCCTGAACCGCGATGAATTCTGGAAAGAATGGGGCATCGATACGCACCTGGACGCGCGCGGCGGTGTCGCCGGGATCAAGGCCACGCCCCATGCCCCGGCCCGTGAAGTGTTCCTGCTGCAACGCAAGAAGTCCAAGGTCGGCGACGGCCTTGGCAAAACCACCGGCTGGATTCACCGCACCGGTTTGAAGAACAAGCAGGTGCAGATGCTTAACAGTGTCGAATACCTGAAGATCGACGACCAAGGCTTGCACATCCGCATCGGCGAAACCGGCGAGCCGCAAGTGCTGCCGGTGGACAATATCGTGATCTGTGCCGGCCAAGACCCGTTGCGCGAGTTGCAGGAAGGCCTGGTCGCGGCAGGGCAGAACGTGCATTTGATCGGTGGCGCCGACGTCGCGGCGGAGCTGGATGCCAAGCGTGCAATCAATCAGGGTTCGCGGTTGGCGGCTGAGTTGTAATAGCAGCACTGCGGCGAGGGCGCGAACGCCCTCGTCACCCGTCAACTGCTAAGATGCCGGCTCTTTTCCCTGGGCCGGCATCAATGCTTTCTCCTCCCGCAAACTGGCGACCCCAAGCCCCCCTCGAACCACTGCAACTCGACTGGCTCAGCCGCGCCAGAATCGAAGTCGCCATCCTGCGCCTGGATCAGATCGACCCGCTGATCAGCGGTAACAAATGGTTCAAGCTCATCGAACACCTCAACGCCGCTGACCGGGCGGGTGCCGAGGGCATCATCAGCCTCGGTGGCGCGCACTCCAATCACCTTCACGCACTGGCCGCCGCCGGCAAGCGCCTGGGTTTTGCCACGGTCGGTCTGCTGCGCGGCCACCCTCAGCAAACGCCCACCGTGAAAGACTTGCAGGCGTTCGGCATGCAGTTGCACTGGCTCGGTTATGGCGGCTATCGCGCGCGGCACGAAGCGGGTTTCTGGCAGCCGTGGCAATCCCTGTACCCGACATTGCACCCGGTCCCCGAAGGCGGCGGTGGTTTGCCAGGCGCGCGGGGCTGCATGCAGTTGAGGGCGCAGGTCACTGCGCAACTGGCCCGTGTCGGCTGGAGCGACTACGACGGTTGGTGGCTGGCCTGCGGAACGGGTACGACCCTGGCCGGCCTGGTGCTGGCTGAAGCGGGGGATCATCCGGTTTACGGCGCGTTGGCGGTGCCCGACGATCATGGGGTCGCGCAGGCGGTCGAGAGGATCGTTGCAGAAGCGGGCGAAACCACGGCGGTTTATCAACTGTTCGACGCCAGTCGTGGCGGTTTTGCCCGCGTCGATCCGCCGTTGCTCGAATTCATCGAAAAGACCGAGCGCGCCAGCGGCATTCCTCTGGAACCGCTGTACACAGGTAAGGCGTTGCTGGCGCTCAAACAGCAAGTCGAGGCGGGCCGGTTTGCTCCCGGGACCCGACTGATCTTCATCCATACCGGTGGCTTGCAGGGCCTGCGAGGGTTCGGTTCGCAGCACTGAAGGGCAACAGAAACCAGTGTGGGAGCAGGCTTGCTCCCACACTCAGGTATTGCGGGTCTCAGGAATTGCGGCTCACTCGTTTGGGCATCATCCGCAGCAAGGTGTTATCGCCGACCACGTAGTGATGATAAAGCCCGGCCAACGCGTGCAGGCCAATCAGCCAATAGCCGATGGTTGCGCCAAGTTCATGCCAACCCTGGATTTGTTTGGCCAGTGCTTTGTCTTCAGCGATCAGCATGGGCAGGTCGATACCATAAAACATCACTTGATTGCCTTTGGCACTGGTGACCAGCCAGCCGAGAATCGGCATGGTGATCATGAAGAGGTACAGCGCCCAGTGCATCAGCCTGGCCATCACCGTCTGCCACCGAGGGGAGGCCGGGAAGATTTGTGGCGCCGGGCCCAGGCTGCGAGCAAACAAACGCAACCAGACCAGAACGAACACGGTCAGGCCGAGCATGAAGTGCGATTCCACGATCAGTGTTCGCCCGCCACTGCCCTTGGGGAAAATCCCGCGAAATTCTATGCAGGCATAAACCAACGCCAGCAAGACCAACATCAACCAATGCAGCGCTATCGAGACGGTGCTATAGCGCGAATCGGAATTTTTCCATGGCATACGGTGTTCCTCACAGGTCAGCTCAAGCCACCGTTCTTCTTCGACGGTGTGCTTTACTGTAATCCTGTTTCACCGTGTTTGCCTGTGGCGATGGGTCACGGGAGCACTGGTTCAGCTGATTGACAGCAAAAAGCGCCAGTTCCGTTCACACACTGGCGCTGCATTTGGAGGCGTGGCAATCAGCTGGTTTGCGGCATCTCACCGTTGGCCAGTCGCTTGTTGATATCGGCGATCACGGCCGGCAAGTCGGTGATGGTGTCGATCATGTAATGCGGGCGCGAGCCTTCGAACAGCGCATGGATACGCGTGCGTTCGCTGTCCAGTTTATCGCTGTCCAAGGCGCGATAACCCTCGTAGTCCAGGCCCAGGGCGTTGCCCGAACAGATCAGCGCCACGGTCCACATGCCAGCGCGGCGACCTTCGAGAATGCCTGGCACGGTGTCGTCGATCTTCACGCAGGCGGCGACATCGTCGATGCCCAGGGCAATTACGTTGGCCAGTGCCTGTGCCGGCCATGGGCGGCCATTCGGCACTTCGTCGGTGGCGACCACGTGATCGGCCACGTAACCGTTGGTGGCGGCCAGTTCGACCACCTTGTCCATGACCTGCTTCGGGTAGCCGGAGCACGAGCCGATCTTGATCCCTTGCCGGCGCAGGTTGGCGATGGTGTCCAGGGCGCCCGGGATCAGTGCCGAATGCTCGGCGATTTTTTCGATCTGCAGCGGCATGAAGCGTTCATAGATGGCGGTGACGTCATCGTCGGTGGGCGTGCGGCCAAACACGTTGCGGTAGCGCTCGGCGACTTCCGGCTGATTGCACAAGGTGCGGATGTGGTCCCACTTGCCCATGCCCATCGGGCCACGGGCTTCATCGATGGACACCTGGACGTCGAACTCGGCGAAGGCTTCGACAAAGATCTGCGTCGGCGCGAAGGAGCCGAAATCGACCACGGTGCCGGCCCAGTCGAGGATGGCGGCCTGGAGTTTGCTTGGATGGGTGTAGTTCATGGTGATCAAGTCCTGTGGCAACTGGCTAATAGGGGCGATGTGGTTACTGTGGGGAAGGCGGTATGGCTTAGATCTCTAACACTTCCATCTCACGCAGCACGTCGCCAATCGCCGCCACCGCTTCGCGCATCTGCGCCGGGGTGACGTGACCGATGCAGCCGACGCGGAAGGTTTCGACCTGGGTCAGTTTGCCGGGGTAGAGGATGTAACCCTTGGCCTTGACCCGTTCGTAGAATTCCTTGAACTGGTAGCGTGGATCTTTCGGTGCGTGGAACGTGGTGATGATCGGCGCCTGGATGGCGGCCGGCAGGAAGCTGCGCAACCCAAGCTTGCCCATCTCTTCCATCAGTGCCTCGCAGTTGGCGGCGTAGCGCTGGTGCCGGGCCGGCAGGCCGCCTTCTTCGTTGTATTGCAGCAGGGCTTCGTGCAGCGCCGCGACCACGTGGGTCGGCGGGGTGAAGCGCCATTGGCCGGTCTTGGCCATGTAGGAGTGCTGGTCAAACAGATCCATTGCCAGCGAGTGCGAGTTGCCGGCAGCGCTGGCCAAGGCTTCCTTGCGAGCGAAAACGAACCCCATCCCCGGCACGCCTTCCAGGCATTTGCCCGAAGCGGCGATCAGTGCGTCGAACGGAATCTGTTGCGCGTCGACCGGCAGCGCGCCAAAGGAACTCATGGCGTCGATGATCAGGCGTTTGCCGTGTTGCGCAACGACCCGAGCGATTTCCGGCAGCGGGTTGAGGATACCGGTGCTGGTTTCGCAGTGAATCAGCGCGACGTGGGTGATGCTGTCATCGGCGCGCAGCAGGCGCTCGACGTCGGCGGCGGTGGTGGGTTCGTCTTCGGCGGTTTCGAAGGTGCTGAACGAGCGGCCGAGCACTTCGCAGATTTTCGCCAGGCGTTTGCCGTAGGCACCGTTGATCAGTACCAGCACTTTGCCGTCGCGCGGTACCAGCGTGCCGATGGCCGCTTCGACCGCGAAGGTGCCGCTGCCTTGCAGGGGCACGCAGTGATGACTGGCGCCCCCGTTGATGATTGCCAGCAGTTGTTCGCAGAGGCTGGCGGTCAACTGGTTGAAGCGCTCATCCCATGAACCCCAGTCGACCATCATCGCCTGACGGGTGCGTGCCGAAGTGGTCAGTGGGCCAGGGGTGAGCAGGATGGGGGCGGCAGTACTCATTCTCGTGTCCTCGCAATCGATGGGATGAAGCTACGGGGCCTAAATTGCAATTTGCTGTGTTATCAATCAAATTGTTTGTTGTTATGCCAGCCATCAGTGAGGCTTATTCATGAATCTGTTTCAGCTGCGTGCTTTCGACGCAGTGGCCCGCGAGGGCAGCTTTACCCGGGCGGCCGCACGGCTGTTCATCAGTCAACCGGCGGTCACCGGGCACATCAAGGCGCTGGAGGAGCACTACCAGATCAGCCTGTTGCGCCGCACCGCGCGACGGGTGGAGTTGACGGAAGAGGGCACCAAACTGGCGGCGATCACCCGGGCCATGTTCGGCCTGGCCGAAGAAGCACAGGCGATGCTGGAGGCCAACCGGCAGTTGCTGACCGGGCGCCTGGAAGTGGCGGCAGACGGCCCGCATATGGTTATGCCGATGCTCGCGAGCCTGCGGGCGCGTTATCCGGGCATCACGGTGAACCTGCGCCTGGGCAATGCTCAGGAAACCCTGGCGGCGCTGTTGTCCGAACATGCCGACGTGGCGGTGCTGACCGAAGTCGAGCCGCGCAAGGGGCTGCATCTGCAAGCGCTCAGCGAGTCACACATTTGCGCACTGGTGCCCGACGGTCATCCGTGGGCGCAACGGTCCAATGGCGTGCCACTCAAGGAACTGGATCAGGTGATCATGGTGTTGCGTGAGCCGAGTTCGATAACCCGGCGCACCTTTGATCAGGCGTGCGCCCATGCCCAGGTCAACCCAAGGGTGTTGCTGGAGCTGGACAGTCGCGAAGCGGTGACTGAAGCGGTGGCCGCCGAGTTGGGCGTGGGCGTGGTGTCTTCGGTAGAGGTGAGCCACGACCCCCGGGTGACGGCGGTGCCGATCATTGGCGAGGGGTTGGTGAACCGGCACATGATGGGGTGCATGGAACGGCGCCGGGATTTGCGTTTGATCCAGGCGTTTTTTGAGTTGGTGCCAGGCCGATAAACCGCGATGGGGCCAGACCTGCCTACCTCAGGCTCTCGCGCACCATTTCCAGAAACGTCGCCACCACCCGCCGCGAACTCTGCTCGCGCAAGCACACCAGCGTTTCGGTCAACCGCCGTTTGCAATCGGTAATCGGCAATGCACACACACGCGAATCCGCGCCGAATTCGGCTGCCGACACCACGCCGACACCAATCCCCACCACCACCGCTTCTCGCGCCGCCTCCCGCCCTTCGACCTGAATGGCCGGGCGGATGCGAAAACCGGCGCCAGCCATTTCCTCTTCCAGTGTTTGTCGCGTCACCGAACCGATTTCCCGCAGCACCAGCGGCGTATCGTCCAGGTCCGCCAGGCAGATGGACTTACGATCGGCCCACGGGTGATTGCGCGACACGAACGCCACCATCGGGTCGTTGCGCAGCGGTAACGAGAGCAGACGTTCATCACTGACATCACGGCCCAGTAACGCCAGATCGGCCTGATAGTTGAAGAGCCGCAATAGCGACTCATCGGTGTTGCCGGTTTCGATCTTCACGCTGATCCCCGGATAACGCTCACAGAATCGGGCGATCTGCGGCAGCACATGCACCGGCGCGTCCACCGCCAGAACCAGGCTGCCGGTCTGCAAGGCCTGGGAGTCTTGCAACAGTTCCTGGGCTTCGGCTTCGATCACGAACAGTTTCTGCGTGACGCCGAGCAAGCGTTCGCCCAGGTCGGTCAGGCGCACTGAACGCTTGTTGCGGTGGAACAGCAGCACACCGTAGCGCTCTTCGAGTTTGCGCACCTGATCGGAAATGGCCGGTTGCGTGAGAAACAGTCGTTCGGCGGCTTTGGTAAAGCTCCCGTGCACGGCTACGGCGTGGAAGGCTTTGAGTTGGGCGTGGGAAACCGACATGCGAATCTCCAATAACAAGCTGAGCTTATTTTTGAAATACGATAAATCGATTTCACTTATTAATCAGTAATTGTTTTTATCCACCTCAGCCCCGGTGACTGGTCAATCGAACAGCAGCGGGTGCCATGAGCCTGTGCGTGCAACAACAGGACTCATCTGACCGGAATCGCCCACAGGGACAAGGTGATTTCGCAGTGCTCAACAATAAAAACACAGGCGTTTTCTTTCAATTCTGCCGGCACACTCACACCCTGAGGTCAGAACCACAATGAACAAGCCCATCGGCACCATCAAACGTTGGCGCGTGCAGATCTTCGCGATCACCTGGCTCGCCTACGCCGCTTTCTACTTCACTCGCAAAGCATTCTCTGTTGCAAAACTCGGGATTGGCGAAGACCCGATGTTCATGCTCGACAAAATGGCCATGGCCAACCTCGATGCAATCTATCTGACCGCTTACGCCATCGGGCAATTCACCTGGGGCATCCTGGCCGATCGCTTCGGCCCGCGGGTCGTGGTACTGGGCGGCTTGCTGATTTCTGCGGCCGCCGCGCTGGTGATGGGCAGTTTCGCCACGTTGCCGATTTTCGCCACTTGCATGTTGATTCAAGGCCTGGCGCAGTCCACCGGTTGGTCGGGGCTGTGCAAGAACCTCGGTAGTTTCTATCCCGCCGAGCAGCGCGGGCGGGTGTTGGGCCTGTGGAGTTCCTGCTACGCCTTTGGCGGTCTGGTGGCATCGCCCTTTGCCGGTTGGTGGGCCTATACGCTCATCGGCAGCTGGCATGCGGCGTTCATTTCCAGTGCGGCGGTGGTTGGGCTGGTCGCCGTGCTGTTTTTTATTTTTCAACGCAACAAACCCGAAGACGTTGGTTTGCCGGCTGTGGAGCCCGAGCCCGAGCTGACCGCTGAAGAGGCACAGGCTCAAAGCAAAATCAGCGTCCTGGAGCCGTTAAAGGAAATTCTGCGCAATCGTACGGTACTGGTGCTCGGCCTCGCGTACTTCATGCTGAAGCCGGCGCGCTATGCGATTCTGCTCTGGGGCCCGGTGATTGTTTTCGAACAGATGCCCTCGGTGGGCAAGGTCGGCGCGGCGATCATTCCGACGGCGTTCGAACTGGCCGGGTTGCTCGGACCGATCATGATCGGCCTCGCCTCCGACAAAATGTTCGGCGCCCGACGTATGCCCGCCTGTGTGCTCAGTCTGCTGGCGCTGACCGTGTCGCTCGCGCTGTTCATGGGTGCCCTGCACACCGGCAGTGTGCTGCTGGTAGTGGCGCTGCTGTTTGTCATGGGGCTGACGCTTTATGGACCGGATTCGATGATCAGCGGCGCGGCCGCCATCGACTTCGGTACTGCCAAGGCCGGTGCGACCGCCGCCGGTTTCGTCAACGGTTGCGGCTCGGTCGGGGCGATTCTTGGCGGGTTGCTGCCTGGTTATTTCGACACCGTGACGGTGTTCATTGTCTTCGCTGGCTGCGCGATGTTCTCCGCACTGGTGTTGATCCCGCACTGGAACAGCCGCCCCGGTGGTTTGCGAACCCACTATCCCCTCGTGCCTAACCGGCCGATAAGCGTCAAATCCCTGCGTACCTGAACCCTGTCCGTCGCCGCCTGCTGCGTTTACGGCAGGCTGGCGTGCGGACTATCGAATGGAGAGTGATCCCATGAGACCCTTTTGGCTGGAGCAGGCCTTGAAGACCGAGACGTGCGAAACCTGTCCGGCGCTGCAAGGCGACATCCGCGCCGACGTCTGCATCGTCGGCGGCGGTTACACCGGGTTATGGACCGCCATCATGCTCAAGGAGCAAAACCCCGGCCTGGAAGTGATGCTGATCGAAGCCGATATCTGTGGCGCCGGCGCCAGTGGCCGCAACGGTGGTTGTGCGCTGTCGTGGTCGGCCAAGTATTTCACCCTTGAACGCCTGTTCGGCGCAGAAGAAGCGGTGCGGCTGGTCAAGGAATCCGAGCGCAGCATCCACGCGATCGGGGCCTTCTGCGAACGGTATGCGGTGGACGCCGACTACCGCCTCGATGGCACCCTCTACACCGCGACCAACCGTGCTCAGGTCGGCTCGACCGACGCGGTGATCGCCGCGCTGGAGCGCAACGGCATCAACTCGTTCAGTCAGCGATCGCTGGCTGATGTACAACGCATGGCCGGTTCTACCAGGCACCTGGAAGGCTGGTTTTCCCCGGCCGCCGCCAGCGTGCAGCCAGGCAAACTGGTGCGTGGTTTGCGCCGGGTGGCCTTGCAGCTTGGCGTGCGGATTCATGAAAACACCGCCATGACCGGGCTGGAGGAAGGTAAGTCGGCCGTCATCCAGACCGCCAATGGCAGCGTTCGCGCCGATCGTGTGGTGCTGGCGATGAATGCCTGGATGGCACGGGCATTCCCACAGTTCGAACGCAGCGTGGCGATCGTCTCCAGCGACATGTTGATCACCGAACCACGACCCGATCTGCTCGACGAAATCGGTTTGACCAGCGGTGTCACCGTGCTCGATTCGCGGATTTTCGTGCACTACTACCACAACACACCCGACGGCCGGATCATGCTCGGCAAGGGCGGCAATACCTTCGCTTACGGTGGTCGCCTGTCACCGGTGTTCGATCAGCCATCGCCCTATGCCGGTCTGCTTCGCAGCAGTCTGACGGACTTCTTCCCGGCGTTTGCCGACGTCAAGGTCGACGCAACCTGGAACGGCCCGTCGGATCGCTCGGTCACAGGGCTGCCGTTCTTTGGGCAGATGAGTGCCAGCGGGAACCTGTTCTACGGTTTTGGATATTCCGGCAGCGGCGTCGGGCCATGCCACATGGGCGGTCAGATTCTGGCTTCGATGGTCCAGGGCCTGGACAATCCCTGGACGCGCTCGCCACTGGTCAACGGACCGCTGGGCTTCTTCCCGCCGGAACCGATTCGTTACCTTGGCTCGCTGATGGTGCGCAACGCCATTCGCCGCAAGGAGCGCGCCGAGGACCACGGACGGCGGCCCCGGCATCTGGACGTGCGCCTGGCCAGGTTCGCGGCGGCGGCCGGCAAGGCTGACAAGGGGTGAGGCTCAGGACCCGGCGTCGGTGGGGTCGATCAACCAGTCGAGCAGCAGTCGGCTATCGCTCCGTGGCTCATGGCGTCGGGCGGATCGAGGCGTGGAGCGGTGTCCGGTGCTGGCGCAGAACACCGGGCGGTCGGGATCGCTGTCGAGGAAACTGACCCATCCGTCTGTGCCGGCCATGGGCAAACCGCCAGGATCGATGCGGGCACCCGTCACCGCAACGGGCAGCCAGAGGCCGATGCCATCTTCGGTTTCATTGTCCGTAGCAGGCCACAAACTCACCTGTATGCGACCTTGCTCATCCAGCGCCGACTGCTGCCCGGTCTGGCCCAGCACCCGCGCTGGCTGATAACCGGGGATACGCGGCCTCGGCTGTTCGAGCGCCGGACGAAACACCGTTGACCAGGGAATCGCGCTGAACTGATTGCGGTAACGCCTGGGCGCGCCCGAGGTGCCCTGCTGCAGAATCGACCCCTGCTCTCCCTGATGACGCGCCTGGGTCACCAACCATTGATCGTTGAAACCGGTTAGTGGGTGCTCAGTCACCTGCACGATGCAGCCGCTGCGCAGTTCGCCGTGATTACTTTGGCCGTGAATCTGCATTTGCCGGCATCGCAAGCGCTCCAGATGCCGGCGAGCAAGTTGATCGCGGTAGCGCTGTTCGGGAGCGGGGCGGGCCGTGGGCGCCATGGCTTGGCTAAACACATGATTGGCCGCGCCGTCGTCGGTGTCCATGGCGCCGCGGTCTCGGGCATCCAGCCTTGGCGAAGAGGGCCGTGAATCGTGACGCTGGAACAGCTCGCTGATTCGCCATGGGTTGCTGTCATCGGGTGCATCGCTCCGGAACGGCATCAACAACGGTTCCTGAGGGAAACTCAGGCTGTCGTCGGCGAACACCAGAACGTGCCCGTGGCGGTGGTGTTCGAAGTGATAGTGAATGCCTTCCTCCTCGCACAGCCGTTGCAGCAGGGCCAGGTCGGTTTCTTCGTACTGAATGCAAAACGGTCGCTGAGGATAGTGGCCATGGGTCAGTTCGAAGCGATAGCTGTCATCGGGTAGCTCATGTTCGGCCAGCAACTGCTGCAGGATCATGGGCACGCTGGACGGCTCAAAAATGCGTCGGCAACGATGTCGGTCCAGCGATTGCAGGGCGGGGCCCAGCACCAGTTTGTAGCCGACCCGGTGCGGGCCGCGATGTTCGCGACTGACGTTGTACAGTACGCCGTGAATGCCCTGGCCCTGTCCAAGGCTCAGGAACGCCGCTTGGTGCAGTAGTTGTTGCAGCGGCATGGCCGGCGCCAGGCCAATCACTTCAATCTCGAATCGATAGGGTTGGTTGAGGGCTTCTTGGCCACTGAACTGCACCACCTGCAGGCTCAAATCGTCGTCAAGCAGTGTCAGGGTGAAGGGACTTTCCTTGTCGTTATGCATCGGACGCGCTTCTGCCATGGAGTACGGCTGCAGAGGGTACGAAACCACAGCCCTTAATGGTCATCGCAAACAGGAGTTTCAGAATCGCCCTACAACTGCCGGTGAATATGTCGATTCGAGGTCGGAATTTTTGGTCGATTGCCAACTTTAGGCCGGGTAAACTGGCGCAATGCGTCGGCCAATAGATGTCTCGGCGCCACAGACAAGAGAGTGAGTAATGGGCGCACAGTGGAAGGTTAAACACAAAGAAGCGGCAGCCAACGCCAAGGGAAAGATCTTCGGCAAACTGGTGAAAGAAATCACCATCGCTGCGCGCAACGGCGCTGATGTCGCCACCAACGCACACCTGCGCCTGGTGGTTGAACAGGCCAAGAAAGCTTCGATGCCCAAGGAAACACTGGATCGCGCCATCAAGAAGGGTGCGGGCCTGTTGGGCGAAACCGTGCAATACCATCGCGTGACGTATGAAGGCTTCGCGCCGCATCAGGTGCCGCTGATCGTTGAATGCGTGACTGACAACATCAACCGTACCGTCGCTGAAATCCGCGTGGCATTCCGCAAGGGCCAGTTGGGCGCTTCCGGTTCGGTGGCCTGGGACTTCAACCACGTGGGCATGATCGAAGCCTCGCCGGACACCCCGGACGCCGATCCGGAAATGGCCGCCATCGAAGCGGGCGCTCAGGATTTCGAGCCGGGCGAAGACGGCGCGACCCTGTTCCTGACCGAGCCTGCGGATCTGGACGCAGTACAGAAAGCCCTGCCGGGGCAAGGCTTCACCGTACTGTCGGCCAAGCTGGGCTACCAGCCGAAGAACCCGGTCAGCGGCCTGAGCGACGAGCAGATGGCTGAAGTCGAAGCCTTCCTCGAAGGCCTCGATAACCATGATGACGTGCAAGACATGTTTGTCGGGTTGGCGGGTTAAGTTGTATTTCCAGTAACACCGCCATTGCGGGCCAGCCCGCTCCCACAGTATTTGTGTCGTTCGCAAAAAATGCGTACGACGCTGAACCCTGTGGGAGCGGGCTGGCCCGCGATGGACCGCGCAGCAGTCATCAATCTTTCAGCAGTTGAATAACCTCGTCGAACCCCGGTCGCGCCAGTACATCAGGCTGACAGCAGCGCTGCTGCAGATCCTCCAGCCGCAGACGCTCCTCGGCGCTCAACCCCGAGTCGATCCGCTCCAGCAATTCCCCCAGCAGAACCCCGAACGCTCGCACTTCGATGCGTTGCAGTGCACGGCTTTCCAGGGTGTCTTGCGTGGCATGGAAAGACGCCGCGCCAAAGTCCCCCAACAGGCAATCACCCTGCGCGTTCCACAGAATATTGTGGCCGTAGAGGTCGCCATGGGTGATGCCCTGGCGGTGCAAGTGCTCGGCGACCGAGGCGATACCACGGGCGATGCGCAAGGCGACATCGGCCGTGAACCGGGTATCTTCGGCGTAGACATCGCGGCTGCAGGTCGCCAGGCTCGGCAGCGCGGCAAGGTTGCGGTAGCTCGGCTCGATCAGTTGCATCACCAGCCCGGCGGTGTCTTGCGGGTGATCGACCACCCGGCCTTCGACCCGGATCAGGTTGGGGTGAAGGCCAGCGGTAATGCAGGCGTTCATTTCATGCAACGGCGAGCCATCACTGGTCATTTCGCCCTTGTAGAGTTTGACCGCGACTGGCGTGTCCGCGTGGCCCGGTCGTGCCCATGCCGCCCGATGAATCAACCCCGAAGCGCCTTCGCCCAGGAGCTGCTCCAGACGCAACTGCGACCAGGGGATGCTCGCAGTGGCTGCCAGGGCGGCCGCGTCGGCTTCGGTTTCCAGTGGGTTACCGGCGTACGCCAGCCAGGTCAGGCTCGGCAGCGCGAGCAGCCATTCGGGTAATTGGCTGATCTGGTTGGCGGCGATGCGGATCAGCTCCAGCCGATGGCAATGGCGCAAACTTTCCGGCAAGCGTTGCAGTCGGTTACCCGCCAGCATCAGTTTTTGCAGGTTGGGGCGTTCGCCCAGCTCCGTCGGCAGTTCGCCGATGCAGTTGTCGGTCAGGATCAGCCAACGCAGGAGCGGTGGCAACGCAGCGCCCGGCACGTGCTCGATGCGGTTGGCCTTGAAGCCGATCATGGTCAGCGTCGCGCACTGGCCCACGCAGGCCGGCAGTTCGGTGAACAGATTGTCCGAGCAGAACAACACGCGCAAACGGGTCAGGCGATGCAGGTCGTCCGGGAGGCTGCTCAAGGCATTGCCACTGAGGTTGAGCACTTCCAGGGAGTCCGCCAGGTCGAAGATTTCCCGGGGGAATTCTGTCAGGCCGCAGCTGAGGTCCAGACGGGTGATGCCTGCCAGTGTGCCGGCGCGCAATTGTGCAAGGGTGTGCATGAACGGGGCTCGCCATCGATCAAATGAATGGGCGGCATGATAACGGGAATGAGTGTTGTCGGTCAGACCGCTTTCGCGAGCGAGCCCGCAGTCGATCGAGTTGTTTAATCAAGCGCGGGCGAAATGCGGGAGCGAACGCGCCAGCCGCCCAATCGAATACGAGCGATCAGGCCGGCTCCCGGACCTCCACCAACTGCCCCAGGCGGCTGCGGGTGCGTGCCAGGTCGATGGCATCGCCGTCCAGGCTTTCGCGCAATGAATGCTGCCCCATCAGCACCAGATGCTTGTCTTGATCGTACAAAACGTCCACCAGATTGATGAAGCGTTGCTGAGCGGCGATTGAACAGTCGGCCAGGTTGGGCAATTCGTCGATGATCCAGTGATCGTAGCGTCGGCACAGCTCCAGGTAATCCATGACCGCCGTGGGCTGCTCACACAGATCGGTGAAGGTAAAACCGATGGTACGGTCTTCGCAGTAACGAGCGGGCAGGTGGCGAGGGCCGACCGGCAGCGCAATGGCCGGCGCGTTGGCGGGTGGCAGGTTGGATGCCTGACGCTGCGACGCTGTGCCGGGCCAGATGTATTGACCCTGGGTAAACAGTTGATGCGTGTGAGTTCTGGCCTGGCTGCGGTAGTCGTGTGGCCCGCCGACCTCCATCACCTGCATGCGCGCATTGATCAGGTCGATCACCGGTTTGAAGCGCGCGTGGTACAGCGGATTGGGCAACAGACCCTCCGGTGGGTAATTGGAGGTGACCAGCAGCAGAATGCCTCGACGGAACAGCGCTTTGAACAGACGCTTGATCAGCATCGCGTCGCCGATGTCATGGACATGGAATTCGTCGAAACACAGCACTCGGCAATCGCACAGCAAATCATCCAGGGTGGTCGCCAGCGCGTCCGGTTGATCGCGATGGCTGAACATCCCCTGATGCAACCGGGCAAAAAACTCGTGGAAGTGCAGGCGCTGTTTTTGTTCCAGGGGAATAGCCTGGAAGAAGCCGTCGAGCAGCCAACTCTTGCCGCGACCCACGGCGCCATGCAGATAGAGGCCGGGCAGGGGGGGCGCTGCGCTGCCCAGCAGTGCGGTGGCGTGTTGCGCCATGCAGTCGATCACGCGCTGTTGACTGTGACTGAGGGTGTAGCCCTGCGCATGAGCCTTGCGGTGAAAGTAATCGTGGATGACCCGGCCTGTTGCGGTTCCATGGGCGTGCGCAGCCGAGGCCTTGCCGAACAGGCGGCGCAGCGATGGCCAGCGCGGTGCGAGACGCAAACGGTTGGGCGGTCGAACGGTCACTGTGATGTCACCCCATAATCTTCAGGCCGGCTCCCGCGCGGCGGCGCCATAGTGTACCCAGAGGGGAGAATTTGCTTCCAGTCATGTCGCTGGAATGCTGGTTTTTTTGGACGGATTACTGCGGTGTGTACAACTTATTTCGAGTTGGAATTCTGTAGAAAATCGATACAGGCCCTACAAAATCAATTCAATTGGGCGTGGATACATTTTTTCGGGGCCGTCAGGTGGTCCACTGCAACGCTAAGATCTACGTGGGCAACGCTGAAAAAGAAAGCGTAGGCGAAACCCGGCAGACGCTGCCAGGCCAGCGTCTACGGAATTGATGTGGCGCTCAGAACTGAGTTGTCTGTTTGAGCATCTGCGCCGCCGGCGTATCCGCCGGGCTGACCATCGCATAGTTGTAGCCGCCCCCTGACCAGTACTCGGCCTGCAAGCCGTCATCACGGCGACTGCCCCGTGGCAGCAGGAAGTTTTTCGGCCCCGGCGGGCGCACGTAGAAGCTGACTTTGTGCCCGCCCTGATCCTCATAGACCACCATCGCCGCCGGCCCTTGCTCGGTGCTGAGCAAACGCCCGCTGACCGGTTTGAACCCGGCGCCCGAGAGATCGGGCAGGCGATTGGCCTGGGTGAAGTAACGGTCGAGCCAGCCTTGCATGTCGCCGTCGGCACTGACCTTGTAGTCGGCTGGCAAGATGCCTTGCTGGGCAATCAGCCGGTAGGCCTGCAGGGCATCGGTCATGGGCAGCGGGGCGCTGGCGAGGGTCATCTCCCGCGCCTGCCAGCCGCTGACCCCGCCGATGCCGACGGCGATCAGCAATACAGCGGCGCTGGCCAGATGACGACGGGACTGGCGTTTAAGGCGTTGACGAATCCTCACAGGATCGAGGTCCGGGTTGGCCGGTTGCTGCAGGGCGCCGCTCAGGGCTGCGCGCAGTTGCTGGGCGTCTTTTTGCCAGGCGCGCACCTGCTCGGCAATGGGCGCGTTGCCAGAGAGATAAGTCTCCACCAGGCGTCGGTCGTCATCGCTGAGTTGGTGGTCGACATAAGCGTGCAGATCGCGCTCGCTGGGGGGCATGCTGATCATTTGAGTCTCCGCAGGGAAGGGCGGTTGATTTCGCCATCGCTGAGTTGGCGCAAGGCCTGGCGGGCCCGGGACAGGCGGGACATCACCGTGCCAGTGGGGACATCGAGAATCTCGGCGACCTCTTTGTAGCTCAGGCCTTCCACCGACACCCAAAGCAGCAGCGCGCGCTGTTCGGTGGGCAGTTGATCGAAGGCGTTCAGTGTCGATTGGGCGATCACCGTTCGCTCTGTCGAGGGCTGCGCGTCGTCGCGACCGGTGAAGAACTCGAGCATTCGCGCATAGCGTCGGGAGCGCCGGTGAGCGTCGAGGAACTGCCGATAGAGAATCGAAAACAGCCAGGCACGCAGGTCTCCGTCGGGCCGCTTGTCGCCCCAGGCCGACAGTGCCCGTTCCAGGCACGACTGCACCAGATCGTCTGCATTGCCGGGATTTCGCGTCAGCGATACAGCGAAACGGCGCAGCCTGGGAATAATTTCCCGCAATTGTTCGTCGATATCATTCATCAAGTTCTGACCAGTCACTACGCTGTGGTGAGTGTCCAGCAAGACGCATGGCAATCGAGGTTATTCCACGCCGGAAAAAATAAAAACCGAACGATGGAATAAACCCTCGGGGGGATCGTCTGTCTGGTTCTTCTCACTTGTGGCCGATGGCCCTGGAGTCCTTCATGGTAGATCGATCAACACCGCCCACCCGGCCACCCCTGAGTACCGCGAGCCTGATGATGCGCCTGGCGGGCATTGCCGTGGTCGTCGCCGCCGTGGCCGGGGCGTTTGCCTACGTCAACGGCACCCTCGACCCACAGCGCCTGACGCCGAAAAAGCTGATCAATGTGCTGGAAACCAACAACGGCGTGCACCCAGGGTTCCGACGCAATCACTCCAAAGGCGTGTGCGTGATCGGCCATTTCGAGAGCAGCGGCGAAGCGCGCAGTTACTCCTCGGCGCAGGTGTTCAATGAAGCGCGGACCCCGGTGGTCGGGCGTTTCGCCTTGCCGGCGGGCAATCCTTATGCGCCGGACAGTGCCGTGCCCATCCGCAGCCTGGCGTTGCGCTTCACCCAGGCCAACGGCCAGCAGTGGCGCACCGGGATGAACAGCATGCCGGTGTTCCCGGTGGGCACGCCCGAGGCCTTCTATCAATTGCAACAAGCCCAGTCGCCTGACCCGGCCACCGGCAAGCCGAACCCGGCGGCGGTGCCGGCGTTCTTCGGCTCGCACCCTGAAGCTGCACCTTTCCTGGCCTGGATCAAGACCGCCAAGCCATCGGCCAGCTACGTGACGGAAACCTACAACAGCGTCAACGCGTTTTACCTGGTGAACGCCGCCGGGCAACGACAGGCGGTGCGCTGGAGCATGGTGCCGGTGGCTCAAGATGCACCGGGCGCGACAGCCCCGGAGGGCAGCGATTATCTGGAAAAAGACCTGGTTCAACGCATCGCCGCTGGACCGTTGCGTTGGCAGTTAAACATCACCCTGGCCAACCCCGGCGACCCGGTCAACGACGCGAGCAAGGCCTGGCCCGACGGGCGCAAGGTGTTGAACGCCGGCACCCTGGTCCTGGAAAGCACCCAGCCGCAGCTCAGTGGCGAGTGCCGTGACATCAACTACGACCCGTTGGTATTGCCCGCCGGGATCGAAGGTTCCGACGACCCCTTGCTCGCCGCTCGTTCGGCCGGTTACGCCACTTCCTACCTGCGTCGCACCAGCGAAGTCAGCCAGTTACCCGCCGCCAAACAGGAGGCCAAGCAATGAGCGCCCAACCGAACCATTTCGCTCCCCTGGCGCGATTGCTGCACTGGCTGATGGCGCTGATGATCATCGCCATGCTGTTCATCGGTGCAGGCATGGTGGCCTCGGTGTCCGAGCGTCATGAATGGCTGATTCACCTGCACAAACCCTTGGGTGTCGCCATTCTGCTGTTGGTGATCGTGCGTCTGCTCGTGCGGTTCTCCACGCAACAGCCGCCGTTACCCGCGGACTTGCCGGGCTGGCAAGCGCTGGCGGCCAAGGCCTCCCACGTGCTGCTGTATGCCTTGATGCTGATATTGCCGCTGCTGGGCTGGGCGATGATTTCGGCCTCGGGCGAACCGGTGATGCTCAGCAAATCGTTGCAATTGCCATCGATCCTGCCGGCCAATGCCCAGGTGTTTGCCTTCCTGCGCAAGGCCCACGGGTATCTGGCTTATCTGTTGTTCTTGACGGTGTTGCTGCATTTGGCGGCGGCGTTGTTTCACGCCTGGGTGCGTCGGGATGACGTGCTGGACAGTATGTTGCGGGGCAAGGATCGCGGTTAGTCATAACCTGAAAAAAGATCGCAGCCTGGGGCGTTGCCGCAGGCTGCGATCTTTTGATCTGAAAAAGCAATCAGCGCAGCGTATCAACCATCTCGGCCACCGTGGTCAACACATCCTTCCCCAACTGCTTCGACCGCTTGCCCGACCAACCTGTCAGCGGGTTCGGATGATCATCGTTATCCTTGAACGGCATTTCCAGGGTCAGCGACAGGCAATCGAATTTCTCACCCACGCTGTTGCACGCCAGCGTCATGTTGGCCTTGCCCGGTTCGTCGCGGGTGTAGCCATGTTTGGTCTGGAAGTCCTTGGTCAGGTGCTTCAGGTGATTGCGAAAGTGCTCTTCCAGTTTTTCGATTCGCGGTGTGTAGCCTGGATTGCCTTCGCAGCCCGCGGTGAACACGTAGGGGATTTCCTCATCGCCGTGGATGTCGAGGAACAGGTCGACGCCGTACTTTTCCATCTGTTGCTGTACGAAAAAGACTTCGGGGCTGATTTCCGGGCTGGCGCTCTGCCAGGCGCGGTTCAGGTCCTGGCCCATCGCGTTGGTGCGCAGATGACCATGGAAGGCGCCGTCCGGATTCATGTTCGGCACCAGGTAAAGGTCGGCGCTGGCCAGCAGTTTGTTCAGTTCGGGGTCGTCGTGTTTTTCCAGGCGTTCGATCACGCCTTCCATGAACCACTCGGCCATGTGTTCGCCCGGATGTTGCTGAGCGATCATCCACACCTTGCGCTGGCCTTCGGCGCCCGAGCCTTTGCGCAACAGCTGAATGTCCCGACCTTCGATGCTCTTGCCGGTGGCCAGCAGTTCTGTGCCGGCCTTGGTCAGCGCCTGCTCGATCAACCAGTCGTGACGGCCACGGCTGTAGGGTTCGAAGTAGGCGAACCAGGCGTGGGTCTGGGTCGCTTCAAGACTGAAACGCAGGCAGTCGCCTTCGAAGATGGTCGGTATGCGAAACCAGTTCACATGATCGTAGGACGCCACCGCCTGATAACCGTCCCAAGCCTTGTTGTAAGAGGACTTGCTGGCATTGTTCAGGCGAAACCAGTGCTCCTGTCCGACATGCAGGCCACTGGCTTTGAAGTGGAACCATTGAAAATGCTGGCTGCGGGTGTCGGGCTTGATGGCCAGCAGCGCCTGCAGCGGGTTGCTGATGTCCAGCACTTCAATGTTGCCGCTGTCAAAGTTGGCACTGATGTCGAGAGAGGATTTAGCCACGGTTGGGTTCCTGTTTAGATTTTATGGCGGCTACTGTACACGCAAGAGAAGGGGGTTAGGAGCGGCAGAAAAAACGTTTCACCCTTCCTGCGGATGCACTGATCCGCGGCCCGTGTCCGCCACGAAGCGCTCCTTCTCAGCGTAGCGATCATCCGTGTTACCACCAGCACTGTTTTGAGGCTATCGAGTTGCAGAATGGGGGAATTTCTACGCGTTCCTAGTTTGGTGCGCTCCATACAGCCTGCCCCTCTATATAGCCAGCCCCGATCTCAATCCGCTTTGGCGCCGTGGGCATGAGGTTAGCGACCTGACCGGTTACGGGCGGATTCGCATATCGTGGTGTATTGAGGTCAGGAGGGCGAGGGTGGTGCATCCTCGCCTGCATACCCGCTTCAACCTGATGGTGACGGCAAGACAGGTCATCGCAGAGACAAGGAACGAGGGGGGGCAGGCGGATGATGTAAAGCGGGGGGGGGGCGTCTTCCTTGACGCTGTCGCAGCTTAGAGACTGTGGAATTGATTCTCAAGTGCTATTTTTCGGTGGTTCGCCCCAATGATGTCGGGCTGCCCATGCCAGCGGACATTCTTTTGATATCGTGCGCGCCATTGCGTGTATGCGGTACTTAAAGAGTTGATCAGCCTGAAGCCACAGGCCAGAAAACGGGCAAAAAAAGACCCGGCAATAAGCCGGGTCAAAAACCGTGATTAGCCTGATGAGGAGATAGACCAAAAGTCCGACCTGAGGTCCCTTGATCCATCGACTGATCTCGCGACCAGATGGTGCAATAATAATCATTCTCGTTTGCGGGTCAAGCTTTTTTTATCTTGGGATCGGAAAGTTCTTTCCGGTCCTCTGTCAGCGCCTTCCTCTTAGGCTTTCTGGTGCCCCTCCAGGGAGCGGGCGACCATGGCTTTGGCCATATCGATCATATGCACTGCCGAAAACGCCAGGTCCCGACTGGCGCCCTGGAGGTGATTGGCTGACTCGTAGGCGATGGCTGCGGCACAACGCAGCAGATCGGAAGCATGGACCAATGCCTCTTCTCTGCTGATGTTGCGGTTCACATCAAAGAAGCGCTCCTCGACCTCATTCTCTGAAACCGCCGGCTTCAAGTAGTAGTCCAGCGCCCGTTGGGCGGCAGCGGAGCCTTGGGGCGAGGTGAGGGAGGTGTCGATTTGCAGGTCGGGCAGTTCGTTGGCCGGTTGTTGGGTCATGGTGATGGCAAGCTCCGTGATAGGTTCAGATCCGTGAGCTCATCCTAGTACGATTTGTATTTGTGATCATGGGTTTAATACTACAATTTGTGTTTTGATGGCCGGAGTTGCCCCAGTATCGTGCCGCCCATGGATAAATGGATCGAATTGGTCAAGGCCAAGATGAGTGAACTCAAAATCACTCAGGAAATACTCGCCGAGCGCCTCGGGATGTCCCAGGGTGGCATTGGCCATTGGCTGAATAAACGTCGCGAGCCGGGTGTCGAGAACATGAATCGAGTGTTGAAGGCGCTCGGCATGGACTTTCTGGAAGTGGCGCTGGTGATCCGCGAAACCACGGACGAGAAGGACGACGAAGTCTCCCTGACGCAAAAGTACAATCCGTACTTTCGTTACCCGGTCAGTGACTGGAAGGCAACCGCTGAAGTGCGCGACGGAGAAGGGGCGCAGTACCGTTTCGAATTGTCGGACTACCACGCCCAGGGCTCGGCATTCTGGCTGACGGTGACCGGCGACGCGATGACCGCCCCCAGTGGCCTGAGCATTGGCGAAGGCATGTTGATTCTGGTGGACCCGGACGTGGCTGCGGAGCCCGGCAAACTGGTGATCGCGCAATGGCACGACAGCACCGAGGCGATCTTTCGCAAGCTGATCGAAGAGGGCGGGCAGCGTTACCTGGTCCCGCTCAATCCGACGTATCCCAAAGCCCTCTACACCGACGACTGCCGAATCATCGGCGTGGTGGTTCAGGCGACAGCCAAGTTCTGACCGGATCGGTCCTCGCCAGGCGCAGGACCGATCTTCATTTCACGCTTCTTCCAGTTCGACCAGCGCACTGCCTTCGCTGACCATCTCGCCTTCCTGGCAATACAGCGCCTTGATCACCCCGGCGTGTGGCGCACGGATGCTGTGCTCCATCTTCATCGCTTCGAGCACCACCAGTTGCGCACCGGCTTCGACCGTTTGCCCGGCCTCTACCAGTACGCGCACGATGCTGCCGTTCATGGGCGCTGTCAGCCCGCCCTGATGGCTGTGACTGGCTTCGACGGCGCCGATCGGGTCATAGGCTTCGATGCGGCGCAACTCGCCATCCCATTGCAGATAGACCCGCTCACCCTGGCGGATGGCCCGATGCTGGCGACGCACGCCGTCATGCTCGGTCAGCAATTGCTCACCCTTGAGCCGCGCGCTCTGGGCGTTGATGTTGCCCAGCGTCAGCGCGCGGTCCTGGCCTTCACAACTCAAGTGTAGGGTGATTTCCGATGGCAATCCGGCGCGGAAACCGTTGCTGTCGGCCCAAGGCGAACTCGGGTCATCGACGCGCGGTGAACGAGGCTGGCTCTGGGCAAATGCCTGGGCGGCGGCTTGCCAGAAGTCGTCGCTGAGCGCCACCGGCGCCGGCAATAGTTGCTCCTGGTAACGCGGAATGAACCCTGTATCCAGTTCCGCCGCGGCAAACGCCGGATGGGCAATGATTCGACGCAGGAAGTTGATGTTGGTCTTGAGCCCGCCAATGGCGAATTCATCGAGCATGCTCAGCAAGCGCAAACGCGCCTGTTCACGGTCCTCGCCCCAGGCAATCAACTTGCCGAGCATCGGGTCGTAGAAGGGTGAAACCTCATCGCCTTCCTCAACGCCGCTGTCGACACGACGCCCCGGCCCCTCGGCCGACTCACGATACAACTCCAGGCGTCCGGTCGCCGGCAGGAAATCATTGCCCGGATCTTCGGCATACAGCCGCACTTCAATGGCGTGGCCGATCAGCGGAACCTGATCCTGGGTCATGGGCAGTGCCTCGCCCCGTGCGACACGAATCTGCCAGGCCACCAGGTCGAGGCCGGTGATGGCTTCGGTGACCGGGTGCTCGACTTGCAGGCGTGTGTTCATCTCCATGAAGAAGAACTCGCCGCGCGCATCAAGCAGAAACTCCACGGTGCCGGCGCCGACATAACCGATGGCCTGGGCCGAGCGCACGGCCGCTTCGCCCATGGCACGTCGCAGTTCCGGGCTCAGGCCTGGCGCCGGTGCTTCTTCCACGACTTTCTGGTGCCGACGCTGAATCGAGCAGTCACGTTCGTTGAGGTACAGGCAGTTGCCGTGTTGATCGGCGAACACCTGGATTTCCACGTGGCGCGGTTTGAGCAGGTATTTCTCCACCAGCATCCGCGAATCGCCGAACGACGATTGCGCTTCACGCTGGGCCGAGGCCAGGGCTTCGGCCAGTTGGCTGACGTCCTCGACCACTTTCATGCCCTTGCCGCCACCACCGGCCGTGGCTTTGAGCAGCACCGGGTAACCGATGCGTTCACAGGCCGCGCGGAAGGTCTCGAAGTCTTGAGCTTCGCCGTGATAACCGGGCACCAGCGGCACGCCTGCGGTTTCCATCAAGGCTTTGGCGGCGGACTTGCTACCCATGGCGTCGATGGCCGACGCGGGCGGGCCGAGGAAAATCAGGCCGGCCGCTTCGATCGCGCGGGCGAACCCTGCGTTCTCCGACAGAAAGCCATAACCGGGGTGGATGGCCTGGGCGCCGCTGGCCTTGGCGGCGGCGATCAGTTTGTCGATTTGCAGGTAGCTGTCGGCGGCTTTGCTGCCACCGAGGTCGACGCGAATATCGGCTTCGCGGCTGTGGCGGGCGTCACGGTCAGTGGCGCTGTGCACGGCCACGGTGGTCAGGCCCAGGGCCTTGGCGGTGCGCATGACCCGGCAGGCGATTTCGCCACGGTTGGCCACCAGCACAGAGGTGATAACAGGTGCGCTCATCAACGGGGCTCCTTGGTGGTGGTTTCGGACTGCCAGCTCGGCGGACGTTTTTGCAGAAAGGCGCGCAGGCCTTCCTGGCCTTCAGGGCTGACGCGGATGCGGGCAATGGCGTTCTCGGTGTAGCGGCGCAACGCCGGGTTCAGCGAGCCATCGCCGACTTCACGCAGCAGATCCTTGCTGGCACGCATGGCGGCGGGGCTGTTGAGCAACAGGTTGTCGATCCACTGTTCGACCTTTTGCTCCAGATCGATCAGCGGATAGCACTCCGACAACAAACCGAGTTCCCGCGCCCGTTGCCCGCCGAAGCGTTCAGCGGTCAACGCATAACGTCGGGTGGCCCGTTCGCCGATGGCTTGCACCACGAACGGGCTGATCACCGCCGGTGCCAGGCCGATGCGGACTTCTGACAGGCAGAATTGCGCGTCATCGGCACCGATGGCCATGTCGCAGCAACTGATCAGGCCCAGCGCGCCACCGAAGGCCGCGCCTTGCACCACCGCCAGGGTCGGGACTTTCAACTTGGCGAGGTTGTACATCAACTCCGCCAGTTCACGGGCATCGTCGAGGTTGGTGTGGTAATCGAGTTCGGCCGATTGTTGCATCCAGGCCAGGTCGGCACCGGCGCTGAAATGCTTGCCGCGGCCACGCACCAGCAGAAAACGCAGGCTGGCGTCATTCGATACCTTGTCCAGCGCGAGGATCAGTTCGCGGATCATCTCGGCGTTGAACGCGTTGTTCTTCTCTTCGCGGCTGAGCCACAGGGTGGCGAAACCCCGAGGGTCGGTCAGCAATTGGAGGGTGTTGAATTCGCTCATTTTTTATTCTCCACGGCACTTGCAGGAGCGAGCCCGCTCGCGATGGACTAAAGGGCGGCGCGTTTATCCAGAACACACGCGTTATCGTTAACGTCCATCGCGAGCCAGCTCGCTCCTACAGGGTCGGATCACATCCGGAACACGCCGAAGCGGCTCGGTTCGATTGGCGTGTTCAACGACGCGGACAAGGCCAGGCCCAAAACATCGCGAGTCTGTGCCGGGTCGATGACACCGTCGTCCCACAAGCGGGCGCTGGAATAGTAGGGGTGGCCCTGTTCTTCGTATTGGTCGAGGATCGGCTGCTTGATCTCGGCTTCCTGCTCGGCACTGAAACTTTGGCCACTGCGCTCGGCTTGCTCGCGCTTGACCTGCACCAACACGCCAGCCGCCTGCTCGGCACCCATCACGCCGATGCGCGCATTCGGCCACATCCACAGGAAACGTGGGTCATAAGCACGACCGCACATCCCGTAGTTGCCGGCACCGAAGCTGCCGCCAATGATCACCGTGAATTTCGGCACTTTGGCGCACGCCACGGCGGTCACCAGTTTTGCGCCGTGCTTGGCGATACCGCCGGCCTCGTATTTCTGCCCGACCATGAAGCCGGTGATGTTTTGCAGGAACAGCAACGGGATGCCGCGCTGGCACGCCAGTTCGATGAAGTGCGCACCTTTTTGCGCCGCTTCGGCGAAGAGGATGCCGTTGTTGGCGAGGATCGCGACCGGATAACCGTGCAGGTAAGCAAAACCGCACACCAGCGTCGTCCCGAACAGCGCCTTGAATTCGTCGAACACCGAGCCGTCCACCAACCGGGCAATCACTTCGCGCACGTCGAACGGTTGCTTGGCATCGGCCGAGACCACGCCGTACAACTCGTCGCTGCTGTAGAGCGGGGCGATCGGTGTGCGTTGCTGAACTTCGCCTTGTTTGCGCCAGTTGAGGTTGGCCACACTGCGGCGCGCTATGGCGAGGGCGTGTTCATCGCTTTCGGCGTAATGGTCGGCCACGCCCGAGATCTTGCAGTGCACATCGGCCCCGCCGAGGTCTTCGGCGCTGACCACTTCACCGGTGGCGGCTTTCACCAGCGGTGGGCCGGCGAGGAAGATCGTCGCTTGCTCACGGACCATGATCGCTTCGTCGGCCATCGCCGGCACATAGGCGCCGCCAGCGGTGCAGGAACCCATGACCACGGCAATTTGCGGAATGCCCATGGCGCTCATGTTGGCCTGGTTGAAGAAGATCCGCCCGAAGTGCTCGCGATCCGGAAACACTTCATCCTGGCGCGGCAGGTTGGCGCCGCCGGAGTCCACCAGGTAGATGCACGGCAAGCGGTTTTGCTGGGCGATGGTCTGGGCACGCAGGTGCTTTTTCACGGTCAGCGGGTAGTACGAGCCACCTTTCACCGTGGCATCGTTGGCGACGATCATGCATTCGACGCCTTCCACGCGGCCGATCCCGGCAATCACGCCAGCGGCGGGAACATCTTCGCCATAAACCCCGTAGGCGGCCAATTGGCTGATTTCGAGAAACGGCGAGCCCGGATCGAGCAGGCGATTGATGCGCTCACGGGGCAGCAGCTTGCCCCGCGAGGTGTGGCGTTCTTGCGCTTTCGGGCCGCCACCTTGCGCCACTTGGGCGAGCAGGGTGTGCAGGGCGTCGACCTGTTTGAGCATCGCCGCGCTGTTGGCGGCGAACTCCGCCGAACGGGGGTTGAGCTGGGTATGCAGGATAGCCATGGACAGCTCCGTTTAGCGGGTTTCGTTGAACAGTTCGCGGCCGATGAGCATGCGACGGATCTCACTGGTGCCAGCGCCGATTTCGTACAGCTTGGCGTCACGCAGCAGACGACCGGCCGGGAATTCGTTGATGTAGCCGTTACCGCCGAGAATCTGGATCGCGTCGAGGGCCATTTGCGTGGCGCGTTCGGCGCTGTAGAGGATCACGCCCGCAGCGTCCTTGCGCGTGGTTTCGCCGCGCTCGCAGGCCTGGGCCACGGCGTACAGGTAGGCGCGGCTGGCGTTGAGTTGGGTGTACATGTCGGCCACTTTGCCCTGGATCAGCTGGAATTCGCCGATGCTTTGGCCGAACTGCTTGCGGTCGTGGATGTACGGCACGATCAGGTCCATGCAGGCCTGCATGATCCCGGTCGGGCCACCCGAAAGCACCACACGCTCATAGTCGAGGCCGCTCATCAGCACTTTCACGCCGCCATTGAGCACGCCGAGGATGTTTTCTTCCGGCACTTCGACGTCATCGAAAAACAGTTCGCAGGTGTTCGAACCGCGCATGCCGAGCTTGTCGAATTTGTTGCTGCGGCTGAAGCCTTTCCAGTCGCGCTCGACAATGAAGGCAGTGATGCCGTGTGGGCCTTTTTCCAGGTCAGTCTTGGCATAGATTACGTAGGTGTTGGCGTCCGGACCGTTGGTGATCCAGGTCTTGCTGCCGTTGAGCACGTAGTGATCGCCGCGTTTGTCGGCGCGCAGCTTCATCGATACCACATCGGAACCGGCGTTCGGTTCGCTCATCGCCAGGGCACCGATGTGCTCGCCGCTGATCAGTTTCGGCAGGTATTTGGATTTCTGTTCGTGGTTGCCATTGCGGTTGATCTGATTGACGCAGAGGTTGGAATGCGCGCCGTAGGACAGCGCAACCGAAGCCGAACCACGACTGATTTCTTCCATGGCCACCACGTGGGCCAGGTAACCCAGGCCAGCGCCGCCATACTCTTCCGGCACGGTGATGCCCAGCAGGCCCATGTCGCCGAACTTGCGCCACAGGTCGGCGGGGAACAGGTTGTCGATGTCGATCTGAGCGGCGCGCGGGGCGATCTCTTTGGCGACGAAGGACTGAACCTGATCGCGCAGCATGTCGATGGTTTCACCGAGGGCGAAGTTCAGTGATGGATAGCTCATGGGTCACCTTTTGGCTTTTTTGTTGGGTGGGGAGGGCAGCGATTCAGCTCTCACCTTTACGTTAACGTAAGCCTGTGACGAATGGCTGTCAATCGCCCTTTACGTTAACGTCAACTTGAGCGAGAGTAGAGCTGTTCTTACAGACTGGCGTCGCACTCTGTGGCGAGGGAGCAAGCTCCCTCGCCACACATGCCGCGCACCAACAATAAAGATAATAGGGGTCGTCATGGATCAACCCAGTGCACATCCGCAGCGCAGCTACACCCGCGGTTCCCAGGACAAAGCCTTGCTGGCGATGACCATCGGCCAAGCGTTCGACAACACCGCCGCGCAGTACCCGGACGGTGAAGCGTTGGTCGTGCGCCATCAGCAGCTGCGCTACACCTGGCGGCAATTGGCGGACGCGGCGGACCTGCACGCCAGAGCCATGCTGGCGCTGGGCCTGCAGACCGGGGACCGCCTGGGGATCTGGGCTCCGAATTGCGCTCAGTGGTGCATCAGTCAGATCGCCAGTGCGAAAATCGGCGTGATCCTGGTCAACATCAACCCCGCCTACCGCAGTTCCGAACTGGAATACGTGTTGAAGCAATCCGGCTGCCAATGGCTGGTCTGTGCCGGGGCGTTCAAGTCCTCCAATTACCACGCCATGCTGCAAGGCCTGGTGCCGGAACTGGCGGAGCAATCCATTGGCAAGCTGCAGAGTGATCGCTTGCCGGCGTTGCGCGGCGTCATCAGCCTTGATGCGCAGCCACCCGTCGGTTTCCTGCCCTGGTCGCAGCTGAGCGATCTGGCGGCCGGGGTGTCGGTCGAGCAATTGCACGAGCGCCAGGACAGCCTGCATTTCGACCAGGCGGTGAACATCCAGTACACCTCCGGAACCACCGGGTTTCCCAAAGGCGCGACCCTCAGTCACTACAATATTCTCAACAACGGTTACATGGTCGGTGAAAGCCTTGGCCTGAGCGCCGCCGATCGCCTGGTCATTCCGGTGCCGTTGTACCACTGCTTCGGCATGGTGATGGGCAATCTGGGTTGTATCACCCACGGCAGCACCATGATTTACCCCAGTGACGCCTTCGATCCGCTGCTGACCCTGAACACCGTCGCCGAAGAGAAAGCCACTGCGCTGTACGGCGTGCCGACCATGTTCATCGCCATGCTCGATCAGCCTCAACGTAACGATTTCGATCTGTCGACCCTGCGCACCGGGATCATGGCGGGCGCGACCTGTCCGATTGAGGTGATGCGGCGGGTCATCAGCGAAATGCACATGAGCGAAGTGCAGATTGCCTACGGCATGACGGAAACCAGTCCGGTGTCCTTGCAGACCGGGCCGTCAGATGACCTGGAGTTGCGCGTGACCACCGTCGGCCGTACCCAGCCGCAGCTGGAAAGCAAAATCATTGATGAGGCGGGCAACCTGGTGCCGCGCGGCACCATCGGTGAACTGTGCACCCGCGGTTACAGCGTGATGCTCGGCTACTGGAACAACCCCGAAGGCACCGCCGAAGCGATCGACCAGGCGGGCTGGATGCATACCGGGGACCTGGCGAGCATGAATGACGAGGGTTACGTGTGCATTGCCGGGCGCAACAAGGACATGATCATCCGTGGCGGCGAGAACATCTACCCACGGGAGCTGGAGGAGTTCTTCTTCACCCACCCGGCCGTGGCCGACGTGCAGGTGATCGGCATTCCTTGCTCGCGCTATGGCGAGGAGATTGTTGCCTGGATCAAATTCCACCCCGGTCACAGCGCGACCGAGCAGGAACTGCAAGCCTGGTGCAAGGAGCGCATCGCACACTTCAAGACGCCGCGTTACTTCAAGTTCGTTGAGGAGTTTCCGATGACGGTGACCGGCAAGATCCAGAAATTCCGGATGCGCGAGGTCAGCATCGAGGAGTTGCGTAGCAAGCAGGGCTGACCAGGCCTTGTGTAGGAGCGAGCCTGCTCCGGGCGGCGTTCCGACGAAGAACTCAAAGGCACCGCGTTGATCCAGATTGCACGCGTTATCGTTGACGTTCTTCGCGAGCAGGCTCGCTCCCACAGGAGAGTGGTGAAAAACACAAATGCCAGACAGCACAAAGGGGAGCCGAAGCTCCCCTTTAATTTTCGTTGCGCGTGCTCTTTTTTTATTATTGAGGGGCGGTCTGTTGTTGTTTTTGGTGACCGTGACCCTTTACCGCTGTTTTTGTCGATCCCCATCCGGGATCAAGAGCAAACGTATTTTTTTGAGCGCTGATCTACTTTCTCGCTGAGCGATCCAACCGATTCGGGAGCTACCTGAAGGTAGTTTTATTGTTCTCTGTCCGGTTGCGGGTAACTTCGCAAAGCACCCCGAAAAGCACATCTTCTCCAAAAAAATCTGTTAGCTGCGTCTCTGCCGTGTTGTTTTTGTTATGTCAGAGTCGTTACGTCTTGTTTTTATTGGTTGTGCCGCTTTTTTTATTCTTGTTATGCCATAGAGATAGCAGTTGTCGTGCCAACTTTTAAAAAACCTTTTAAATCAATGGCTTAAGAAAAGCGTAAGGTTTTTCCCTCAGGCAAACCCCGACAATTTGTTTCCGTGTTACTCGCTTTTGCCCCACGCTCAGCCGCAGCGGTAACACCCGGACACAACCGCGCCCTCACTGAGCGCTACGTGCCTTGGCCACGCGCGAACCGGTAGGCCGCCCCAGCACTGTGCAGATTTGTTGGCCGGCGAGGATCAAGGCGTCCAGGTCGATTCCCGTGTCGATGCCCAGCCCATTGAGCAGGTAAACCACATCTTCCGTGGCGACGTTACCGCTGGCGCCCTTGGCGTAAGGGCAGCCGCCGAGGCCCGCGATGGAGCTGTCGAATACCGAGATTCCTTCAAGCAGGCTGGCGTAGATGTTGGCCATGGCCTGGCCGTAGGTGTCGTGGAAGTGCCCGGCCAGTTTGTCCCGTGGCACGACGGCGGAAACCACGTCGAACATCTTGCGGGTGGCGCCCGCGGTGCCGGTGCCAATGGTGTCGCCCAGGGATACCTCGTAGCAGCCCATGGCGTAGAGTTCGCGGGCGACCCTGGCCACTTGTTCCGGTGCGACGTTACCTTCATAGGGGCAGCCCAGCACACAGGACACGTAACCACGCACGGTCACGCCGTGTTGTCTGGCCGCCTCCATGATCGGCACGAAACGCTCCAGGCTTTCGCTGATCGAGCAATTGATGTTGCGTTGGGAAAACGCTTCGGAGGCCGCCGCAAACACCGCGACTTCCTTGACCCCGGAAGCGATGGCGTCTTCAAACCCGCGAAGGTTGGGGGCGAGCGCGCCGTAAGTCACCCCGGGTTTACGCTGGATCTGCGCGAAGACATCCGCAGAGCCCGCCATCTGCGGTACCCATTTGGGCGAGACGAAACTGCCGACTTCTATATAGCCCAGGCCGGCAGCCGTCAGCGCGTCGACCAGTTGTACCTTGTCGGCAACGCTGATGGGTTGGGCTTCATTTTGCAGACCGTCGCGCGGGCCGACTTCGACAAGGCGTACATGGGTAGGGAGGGACATGGGGTTCGACCTGTGCTGATTGTTCGGAGAACCCTGTAGGAGCGAGCCTGCTCGCGATGGGCTCCCAGGCACCGCGTTTATCCAGCCAGCACGCGTTATCGTTAACGACCATCGCGAGCAGGCTCGCTCCTACTAGGGGGCGGGTTTTATTGAATGACTTCCTGGCTTTTGAGGGTCTGCTCCAGCGCCTGGACGCAGCGTTCTTCCGCCGTATCGAGTTCGAGTTTCATCTGCTCGATGTCCAGCAGTTGCTGTTCCAGCTGTTCCCGACGCTCGCTGATTTTCGCCAGCATGCTGTGCAATTGCTTGGTGTTACCGCTGGAAGGGTCGTAGAGCTCGATCAGTTCGCGGCATTCGGCCAGGGAGAAGCCGATGCGCTTGCCTCGCAGGATCAACTTCAGGCTGACCTTGTCGCGGGGCGAATAGATGCGTTCCTGACCTCGCCGCTCGGGGCTGAGCAGGCCTTGCTCCTCATAGAAGCGAATCGCCCGGGTGGTGATGTCGAGCTCGCGGGCGAGGTCGGAAATGCTGTAGGTCTGGCTGCTCATGGAAGCGCTCGCAAAAGGTCATGGCGCTAAGCTAATGGCAGGTTGACGTTTACGTCAAGGGGCGGGTTCTGCGCTGTGATCACTGGCGTCTTCGCGGGCAAGCCTCGCTCCTACAGGTTACTCCGCCAACTGTAGGAGCGAGGCTTGCCCGCGAAGAACCATAGCGCGGTGTAACGCCTTACACCTTTTCGAGCTTCTTCTCATGTGCCGTCACCTGCTGGCACAACTCGATCATCTGCTCGCGCATCCAGCGGTTGGCCGGATCCTGGTCGGTGCTTTCGTGCCAGTACAGGTGGGTTTCCACCGGCGGCACATCGTTGACCGGCAAGCTGAAGGCGTGCAGATCGTTACGACGGGCGAAGCGCTCCGGAACGGTCATGACCATGTCGGTCTGCTGCAGCACTTGCGATGCCATCAGGTAATGCTGTGAGCGCAGGGCGATCTTGCGCTGGATGCCCATCTTGCCGAGGGCCAGGTCGACATGCCCCAGACCGCTGCGACGGCTGGAAATATGGATGTGGGTCAGGCCCAGATAATCATCGAGGGTGAATTTTTCCTTGCCCGCCAACGGATGCCCCTTGCGCATGGCGCATACATAGCGGTCTTCCATCAACTTGACGTGGCGCACTTGCGGGTCGGTGTTGAGCGGCGCATCCACCGCAAAATCGAGGCGACCGGCGGCCAGTTCCTTGGTGGTTTCGCGGCGCTTGGACAGGAAACTCTCGATGATCACCGTGGGGGCGAGGCGGCGCAGGCGCTGGAACAACGGCGGCAGGATCACCGCCTCAGTCAGGTCGGTCATGCTGATGCGGTAGGTCTTGACCGCCTGCAACGGGTTGAAAATGCGGCTTTCCTGCACCGATACCCGCAGCAGGGAAAGGGCGTTGCGTACCGGGCCGATGATGTTCTGGGCCATCGGCGTCGGCACCATGCCCTGGGCGGTGCGCACGAACAAAGGGTCGTTGAAGGTTTCGCGCAGGCGCGCCAGTGCGTTGGATACCGCCGGTTGGGTGATCCCGACAATCTGCCCGGCGCGGGTCAGGTTGGCTTCGGTGTAGATCGCGTCGAAGACGATGAAAAGGTTGAGGTCGACCTTGCTCAGATTCATTACGCGGCTCTCTTATTGTGTGGGCGGCTGGCCTTGAAGATCAGTCGATCATATATCGGTGATGAATGTTAATACACGCCGAGAATAGGCTAGGTAAATTTTCGTAGCTGTTCTAGCATCGATTGCATGATCTAAACAACCTCCCCCAAGAAGGTATCTTGCTCATGGATTTCGCTTATTCGCCCAAGGTTCAGGAACTGCGTGAGCGCGTGACAGCGTTCATGGACACCTACGTCTATCCCGCTGAAACCGTGTTCGAGCGCCAGGTCGCCGAGGGCGACCGCTGGCAGCCGACCGCGATCATGGAAGAACTCAAACTCAAGGCCAAGGCGGAGGGCCTGTGGAATTTGTTTCTGCCTGAGTCAGAGCTCGGTGCCGGCTTGACCAACCTCGAATACGCGCCCCTGGCCGAAATCATGGGGCGCTCGCTGCTGGGGCCTGAGCCGTTCAATTGCTCTGCGCCCGACACCGGCAACATGGAAGTGCTGGTGCGCTACGCCAACGAAGAACAGAAGCAACGCTGGCTCGAGCCGCTGTTGCGCGGCGAAATCCGCTCGGCATTTGCCATGACCGAACCGGACGTCGCATCGTCCGACGCCACCAACATGGCCGCCCGTGCCGTGCGCGATGGCGACGAGTGGGTAATCAATGGCAAGAAATGGTGGACCTCCGGGGCCTGCGATCCACGCTGCAAAATCCTGATCTTCATGGGCCTGAGCAACCCTGATGCACCGCGCCATGCACAGCACTCGATGATTCTGGTTCCGGTGGACACCCCCGGCGTGAAAATCGTGCGTCCGCTGCCGGTGTTCGGTTACGACGACGCGCCCCACGGTCACGCCGAAGTGCTGTTCGAAAACGTGCGCGTGCCGTACGAAAACGTCCTGCTGGGTGAAGGACGCGGCTTCGAAATCGCTCAGGGTCGCCTCGGCCCGGGCCGGATTCACCACTGCATGCGTTCGATCGGCATGGCCGAACGTGCCCTGGAATTGATGTGCAAACGTTCGGTGAACCGCACGGCGTTCGGCAAACCCCTGGCGCGACTGGGTGGCAACATCGACAAGATCGCTGACTCGCGGATGGAAATCGACATGGCACGCCTGCTGACGTTGAAAGCGGCGTACATGATGGACACCGTCGGTAACAAAGTGGCGAAAAGCGAAATCGCACAGATCAAGGTGGTGGCGCCGAACGTGGCGTTGCGGGTGATCGACCGGGCGATCCAGATTCACGGCGGGGCAGGGGTCTCCAACGATTTCCCGCTGGCCTACATGTATGCGATGCAGCGCACCCTGCGCCTGGCCGACGGCCCGGACGAAGTGCACCGAGCGGCGATCGGCAAGTTCGAAATCGGCAAGTACGTACCAAAAGAAATGATGCGTAGCGGGCAATAACAGGCACCGAGTCATCGTTCATCGCGGGCAAGCCCGGCTCCCACAGGTTTAGTGTGAACCTTGTGGGAGCGGGCTTGCCCGCGATGGCGTCGGCCCATTCAACACATCTACATCAAATTCAATACACCCAAACTTCAACACGCCGATTCTTGATCCGCCCCTCATCGGCGCTATTGGCCGCCACAGGCATTTCGGCGCCAAACCCGCGAACGTCGCGCAGCACCACGCCACTTTTAACCAGTTCCCGCCGCACCGCCATGGCCCGCAGCTTTGACAGCAGGTCAGCGCGGGCCGGGTCGCTCTTGGCATCGCCAAACCCCACCAGTGTGACCTGCCGATCGGTTTTGCCGCGCTGCTTTATATAGTCGAGCACCCGTGACAGATCCTGTCGCGCCTTGTTGTCCAGGCTGGCGCTGCCTTCCTCGAAGCGAAAGTTCACGGTCAGGCGCTGGGCGTGGCGGCTGAGTCCCTGGTAGGCCTCGGGCATCAGTGCGTTGGGTGTGACGGTCATGGCCTGCACGGTCTGGGCGATAAACCCGTTGGCCGCGACAATCGCCTGGCCCTGGCTGCTTTGGGCGAACGTCACCAGCGCGTCGGCCCAGGGATTTTTCCCATTGGGCGGCAGGTAGAGGAACAAGCGGCGGGACAGGGGATAGTCTTCCGTGGCGATCAGGCTGTTGAGCGGCAGCATGGCCTGGGATTGGCCGTCGACAATCGCCACCGGTTTGGCCGAGCGCACGTACGGCAGGCCAATGAAGCCGATACCTTGTGGGTCGAGGCTGACCGCGTCCGACAATTGCTCGCTGGATTCGAAACGTTTCGCTGCACCGCTCAGGGTTTTCCCGCGACGGCTGAGGACCAGTTCCTTGAAGGTGTCGTAGGTGCCGGAGTGATCATCCCGCGCATACAGATGAATGGCCCCGCCACGGCCGCCGAGTTCTTCCCAGGTTTTGATCTCGCCACTGAAGAGGCGTGCCAGTTGCTCGGTATCGAGTTGGTTCAGCGGGTTTTGCGGGTGAAGGATAATGGCCAGGCCGTCGATGGCGATGACCTGCTCGGCGGCCGCGCTTTTCAGATCACCCAGGGATCGGAGGTCAACCAACTCGCTGTCCTTGATCGGGCGCGATGAAGCGGCCAGATCGGCCCTGCCGGCCTTCAGTGCGCTGAAGCCGGTGCTGGAGCCGTGGGCGGCGAGTTCGACTTCGACCCGGCGCCCTTGCGGGGTTTCACCGACTATTCGCAGTTCGTTGGCCTTGTCCGGGGCTTCGCTGTGCACCTTGAGCAACCCCTGTTCGCGCAACAGTCCTTCGACCAGCGCCGGACCGAGTGCCGCTCCGATGGTGTTGGAGCCCTGGATGCTGAGCATCGGGCCATGGTCCGGCACCGGCAAACTGTTGGCCGAGGTCATCAGCGGCAAGCAGGTGCACAGCATCAACAGGAATAAACCGCGCAGCGTCATGCCGGCACCTTGAATGGCTAAAGGAGGTGCCGGGAGATTAAGTCAGTAGGGTTTCAGAGAGATGACAGTTTCTGAATGCGGGAGCAATCCCGCTCCCACATGGCCGCATGAAGTATGCGATCAGCTCAACTCAAGCCAGATCGGCGCGTGATCGGAGGGTTTTTCCATGCCGCGCAGTTCGTAGTCCACGCCCGCGTTCTTGACCCGCGGCAACAACCCATGGGACGCCATGATCAAGTCGATGCGCAGTCCGCGCTTGGGCTCGTCTTCAAAACCGCGGCTGCGGTAGTCGAACCAGCTGAATATATCGGTCACCTCCGGGTTCAGGTGACGGAAACTGTCCACCAGGCCCCAGTTTTTCAGGCGGGCCATCCACTCGCGCTCTTCCGGCAGAAAGCTGCATTTACCGGTTTTCAGCCAACGCTTCATGTTGTCCGGGCCGATCCCGATGTCGCAGTCTTCCGGGGAAATGTTCACATCGCCCATGACCACCAACGGCTGGTCGTTACGGAACTGGCTTTCCAGCAACTGCTGCAGATCGCTGTAGAAGCGTTCCTTGGCCGGGAATTTGGTCGGGTGGTCGCGACTTTCGCCTTGAGGGAAATAGCCGTTCATGATGGTCACCGGCACGTCATTGGCGTCGGCGAACGTGCCCCAGATAAAGCGCCGCTGGGCATCTTCATCATCGGTGGCGAAGCCTTTGTGCAGCGCCAGCGGTTCTTTGCGCGACAGCAGGGCGACGCCGTAGTGACCTTTTTGTCCATGGAAATACACGTGGTAGCCCAGGGCTCTGACTTCATCGAGCGGAAACTGGTCGTCATGGACCTTGGTTTCCTGCAGCCCGATCACGTCGGGCTGGTGTTTGTCGATCAGCGCCGCCAGCTGATGGGGACGGGCACGCAGCCCGTTGATGTTGAAGGAGACGATCTTCATGGTCGGCAGTCCTGGCAAAAGGGCGATGCTAGCTGACATGTCGGCATCGGGCCAGTGTCGGTGCAGCCGGCTTTTATATTGACTGACTGATCGGCGAGTCTGGTCTATACCTGTGGGGGGGAACTGTGTTGCCACCCAAAGGCTCCTACCAACAAGAGCACAGCCATTCGAGCTGTGCCGGGGAGAATGACCGTCATGCCCGAAACGTCCACCGCCATCGCCGATATTCACATGCTCGACAGGGGCTATTCCCGCGAAGCACGTTCCCTGTTGTACCAGGCTTACCGGCACGAGCCGACGTTCGGCTACCTGTTCGAAGCCGAGCGTCCCGGCTATGAACAGCGGGTGCGCGCCACGGTGCGCGAGCTGGTCAAGCAGCACTTTCTCCAGGATTTGCCGGCCATCGGCCTGCTGGTCAACGATCGCTTGATCGGCATCGCCCTGATCGCACCGCCGCAACGGCGCCTGGGCATCACTGAAAGTTGGGCCTGGCGCCTGCGGATGGTGCTGAGCACCGGGTTTCGCTGCACCCGTCGCTACCTCGAGTATCACGATGCGGTGATGGCTTGCGTGCCGTCCGACTCGGTGCATTTGCTGCCATTGCTGGGGATTCATCCGCAATTCCAGGGCAAACACTTCGGCGAACAACTGCTGCAAGCGGTGCACAACTGGTGCGCGGTGGATGAACATTCTCAGGGCGTGGTGCTCGACACCGGCAATCCGCGATATCTGGAGTTCTATAAGCGACAGGGTTACGAGGAAATTGGCGAGGTCGCTGTAGGACCAATCCGCGAGCACGTGTTTTTCCACGCCAATCCTCAAGTCGTGCAAAGCGCAACGGCATAATCGTCGAACTTTTGGGGCGCACCGGGCTCTATCACGCTCCCATGTTCATCAAGCATGCTCGTGATAGCATCCGCGCCTATGAAGTTTCCAGGAAGAATTACCAGTGGCGTGCTCATGCTGATTTCCAGCTGCGCGGCGCTGGCCCAAAGTGAATTGGATGTTCGGATCAAACCGTCCAACGATGAACTGAAAGCCAATATAGAGGGCTATGTCGGCAGTCTCGGCGATCGTGACGAAGAAGCCTTACTGCGCTTCAGTCGGGGCGCCGAGGAACAGGCGCGCAAGGCCGCCCAGGCCTTGGGTTATTACCAGCCGCACATCGACAGCGACGTGAAGGGCGGCAAGACGCCACGCCTGATACTGAACATCGACCCCGGCGAACCGGTGCATCTGCGCAACGTCACCCTCCGCATCGACGGCCCGGCCGCCTCGTTCAAATCCTTTCGTGTGCCCAATGACCATTCGCTGAAAACCGGTGCGGTGCTCAACCATGGCCATTATGAAGATGCCAAGCGGCTGATCCAGAACCAGGCCTCGCGCTATGGCTTTTTCAGCGGGCGTTTTACCCGTTCGACATTGTCGGTGGACCCGCGAGCCGGCGTGGCCGATATCGAGCTGGTCTATGACAGTGGTCCGCGTTACGCCCTGGGCAAGGTCAGCTTCGAGGGCGACACACCCTTCGACGAAGGCCTGCTGCAACGCATGGTGCCGTTCAAGGCAGGCGCGCCCTATGACTCCGAGCTGATTGCCGAACTCAACCAGGCCCTGCAATCGAGCGGCTATTTTGAGGGCGTGCGGGTGGATGCGGCACCGACCGCCTCCAGGGACAATGTGATCCCGGTGGACGTCCGGCTCGAAACCCGCAAGCCGCGGACCATGGGCCTTGGCCTGGGTTACTCCACCGATGTCGGCCCGCGGATCAAAGCCAACTGGACGCGGCACTGGGTCAATCCGCAGGGGCACAGCTATGGCTGGGAAACCGAGGTCTCGGCGCCACGGCAAAACGTCGGGGTGTTCTATGACATTCCGCTGGACCCGCCACTGACGGACAAACTGCGTTTCGCCGGTGGTTATCAGAATGAGGAAATCGCGGACAGGGACAGCCTCAGCAAACTCCTGACCATCGGTCCCGAATGGCACAGCAAGTTGCCCAGTGGATGGCAGCGGGTGGTGTCACTCAAGTGGCAACGCGAGGAGTACCGGCTCGGCGACGACTCGGGACTCAGTAACCTGCTGATGCCCGGCGTGAGCTATTCGTACCTCAAAAGCGATAACCGCATCGACCCGCACAATGGTTATCGCCTGCAATTCGAAAGCAAGGTGGCCAAGGAAGGTCTGGGGTCGGATAACAACCTGGTGTACGGCACGGCGCTGGTGAAGGGCTTGACCACGGTGTTCGACAAACACCGCTTCCTCGGTCGGGTGCAAGTCGGCGGCAGTGCCACCAACGGCTATAAGTCGGTTCCGCCATCGCTGCGCTTCTTCGCCGGTGGCGATCAGAGCGTGCGCGGCTACGACTATCAGAGCCTGTCCCCGGAAAACAATGAGGGTGACCGCATCGGGGGCCGCTACATGGTCGCCGCCAGCGCGGAGTATCAATATTCCATTGCCGAAAAATGGCGTGTCGCCACGTTCATCGACCAGGGCAATTCCTTCAATACACTTGAACTGCCGAATCTGAAGACCGGTGTCGGTATCGGTGTGCGCTGGGTGTCGCCAGTGGGGCCGATCCGCCTCGACCTGGCCCACGCGCTGGATGACGATGGCGGCATTCGACTGCACTTTTCCATGGGGCCCGAGTTGTGAAGCGTGGTTTGAACCTATCGCTGCTGGCGATCCTGACGCTGCTGATGCTGGTCGCCCTGACCCTGGCCACGGTGCTGGGCACGGCGGCGGGCAGCCGGTGGGCGCTTGGCTTTGTACCGGGTTTGACCCTGGACAACTTCCAGGGGCGGCTGGGCGGGCAATGGAGCGCCGATCGCGTTGTGTGGCAGCAGGACGCCAGTCAGGTCGAACTGAGCAAGGTGATTTTTGCCTGGTCGCCGCTGTGCCTGACGCGCATGACCTTGTGCATCGAACAATTGAAGGCTGATCAGGTCAGCCTGCAATTCCCGCCGGGCGGTGAAGAACAAAGCAGCGGGCCGATCAGCCTGCCGGATTTGAAATTACCGGTGGCGCTGGAGTTGGGTGACGTGCAGGTCGGCAGCGTGCGGTTCAACGGCAGCGAGCAGCTCAAGGGCCTGCAACTGACGGCGCACTGGACCGAGAAGGGGATGCAGATCGACTCGGTAAAACTGCAGCGGGACGATCTGAACCTGAATTTGACCGGGCAGCTGCAACCGGGCGGCAACTGGCCGCTCAGCGCTGAGGGGCAATTGACCCTGTCGACCCCCGCGCCCTGGACGCTGGCCCTGAAAATCGACGGCGATTTGCTCAAGACCCTCAACCTGAAAGCCGACAGCAGCGGATACCTCAACGGCCAACTGACCGGCCAACTGCAACCGCTGGTGGAGAACCTGCCGGCCAAGGTGCGCATCATCGCTGACGGTTTCAAGCCCGGCGCCGATCTGCCGGACACCTTGCAACTCAATCAACTTGAACTCACGGGCGACGGCGACCTGAAAAACGGCTACGCGCTGCTCGGCAAGGCCACGTTACCGGCCGAACAAGGACCTGTTGCGCTGGTGCTGCAAGGCAAGGTCGACGCCAATGGCGCGCAGATCGCCGCGCTGGACCTGACGGCCAGCGACAAGCAACACCTAAAACTTACGGGGCAAGTCGACTGGAGCAAAGGCCTGAGTGCCGAGGCGAAAATCGATTGGCTGGACTTTCCGTGGCACCGCCTCTACCCGCTGATCGATGAGCCGCAAGTGGCTCTGCGCAGCTTCAATGGCGAAGTTTCCTATACGGACGGTCAGTACCTCGGCCACTTCAACGCCGCGCTGGACGGTCCGGCCGGGGCGTTCAGCCTGACCAGTCCGTTCGCGGGTGACCTGACGAAAATCTACCTGCAACAGATTCAGCTCGCGGCCGGCCAGGGCAAGGCTGAAGGGCATCTGAACCTGCAGTTCGCCAATGGCATCGCCTGGGATACCGCGCTGGATTTGTCGGCGATCAACCCGGCGTACTGGGTGGCGGAATTGCCCGGCACCCTGGCCGGCCCGTTGCGCAGCCAAGGGGAAATCAAGGATGAAAAACTCAGCCTGAGCGCCGACCTTGATCTGAAAGGCAAACTGCGTGGCCAGCCTGCGGTGATCCAGGCCAAGGCCAATGGCGGCGGCGAGCAGTGGAACCTCGATGCGCTGCAGATACGCCTGGGCGACAACAGCATCAACGGCAAGGGCAGCCTGCAACAGAAGCTCGCCGGGCAGATCGATATCAAGCTGCCGCGTCTGGCCCAGCTCTGGCCGCAATTGCGCGGTCAGCTCAATGGCCGGATTGATGTCGCCGGCACGCTCAAGGCCCCCCAAGGCAAGCTAGGTCTGCAAGGCAACCAGCTGGCGTTCGCCGACAATCGGCTGCAAAGCCTGAACCTGGACGCCACCCTCGACAGCGCGCAACGGGCGAAAATCGACCTCAAGGGCAGCGGGATCCAGGCCGGCGACACCTCTCTCGGCACCCTGACCGCCAGTGGGCAGGGCGATATCAAAAGCCAGAAACTGACCCTCGACCTGCAAGGGCCGAAGCTGAAGCTGGCCCTGGGTCTCGACGGCAGCCTGGACAACGGCAACTGGCGCGGACGCCTGGCCAGTGGCGATATCCAGGCCGGTGGCCAGGACTGGAGGCTGCAAGGCCCGGCAAAACTGGAGCGGCTGGCGGACGGCAAGATCAACTTCGGCGCCCATTGCTGGCAGTCCGGCCCGGCCAGTTTGTGCGGTGAAGATCAGCGCCTGATGCCTGATCCGAAACTGCGCTATCACCTCAAGCAGTTCCCCATCGAAAGCCTCGCGCAGTGGTTGCCCAAAGACTTTGCCTGGCAGGGCCGACTCAACGCCGACGTGCAACTGGATCTTCCCGCCAGCGGCCCGAACGGCCAGGTCAGCCTCGACGCCAGCGGTGGCGTCTTGCGCATGCGCGAGAAAGACCAGTGGCTGGACTTTCCGTACCAGGCCCTGAAGCTCACCAGCAAATTCACGCCCAAACGCATCGACACCGACCTCAACTTCGTCGGCGGCAAGCTCGGCGAACTGATGGTGCAGGCGCAGATCAACCCGCTGCCCAAGAACAAACCCCTGAGCGGTTCATTCCGCTTGAGTGGCCTGGACCTGTCGGTGGCGCGACCGTTTGTGCCCATGGTCGAAAAGCTGACTGGCCGTTTGAACGGCAGCGGCACGATTTCCGGTGGGCTGCTGGCGCCCCAGGTCAATGGCAATCTGTTGCTCAGCGATGGCCAGGTTTCCGGGCCGGAACTGCCAATGGAGATTGAGGCGTTGCAACTTCAGGCCGTCATCGCCGGCGAAACCGTGCAATTGAACGGTGGCTGGAAAAGCGGCAAGACCGGGCAGGGCAGTTTGAGCGGCAGCGTTGCCTGGGGTCAGGCTCTGGTGGTGGACCTGGCGCTCAAGGGCTCACAGTTGCCGGTCACCGTCGAGCCCTACGCCAAGCTGGAAGTGGCGCCAGACCTGAAGATCTCGATCAAGGACGACAAGCTCGCGGTTTCCGGGAAAGTGCAGGTGCCCAAGGGCGAAATCACCATTCGCGAGCTGCCGCCATCGACGGTCAAAGTCTCCGGTGACACGGTGATCGTCGGCCAGCAGACCGAACAGGGCAAGCCGCCGATGGCCACGCTGATGGACATCGATGTGGTGGTCGGCGAGGACAAACTGAGCTTCGCCGGGTTTGGCCTCACGGCCAATCTGCAAGGTCATGTGCACATCGGCGACAACATGGACACCCGGGGTCAACTCTGGCTCAACGACGGCCGCTATCGCGCCTACGGTCAGCGGTTGATCGTGCGTCGTGCGCGTTTACTGTTTGCCGGGCCGATCGATCAGCCTTACCTCGACATCGAAGCCATTCGCAAGACCGACGACGTGATCGCCGGCATTCGCTTGAGCGGCAGCGCCGAGCAGCCGACCACGCAGATTTTCTCCGAGCCGGCCATGAGTCAGGAGCAGGCGCTGTCCTACCTGGTGCTGGGCCGTCCGCTGAGCAGCAACGGCGAGGACAACAACATGCTCGCCCAGGCGGCCCTCGGGTTGGGGCTGATGGGCAGTTCCGGGGTCACTAGCGGGCTGGCCAAGAACCTGGGTATTCAGGACTTCCAGCTCGACACCCAGGGCAGCGGCAACACCACCAGCGTGGTGGCGAGTGGCAACCTTTCCGAGAAGCTCAGCCTGCGCTATGGCGTGGGCGTGTTCGAACCGGCAAACACCATTGCCTTGCGTTACAAACTGAGCAAAAAGGTCTACCTCGAAGCCGCTGGCGGCGTGGCCAGTTCGCTGGACATCTTCTACAAGCGGGATTTCTAGGTCCCGTTTTCTCCAATACGTGCTCTGAACCTTCGCTGGCTTGCCAGCGAAGGCATCACCGCGTTCGCCGTTAATATCCGACGCCGTTAGTCAACTAATTACAAAGCATGCTAACTATTGCGTTGACATTCGCTGCCTAAGCAGTAATATCTCGACATACATTCACTGCCTAGGCAGCTAACTGGTGTCCAGATGAAACATTTCACCCCAGACGATTTCCACAATTGCCACCTTGGCCTGCTGCTCGGACGCGCTGCGCTGCTCAAGGACCGGATTATCGACACGCACATGGAGCCCCACGGCATAACCGCCGCGCAGTTCAAGGTGCTGATCATCATGGCCCAGTTCGGCGTCGATACCCCGGCCGAGCTGTGCCGGCACCTGTCGTTGGACAGCGGTTCGATGACCCGGATGCTCGATCGTCTGGAACAGAAAGGTTTACTTGCCCGCCAACGCTGCGAAGCCGATCGCCGGCAGATCCAGCTGGTGTTGACCGAAGAGGGCCAGAAACTGGCCGCTCTGTTGCCGCACATCGGTGCCGAAGCCATGAACGAACTGGCGAGCGGCATCACCCCTGAAGAGTTGAAGACCCTGGAACAGATCCTGAAGAAAATCCTGGTGGCAGCCGGTGACGCGATCACCTTGCTGCGGGTAGGTGACAAATGAGCAGCAAAACCCTGCGTACCGGTTTGAGCCTGGTGCTGTTGGCCATGACCCTCGCCGGTTGTGCCAATTACAGCGGCCTGAATACCGAAGGTGTCAGCCTCGAGGCGAAAAACCTCAAGGCCGGGCAATCCCTCAGCGGCGTGAAGCTTTCGCCGGCAGCCTGGCCGAAGAGCGACTGGTGGACAAGCCTCGGCGACCCTCAGCTCGACGGCCTGATTCGCGAAGCCCTGCACGACAGCCCTGACATGCAGATCGCCGACGCCCGTGCCCATCAGGCCAGCGCCGCCGCATACGCCGCCGATGCCGCGCGGATGCCGACTATCGATGCCAGCGCCGGCGTGACCCGTTCGCGTCTGGCCCGTGATCAAGACCCGAGCGGGCAGGGCGACAACTACTCCACCCTGCGTAACATCGGCGCCAGTTTCAATTACAACTTCGACCTCTGGGGTGGCCAGCGAGACGCTTGGGAAGCCGCATTGGGCCAGGCCCGTGCCGCTGAAATCGATCAGCAGGCCGCACAGTTGACCTTGTCCGCTGACGTGGCCCGCGCGTACAGCGATCTGGGGCAGGCGCACATCGTTTATGACTTGTCTGCCGAAGACCTCAAGCGCACCCGGCAGATGCTCGATTTGAGCCAGCGCCGCCTGAGCGCCGGGATCGACAGTCAGTACCAGTTCCAGCAGACCGAAAGCCTGGAGGCCACCTCTGAAGCGAACCTGATCGACGCCGAGAAACGCCTGCAAAGCGCCAAAATCGCCCTGGCCGTACTGCTGGGCAAGGGCCCGGACCGCGGTAACGAGATCGCCCGGCCGAAAGTCCTTCAGGCCAGCGCCGTGGCGTTGCCATCGGTGCTGCCGGCCGAGTTGCTCGGTCGTCGCCCGGACCTGGTAGCGGCGCGCTGGCGGGTTGAGGCAGCCAGTAAAAACATCGACGCTGGCAAAACCCAGTTTTATCCCAACTTGAACCTGAGTGCGGCGGCTGGTGCCCAATCGTTGTTGGGTGACGCGATGTTCGGTTCGGCCAGTCGTTTCTTCAATGTCGGGCCGACGATTTCACTGCCGATCTTCGATGGCGGCCGCCTGCGCGCCGACCTCGACTCCCGCGACGCCGATTACGACCTCGCGGTGGCGCAGTACAACAAAAGCCTGGTGAAGGCGTTGGGGGATGTCAGCGACAGCATCAACCAGTTGCGTGACATCGGCCGGCAAATCGCCGCCCAACAACACGCCACTGACATCGCCCAGGACTCTTACAACACCGTGGTCCAGCGGTACGGTTCCGGCATCGGTAACTACCTGGACGTGCTCAGCATCGAGCAACAACTGCTCCAGGCCCAGCGGCAGCTGGCCAACCTGAATGCCGAGCAGATCGACTTGTCGATCCAACTGATGCAGGCGCTGGGTGGCGGGTTTGCACCCGACAACCTCGCGTCTGCCAACACATCGCCAGCCACGCTGAGCCACTAATTCAAGGTATTTGCCATGGCCACTGCCGATACAACTCAAACTGCTGAAAACACTCCAGGCAATCCCAACTCGGGCAAGCGCAAGTTCATGCTGCTGATCCTCGCGGTGGCGGTGGCGCTGAGCGGTGCGGGCGTCTGGGCCTACCACGAGTTTTACGGTCGCTGGAGCGAAAGCACCGACGACGCCTACGTGAATGGCAACGTGGTGGAAATCACTCCGCTGGTGACCGGCACCGTGGTCAGCATCGGTGCCGATGATGGCGATCTGGTGCACGAAGGTCAGGTATTGGTGAACTTCGACCCGAACGATGCCGAAATCGGTTTGCAAAGTGCCCAGGCCAATCTGGCCCGTACCGTGCGTCAGGTGCGCGGCCTGTATAGCAACGTCGACGGCCAGAAAGCCCAGGTCAATGCCCAGCAGGCAGAAGTGCAGAAAGCCCAGGACAACTTCAATCGCCGCAAGAACCTCGCGGCGGGCGGGGCGATTTCCCAGGAGGAACTGTCCCACGCCCGTGATGACCTCACCTCGGCGCAAAACGCCTTGGCCGATGCGAAGCAGCGACTGAAAACCACCAGCGCCCTGGTGGATGACACCGTGGTGTCGTCGCATCCGGACGTGATGGCCGCCGCCGCGCAATTGCGTCAGGCGTACCTGAACAATTCGCGCAGCACCTTGATCGCGCCGGTCACCGGTTACGTGGCCAAGCGCACCGTGCAGCTTGGCCAGCGTGTGCAGCCGGGCACGGCGCTGATGGCGGTGATCCCGCTGGATCAGTTGTGGATCGACGCCAACTTCAAGGAAACCCAGTTGCGTGACATGCGCATCGGCCAGCCAGTGGAAATCGAAACCGACCTTTACGGAAGTGCCGTGAAATACAGCGGCACCATCGACAGCCTTGGCGCCGGGACTGGCAGCGCGTTTGCCCTGCTGCCCGCGCAGAACGCCACCGGTAACTGGATCAAGATCGTGCAGCGCGTGCCGGTGCGGATTCACGTCAACGCCGATGAGCTGGCCAGGCACCCGCTGCGGGTCGGCCTGTCGACCGTGGTCGATGTGAACCTGCATGACCAGAGTGGCCCGGTGCTGGCGCAACAGCCACCGCAAAAGGCGTCGTTCAGCACCAACATCTATGACCGTCAGCTGGCCGAGGCCGACGCGATGATTACTCAGCTGATCCACGACAACAGCGCGGCAGTCAGCAAAACCGCGCAACGCTGATGCAGCACGCCGCCCCTCTGTGGGAACGAGCAAGCTCGCTCCCACAGGGTCAGCTGCGTCTGTAACAGGCGCAGCGCCAATCCCGCTGCAAAAAATTCAGCTCCAAAGGATTCGCGATGAGCAATAACGCGTCTTTTTCCCCGCCCAGCCTGCTGCTGAGCACCATCGGCCTGTCGCTGGCGACCTTTATGCAGGTGCTCGACACCACCATCGCCAACGTGGCGCTGCCGACGATTTCCGGCAACCTCGGGGTGAGTTCGGAGCAGGGCACCTGGGTGATCACTTCATTTGCCGTCAGCAACGCCATCGCCTTGCCGCTGACCGGCTGGCTCAGTCGGCGTTTCGGTGAGGTGAAGCTGTTTGTCTGGGCGACGCTGCTGTTCGTGCTCGCCTCGTTCCTGTGCGGCATTTCCACGTCCATGCCGGAATTGGTGGGCTTTCGCGTGCTGCAAGGCGTGGTGGCGGGGCCGTTGTATCCGATGACCCAGACACTGCTGATTGCGGTTTACCCTCCGGCGAAACGGGGGATGGCGCTGGCGCTGTTGGCGATGGTCACGGTGGTGGCGCCGATTGCCGGGCCGATCCTCGGCGGCTGGATCACCGACAGTTACAGCTGGCCGTGGATTTTCTTCATCAACGTGCCGATCGGTTTGTTCGCCGCATGGGTGGTCACCCAGCAGATGAAGACGCGTCCGGTGGTCACCAGCCGCCAACCCATGGATTACGTGGGTCTGATCGCGTTGATCATCGGCATCGGCGCATTGCAGATCGTCCTCGACAAAGGCAACGATGCCGACTGGTTCGAGTCCAGTTTCATCATTATCGGCTCGGTGATTTCCGTGGTTGCCCTGGCGTTTTTCGTGATCTGGGAAATGACTGATGAGCACCCGGTGGTGAACTTGCGGCTGTTCGCCCACCGCAACTTCCGCTTTGGCACCATCGTGTTGGTGCTGGGCTATGCCGGATTCTTCGGGATCAACCTGATCCTGCCGCAATGGTTGCAGACCCGCTTGGGCTACACCGCGACCTGGGCCGGTTTTGCCGTGGCGCCATTGGGCATTCTGCCGGTGCTGCTGTCGCCTTTCGTCGGCAAATACGCACCGCGATTCGACATGCGGGTACTGGCGGGCGGGGCATTCCTGGCCATCGGTCTGAGTTGTTTCATGCGCGCCGGCTTCACCAATGAGGTGGATTTCCAGCACATCGCCCTGGTGCAGCTGTTCATGGGGATTGGCGTGGCACTGTTCTTCATGCCGACCCTGACCATCCTGCTGTCGGACCTGCCGCCGAGCCAGATTGCCGACGGCTCGGGCCTGGCGACGTTCCTGCGTACGCTGGGCGGTAGTTTCGCGGCGTCGTTGACCACCTGGATCTGGATCCGCCGCGCCGACCAGCACCATGCCTACCTGACGGAAAGCATCACCCCGTTCGACCCGGCCACCCGCGAGGCATTGCATCAATTGGGCGGGGCAGGGGCCAAGGCTTATACGCAGATGGACCAAATGGTGATCAGCCAGGCGTACATCATGTCCACGGTGGACTATTTCACGCTGCTGGGCTGGATGTTCATGGGGTTGATCCTGATCGTATGGCTGGCCAAGCCCCCCTTTACCGCCAAGGCCGGGCCAGCGGCTTCCGCCGGACATTGATACAAGCACAATCCCTGTAGGAGCGAGCAGGCTCGCTCCTACAGGTTATTTGTTGTGCAAATTAGTTGGCGGGGGCAGCCAATTGCGGCGGCGGGGCGAAATCGAACGGCGCCAACGCAAACCCGTGATCATCCACTTGCAACGCCCACCCTTGACGATCCCAATCCCCCAAGACAATACGCCGGGCGGCTTGATCGCCCAGTTGCAGCTTGTGCACGGCGGGGCGATGGGTGTGGCCGTGAATCAGGGTTTTCACCCCGTATTCCTGCATGATTCGCGGAATTTCTTCGGGGGTGACATCAACGATGTCGTTGGCCTTCATCCGCGTTTGCGCACGGCTTTCACTGCGCAGCTTGCGCGCCAGTTTATGCCGCGTGCGCAGCGGCAGATGCCGCAGGATGAACAACGTGACGGGGTTACGCAGGTAGCGACGCAGCTTCATATAGGCTTCGTCGCGGGTGCAGAGGCTGTCGCCGTGCATCAATAGCACCGGCTCGCCTGCCAGTTGCACGACACTCGGATCCTTCAGCAAGGTGCAGCCGGCCTGTTTGCAAAAGGCCTGGCCGAGCAGGAAGTCGCGATTGCCGTGCATCAGAAAAATGGCCGTGCCGCTGTCGCTGAGGTCGCGCAGGGCCTGGCAGATGGAGCGCTGGAACGGCGTCATGGCATCGTCGCCAATCCATGCCTCGAAAAAGTCGCCCAGAATGTACAGCGCACTCGCCGAGCGGGCGCGTCCGGCGAGCAAATCCAGAAACGCCCGGGTGATGTCCGGGCGCTCCTCTTCCAGATGCAAGTCTGAAATCAGCAATATCACTCAATGATCTCGGCTTTCTCGATGATCACGTCGTCTGCTGGTACGTCCTGGTGGCCGGCCTTCATGGTGGTGGAAACGCCCTTGATCTTGTCGACAACGTCGGTGCCTGCAACGACTTTGCCGAACACGGCGTAGCCCCAGCCCTGAGTGGTCTTGGCGCTGTGGTTCAGGAAGCTGTTGTCAGCCACGTTGATGAAGAACTGGGCGGAAGCCGAATGCGGCTCCATGGTGCGCGCCATGGCCACGCTGTACTTCTCGTTCGGCAGACCGTTGTCGGCTTCGTTCTGGATGCTTGGGCGCTTGTCTTTCTTTTCTTTCATGCCAGGCTCGAAACCGCCGCCCTGGATCATGAAGTTACCGATGACGCGGTGGAAAACAGTGTTTTCGTAGTGACCGGCTTTGACGTATTCGACGAAGTTGGCCACGGTGATCGGGGCTTTCTCGGCGTTCAGTTCCAGGACGATGTCGCCATGGTTGGTGGTCAGTTTGACTTGGGTCATGATTACTACTCATTCAGGGAATTCGTGGATTTCGGGACATTGCGGTCCCTTCACCGGTTCAGCCGTTTTCGGCCAAGGTGCGCAGTTTAGCGTGCCAGACGCGAATTTCGAGGCTGTTTTTCATTTACGCCCCATTAAATGCGACCGTTTGCAGGCCTGCTCTGTCAGCTGCTTGACGGCATCGGCTATGATAGCGGCTTTGTTTTGTCCGGCCTTTATTACGGCCACGCACTTGTACGTTCAAGGATCCTATGAGCAAGCCCACTGTCGACCCTACCTCGAATGCCAAGACCGGCCCTGCTGTGCCGGTCAATTTCCTGCGGCCGATCATCCAGGCAGACCTGGACTCGGGCAAGCACACGCAGATCGTCACGCGTTTCCCGCCTGAGCCCAACGGCTACCTGCACATCGGTCACGCCAAGTCGATCTGCGTGAACTTCGGCCTGGCCCAGGAGTTCGGCGGCGTCACGCACCTGCGTTTCGACGACACCAACCCGGCCAAGGAAGACCAGGAATACATCGACGCAATCGAAAGCGACGTCAAATGGCTGGGCTTCGAATGGTCCGGTGAAGTGCGCTATGCCTCGCAGTATTTCGACCAGTTGCACGACTGGGCCGTCGAGCTGATCAAGGCCGGCAAGGCCTATGTCGACGACCTGACCCCTGAGCAAGCCAAGGAATACCGTGGCAGCCTGACCGAGCCAGGCCGCAACAGCCCGTTCCGCGACCGCAGCGTCGAAGAGAACCTGGACTGGTTCGCCCGCATGCGCGCCGGCGAATTCCCGGACGGTGCACGTGTGCTGCGAGCCAAGATCGACATGGCCTCGCCGAACATAAACCTGCGCGACCCGATCATGTATCGCATCCGTCACGCCCACCACCACCAGACCGGTGACAAGTGGTGCATCTACCCGAACTACGACTTCACCCACGGTCAGTCGGACGCCATCGAAGGCATCACCCACTCGATCTGCACCCTGGAATTCGAAAGCCACCGTCCGCTGTACGAGTGGTTCCTCGAGAACCTGCCCGTGCCGGCCAACCCGCGCCAGTACGAGTTCAGCCGCCTGAACCTGAACTACACCATCACCAGCAAGCGCAAGCTCAAGCAGTTGGTCGACGAAAAGCACGTCAACGGCTGGGACGACCCGCGCATGTCCACGCTGTCGGGCTTCCGTCGCCGTGGCTACACGCCGAAATCGATCCGCAACTTCTGCGAGATGATCGGCACCAACCGTTCCGACGGCGTGGTCGACTTCGGCATGCTCGAATTCAGCATCCGCGACGACCTCGACCACAGCGCCCCGCGCGCGATGTGCGTACTGCGTCCGCTGAAAGTCGTGATCACCAACTACCCGGAAGGCCAGGTCGAGAACCTCGAACTGCCATGCCATCCGAAAGAAGACATGGGCGTGCGCGTCCTGCCGTTCGCCCGTGAGATCTACATCGACCGTGAAGACTTCATGGAAGAGCCGCCAAAAGGCTACAAGCGCCTGGAGCCAAACGGCGAAGTGCGCCTGCGCGGCAGCTACGTGATCCGTGCCGACGAAGCGATCAAGGACGCCGACGGCAACATCGTCGAGCTGCGTTGCTCGTACGACCCGGACACCCTGGGCAAGAACCCCGAAGGCCGCAAGGTCAAGGGCGTGGTCCACTGGGTGCCGGCCGCTGCCAGCGTCGAGTGCGAAGTCCGTCTGTACGATCGTCTGTTCCGCTCTCCGAACCCGGAGAAGGCTGAAGACAGCGCGAGTTTCCTGGACAACATCAACCCTGATTCGCTGCAGGTACTCACCGGTTGTCGTGCTGAACCCTCGCTGGGCAATGCACAGCCGGAAGACCGTTTCCAGTTCGAGCGCGAAGGTTACTTCGTCGCCGATATCAAGGATTCGAAACCAGGTCAGCCGGTATTCAACCGTACCGTGACCCTGCGTGATTCGTGGGGCCAGTGATTCTGCGTCAAGGAAATTTAAAGTGCTGACGATCTACAACACGCTCACCAAGAGCAAAGAAGTCTTCAAGCCGCTGGATGGCAACAATGTGCGCATGTACGTCTGCGGGATGACCGTGTATGACTACTGCCACATAGGCCACGGCCGCAGCATGGTCGCGTTCGACCTGGTGACCCGCTGGTTGCGGTTCAGCGGTTACAACCTGACCTATGTGCGCAACATCACCGACATCGAAGACAAGATCATCAATCGTGCCCGCGAGAACGGCGAGCCGTATGACGCGCTGACCGAGCGCATGATCGCCGCAATGCACGAGGACGAGGCGCGCCTCAACATCCTCAAGCCGGACATGGAGCCACGTGCCACGGACCACATCCCGGGCATGCTGTCGATGATCCAGACCCTGATCGACAAGGGTTACGCCTACGCCCCGGGCAATGGCGACGTGTACTACCGCGTCGCGAAGTTCATGGGTTACGGCAAGCTGTCGCGCAAGAAGGTCGAGGACCTGCGCATCGGTGCGCGGATCGAGGTCGACGAAGCGAAGGAAGATCCGCTGGACTTCGTGCTGTGGAAAGGCGTCAAGCCGGGCGAGCCGAGCTGGGAATCGCCGTGGGGCGCCGGGCGTCCGGGCTGGCACATCGAGTGCTCGGTGATGTCCACCTGCTGCCTCGGTGAGACCTTCGACATTCATGGCGGCGGCAGTGACCTCGAGTTCCCGCACCATGAAAACGAAATCGCCCAGAGCGAAGCGGCCACCGGCAAGACCTACGCCAACGCGTGGATGCATTGCGGCATGATCCGCATCAATGGCGAGAAGATGTCCAAGTCCTTGAACAACTTCTTCACCATTCGCGACGTGCTTGCCAAGTACCACCCGGAAGTCGTGCGTTACCTGCTGGTGTCGAGCCACTACCGCAGCGCGATCAACTATTCGGAAGACAACCTCAAGGATGCCAAAGGCGCACTGGAGCGTTTCTACCACGCGCTGAAGGGCCTGCCGAGCGTGGCTCCGGCTGGCGGCGAAGCGTTCGTCGAGCGCTTCACCACGGTGATGAACGACGACTTCGGCACGCCTGAAGCCTGTGCGGTGTTGTTCGAGATGGTGCGCGAGATCAATCGCCTGCGCGAGACCGATCTCGATGCGGCGGCCGGTCTGGCGGCGCGCCTGAAAGAACTGGCCAGCGTGTTGGGTGTGTTGCAGCTTGAGGCTGACGACTTCCTGCAGGCCGGTGCCGAAGGGCGCGTGGATGCCGCTGAAGTGGAGGCGCTGATTGCTGCGCGTCTGGCGGCACGTGCCGGCAAAGACTGGGCCGAGTCCGACCGCATCCGCGACCAGCTCACCGCCATGGGCGTGGTGCTGGAAGACGGCAAGGGTGGGACGACCTGGCGTCTGGCTGACTGATTGCTTGATCCGTAAAAAACAAAACCCGCCTTGTGCGGGTTTTGTTTTTTTGTGGCGGGCGTTAGCTCAGGAGTCCGGTGCTGACCGCGACAATCAGGAAGATCCCGAGCACCGCGCGGTAGATGACAAACGGCCAGGTGGAGAACTTCTCCAGAAAGCGCATCAGGCCCCAGATGGCAAAAAACGCCGAGATGCTGGCGATCACCAGGCCAAAAAACAGGTGCGCCCAGGCTTGCGCGGGAAGATCAGCATGGAACAACACCCACAGCTCCTTCAAGCCGGCCAGGGCGATCGCGGGCAGCCCCAGCAGGAAGGAGAACCGCGCGGCCTCTTCACGTTTGAAATTGAGGAACAGCGCCGCCGTCAACGTTGACCCCGATCGCGACACGCCGGGAATCAGCGCGCCGATCTGGGCAATGCCAACGATCAGTGCATCACGCAGGCGCATTTCGCCAACGGTGCGGCGATGCCGGCAACTGAGTTCGGCGGCCGCGAGCAAAACCGCCATGACCACGCAGGAAATCCCGATCACCATCAGCCCCCGCAACGGCGAGTTGCAGGCATTGAGCGTCGAGGACAAGGCCACGCCGGCAATACCGATGGGAATGGTCGCCAGCACGATGGCCACCGCGAGGATGAACCACTGGTTGTTGTAATCGCGTTGGCGTACCGCGCCGACACTGCCGCTGACAACTTGCCTGACGTCACGCCAGAAATAACTGACCACCGCCGCCAGTGCGGCCAACTGCATGGCCGCGGAAAACGCCGAGCCGGGATCGGGCCAGCCGAGCAGGGCGGGCACGATGCGCATGTGCGCGGTGGAGGACACGGGCAACAATTCGGTGATGCCCTGAACGATGCCCAGGAAGCCGATTTGCAGGTAATCCAGCGAGGCAAAGCCGATATCAAGGCCGGTAGAACAGATGTTGGTCAAAGCACTTTTCCTGTGAAGATCAGGAGGAGGAAGGGTCTGGAAAAAAAGGAGTGGGGCGAAAAGCTGAAACATTTCGTCACAGTCTGGTCGCTGCGGTCAATGGGGGGAGTGATTGGTTTTTGCGGTGACCGGGTTGGCGCCTTCGCGAGCCTGCTCGCGATTGACTGCGCAGCAGTCAGCTTTCCAGGTGGCGCAAGCGCTTGTAGAGCGTATTGCGACTAACCCCCAACCGCCGCGCCAGATGCGAAATATTCCCCCCGGCAGCCTTCAGTTCCCGGTTCAACGCCTGGGCATCATTCAGATCAACCCCCAACGGCTCCGGCGCCTCCACCGGCTCCATCTCCAGGTCGACGAAGAAATCATCCGGCAAATGCTCCGGCCGCACCGGTTGTTCCTCGGCCATGGCCAGCGCCACCTGCATCACGCTGCTGACCTGGCGCAGGTTGCCGGGCCACGGATGACGGCTGAACAGCTCCAGAACCTCATGGCTAAGACCCGCCCATTGGGTGGGCTCCCGATGCTGCTCCCACAAACGCTTGAACAGTGCCTGCTTGTCGCTACGCTCGCGCAGCGGCGGCAACTCCAGGGTCAGGCCGCCGATGCGGTAGTACAAATCTTCGCGGAAACGCCCCAATTGCACCTGCTCGCGCAAGGAGCGGTTGGTCGCGGAGATGATGCGGATGTCCACCGCAAACAAGTCACTGCTGCCCACCGGTTGCACGCAGCGCTCCTGCAGCACCCGCAGCAAGCGTGCCTGGGTCGGCAGCGGCATGTCGCCGATTTCGTCGAGGAACAAGGTGCCTTTGTCGGCCTTGCGAATCAGGCCGATGCTGCCTTTCTGGTTCGCTCCGGTGAACGCGCCTTTCTCGTAGCCAAACAGCTCGGATTCCACCAATTCGGCGGGGATCGCCGCGCAGTTGACGGCAATGAACGCTTGTTTATGGCGGGAGCTGGCTTGATGCAGGGCCTTGACGAAGACTTCCTTGCCAACCCCGGTTTCCCCGTGAATCAACAGCGGAATGTCTTTCTCCAGCAAGCGCTCGGCCTGGCGCACGGCCTTTTCCACGCGACTGTCGCCAAAGTGCAGGGTCTTCAGGCTGATGGTGGCGGGTTTAGCGTCCGCCACGGCGCTCTTGGGGTCAGCACTTTTGCTTTCAGAAAACAGCCGCGGCTGAATCGGTGACTGCTTCGGCCGTTTCAACAGGCACTGGAAGCGGTTGCGTCCGCGAGTCTGCAGGGCGAAGGGCAGGCCCTCTGGCTGATTCAGCAGTTCCAGCAGCGAGACGTTGAACAGGCTCTCCACACTCACTCGCGACAGGCGGATGCCCAGCAGGTTGTCAGCGCGGCGGTTGGCGGACAGCACCTGGCCACTTTCATCGAAAATCAGCAACCCGGCCCACTGGCTGTCGAGGTTGTTCAGGCCCGTGTTGAAGGTCAACTGGAAATGCTGGCCGTGAAACAGGTTGAGGATCAGCCGGTTTTCCACGGTCTGGCTCATCATCTTGACCATGCCCAGGGTGTGGGACGGCGGCAGGTAGCTGTCGCTGGAGACATCCAGCACGGCAATCACTTTGCGCTCGGCATCGAAAATCGGCGCGGCGGAACCGGTCATGAAGCGGTTGGCCTTGAGAAAGTGTTCATCGTGTTCGATGTGCACCGCTTGTTCGCAGGCCAAAGCGGTGCCGATGGCGTTGGTCCCGCTGCAGTGCTCCAGCCAACTGGCGCCGGCGCTGAAACCGCGGGTCAGGCTCGGCTCGATGAAGCGCTGGGTGCCCCAAGACGTCAGCACCTGGCCTTGATTGTCGGCGAGCATGATCAGGCAATTGGAGTTGCTGAGGATGTTTTCGTAATACGGCAGGACTTCCTGGTGGGTGGTCTGCACCAGCGAGTGCTGGCTCTCGAGCAACTGCGCGATGCCTTCGGCGGGCAACTGATCGAACGCCGGAGCGCTTTGATGATTGAGACCGAACGCGCGGCAGCGGGACCAGGAGTCCTGGATGATGGCGTCGTGGGACAGCGGCAGGGCAGGTAGGGCCATTACAGGTCAGCCTCTGATTTACGCTTTTTATTGTTGTTATAGGTTTTCCTTGTGGGAGCGAACCTGCTCGCGATGAGGGAGTGTCAGTCGACATGAATGTTGGCTGATCCAACGCTATCGCGAGCAGGCTCGATTCCACAGGTTTTGCGTCCGTTTCAGGGCGCGTGAAACGGTTTGTAGAGTGTTGTTCACTAATGTTCATTGTCAATCGGTGAACTGTTCAATTGTTCACTTTCGATTGTTCATTTGTGTTCAGCAACGAACGTGACTCGGTAGTCACGTTCAAGGATTTCAAGCCAAATCAACGGCTTGTGATTTTTGGCACAAATGTCGCTATGTAGCTTCGGTCGCTTGACTCCAAAAATAAAAAAGGCCGAGCCATGTCATTAACCCTGGAGCATGTCAGCCGTACCGTCGAGGGCCAGACCTGGATCGACGATGCGTGCCTGAGTTTCGAACCCGGTTCCTTCAACGTTTTGCTCGGTCGCACGCTGTCCGGCAAAACCAGTCTCATGCGCTTGATGGCCGGGCTGGACAAGCCTGACACCGGGCGCATCCTGATGAATGGCGTGGATGTCACCCAACGCCCGGTGCGCCTGCGCAATGTGTCGATGGTCTATCAGCAGTTCATCAACTACCCGACCATGACGGTGTTCGAGAACATCGCCTCGCCGTTGCGTCAGGCCCGCGTGTCCAATGAGCAGATCCAGAGCAAGGTGCTGGAAACCGCCAGGATGCTGCGCATCGAGAAGTTTCTGCAGCGTTATCCGCTGGAGCTCTCCGGGGGCCAGCAACAGCGCACGGCCATGGCCCGGGCGCTGGTCAAGGACGCCGAGCTGATTCTGTTCGATGAGCCGCTGGTCAACCTCGACTACAAACTGCGCGAGGAACTGCGCCAGGAAATGCGCGAGCTGTTCAAGGCCCGCCACACCATCGCGATCTACGCCACCACCGAACCCAACGAGGCGCTGGCCCTCGGCGGCACCACGACCATTCTTCACGAAGGTCGGGTGATCCAGAGCGGCAAGTCTTCCGCTGTCTATCACCAGCCGCAGACTGTGTTGGCGGCCGAGCTGTTTTCCGAACCGCCGATCAACCTGATGCCGGGGCGCATCGCCGGTAATGAAGTGAGTTTCGCCAATTTCGTGCATTTCCCGCTGAACGTCGATTTGCGGCCGGTGGGCGAGGGCGAGTTTCGCTTCGGCGTGCGGCCCAGCCATATCTCGCTGGTGCCGAGCAACGACGACGACCTGGAGTTGGCGGTGACCGTCGAAGTCGCGGAAATCAGCGGCTCGGAAACCTTCCTGCACGTGCGCAACGAGCATTTCCTGCTGGTGCTGCACTTGCCCGGTGTCCACGAATACGACGTCGATGCGCCGATCCGCATCTACATCCCGACCCATAAACTGTTTGTGTTCGATACGCAGGGGCGGCTGATCCAGGCGCCGGGCCGGCGTGTCGCGAGGGTTGCCTGATGGCCGAAATCCGTTTGCAGAACCTCGCCCACAGCTACACCAAAACCCCGGGCGGACCCGAGGATTACGCGATCCGCGAGATGGACCACATCTGGGAGCAGGGCGGTGCCTATGCCTTGCTCGGCCCGTCGGGGTGCGGCAAGTCGACCTTGCTCAACATCATTTCCGGGTTGCTCAGCCCGTCCCAGGGCCATGTGTTGTTCGATGGCAAAGCGGTCAATGACCTGACCCCGGAGAAGCGCAACATCGCTCAGGTTTTCCAGTTTCCGGTGGTCTACGACACCATGACGGTGTTCGACAACCTGGCTTTCCCGCTGCGCAATCAGGGCATGGCCGAGGCGAAGATTCACACCAAGGTGCAGGAAATAGCCGAAGTGCTCGACCTGCAGAACCTGCTGAGCAAAAAAGCACGCAACCTCACCGCCGACGAAAAGCAGAAAGTGTCCATGGGCCGTGGGCTGGTGCGTGATGACGTGTCGGCGATTCTCTTCGATGAACCGCTGACCGTGATCGACCCGCACCTGAAGTGGAAGCTGCGGCGCAAGCTCAAGCAGATCCACGAGCAGTTCAACATCACCATGGTCTATGTCACCCACGATCAACTGGAAGCCTCGACCTTTGCCGACAAGATCGCGGTGATGTACGGCGGGCAGATCGTGCAGTTCGGCACGCCACGGGAATTGTTCGAGCGGCCGAGCCACACCTTTGTCGGTTACTTCATCGGCAGCCCGGGGATGAACCTGATCGAGGTGCAGCCGCAACCGGGCGGCGTCGGTTTTGCTTCGACCCATTTGCCCTTGTCCGCCGCCATGCAGCAACGCATCGCCGAGACCCAGTGGAAAACCTTGAAAGTCGGTATCCGACCCGAGTTCGTCCATGTGTGGGAAGAGCCATTCGATGACGCGATGCGGGCTCATGTCGTACACGTCGAAGACCTTGGCACCTACAAGATCATGACCCTGAACCTCGATGGCGCGCCGCTGAAAGTTCGCCTGGCCGAAGACAAACCGGTGCCTGAAGGCACGGCTTACATCAGTTTTCCGGGGCAGTGGCTGATGGTCTACGCCGACGAATTCCTGCTGGAGCCCCATGCCGTCAACGAAACAATGGCCAATGAAGAGGCGCAGCCATGAACAAGGTGCAGAACAACAAGGCCTGGTGGCTGGTGCTGCCGGTGTTCCTGCTGGTGGCGTTCAGTGCGGTGATCCCGATGATGACCGTGGTCAACTATTCGGTGCAGGACATATTCGACCAGTCCAGCCGCTACTTCGTCGGTGCCGACTGGTACAGGCAAGTGCTGCTCGATCCGCGCCTGCATGACTCGCTGCTGCGCCAGTTCATCTACTCGGCCTGTGTGTTGCTGATTGAAATTCCCCTGGGCATTGCCATCGCCCTGACCATGCCGACCAAGGGGCGCTGGTCGTCGCTGGTGCTGATTATTCTGGCGATCCCGTTGCTGATTCCGTGGAACGTGGTGGGCACCATCTGGCAGATCTTCGGCCGCGCGGACATCGGTCTGCTGGGTTCGAGCCTTAATGCCATGGGCATCAGCTACAACTATGCGGCGAACACCATGGACGCCTGGGTCACCGTGCTGGTGATGGACGTGTGGCACTGGACGTCGCTGGTGGCGCTGTTGTGTTTCTCCGGTCTGCGGGCCATTCCGGACGTGTATTACCAGGCGGCGCGGATCGATCGGGCTTCGGCCTGGGCGGTGTTCCGGCACATCCAGCTGCCCAAGCTCAAGAGCGTGCTGCTGATCGCGGTGATGCTGCGGTTCATGGACAGTTTCATGATCTATACCGAACCGTTCGTGCTCACGGGCGGCGGGCCGGGTAATGCCACGACCTTCCTCAGTCAGACATTGACCCAGATGGCCGTAGGGCAATTCGACCTGGGCCCGGCAGCGGCGTTTTCGCTGGTGTATTTCCTGATCATCCTGTTGGTGTCGTGGCTGTTTTATACCGCCATGACTCACTCTGACGCCAACCGCTGAGGCCCGCCATGAGCAAGAGAAAGCTGATTCCGCTGCTGCTCTACATCCTGTTCCTGCTGGTGCCGATCTACTGGTTGCTGAACATGTCCTTCAAGAGCAACACCGAAATCCTCGGCGGCCTGACGCTGTTTCCCGCGGATTTCACCCTGCATAACTACAAAGTGATCTTCACCGATCCGAGCTGGTACACCGGTTATCTCAACTCGCTGTACTACGTGAGCCTGAACACGGTGATCTCCCTGAGCGTGGCGCTGCCGGCGGCCTATGCGTTCTCGCGTTACCGTTTCCTCGGTGACAAGCACCTGTTCTTCTGGCTGCTGACCAACCGCATGGCACCGCCGGCGGTGTTCCTGTTGCCGTTCTTCCAGCTGTATTCGTCAATCGGGCTGTTCGACACCCACATAGCCGTGGCCCTGGCGCACTGCCTGTTCAACGTACCGCTGGCGGTGTGGATTCTCGAGGGGTTCATGTCTGGCGTGCCCAAGGAAATCGACGAAACCGCCTACATCGATGGCTACAGTTTTCCCAAGTTCTTCGTGAAGATTTTCATCCCGCTGATCGGCTCCGGCATCGGTGTCACGGCGTTTTTCTGTTTCATGTTTTCCTGGGTCGAACTGCTGCTGGCGCGCACCCTGACGTCGGTGAACGCCAAACCGATCGCGGCGGTCATGACCCGCACGGTCTCGGCGTCAGGCATCGACTGGGGCGTGCTGGCGGCAGCAGGGGTATTGACCATCCTGCCGGGCATGCTGGTGATCTGGTTTGTTCGCAACCACGTGGCCAAGGGCTTTGCCCTGGGCCGGGTATGAGGAGCTGATGATGGAATGGATGAGTTGGACGATTCCCACCGCAGCGTTCTTCGTCGTCATTGGCCTGATTCTGGTGGGCATGACGACCTGGGAATTGCGTTCGCCGAGCATTCTTCGGCGTGGTTTTCTGCCGATTGCCACCACCCGTGGCGACCGGCTGTTTATCGGTCTTCTCGGTAGCGCCTACCTGCATCTGCTGGTCATCGGCGTGACCGACTGGAGCATCTGGGTCGCCTTCGCGTCGTCCCTGGTGTGGCTGTTGGCTGTGATGCGGTGGGGCTAGTCGAATCGCTCGGCAATGTTGCTCCGAAACTTAAACAGGAGGTCTCTATGTTCGACAAAAACAATAAGCTGCGACATAGCATTTCATTGGCAGCCATGCTGGCACTCAGCGGTTTGAGCGCCGCGGCCTGGGCCGATGCCTATGAAGACGCTGCGAAGAAATGGATTGGCAGCGAGTTCAAACCGTCCACCCTGACGGCCGATCAGCAGCTCGAGGAGTTGAAGTGGTTCATCAAGGCCGCCGAGCCGTTTCGCGGGATGGACATCAAGGTCGTTTCCGAAACCCTGACCACCCACGAATATGAATCCAAGGTGCTGGCCAAGGCCTTCACCGAGATCACCGGGATCAAGGTGACCCACGACCTGCTGCAAGAAGGCGATGTGGTGGAAAAACTGCAGACCGTGATGCAGTCGGACAAAAGCATTTATGACGGCTGGGTCAACGACTCGGACCTGATCGGTACGCACTTTCGTTACGGCAAGACTGAAGCCATCACCGACCTGATGGCCAATGAAGGCAAGAACTTCACTTCGCCGACTCTGGACCTCAAGGACTTCATTGGTACTTCTTTCACAACGGCTCCGGACGGCAAGCTCTATCAACTGCCCGATCAGCAGTTTGCCAACCTGTATTGGTTCCGCGCCGACTGGTTCGAGCGCCCGGACCTCAAGGCCAAGTTCAAGGAGAAATACGGCTACGAGCTGGGCGTCCCGGTGAACTGGTCGGCCTATGAAGACATCGCCAAGTTCTTCAGCGAAGACGTCAAGGAGATCGACGGCAAGCGTGTCTACGGGCACATGGACTACGGCAAGAAAGACCCCTCCCTGGGCTGGCGTTTCACCGATGCCTGGTTCTCCATGGCCGGTGGCGGCGACAAGGGCTTGCCCAACGGTTTGCCGGTGGACGAGTGGGGCATTCGCGTCGAGGATTGCCATCCGGTGGGCTCCAGCGTGACTCGCGGTGGCGACACCAACGGCCCGGCGGCGGTCTTCGCCACCCAGAAGTACGTCGACTGGATGAAGGCCTATGCGCCACCGGAAGCGGCGGGCATGACTTTCTCCGAATCCGGCCCCGTGCCTTCCCAGGGCAACATCGCCCAGCAGATCTTCTGGTACACCGCGTTCACGGCCGACATGACCAAGCCGGGTCTGCCGGTGGTGAATGCCGACGGCACGCCGAAATGGCGCATGGCACCGTCGCCGCGCGGCCCGTACTGGGAGGAGGGCATGAAGCTGGGGTATCAGGACGTGGGTTCCTGGACGTTCATGAAGTCCACGCCCGAGAAGCAGAAACTCGCCGCCTGGCTCTATGCGCAGTTCGTGACGTCGAAAACCGTGTCACTGAAGAAAACCATCGTCGGCCTGACGCCAATCCGCGAGTCGGACATCAACTCGCAAGCCATGACCGACCTGGCGCCGAAGCTCGGTGGCCTGGTGGAGTTCTACCGCAGCCCGGCCCGCGTGCAATGGACCCCGACCGGGACCAACGTGCCTGATTATCCTCGCCTCGCGCAGTTGTGGTGGAGCCACATCGCCGAAGCGGCCAGCGGCGAGAAAACTCCGCAGCAGGCACTGGACGGTCTGGCCAAGGACCAGGACGCAATCATGTCCCGCCTGGAACGTTCGAAAGCGCAAACCACCTGCGCGCCGAAGATGAACCCGGAACGCGACGCGCAATACTGGTTCGACCAGCCGGGCGCACCGAAACCGAAACTGGCCAACGAGAAGCCAAAAGGGGAGACCGTGAGCTACAACGAACTGCTGAAGTCGTGGGCGGATGCGCGTAAGTAAATGACTGGAGAGTGAAAGGCGAACGGCACCGAGAGGTGCCGTTTTTTGTTTGTGCCACTGCTTTCGTCGGCATGCCGGCGCTTGCGGATGCCGAGTCGGACGCAGCCCCTGGATTGATTCACGATCACTTACAGGCGCTGGCTTGCCAGCGATGGTGTCGTGTCGGTCAGCACAGAATGGTGAGGGCAGCGCTGCGCGTCCAGCAACGTCCAGAATGCAAAAACGGCACCCGAAGGTGCCGTTTCTGTTTGCTACCGATAACGCTAAGCGATCAACCCGCCAGGCCCGATTGCTGAACCAGGCTCAGCAGCGGTTGTGGGTACAGGCCGAGGAAGAAGGCCAGTACCGCGATGGCCAGCAGCATCACGCCGCCTGCTTTCTGTTCCCAGTGCAGTTGCGCATCGTGGCGACGCAGGTTCGGTTCGATCAGGTACAGGGTGACCATCACACGCAGGTAGTAGAACACGCCGATGGCGCTGCCCAGTACCAGCGAGCCGACCAGCCACCACTGATGGGATTCGACACCGGTGGCGATGATGTAGAACTTGCCGATGAAGCCCGCGGTCAGCGGGATACCAGCCAGGGACAACATCATCACGGTCAGTACGGCAGTCAGGTACGGACGGCGCCAGAACAGGCCGCGGTATTCGTACAGGGCGTCCGCGTCACGGCCTTTGTACGGCGAGGACATCAGGGTGATCACGCCGAAGGCGCCGAGGCTGGTGATCACGTAGGTGACCAGGTACACGCCGATAGCTTCCACGGCCATGCCTTTGCTCGCCACCAGGGCGATCAGCAGGTAACCGAAGTGGGCGATGGACGAGTAACCCAGCAGACGCTTGAGGTTGCTCTGGGTCAGGGCCAGCAGGTTACCGAACAGGATCGACGCGATGGCGATGATGGTCAGTACGTTGCTCAGCACACCGCTGCTTGCCGCTGGCGAGATCTGGAACAGACGCACCATCACGGCAAACACGGCGACCTTGGAAGCGGTTGCCAGGAACGCTGCGACCGGCGCTGGAGCACCTTCGTAAACGTCCGGGGTCCACAGGTGGAACGGTACCAGCGACAGCTTGAACGCCAGGCCGATCAGCATCATGCCCAGGCCCAGTTGCGCCAGCGAACTTGGCAGACCGGTAGCCGCCAGCGCCTGACCGATACCGACGAAGCTCAGGGAGCCGGAGTCAGCGTAGAGCAGGGCCATACCGAACAACAGGAATGCGGAACCGGCTGCCGACAGCACCATGTACTTGATGCCGGCTTCCAGCGAACGCTTGTTGAAGAAGGCGTAGGCCACCAGACCGTAGACCGGCACCGACAGCAGCTCCAGACCGATGAACAACCCGGCCAGGTGCTGCGCGCTGACCAGAACCAGGCCACCGGCGGCGGCCATCAGGATCAGCAGGTACAGTTCTTCACGGTTGCCCGGGTAACCCGAACCGCCCTCGCCGAGGTAGGCGTGGGCGAGGGTGACGCAGGCGAGGGTGGCGACCAGGATCAGCGCCATGTACAGGCAGGCAAAGGTGTCGATTTGCAGCAATGGCGTCACGGCCAGGGGCGCGACTTTCAGGGCTGGCAGGATCGACAGCAGCGCCAGGTTCAGACCCGCCACGGAAATCAGGAAGGTCTGCGAGTGGTTGCGGCGCCAGGCGATCGCCAGCATCGCCACGATGATCGTGGCGCTGGTGATCAACAACGGCGCAAGCGCGATAAAGTGTTGAGTCGTGAATTCCATAGCGCTCTTACCGTGCCGAAGCGAGTTGAGTGAAGGCGGTGCCGAGCCACTGCTGCACGCCATGCATCGTCGCGGCAGAGGTGTCGAGGAACGGTTGCGGGTAGACGCCGATGTAGACCAGCAGCGCTGCCAGACCGACCACCATGATCAGTTCGCGAGCATCCATGCCCTGCAGGACCGCGTCCGATTTGGACGGACCGAAGTAGGCACGGTGGATCATGATCAGCGAGTAGACTGAACCGAACACCAGGCCGGACGTCGCGATCACGGTGACCCATGGAGCGCTGGCGAAGGTGCCGATCAGGATCAGGAACTCGCCGACGAAGTTACCGGTACCCGGCAAGCCCAGGGACGCGGCTGCAAAGAACAGGCTGATGGCCGGCAGGTAGGCGATCTTCGACCACAGGCCACCCATTTCACGCATGTCGCGGGTGTGGGTGCGTTCGTACAGCTGACCGCTGAGGATAAAGAGTGCCGCGGCCGACAGACCGTGCGCCAGCATCTGAATCACCGCGCCCTGCAGCGCCAGTTGGCTGCCGGAGTAGATGCCGATCAGTACGAAGCCCATGTGGGAAACGGACGAGAAGGCGATCAGACGCTTGATGTCGGTTTGCGCGAACGCCAGGAACGCACCGTAGAAGATCCCGATCAGACCCAGGGTCATGGCGATCGGCGCGAACTCGGCCGACGCATTCGGGAACAGCGGCAGGGCGAAACGCAGCAGGCCGTAGGCAGCGGTTTTCAGCAAGATACCGGCCAGGTCCACGGAACCTGCGGTCGGCGCCTGGGCGTGAGCGTCAGGCAGCCAGGAGTGGAACGGTACGACTGGCAGCTTGACCGCGAAGGCGATGAAGAAGCCGAGCATCAGGACGTACTCGGTGGTCATCGACATCTTGGTTTTCAACAGGTCGGCGTAGTTGAAGGTCATCACGCCGGTGTTGTTGAAGTTGACCAGTACCAGACCCAGGATCGCCACCAGCATGATCAGGCCGGAAGCCTGAGTGAAGATGAAGAACTTGGTCGCCGCGTAGATCCGGGTTTTCTTGCCGTCCGAAGAACTGTGACCCCAGAGCGCGATGAGGAAATACATCGGCACCAGCATCATTTCCCAGAAGAAGAAGAACATGAACAGATCGAGGGCCAGGAACACGCCGACGACACCGCCCAGGATCCACATCAGGTTCAGGTGGAAGAAGCCGACGTGGCGCTGGATCTCTTTCCACGAGCAGAGTACCGAGAGGACACCCAGCAGGCCGGTCAGCAGGATCATCAACAGCGACAGGCCGTCGAGGGCCAGGTGCACGTTGATGCCGAAGCGCTGGATCCAGACGTGCTTGAACTCAAGCGACCAGGTCGGATCGGCGCCAGGCGCCGGGGCAAATGAATAATCACCGTGGGCCCACAGCCAGAGGCCGAGAGCGAGTTCCAGGGTCATGGTCAACAGCGCAATCCAGCGGGGGAGGGTGGCGCCGAAGCGCTCACCCATCCAGCACAGCAGGCCGCCGATGAAGGGGATCAGGATTAGCCAAGGCAGAATCATGACGGGCTCAATTCCTTTCGCAAGTTCGCAAGGTTCATATCAGACCGCTACCAGCACGACGGCGCCAATGACCAGCACGGCACCAGCAGCCATCGAGGCGGCATACCAACGCAGTTGACCGGTTTCGGTACGGCTCAGGGCGGTGTGACCGCCTTTGGCCATGCGCGGGATCAGACCGATGGTCTGGTCGAGCGGGTCTTTGCGCAGGATGTGGCTGATCGCCAGGTAAGGCTTGACGAACAGTTTGTCGTAGATCCAGTCGAAGCCCCAGGCAGCGAACCACCAGGCCGACAGGAAACGGCCGATGCCGCTGTTGGCGATGGCGGTCACGAAGCGACGCTTGCCGAGGAACAGCAGCGCGGCCAGCAGGATACCGGCCAGGGCGATGGCGCCCGAAGCGAGTTCCAGACTGTGCTTGGCTTCGCCACCGGCATGGCCGACGCTTTCCGGCAGCACGCCGTGCAACGGTGGAACGATCATCGCGCCGACGAAAGTCGACAGGACGATCAGCACCGACAGCGGCAGCCAGTGAGCAATGCCGTGACCGGCGTGGGCTTCGGTCTTCGCTTCACCGTGGAACGTGATGAAGATCAGGCGGAAGGTGTACAGGGAGGTCATGAACGCGCCGACCAGACCGGCGTAAAGCAGACCGTGGTTGCCGCTGGCGAACGCTTCCCAGAGGATTTCGTCCTTGGAGTAGAAGCCCGCAGTCACCAGTGGCAGGGCCGCCAGGGCCGCGCCGCCAACGATGAAGCTGGCGTAGGCCAGAGGCAGTTTCTTCCACAGGCCACCCATCTTGAAGATGTTCTGCTCGTGGTGGCAGGCAACGATCACCGCACCGGAGGCAAGGAACAGCAGGGCCTTGAAGAAGGCGTGGGTCATCAGGTGGAAGATCGCGCCATCCCAGGCGCCGACGCCCAGGGCCAGGAACATGTAGCCGATCTGGCTCATGGTCGAGTAGGCGAGGATACGCTTGATGTCGGTCTGTACCAGTGCGGCGAAACCTGCAAGCACCAGGGTCACGCCACCGACGATGCCCACCAGGTGCAGGATTTCCGGCGCCAGGGTGAACAGGCCGTGAGTACGGGCGATCAGGTAGACACCGGCGGTCACCATGGTCGCGGCGTGGATCAGTGCCGAAACCGGAGTAGGACCGGCCATCGCGTCCGCCAGCCAGGTTTGCAGCGGCAGTTGCGCGGATTTACCGACAGCGCCACCCAGCAGCATCAGGGTCGCCAGGACCATCCAGAAGTTGCCGGCCTGGAATTTCTGCGGTGCCAGCACCAGCAGTTCCTGGATGTTCAGCGTGCCCAGTTGAGCGAACAGGATGAACAGGCCGATGGCCATGAACACGTCACCGATACGGGTCACGATGAAGGCCTTGAGTGCCGCGTTACCGTTGTTGCGGTTGCTGTAGTAGAAACCGATCAACAGGTACGAGCACAGGCCCACGCCTTCCCAGCCGAAGTACAGGAACAACAGGTTATCGCCCAGTACCAGGAACAGCATGCTGGCGATAAACAGGTTGGTGTAGGCGAAGAAGCGCGAGTAACCGTCTTCACCGCGCATGTACCAGGACGCGAACAGGTGGATCAGGAAGCCGACGCCCACCACCACGCCGAGCATGGTGATCGACAGGCCGTCGATGTAGAGGGCGAAGTCAGGCTTGAAGCCTTCGACCGCCATCCATTGCCACAGCACCAGGGTGTAGTGACCACCCTCGGGTGGCGCGACATTGAATTGCCAGATCACGTAGGCCGCGACCACTGCGGACAGGCCGATGGAGCCTACGCCGATCAGTGCCGAGAGGTTTTCCGAGAAGCGTCCGCGGGAGAACGACAGCAGGAGAAACCCGATCAGGGGAAATACGAAAGTCAGAAAGATCATGTTCATCCGCGCATCTCACTGGCAGCGTCGATATCGAGCGTGTGGAAGCGGCGATACAGTTGCAGCAGGATCGCCAGGCCGATACTGGCCTCGGCGGCAGCCAGGCTGATCACCAGGATGAACATGATCTGTCCATCCGGCTGCGCCCAGCGGCTACCGGCAACGATGAACGCCAGCGCGGAGGCATTCATCATGACCTCCAGGCTCATCAGCACGAAAAGGATATTGCGGCGGACCATCAGGCCGACCAGACCGAGGCAGAACAGGATGCCGGCGACCGCCAGACCATGCTCCATGGGGATAGCAGGCATCGTCATTGCTCCTTGGCTTCGTTGCGGCCCAAGTGGAACGCCGTGACGGCTGCGGCGAGCAGCAGCATCGAGGCGAGTTCGACCACCAGCAGATAAGGACCGAACAGGCTGATGCCCACGGCCTTGGCGTCCACGGTGGTGTGGCCGATGGCCTGACCGCTCTGGTGGGAGAACAGCACATACAGCAGTTCCACCAGCAGCAAGGCGGCGAGGGCGACCGGGCCGCCCCATATGCCGGGCTTGAGCCAGACGCGCTCTTGCTGAACCGAGGCCGGGCCCAGGTTCAGCATCATCACCACGAACACGAACAGCACCATGATGGCGCCAGCGTAGGCGATCACTTCCAGCACACCGGCAAACGGCGCGCCGAGGGCGAAGAACGTCATCGCCACGGAGATCAGCGAAATGATCAGGTAGAGTAGGGCGTGCACAGGGTTGGTGTTGGTGACCACGCGAAGCGTGGACACCACAGCGATACCCGATGCGAAATAGAAAGCGAATTCCATCTTTCTTCCTTAAGGCAGCAAGCTCTTCACGTTGATCGGTTCGGCTTCATTCTGCGCGGAGCCTTTTGGCTTACCGGCAATCGCCATACCTGCAACACGATAGAAGTTGTAATCAGGGTTTTTGCCGGGGCCGGAGATCAGCAGATCTTCTTTCTCGTAAACCAGGTCCTGACGTTTGAACTCGGCCATTTCGAAATCCGGCGTGAGCTGGATCGCGGTGGTCGGGCAGGCTTCCTCGCAGAGGCCGCAGAAAATGCAGCGCGAGAAGTTGATGCGGAAGAAGTCCGGGTACCAGCGACCGTCTTCGGTTTCAGCTTTCTGCAGCGAAATGCAACCGACCGGGCAAGCCACGGCGCACAGGTTGCACGCTACACAACGCTCTTCGCCGTCGGGGTCGCGGGTCAGGACGATACGCCCACGGTAGCGCGGTGGCAGGTAGACCGGTTCTTCCGGGTACTGCAGCGTGTCGCGCTTGCGGAAGGCGTGGCCGAAAATCATCACCAGGCTGCGAAGCTGGGTGTAGAGGCCATGCACGATGTCAAATATGTACTTCATGATTCTCTATCCTCACTGAGCCGCGACGGCGGGCGTGTTGAGCAACACGATCGCAGCGGTCACCAGCATGTTGACGAGGGTCAGCGGCAGGCAGAACTTCCAGCTGAAATCCATCACTTGGTCATAGCGTGGGCGCGGAATCGACGCGCGCAACAGGATGAACATCATGATGAAGAACGCGGTTTTCAGTGCGAACCAGATGAACGGGATCTGCGGCAGGATGCCGAACGGACCGTGCCAGCCACCGAAGAACAAGGTCACCAGCAGCGCCGAGATCAGCACGATGCCGATGTACTCGCCGACGAAGAACATGCCCCATTTCATGCCGGCGTATTCAATGTGGTAACCGTCGGCCAGTTCCTGTTCCGCTTCCGGCTGGTCGAACGGGTGACGGTGAGTCACGGCCACGCCAGCGATGAAGAAGGTCAGGAAACCGAAGATCTGCGGAATGATGAACCACAGGTGCTGGGCCTGGTAGTCAACGATGTCGCGCATGTTGAACGAGCCGACCTGAATCACGATGCCCATCAGTGACAGGCCCATGAACACTTCGTACGACACGGTTTGCGCCGAAGCCCGCAAGCTGCCCAGCAGGGCGAACTTGTTGTTGCTCGACCAGCCGGCGAACAGCACCGCGTAGACCGACAGACCGGCCATGGCGAAGAAGAACAGGATGCCGATGTTCAGGTCCGCCACGCCCCAGGTCGGGGTGATCGGGATGATCGCGAAGGCAATCAGCAGGGCGCTCATGGCCACGACCGGTGCCAGGGTGAAGATCATCTTGTCGGCGAACGGTGGCGTCCAGTCTTCCTTGAAGAACATCTTGATCATGTCGGCGGCGATCTGGAACGCACCGAACGGACCCACGCGGTTCGGACCGTAACGATCCTGCCAGAGGGCGAGCAAACGACGCTCGACCCAGCTCAGCAGTGCACCGCAGACCACCACGGCCAGCAGAATCACCACGGCCTTGAGGACCGCGATGATGATGTCGATCACTTCAGGAGTGAACAAGGTCATTGAGCTGCCTCCTGCAGACCGTCAACGGATTTGCCAAAGATCGCTGGCGGAATGCCGGCGATGCCCGCGGGCAATGCCACCATGCCGGCGCCCAGTTCTTCATTGATGCGCAGTGGCAGACGCAGGGTCTGGCCAGCCACGTTCAGGCTCAGCAGTGCGCCGTCGTTGACACCCAGGCGGTCGGCTTCGGACTTGGCCAGGGCGACGTAGGCCGCCGGGATGCGTTCCTGAACCGGCGCGGCTTTCGAAGAGGTTTCTTCGCTGCCGAACAGGTGGAAGAACGGCACAACCTGCCAGGTGCCCTGGGCCGGGTTGAACGCGCGCGGAACGTTGGCGAACCACTTCAGCGAATCACCGGTGCTTTCGATCAGGCGGGTGCCCGGGTCGCCAGCGCGGATGTGACCACCGACTTCATCCTGGAACTTGTTCCAGGCTTGCGGTGAGTTCCAGCCCGGAGACCAGGCGAATGGCACTTGCTGACGAGGTTCGACCGAGCCCGAGTAACCTTCCATCGAGAAGGCGAACGCGGTGTCTTTGTCCTGCGGTGTACGGGGCTCGTGCACGCTGATGTCGGCGCGCATGGCGGTACGACCGGAGTAACGCAGCGGTTCGCGCGCCAGTTTCAGGCCTTTGATGCGGAACGCGGCGGACGGTGCCGCGTCGACGATGGCCGCCAGTTGCGGGGTGCTCGAGGCGACCGCAGCGGTGACGTGGTCCAGCTGCGTCCAGTCGATTGGCTGGTTCAGCAGGGTCGAACGCAGGGCATGCAGCCAGCGCCAGCCTTCGTGAACCAGGATGCTGGCGTCCATGTATTGCGGGTCGAAAACCTGGAAGAAGCGCTGGGCACGGCCTTCCTGGCTGACCAGGGTACCGTCGCCTTCAGCGAAGCTCGCAGCCGGCAGGATCAGGTGCGCACGATCACTGGTGGCGGTCTTCTGATGGTCCGCCACGATCACCACTTTCGCGGCGGTCAGGGCGGCATCGACCTTGGCTTTGTCGGTACGGGTGTACAGATCGTTTTCCAGCACGACGATGGCGTCGGCCTTGCCGTCGATCACCGCTTGCAGGGCTGCATCGACCGATTCGCCACCGAGCATGGCCAGGCCGAGGCTGTTGGCCTCTGGCACGATCAGGCTGATGGAACCGTTCTTCTCGCGCAGTTTCAGGGCCTTGGCGATGTTCGCGGCGGCTTCGATCAAGGCTTTGGAGCCCAGGGAAGTACCGGCGATGATCAGTGGGCGCTTGGCGGCGAGCAGGGCGTCGGCGATACGCTTGGCCAGCTCAAGGGCTTCGGCGTCCAGGCCTTCAACGGCAGGCGCGCTGGCGTCGAGGGCGTGAGCCACGGCGAAACCGATGCGAGCCAGGTCGTCCGGCGCGGCGTGAACGCACTCTTCGGCCACGTCGTCGAGCTTGGTTTCAGCCAGGCTGGCGATGAACAGCGGGTTCAGCGCGTGCTGACCGATGTTCTTCACCGCGGCGTCGAGCCAAGGCTGTACGCGCATGGCTTCGGCCATGTCTTCGGCCTTGCCCTTGACCGATTGGCGCAGGGCCAGGGCCATGCGTGCAGCGGTCTGGGTCAGGTCTTCACCGAGGACGAACACGGCGTCGTGGTCTTCGATGTCGCGCATGTTCGGTACCGGCAGCGGGCTGTCTTTCAGCACTTGCAGGACCAGGCGGATGCGCTCCAGTTCGGAGGCTTCGATACCGGAGTAGAAGTGCTCGGCACCGACCAGTTCGCGCAACGCGTAGTTGCTTTCGAGGCTGGCGCGGGGCGAACCGATACCGACGATGTTGCGGCCGCGCAGCAGGTCGGCGGCTTTATCCAGGGCTTCGTCGAGGCCCAGTTTGGTGCCGTTGGCCAGCAGTGGCTGACGCGGACGGTCCTCGCGGTTGACGTAGCCATAGCCGAAACGGCCACGGTCGCACAGGAAGTACTGGTTTACCGAGCCGTTGAAACGGTTTTCGATACGACGCAGCTCACCGTAGCGTTCGCCCGGGGAGATGTTGCAACCGCTGGAGCAGCCATGGCAGATGCTCGGCGAGAACTGCATGTCCCACTTGCGGTTGTAGCGCTCGGAGTGAGTCTTGTCGGTGAACACACCGGTCGGGCAGACCTCGGTGAGGTTGCCGGAGAACTCGCTTTCCAGGGTGCCGTCTTCAACGCGACCGAAGTACACGTTGTCGTGGGCGCCGAATACACCGAGGTCGGTGCCGCCGGCGTAGTCCTTGTAGAAGCGCACACAGCGATAGCAAGCGATGCAGCGGTTCATTTCGTGGGAAATGAACGGGCCCAGTTGCTGGTTCTGGTGGGTACGCTTGGTGAAGCGGTAACGGCGCTCGTTGTGGCCGGTCATTACCGTCATGTCTTGCAGGTGGCAGTGACCGCCTTCTTCACAGACCGGGCAGTCGTGAGGGTGGTTGGTCATCAGCCATTCGACAACACTGGCGCGGAAGGCCTTGGATTCTTCATCTTCGATGGAGATCCAGGTGTTGTCGGTGGCAGGGGTCATGCAGGACATGACGATGCGACCACGGGTGTCGTTCTCGTCGGTGTACTGCTTGACCGCGCACTGGCGGCAAGCGCCAACGCTGCCCAGGGCAGGGTGCCAGCAGAAATAAGGGATATCGAGGCCTAGCGACAGACATGCCTGTAACAGGTTGTCTGCCCCATCGACTTCGAGCTCTTTGCCGTCTACGTGGATAGTGGCCATGGTTCAAAGTTCTTCGTTGGCCCGGTGTCAGCGGGCGTGGCTAATGGAATCTTGTTGTTCGTCCGAATCCAAACAGCCCTTGAAAGGCGTCATCGAACGAAAGACGAAGGGCACGGACCCTTCGCCTTTTTAAGCATTTACGCGCCGACTACGATCGGCCTTGCCAGAGGCGGGACGGCGGCGCTGGTGGGCGCGATGCCGGCTTCGAACTCTGGACGGAAGTATTTGATTGCGCTGCCCAACGGCTCCACGGCGCCCGGTGCGTGAGCACAGAAGGTCTTGCCTGGGCCGAGGAAACCGACCAGACCCAGCAGGGTCTCGATGTCGCCTGGCTGACCCTGACCTTTCTCGATAGCCATCAATAGCTTGACGCTCCATGGCAGGCCATCGCGGCAAGGGGTGCAGAAACCACAGGATTCGCGAGCGAAGAACTGCTCCATGTTGCGCAGCAGGGACACCATGTTGACGCTGTCGTCGACCGCCATGGCCAGGCCGGTACCCATACGGGTGCCCACCTTGGCGATGCCGCCGGCGTACATTTGTGCATCCAGGTGCTCCGGCAACAGGAAGCCGGTACCGGCGCCGCCCGGCTGCCAGGCCTTGAGTTTGTAACCGTCGCGCATGCCGCCGGCGTAGTCTTCGAACAGCTCGCGCGCGGTCACGCCGAATGGCAGTTCCCACAGGCCAGGGTTTTTGACCTTGCCGGAGAAGCCCATGAGCTTGGTGCCCATGTCTTCGCTGCCTTCGCGGGCCAGCGATTTGTACCAGTCCACGCCGTCGGCAATGATCGCCGGTACGTTGCACAGGGTCTCGACGTTGTTCACGCAGGTCGGTTTGCCCCACACGCCAACGGCGGCCGGGAAGGGCGGCTTGGAGCGCGGGTTGGCGCGGCGGCCTTCGAGGGAGTTGATCAGTGCGGTTTCTTCACCGCAGATGTAACGCCCGGCGCCGGTGTGGACGAACAGCTCGAAATCGAAGCCGCTGCCCAGAATGTTTTTACCCAGCAGGCCCGCGGCCTTGGCTTCTTCCACGGCACGGTTGAGGTGCTTGGCGGCGGTGGTGTATTCGCCACGCAGGAAGATGTAGCCACGGTAGGTTTTCAGTGCGCGGGCACTGATCAGCATGCCTTCGATCAGCAGATGGGGCAGTTGCTCCATCAGCATGCGGTCTTTCCAGGTGTTCGGCTCCATCTCGTCCGCGTTGCACAGCAGGTAGCGGATGTTGATGGATTCGTCTTTGGGCATCAGGCCCCACTTCACGCCAGTGGGGAAGCCTGCACCGCCACGACCCTTGAGGCCGGCGTCCTTCACGGTCTGGACGATGTCGTCCTGGGCCATGTCGGCGAAGGCCTTGCGGGCAGCGGCGTAACCGTTCTTGGCCTGGTACTCGTCGAGCCAGACGGCTTCGCCGTCGTCACGCAGACGCCAGGTGAGCGGGTGAGTCTCGGCCGAACGCTTGATGCGGTTGGCCGGGCCGAAGGAAGTCAGGGTCATACGTAGCCCTCGAGCAATTTGGCGACGCCTGCTGGCTGCACATCACCGAATGTGTCGTCGTCGATCATCAACGCCGGTGCCTTGTCGCAGTTGCCGAGGCAGCAGACCGGCAGCAGGGTGAAACGACCATCGGCGGTGGTCTGACCCAGGCCGATGCCGAGCTTGCTCTGGATTTCGCTGACCACGGACTCGTGGCCGCCGATGTAGCAGACCATGCTGTCGCAGACGCGAATGATGTGGCGGCCAACCGGTTGACGGAAGATCTGGCTGTAGAACGTCGCCACGCCTTCAACGTCGCTGGCCGGAATGCCGAGGATCTCGCCGATGGCGTACAGGGCGCCATCTGGCACCCAGCCACGTTCCTTCTGGACGATCTTCAGGGCTTCGATCGACGCCGCGCGCGGGTCTTCGTAGTGATGCAGCTCGTGCTCGATGGCCGAGCGCTCGGTTTCGCTCAGGGCGAAACGGTCTGTCTGGATAAGCGTGCTGTTCATGCTTAGCGGTCCACGTCGGCCATAACGAAATCGATACTACCCAGGTACGCGATCAAGTCCGCGACCATGCTGCCTTTGATCACCGAAGGGATCTGCTGCAGGTGCGGGAAGCTTGGGGTGCGAATCCGGGTGCGGTAGCTCATGGTGCCGCCATCGCTCGTCAGGTAATAACTGTTGATGCCCTTGGTCGCTTCGATCATCTGGAAGGATTCGTTGGCCGGCATCACCGGGCCCCACGAAACTTGCAGGAAGTGCGTGATCAAGGTCTCGATGTGCTGCAGGGTGCGCTCTTTGGGTGGCGGCGTGGTCAGCGGGTGATCCGCCTTGTACGGGCCTTCCGGCATGTTGCGCATGCACTGCTCGATGATCTTGATGCTCTGGCGCATCTCCTCGACGCGCACGATGCAGCGGTCATAGGCATCGCCGTTGGCGGCCAGCGGCACTTCGAATTCGAAGTTCTCGTAGCCCGAGTAAGGACGCGCCTTGCGCAGGTCGAAGTCGCAACCGGTCGAACGCAGGCCGGCACCGGTGACACCCCATTCCAGGGCTTCCTTGGTGTTGTAGGCCGCGACGCCGATGGTACGGCCACGCAGGATGCTGTTGTCGAGGGCGGCTTTCTGGTATTCGTCCAGACGCTTTGGCATCCACTCGACGAAATCCTTCACCAGCTTTTCCCAGCCGCGTGGCAGGTCGTGGGCGACGCCACCGATGCGGTACCAGGCCGGGTGCAGACGGAAACCGGTAATGGCTTCGATCACCGTGTACGCCTTCTGGCGGTCGGTGAAGGTGAAGAACACCGGGGTCATGGCGCCGACGTCCTGGATGTAGGTACCCAGGAACAGCAGGTGGCTGGTGATCCGGAAGAACTCGGCCATCATGATGCGGATGACGTCGACCTTCTCGGGTACCTTGATGCCGGCCAGCTTCTCGACCGAGAGCACGTACGGCAGGTTGTTCATCACGCCGCCGAGGTAGTCGATACGGTCGGTGTACGGAATGAAGCTGTGCCAGGACTGACGCTCGGCCATCTTCTCGGCGCCACGGTGGTGGTAACCGATGTCCGGTACGCAGTCGACGATCTCTTCGCCGTCCAGCTGCAGGATGATGCGGAACGCACCGTGCGCCGAAGGGTGGTTCGGGCCGAGGTTGAGGAACATGTAGTCCTCGTTCGGGCCGGAACGCTTCATGCCCCAGTCTTCAGGCTTGAAGCGCGCGGCTTCTTCCTCAAGCTGTTGCTTGGCCAGGGTCAGGCTGTACGGATCGAATTCGGTGGCGCGCGCAGGGAAGTCCTTGCGCAGCGGGTGACCTTCCCAGGTCGGCGGCATCATGATGCGCGACAGGTGAGGGTGGCCTTTGAAGTCGATGCCGTACATGTCCCAGACTTCACGCTCGTACCAGTTGGCGTTCGGCCAGATGCTGGTGACGGTCGGCAGGCTGAGGTCGCTCTCGGAGAGGGCAACCTTGATCATGACGTCGCTGTTACGTTCGATCGACATCAAGTGATAGAACACAGAGAAGTCGGCGCCGCTCGGCAGCCCTTGACGCTTGGTGCGCAGACGCTCGTCCACGCCGTGCAGGTCATAGAGCATGACGTACGGCTTGGGCAGGTTGCGCAGGAAAGTCAGGACTTCGACGAGTTTGGCACGGGCAACCCAAAGCACCGGCATGCCGGTGCGCGTAGGCTGGGCGGTGAACGCCTCGGGGCCAAAACGGTTGTTCAGTTCGACGACCACATCCTGGTCGTCTGCCTTATAAGGCGGGATGTACAGAGCACTGCCTGTAGTCATGATTTTTTTATCGCTTTCGGTCAACGTAAAGAATGAAGCCAGCTTCTCGTTTCTTTGAAACAGCAGATCTGGATCAGACTTCGTCGGGGCTGCGCAGGTTGGTTACCTGAATACGCTGTTCGCGGCGCTTTTCCTTCTCGGAAGGCATCTCGGCGCGGTAAACGCCTTGATCGCCAACGACCCAGGAAAGAGGGCGACGCTCCTGGCCAATCGACTCCTGCAACAGCATCAAGCCTTGCAGGAAAGCTTCAGGGCGGGGCGGGCAGCCAGGCACGTAGACGTCCACGGGCAGGAACTTGTCCACCCCTTGAACGACAGAGTAGATGTCGTACATGCCACCGGAGTTGGCGCACGAACCCATGGAGATGACCCATTTAGGTTCGAGCATTTGCTCGTACAGACGCTGAATGATCGGCGCCATCTTGATGAAGCAGGTACCGGCGATAACCATGAAATCCGCCTGACGCGGTGATGCCCGGATAACCTCGGCGCCAAAGCGCGCGATGTCGTGGGGCGCCGTGAAGGCGGTGGTCATTTCCACATAGCAGCACGAAAGGCCGAAGTTATACGGCCACAGGGAGTTCTTGCGCCCCCAGTTGATCGTGCCGTTAAGCACGTCTTCGAGCTTGCCCATGAAAATGTTTTTGTGGACTTGATCTTCTAACGGATCGGAAACGGTTTCCCGTTCGCCAATCGGATACTGCTCGTTAGGAGCATCGGGGTCGATCCTGGTGAGATTGTATTGCATTGCCAAAGCCTCATTGTTTCAGCTTCGCTTGCCGCTTGCGCCGAGCTTCCGGAGCCCAGTCAAGGGCGCCCACTCGGAATAGGTAGACAAGACCTGCCAACAGAATTGCTATGAAAACGAGAGCTTCGACGAATCCGGTCCAGCCGCTTTCGCGGACGGACACAGACCATGCAAAGAGAAAGAGGGCTTCGATATCGAAGATCACGAAGAGCATCGCGACCAGATAGAATTTGGCAGAGAGCCGCAAGCGGGCGCCACCTGTAGGTAGCATGCCGGACTCGAACGGTTCGTTTTTGCTGCGGCCCCAGGCTTTTGACCCGAGGAGGCTGGAGACGCCGAGCATGAAGGCACAGAGGCCGACTACGCCCAGAAGGAAAATGGCAAAGCCCCAGTTGTGGGCCATGAGTCCTGTCGCTTCGGGCATGCTGGTAATCCTTAACAGAGAGCAAAGGTCTCTGAGCTTGAAAAGAAACAACGCAGTGACGATATGTCGCAGCAATCAATCCCGCTGATTTTATGGCTAAACACCCAGCAAGTAAAATTCCTATAGCGAAATTATTTATAGGAATAAGGACATGGCGAGCGGCAAAAGCGCTGTAGCCCTTGCGTTACGGGCATTAGATGGCATTTCGTCAATTATGTTTTGTAGGGAGTGTAACGAACAAAGCTTTGCATGAATGATAATCAATATTATTTGAGCTGGTTTTTAATCTGTTTAACGGGTCAGTGTTCGTTAAGTTGTCTTATATGTACGTTACTTGAAGTAGTGGCGGTGATCTTTTTAGCGGATTTTTCCGATGTTGATGCCGCTCTGGATCAGTATTTTTCCAGATCGCCACCAGCCCCTGTAGGAGCGAGCTTGCTCGCGATGGTGGTCAGCGATGACGCTGGGGGGGCTGACACCCCGCGGCGCCCTCAGGGTCATCGCGAGCAGGGCGTTCATTGAAACGCAGGCAAAAAAACGCCCCGAACCAGTCGGGGCGTCAGATGTGCAGCGCTGCGGTTTGCTTTCTATGCGGTCCGCAGCGGCTGGTATTTCAGGTGAAGCAGATCAGTGGAACTGTTCTTCTTCGGTCGAGCCGGTCAGCGCGGTTACCGAAGACGAGCCACCCTGGATCACGGTGGTCATGTCGTCGAAGTAGCCGGTGCCCACTTCCTGCTGGTGAGCCACGAAGGTGTAACCCTTGGCGGCGTCGGCGAATTCCTGCTCCTGCAGTTTCACGTAGGCAGTCATGTCGTTGCGGGCGTAGTCGTGCGCCAGGTTGAACATGCTGTGCCACATGTTGTGAATGCCGGCCAGGGTGATGAATTGGTGCTTGTAGCCCATGGCGGACAGTTCGCGCTGGAACTTGGCGATGGTCGCGTCGTCCAGGTTTTTCTTCCAGTTGAAGGAAGGCGAGCAGTTGTACGACAGCAGTTGGTCCGGGTATTCCTTCTTGATCGCTTCGGCGAAGCGACGAGCTTCTTCCAGATCAGGCTTGGCGGTTTCGCACCAGATCAGGTCGGCGTACGGCGCGTAGGCCAGGCCGCGAGCGATGGCCTGGTCGAGACCAGCGCGCACTTTGTAGAAGCCTTCCTGAGTACGTTCGCCAGTAACGAATGGCTGGTCGTACGGATCGCAATCGGAAGTCAGCAGGTCAGCAGCGTTAGCGTCGGTACGAGCCAGGATGATGGTCGGAGTACCGGCAACGTCAGCGGCCAGGCGAGCAGCGATCAGCTTCTGTACGGCTTCCTGGGTTGGAACCAGTACCTTGCCGCCCATGTGGCCGCACTTCTTGACGGAGGCCAGTTGGTCTTCGAAGTGAACGCCGGCGGCGCCCGCTTCGATCATGCTCTTCATCAGTTCGTAAGCGTTCAGTACGCCGCCGAAACCGGCTTCAGCGTCAGCCACGATTGGCGCGAAGTAGTCGATGTAGCCTTCGTCGCCCGGGTTCTTGCCGGCTTTCCACTGGATCTGGTCAGCACGACGGAACGAGTTGTTGATGCGCTTGACCACGGTTGGAACCGAATCCACCGGGTACAGCGACTGGTCCGGGTACATCGATTCGGCGGAGTTGTTGTCCGCAGCTACTTGCCAGCCCGACAGGTAGATCGCCTGGATGCCGGCCTTGACTTGTTGCACAGCCTGGCCGCCGGTCAGGGCGCCCATGCAGTTGACGAAATCTTTCTCAGGACGGAAGGCTGGCTTGGCACCTTGGGTAACCAGGTTCCACAGCTTTTCGGCGCCCATTTTTGCAAAAGTGTGCTCAGGTTGAACCGAGCCACGCAGGCGGACGACGTCAGCAGCGGAGTAAGTGCGTGTCACGCCTTTCCAGCGCGGGTTTTCAGCCCAGTCTTTTTCGAGGGCTGCAATTTGCTGTTCGCGTGTCAGTGCCATGGAGATAAACCTCGTCGCATAGGTCTTGGGGTGGAAAATTCCTGCTCCTGCCACGTACGCATCCTGAAATTGGCGTAAGAGGCTGCTCGCTGACCAGAAGCTTAAGCGGTCAAGTCGGATTCGGCGGGGGAGGCGACGGGATGAACGATGGGCTCGAGGGGAAGTGAGCAGGTACGGGCGAACTGCGGGCGCATTCGGGCGTCGTGGGCCTTGGTGCGAACATCAGTGTGGTGCCGGGTTACCTAATTACGCTTCCGTCCCTCGGGACAACTTCGTTCCAGTCGACAACCTCGTCAAACACACCTTGTGGGCGGTACAGACACGAATCGGCTTGCGTGGGGTAAGTTGCAAGCGGCGACTCGAAGGCCCTTGCCGGGGCCTCTGATTAGCGGGAGCGAGGCCATCATGCCTTCGGTTTTTTAGCTCGTCAAACACTTTGTAGTGCTTTTTTTTAAGCACTACATCTTTGGTCTAATACGACTTGTCAGTCAGTTTTCGGTGACTTAGTCCAAAGTGTCGACTTTCACCCGTAACGTCATGTCATCCCGGCCTTGAGTCGAGTAGCTGCGGGTAAGGCCCTGTTTGTCGGCCTGTGTCTGGCCGTTTACGCCAGCCAGCAGGATCCATTCGCCCAAGTGCCCGGTGACAGTTGTGTCGGTACTTTGTACGTTCACTACATCGGGACGTTCCTGACTCATGCGGTCATGGTTGGTGCTGATCGACAGGTGAACGATGTCGCCGGTGACGCTGGCGGTGACATAGAACCCCTGAGTGACGTTGCGGTATTCGGTCTGGCTGCGCAGGTCGCCGTAGGAGTCGGTCTGGCTGCTGGTGAGCGGTACGCTCTGGCCGACCTGGATCAGTGCTGGCGTGCCTTCGCTGGTCTGGACTTGCTGAATGCCGCCATTACGGCTGGCGGTGTTGTAACTGATGATGCGGGTCTGGTTGGGCTTGGCGCCGTTCACTGAATATCCCTGGTCGCCCTGGGTGTTGTTGTCACTGGTATCGACAGTGATCAGCAGGCGTTTTGGCGCCGTGTCGAGCTGGGAAAGAAGGGCTTTAAGTTCGTCGATCTTGCGCTGATCAGCGTTGACTATAAGCTGATTCCCGTAAGCGCTGACCTGGCCGTCCTTGCCGATGAAATCCTGTGCGACCGGCAACATATCGGCGCTGGTGTGGTAGTTCAATGGCACGATTTCGGTGGCTGCCATGACCGAAAAACTGCAGGTCACCAACAGCGTGGTGAGCAGGGTGCGTAGGGACATATCCGTTATCTCCGCAATCAAAGGCTTGATAGTGCCACTTTGTCGGCCCGCAATGGGGCAAGTTGAATCGTAGACAGCAAAACGCCCCGGCATCCGAACATGGCGAGGCGTTTTGTGGTGTTTGCGTGTTGCTTTTGTGGTGAGGGAGCAAGCCCCCTCACTACAGGTCTCAAGCTGAATGGCGAACCATGTCGACATGCGGAATCCCTGCTTCCAGGAACTCCTCACTGACCATGCTGAAGCCCAGGCGCTCATAGAACGCCGTGGCTTGGACCTGGGCGCTGAGCATCTGTTGTTTTAGCCCGCGCTTTTCGGCTTCGCCGATGACCTCTTGCATCAACGCATCGCCGACTTTCAGGCCGCGCCAATCCTTGAGTACCGACACCCGGCCAACATGACCGTCAGGCAGCAGGCGGGCGGTACCGATTGGAAAGTCGCCTTCGAATGCCAGGAAGTGCACGGCAGTCGCGTCGTCGGCATCCCATTCAAGCTCAGGTGGAACGCATTGCTCGGCAACGAACACCGTCTCACGAATGCGCCGGATCTCGGCGTTGTCCTTCTGCCAGTCTGCGACACGTACGTGAATCTTATTCATCGGCAAACCCCAGGCTACCTTGCTTGACCAGCTCGCACAGCAGGCTGCGGCCATCTTCATCGCTCAGCCACTGACCAAGGTTGTCGCTGTGCAACGCATCGGCGGCGCAGATCATCTTCAGCAGCTCGCGCAGTTTGCCCGGCAGATAACGGCTCTGGCCGCTGGCGAACAGCAGCAAGTCATCATCGACTTCCGACCAGGCCAGACGCGCGCTTGGGTTGCGGATCAGTACGGCGCCCTGTTCGAGCGCGCTGAGGACGTCTTCCTCTTCGACGTCTTCCGGGCCGACGACCAATTCCGGATAGCGTGGCTCGGTCATGAACTGGCCGAACCAGGTCAGCAGCAGGCGCTCGTCGCTCATGTGTTCGGCCAGCAGGCCTTTCAGGCGGTCGAGGGCGTCGTGCTGGATCTGGTGCGGATCGACCGCTGGCAGGGCGTCGGCGTCGGTGTAGCGCTCTTCGTCAGGCAGGAACTGGCTGAGGAAGTCAGTGAAGTGGGTCAGCACTTCAGCAGCGCTCGGTGCGCGGAAGCCGACGGAGTAAGTCAGGCAGTCATCGACCGCGACGCCGCAGTGGGCCAGGCGTGGTGGCAGGTAGAGCATGTCACCCGGTTCCAGGACCCATTCATCGGTCGCTTCGAATTCGGCGAGGATGCGCAAGTCCGCGTGCTGCAGCAGCGGGCTTTCGGAGTCGCACATCTGGCCGATCTTCCAGTTGCGCTTGCCGTGGCCTTGCAGCAGGAACACGTCGTAGTTGTCGAAATGCGGGCCGACGCTGCCACCTGGTGCCGCGTAGCTGATCATTACGTCGTCGATGCGCCAGCTCGGCAGGAAGCGAAAGTGCTCCAGCAGTTCGCCGACTTCCGGAACGAACTGGTCCACGGCTTGTACCAGCAGGGTCCACTCGCGTTCCGGCAGCTTGCTGAATTCGTCCTCGGCAAACGGGCCGCGGCGCAGTTCCCAGGGGCGCTCGCCGTGCTCGATGATCAGGCGCGATTCGACTTCTTCTTCCAGCGCCAGGCCGGCCAATTCGTCGGCATCGAGCGGGCTTTCGAAGTCCGGGATGGCCTGACGGATCAACAGCGGCTTTTTCTGCCAGTAGTCGCGCAGGAACTCCCGTGCCGTGATGCCGCCCAAAAGTTGAAGAGGAATGTCAGGATTCATGTGTAACCTATTGAAAAAATGCACTTTTCATACGGGAATAAAAACGCCCGGCGCGGCCGGGCGTCTTAAAAGGGTCAAGCGGTCGATCAGATGCGTCTGGCTTGCTCTGCAGCGTTGCCGATGTAGTTTGCCGGGGTGAGCAATTTCAGTTCGGCCTTGGCGGCGGCTGGCATGTCCAGGCCGTCGATGAAAGTCTGCAACGCTTCAGGGCTGATGCCCTTGCCGCGGGTCAATTCTTTCAGCTTCTCGTACGGGTTTTCGATGTTGTAGCGACGCATCACGGTCTGGATGGGCTCGGCCAGGACTTCCCAGCACGCGTCCAGGTCGGCGGCGATTTTCTGCTCGTTGAGCTCCAGCTTGCTGATGCCTTTGAGGCTTGCTTCGTACGCGATCACGCTGTGGGCGAAGCCGACGCCGAGATTACGCAGAACGGTGGAGTCGGTCAGGTCGCGCTGCCAGCGGGAGATTGGCAGTTTGCTCGCCAGGTGCTGGAACAGTGCGTTGGCGATACCCAGGTTGCCTTCGGAGTTTTCGAAGTCGATCGGGTTGACCTTGTGCGGCATGGTCGACGAACCGATTTCGCCGGCGATGGTGCGCTGCTTGAAGTAGCCCAGGGAGATGTAGCCCCAGATGTCGCGGTCGAAGTCGATCAGGATGGTGTTGAAGCGGGCGATCGCATCGAACAGCTCGGCGATGTAGTCGTGCGGCTCGATTTGCGTGGTGTACGGGTTGAAGCCCAGGCCCAGCTCGTCTTCGATGAAGGCGCGGGCGTTGGCTTCCCAGTCGATCTCAGGGTAGGCCGACAGGTGTGCGTTGTAGTTGCCGACGGCGCCGTTGATCTTGCCGAGCAGCGGAACGGCAGCGACTTGAGCGATTTGACGCTCCAGGCGGTAAACCACGTTCGCCAGCTCTTTGCCCAGGGTGGTCGGCGAAGCCGGTTGGCCGTGGGTGCGCGACAGCATTGGCACGTCAGCGAAACGGATGGCCAGTTCGCGGATGGCGTTGGCGGTCTGGCGCATCAGCGGCAGCATCACGTCATCGCGGCCTTCGCGCAGCATCAGGGCGTGGGACAGGTTGTTGATGTCCTCGCTGGTGCAGGCAAAGTGGATGAACTCGCTGACCTTGGCCAGTTCCGGCAGCTTGGCCGCTTGCTCTTTGAGCAGGTATTCGATGGCTTTTACGTCGTGGTTGGTGGTGCGTTCGATCTCTTTGACGCGCTCGGCGTGCTCCAGAGAGAAGTTTTCCGCCAGGGTGTTCAGCACCGCGTTGGCTTCGGCGGAGAACGCCGGCACTTCGCTGATGGCAGGGTGAGCGGCCAGGCGCTGGAGCCAGCGTACTTCAACCAGAACGCGGGCACGGATCAGGCCGTACTCGCTGAAAATTGGGCGCAGGGCCTGGGTTTTGCCGGCGTAGCGGCCGTCAACAGGGGAAACCGCAGTGAGCGAAGAGAGCTGCATGGGGTGTTCTCGGACAGTCGGGCAACGAAATGGGGCGCGTATCATACATGAAAAAATCCGCCGGTCCGTTGCCAACTGACCAGCGTATTACGCGTTACTGACTACAAAGGGGTGTTGCGGATACGCCTCAGCTGGCGCGCATCAACGGATAAAGCTCTTTCAGCAATTTGCGTCGGCTGATCACCAACTGCCAGCGATGGCCGCCCAACTGCCGCCACAGGCGTGCCGAGCGAATGCCGGCCAGCAATAGCGCGCGAATTTTCGACGCGTTGCTCGGTTGCTGCAGGTTGCGCATGTCGCCGTGGACCTGGATGCGTTGGCGCAAGGTGCTCAGGGTGTCCTGGTACAGCGCGCCACACGCGGCGATCACGTTTTCATGGGCCGGGCCGAAGTGTTCGACCTGGGACTGAATCTGGGGCAGGCGTTTGCCGATGATGTCCAGCATGTCGCTGCGCTTGGCCAGTTGGCGCTCAAGGCCGAGCATGGCCAGCGCGTAGCGCAGTGGTTCGCGCTGCAGGGTGCTCGGATCGCGTTCCAGGGCGCCGATCAAGGCGCGATAGCCTTCGCGCAGATTGATATCGTCGCCGCCGTAGACTTCCAGGGTGTCCTTGGGGTCGCGGATCAGCAGGCTACCCAGCATGCAGGTCAGGCCGGCCTCGTTGGTCTGGCCGGTCTTGGCAATTTTATCGACCAGCACGGCGGCGAGAAACACACCGCCCAGAGCCGTCAGTTGCTCCTGGGTCGGGCTCATTGGGGCTGCCCTTTGCCGGTGCTCTTGCTGGTCCAGGGCTCCGCCACTTCGATCACTCCGCCACCCAGGCAGATTTCACCGTCATAGAACACCACGGACTGGCCCGGAGTGACCGCGCGTTGCGGGTCGTCAAACGTGGCGCGGTAACCGGTGGCGGTTTTTTCCAGGGTGCAGGGCTGGTCGCTCTGGCGATAGCGGACCTTGGCGGTCAGTCTGCGCGGCTCGCTCAGGTCGATCGGATTGACCCAGTAGATGTCCGAAGCGAGCAGGGCGCGGGAGAACAACCACGGGTGGTCATTGCCCTGGCCGACGATCAGCTCGTTATGTTCCAGGTCTTTGATCAGCACGTACCACGGCTCGTCGCTGGCGTCTTTCAGGCCGCCGATGCCCAGGCCCTGGCGCTGGCCGATGGTGTGATACATCAGGCCATGGTGGCGGCCGATGACTTCACCTTCGGTGGTCTTGATCTCGCCCGGTTGTGCCGGCAGGTACTGCTTGAGGAAGTCGCTGAAGCGACGCTCGCCGATAAAGCAGATCCCGGTGGAGTCCTTCTTCTTCGCGGTTGCCAGTTCGTATTTCTCGGCAATCGCGCGTACTTCCGGCTTTTCCAGCTCGCCGACCGGGAACAGGGTCTTGGCGATCTGTTCGCCGCCGACGGCGTGCAGGAAGTAGCTCTGGTCCTTGTTCGCGTCCAGGCCCTTGAGCAATTCGGTGCGACCGTCGATGTCACGGCGGCGCACGTAGTGGCCGGTGGCGATCAGGTCGGCGCCCAGCATCATGGCGTAGTCGAGGAACGCCTTGAACTTGATTTCGCGGTTGCACAGGATGTCCGGGTTCGGCGTGCGGCCGGCCTTGTATTCGGCCAGGAAGTGCTCGAAGACGTTGTCCCAGTACTCGGCGGCGAAGTTGGCGGTGTGCAGCTTGATTCCAATCTTGTCGCACACAGCCTGGGCATCCGCCAGATCATCCATGGCGGTGCAGTATTCCGTTCCATCGTCTTCTTCCCAGTTCTTCATGAACAGGCCTTCCACCTCATAACCCTGCTCGATCAGCAGGAGGGCGGAAACGGAAGAGTCCACGCCGCCGGACATGCCGACAATGACGCGCTTCTTTTGTGTGTCAGAAGGGGCTGGATCACGCATAGGGATTCAATGAGTGTCTTGAAAAAGGACGCGATTCTAACAGGCTGGAGCCCGCAAGGCTAAAGAGAAGGGCGGATCAATTCGAGACCGAAGTGTTTGCCGTCCCGATAGTCGTCGATACAGCGGATAATCAGCTCGCTGCGCCAGCTGTCCCTCTGCTCGATTAATTCGTCGCGGGTCAACCACTTGGCGCCGACGATACCGTCGTCCAGCTGGTAGTCCGGGTGGTGTTTGAGCGGCTTGGCGATGAAGCAGACCCGTTGGTAGGTCACGCCGTTGCTGGGTGCGGTATAGAGATAAATGCCCAGCACGCCGGTCGGCTCGACGTCCCAGCCGGTTTCCTCGAGGGTTTCGCGCACGGCGGCCTCGGTCAGGGTTTCGTTCGGGTCGAGGTGGCCGGCGGGCTGGTTGAGCACCACGCGTCCGTGCTTGAGTTCCTCGACCATCAGGAAGTGGCCGTTGTCTTCGACGATGGTGGCGACGGTGATGTGGGGTTGCCAGTCCATGAAATGCCCTCAATTTTCAAAAGTTGAAACACTATCCCTGTGGGAGCTGGCAAGCCAGCTCCCACAGGGTTTTGAGTCGATCATAAATCCCAAAAACACAAACCCCGGCACGGGGCCGGGGTTTGTGATGTTCCTTGCAGCCTTAAACCAGCGCAGCAATCGCCGCGTTGAACGTGGCGCTCGGACGCATGGCCTTGCTGATCAGATCGGCATTGGCGTGGTAGTAACCGCCGATGTCCACTGGTTTGCCCTGAACGGCATTGAGCTCGGCAACGATGGTTGCTTCGTTCTCGGTCAGGGTTTTGGCCAGGGTCGCGAACTGCGCTTGCAGGGCCTTGTCTTCGGTCTGGGCAGCCAGGGCTTGAGCCCAGTACAGCGCCAGGTAGAAGTGGCTGCCGCGGTTGTCGATGTTGCCGACTTTGCGCGATGGCGACTTGTTGTTGTCCAGGAACTGGCCGGTGGCCTGGTCCAGGGTCTTGGCCAGAACCAGCGCCTTGGGATTGTTGTAGGTCACGCCCAGGTGTTCCAGGGACGCAGCCAGTGCCAGGAATTCACCCAGCGAGTCCCAGCGCAGGAAGTTTTCTTCCAGCAGCTGTTGAACGTGCTTCGGTGCGGAACCGCCAGCGCCGGTTTCGAACAGGCCGCCGCCCTTCATCAGCGGAACGATCGACAGCATCTTGGCGCTGGTGCCCAGTTCCATGATCGGGAACAGGTCGGTCAGGTAGTCGCGCAAAACGTTGCCGGTCACCGAGATGGTGTCCTTGCCTTCGCGGGTGCGCTTGAGGGTGTACTTCATCGCGTCGACTGGCGCCATGATCTGGATGTCCAGGCCGGTCGTGTCGTGATCCTTCAGGTAAGCCTGAACTTTCTCGATCACTACGCCGTCGTGAGCGCGCATTGGGTCCAGCCAGAAGATCGCTGGTGTGTTGCTTGCGCGGGCACGGTTGACGGCCAGTTTGACCCAGTCCTGGATCGGCGCGTCTTTGGCCTGGCACATGCGGAAGATATCGCCGGCTTCAACCGGTTGTTCCAGCAGCAGGGTGCCTTTGGCATCGGTCACACGGACAACACCGTTGGTCTTGATCTGGAACGTCTTGTCGTGGGAGCCGTACTCTTCGGCTTTTTGCGCCATCAGGCCAACGTTCGGCACGCTGCCCATGGTGGTTGGATCGAAAGCGCCATTGGCCTTGCAGTCTTCGATCACTGCCTGGTAGATGGTGGCGTAGCAGCGATCCGGAATCACGGCCTTGGTGTCGTGCAGCTGGCCGTCGGTGCCCCACATTTTGCCGGAGTCACGGATCATGGCTGGCATCGAGGCGTCGACGATGACGTCGCTCGGCACGTGCAGGTTGGTGATGCCTTTGTCGGAGTTGACCATCGCCAGCGATGGGCGAACAGCGTAGACCGCTTGAATGTCGGCTTCGATCTGGGCTTGTTGCTCGGCGGGCAGGGCCTTGATGCGAGCGTACAGGTCGCCGATGCCGTTGTTCAGGTTAAAGCCGATCTGCGCCAGCACGTCAGCGTGCTTGGCCAGTGCGTCTTTATAGAACTCGGCAACGATCTGGCCGAACATGATCGGGTCGGAAACCTTCATCATGGTCGCTTTCAGGTGAACCGACAGCAGCACGCCTTTGGCTTTGGCGTCTTCGATCTCGGCAGCGATGAAGCTGCGCAGGGCGTTTTTGCTCATGACCGCGCAATCGATGATCTCACCGGCTTGCACGGTGGTTTTTTCTTTCAGGACGGTGGTGGTGCCGTCTTGAGCGATCAGTTCGATTTTCACAGCGCCAGCGGCGTCGATCAGGGCAGCTTTTTCGCTGCCGTAGAAATCGCCGGTGGTCATGTGCGCGACATGGGATTTGGAGTCAGCAGCCCAGACACCCATTTTGTGCGGGTGCTTGCGCGCATAGTTCTTGACTGACAGCGGAGCGCGGCGGTCGGAGTTGCCTTCGCGCAGGACCGGGTTCACGGCGCTGCCCTTGATCTTGTCGTAACGGGCCTTGGCTTCTTTGTCGGCTTCGGTGGTCACGGTTTCCGGGTAGTCCGGCAGAGCGTAGCCCTGGGCCTGCAGCTCTTTGATCGCGGCCTGCAGTTGCGGAACCGAGGCGCTGATGTTCGGCAGCTTGATGATGTTCGCTTCAGGCGTAATCGCCAGGGCGCCCAGTTCGGCGAGGTGGTCGGCTACGGCTTTGTCGCCCAATTGCTCGGGGAAGCTGGCCAGGATACGCCCTGCAAGAGAGATATCGCGGGTTTCAACGGCGATATCAGCCGAGGCGGTGAAGGCCTCTACGATAGGCAACAGTGAATAGGTGGCGAGGGCGGGAGCTTCGTCGGTGAAGGTATAGATGATCTTCGAGCGGGTGGGCATATTCGGATTAACTCTCTCTTCTTTGCTAAAGCGTGCGCAGAAACTCGAGGGCGCCGGGTAAGCGCGTTCGTTCAAAGTCATCCATGAGCCGAATATCGAGGTTTCGTTGCTGTGATGTTGGGTGCATCAGTAGAGCGACAAGCAAGCGGGCTGCGGTAACAGACCGGCTTATGCGGCGGAAAGGCTCATCATGGAGCAGTTCAGTCGTCGTGACTCTGTGGTCAGCGGGCAGCATTATACATAGGTAGCTGGCAATCTGTTGATGGTTCATACGCGACGATTGTCGTCCATTGGTCTAAAGGTCGCAGGGGCGCGTCGGGCGTAGAGTCATTCGTCGTGCTGTAGTTTGGCGCTTTTCCCTTTGCTTTCAGGCTTGTAGGCCGCCAGTTGTGCAGCTTTGCGGCACGTGGATGGAACATAGGGTTTGCGCGCAGATTTAACTGGGTTACGCTCGAATGAAGCCAGATGTTCAATCCAATCAATGGAGTTCAGCATGGGTTACAAGAAGATTCAGGTTCCAGCCGTCGGCGACAAAATCACCGTCAATGCAGACCATTCTCTCAATGTTCCTAATAACCCGATCATTCCCTTCATCGAAGGCGACGGCATTGGGGTTGATATCAGCCCCGTCATGATCAAGGTTGTCGATGCTGCCGTGAAGAAGGCTTACGGTGGCGAGCGCAAGATTTCCTGGATGGAAGTGTACGCCGGGGAAAAAGCGACTCAGGTTTACGATCAGGACACCTGGCTGCCCCAGGAAACCCTGGACGCGGTCAAGGACTACGTGGTTTCCATCAAGGGTCCGCTGACTACTCCGGTCGGTGGTGGCATTCGTTCGCTGAACGTGGCGCTGCGTCAACAACTCGATCTCTATGTCTGCCTGCGTCCGGTGCGCTGGTTCGAAGGCGTGCCGAGCCCGGTCAAGAAGCCTGGCGACGTCGACATGACGATCTTTCGCGAGAACTCCGAAGACATCTATGCCGGTATCGAGTGGAAGGCCGGTTCGGCCGAGGCCACCAAAGTCATCAAATTCCTTAAAGAAGAAATGGGCGTTACCAAGATCCGTTTCGACGAAAACTGCGGTATCGGCATCAAGCCGGTGTCCCTGCAGGGCACCAAGCGTCTGGCGCGCAAGGCGCTGCAATATGTGGTCGATAATGACCGCGATTCGCTGACCATCGTGCACAAAGGCAACATCATGAAGTTCACCGAAGGTGCCTTCAAGGAATGGGCCTACGAGGTGGCCGCCGAAGAGTTCGGCGCGACCCTGCTCGATGGTGGCCCGTGGATGCAGTTCAAGAACCCTAAAACCGGCAAGAACGTCATCGTCAAGGATGCCATCGCCGATGCCATGCTCCAGCAGATCCTGCTGCGCCCGGCCGAGTACGATGTCATCGCGACCCTGAACCTGAACGGCGACTACCTCTCCGACGCCCTGGCGGCGGAAGTGGGCGGTATCGGTATCGCGCCAGGCGCCAACCTGTCCGACACCGTGGCGATGTTCGAAGCCACCCACGGTACTGCGCCGAAGTACGCCGGCAAGGACCAGGTCAACCCGGGTTCGTTGATTCTGTCCGCTGAAATGATGTTGCGCCACATGGGTTGGACGGAAGCGGCTGACCTGATCATCAAAGGCACCAACGGCGCGATTTCCGCCAAAACCGTGACCTACGACTTCGAACGCCTGATGGACGGCGCCACGCTGCTTTCGTCTTCGGCGTTCGGCGATGCCCTGATCTCGCACATGTAAGCGAATCCAGGCTGCAAAAAAATACGCCCGGCTCAATTGATCCGGGCGTTTTTCATGGCCGGGGCGGTCAGCTCAGAGCCGTGCCTTGGGTGCTGGTGGAGGCGGTAGTGGCGGTCGCGGTGGTGGTTTTGGCCAGGGCGTCGTTGATCTCGACCGCATGCAGCCCCTTGGGCCCCTGGATGATGTTGAAGGTCACAGCCTGTCCGGCCTTCAGGGTTTTATAGCCATCCATTTTGATGGCCGAGTAGTGGGCAAACAGATCTTCTGTCTTGCCGTCCTCGTTGATGAAGCCGTAACCCTTGGCGTTGTTGAACCACTTGACCTTGCCGACTGCCATACACATATCCCTCTGCAACAGACTCCATCACTGGAGTATCATCCAGTTCATCCGCAGTCGCTTTTTAGAAAAAAGTTGACTCCGCGGACCTTTTTTACCCACTGTGGGCTCTATTGGTTGTAACACCGTTTTGCTGATAGTCAAGGTGACCCGGCAGTCGGAGTTGAAATTGGCCATAGCTGCCCCCACCACTGTATTTGCACAACTGACGAACCTTTCTTTCCATGCATGCAATCAGCCAGATTCGACTAACATTCAATCAGGATCGCCCTGATTTACACGACGACGATTCCGCAGGCATTGCTGTTCAGGAGGCCAAGCCTGCTCTACAGGCGCCGCCGATGTACAAGGTGGTTTTGTTCAATGATGACTACACACCGATGGATTTCGTCGTCGAAGTGCTCGAGGTGTTTTTTAACCTGAATCGCGAGCTGGCGACCAAGGTCATGCTGGCCGTCCATACAGAAGGGCGGGCAGTATGTGGAGTGTTTACCCGCGACATCGCCGAGACCAAGGCCATGCAGGTCAACCAGTACGCCAGGGAAAGCCAGCATCCGCTACTCTGTGAAATCGAGAAGGACGGTTAATCGCCGGACACTTGGGTATGAGGTGAAGCTATGTTAAACCGCGAGCTCGAAGTCACCCTCAATCTTGCCTTCAAGGAGGCCCGTTCGAAGCGTCATGAATTCATGACCGTCGAGCATCTCCTGCTGGCCCTATTGGACAATGAGGCTGCCGCCACCGTATTGCGTGCCTGCGGCGCAAACCTCGACAAACTCAAGCACGACCTGCAGGAGTTCATTGACTCCACCACGCCGTTGATCCCCGTGCATGACGAGGACCGCGAAACCCAGCCAACCCTGGGCTTCCAGCGTGTACTGCAACGTGCTGTGTTTCATGTACAGAGCTCGGGCAAACGTGAAGTGACTGGCGCCAACGTGCTGGTCGCGATCTTCAGTGAGCAAGAGAGTCAGGCAGTGTTCCTGCTGAAACAGCAGAGCGTTGCCCGTATCGATGTCGTCAACTACATCGCCCATGGCATTTCCAAGGTGCCGGGGCACGGCGATCACTCTGAGGGCGAGCAAGATATGCAGGACGACGAGGGCGGTGAGTCTTCTTCTTCAGGCAACCCACTGGATGCTTATGCCAGTAACCTCAACGAACTCGCGCGCCAGGGTCGTATCGATCCGTTGGTCGGTCGTGAGCTGGAAGTCGAGCGCGTTGCGCAGATCCTGGCGCGTCGTCGCAAAAACAATCCGCTGCTGGTAGGCGAGGCGGGCGTGGGTAAAACCGCGATTGCCGAAGGTCTGGCCAAGCGCATTGTCGACAACCAGGTACCGGACCTGCTGGCCAACAGCGTGGTTTACTCCCTCGATCTGGGTGCCTTGCTGGCCGGGACCAAATATCGCGGTGATTTCGAGAAGCGCTTCAAGGCGTTGCTCAATGAACTGAAAAAACGTCCACAGGCAATCCTGTTCATCGATGAGATCCACACCATCATCGGTGCGGGGGCAGCGTCCGGCGGCGTCATGGATGCTTCGAACCTGCTCAAGCCGCTGCTGTCGTCGGGTGATATCCGTTGCATCGGTTCGACGACCTTCCAGGAGTTCCGCGGCATCTTCGAGAAGGACCGTGCCTTGGCTCGGCGCTTCCAGAAGGTCGATGTGTCCGAGCCTTCGGTGGAAGACACCATCGGTATCCTGCGCGGCCTGAAAGGGCGTTTCGAGACCCATCACAATATCGAATACAGTGATGAAGCCCTGCGCGCCGCTGCCGAACTGGCCTCGCGCTACATCAATGACCGGCACATGCCGGACAAGGCCATCGACGTCATCGACGAGGCGGGTGCCTACCAGCGCCTGCAGCCGATCGAGAAGCGCGTAAAACGCATCGAGGTGGCTCAGGTCGAGGACATCGTCGCGAAAATCGCGCGGATTCCGCCAAAACACGTCACCAGTTCCGACAAGGAGCTGCTGCGTAACCTTGAGCGTGACCTGAAATTGACGGTGTTTGGTCAGGATGCCGCGATCGACTCCCTGGCGACCGCGATCAAACTGTCCCGTGCCGGACTCAAGTCGCCTGACAAGCCTGTCGGTTCGTTCCTGTTTGCCGGTCCTACCGGTGTCGGTAAAACCGAAGCGGCGCGCCAGCTCGCCAAGGCGTTGGGTGTCGAGCTGGTTCGTTTCGACATGTCCGAGTACATGGAGCGCCACACCGTATCGCGTCTGATCGGTGCGCCTCCGGGCTATGTCGGGTTCGATCAGGGCGGTCTGCTGACCGAAGCCATTACCAAGCAGCCTCACTGCGTGCTGTTGCTCGATGAAATCGAGAAAGCGCATCCGGAAGTCTTCAACCTGCTGCTGCAGGTCATGGATCACGGTACGTTGACCGATAACAACGGGCGCAAGGCGGATTTCCGTAACGTGATCGTCATCATGACGACCAACGCCGGTGCCGAGACCGCAGCCCGTGCCTCGATCGGTTTCACCTATCAGGATCACTCTTCCGATGCGATGGAAGTGATCAAGAAAAGCTTCACGCCGGAATTCCGCAACCGCCTGGACACCATCATTCAGTTTGGTCGCCTCAGTCACGAGGTTATCAAGAGCGTGGTGGACAAGTTCCTCATCGAGCTTCAGGCGCAGCTGGAAGACAAGCGTGTGCTGTTGGAGGTTTCCGATGCGGCCCGCAGCTGGCTGGCGGCCGGTGGTTACGACGCAGCAATGGGTGCTCGACCAATGGCTCGCCTGATCCAGGACAAGATCAAGCGTCCGCTGGCAGAGGAGATTCTCTTTGGCGAACTGGCCGAACATGGCGGTGTGGTGCACATCGACATCAAGGACGGCGAGCTGACCTTCGAGTTCGAGACCACGGCCGAAATGGCCTGACGTTAAACCGCTGCAAAGCAAAAAGGCGCCGATTGGCGCCTTTTTGCGGTCTGTCAGATGTACGTCTGCCCCTTGTGGGAGCGAGCCTGCTCGCGAATGCGTTATAGCAGTGAAAGAGATGCTGGCTGACACGACGCTTTCGCGAGCAGGCTCGCTTCCACATTGGTTGCGGTGGGCTTCAAATTTCGGACATACAAAAACGCCCGGCATAAGCCGGGCGTCTTGTATTGACTTGATTAGCGAGCGCGGTAAGTGATGCGCCCTTTGCTCAAGTCATAGGGCGTCAGCTCGACGCGCACTTTGTCACCGGTAAGAATACGAATGTAGTTCTTGCGCATCTTGCCGGAAATATGCGCGGTTACGACGTGCCCATTTTCCAACTCCACACGAAACATGGTGTTGGGCAGGGTGTCGACGACAGTGCCTTCCATTTCGAAGCTGTCTTCTTTCGACATGCAGTAAAGCCCTCGGTGTCCAATGAATGGCCCGGTGCAACTGCGCCAGGCAAAAGCGGCGTGCATTGTGCCCGAAAAGTGGGGTTCAAGCCAAGGGGTTTAGGCCGTGCTCTAGTTCAGGGCAACCCAACGCTGGTTAATCAGCAATTCAATGGGTCGATATTGCGTCTTGTAGCTCATTTTTTTGCAGTTCTTGATCCAGTAACCCAGGTAGACCGCGTCCAGCCCCAGGCGCCGGGCCTCGCCAATCTGCCACAGGATCGCGAAACGCCCCAGGCTTCGGCGGTCTTCTGCAGGCTCATAGAAGGTGTAGACCGCCGACAGACCGTTCGGCAGAAGGTCGGTGACAGCGATGGCCAGCAGCCGCCCGTCGAGGCGAAATTCATAGAAACGCGAGAAAGGCAGGTCACGTACCAGGAATGTCGAAAATTGATCGCGGCTCGGCGGATACATGTCGCCATCGGCATGACGCTGTTCGATGTAGCGCTGGTAAAGGTCGAAATACTCTTCGCTGAAGCCTGGTTTTGCCGGGCGTACCTGCAAGTCGGCATTGCGTTTGAAAATGCGCTTCTGCTGACGGTTGGGGGTGAATTGTCCTACGGGGATGCGTGCAGGCACGCACGCATTGCAGTTTTGACAATGCGGCCGATAGAGGTGATCGCCACTGCGACGAAAACCCATTTCCGACAGGTCCGCATAGACATGCACATCCATGGGCTGGCTAGGATCGAGGAACAGGGTTGTAGCCTGCTCCTCTGGCAGATAACTGCAAGAGTGGGGCTGAGTGGCATAGAACTTCAAACGCGCCAACTCGGTCATGATCAACCCTCGGGATAAACTTTTAATTAGGGGGCGTCTCTAAGTGTAAGCCACGCGCGCGAAAGTCGCTCAGCAAACCCAGGTCGCACGGCTGGGCTGGCCCAGGTACTGCGACAGATAGCCGGCAAACGCGCTGCGGGGAATCGCTCGCGCACCGAGGCTATGCAGATGGTCGGTCGGCATCTGGCAATCGATCAGCACGAAACCCCATTCTTTCAGGTGTTGCACCAAGGTGGCAAAGCCATACTTGGAGGCGTTGTCGGCGCGGCTGAACATGGACTCGCCGAAAAACAATTGCCCCATTGCCAGGCCGTACAGCCCGCCAACCAGTTCACCCTGATCCCAGACCTCCACCGAATGCGCATAACCGCGCTTGTGCAGTTCCAGGTAAGCGTCCTGCATGGCTTGCGTGATCCAGGTGCCATCGGCGTAGTCGCGCGGTGCTGCGCAGGCACGGATGACGGCGGCAAAATCCTGGTCGAAGGTCACCTGATAGCGTTGTTGGCGCAGCAATTTGTTCAGGCTGCGCGAGACGTGCAGTTCGTCGGGAAAAAGCACGGTGCGCGGGTCCGGCGACCACCAGAGAATCGGCTGGCCTTCCGAGAACCAGGGAAAGCAACCGTGCCGGTACGCCCGGATCAGCCGGTCGGCGGACAGATCGCCGCCGGCGGCCAGCAGACCGTTGGGGTCGCGCATGGCTTTATCCAGCGGCGGGAACGTCAGGGTATTGCGTTGTAACCAAGTAAGCATGGCGTCCGGGCTTGCAGAGAGGGGAGGGCAGTGGCGGATTGTCGATCCGCCACTTAGTGTGCCGTCAAACGACGGGAATGTCGTCGAGGTATTTTTCCGCGTCCAGTGCCGCCATGCAGCCGGCTCCTGCCGAAGTGACGGCCTGGCGATAGACATGGTCGGCCACATCACCCGCGGCAAATACACCGGCGATGGCCGTCGCTGTGGCGTCGCCTTCGCTGCCACCCTTGACCAGCAGGTAGCCGTCACGCATTTCCAGCTGGCCGGTGAAAAGGTCGGTGTTGGGCTTGTGGCCGATGGCAATGAACACGCCAGCGAGTGGCAGCTCCTGGGTGGCTCCGGTGTGGCTGTCACGCAGGCGCGCACCGGTGACGCCACTGGCATCGCCCAACACTTCATCCAGATGCTGGTTCCAGTGCAGGCGGATATTGCCATTGGCGGCTTTCTCGAAGAGTTTGTCCTGAAGGATCTTCTCCGAGCGCAACTTGTCCCGACGGTGAATCAGATGCACTTCCCTGGCAATGTTGGACAGGTACAACGCTTCTTCAACCGCCGTATTGCCGCCACCGATCACGGCGACGACCTGATTGCGATAGAAGAAGCCGTCGCAAGTCGCGCAAGCCGAAACCCCTTTGCCGGCAAACGTTTCTTCCGAGGGCAGACCCAGGTATTGCGCGGAGGCTCCAGTGGCAATAATCAGCGCATCGCACGTGTAGGTTCCGCTGTCTCCCGTGAGTTCAAACGGGCGCTGTTGCAACTTGGCCGTGTGGATGTGGTCGTAGACGATCTCTGTGTCAAAACGTTCGGCGTGTTTTTGCATGCGCTCCATCAGGGCAGGGCCTGTGAGGCCTTCGACATCGCCGGGCCAGTTATCGACTTCGACGGTGGTGGTGAGCTGGCCACCTGCCTGTATGCCGGTAATGACAACGGGTTTGAGGTTGGCGCGGGCGGCATACACGGCTGCGCTGTAACCGGCGGGGCCGGAACCCAGAATGATCAGGCGGTGATGCTTCGCTTTGCTCATAAAAACACCTCATAAGCCTTTGTCACAAAAGAGAATGCGTGCTCAAATTGAGTCGCACGTAATGTGCTTTTGACTATGCTGCAACCTAAGGTTTCAAGCATGGCATCGGACGAACAAACCCGTACAATGCGTGGCTGTCACAGTGTTTGTAACAAAATAAGCAGTGCGTTTCGTGTTTATAAAAACCGAGGCGCAATGTTAAAAGTAGTACTTGTTACGCCCGTTAACTTTTTACCTGCCTGGATTGGGCAGTTTTTTTGGCAGTTTTTATAGTCATTCAACAGATGGACGCGCCATAGGCGCAGGAAAAGAAGCGTTTTGAAGAAATCCACCGCAGCACCTAAACCAGCCGTCGTTCCGCTCTGGCGCCAGCATTTGCACTACCGACTCAAGGAAGGTGCATTGATCGCCATTGGTGCCTTGTGCCTGTTCCTGATGATGGCCTTGTTGACCTATGGCAAGGACGATCCGGGGTGGAGCCACAACAGCAAGATCGACGACGTACAGAATTTCGGCGGGCCGGCGGGCTCCTATAGCGCCGATATCCTGTTCATGGTGCTCGGTTATTTCGCCTACGTCTTCCCGCTGCTGCTTGCGATCAAGACCTACCAGATATTCCGTCAACGCCACGAGCCATGGCAGTGGAGCGGCTGGCTGTTTTCCTGGCGGCTGATCGGCCTGGTGTTTCTGGTGCTGTCCGGCGCTGCATTGGCGCACATCCATTTCCATGCCGCGACCGGGTTGCCGGCCGGTGCTGGCGGCGCGCTGGGGGAAAGCCTCGGCGATCTGGCAAAGAACGCTCTGAACATCCAGGGCGGAACGCTGCTGTTCATTGCGCTGTTCCTGTTTGGCCTGACGGTGTTCACCGACCTGTCCTGGTTCAAGGTGATGGACGTCACCGGCAAGATCACCCTCGACCTTTTCGAACTGTTCCAGGGCGCGGCCAATCGCTGGTGGGCGGCCCGTACCGAGCGCAAGCAACTGGTCGCGCAGTTGCGTGAAGTCGATGATCGCGTGCATGACGTGGTCGCGCCGACCGTCACCGACAAACGCGAGCAGGCCAAGGTCAAGGAGCGCCTGATCGAACGTGAGCAGGCGCTGAGCAAGCACATGTCCGAGCGCGAGAAGCAGGTACCGCCTGTGATCGCGCCGGCCCCGGTCAAGGCGCCCGAGCCAAGCAAGCGCGTACAGAAAGAGAAACAGGCACCGCTGTTCGTCGACAGCGCCGTGGAAGGCACCTTGCCACCGATCTCGATTCTCGACCCTGCGGAAAAGAAACAGCTCAATTACTCACCGGAGTCCCTGGCGGCGGTCGGTCACTTGCTGGAAATCAAACTCAAGGAATTCGGCGTCGAAGTTACCGTGGACTCGATCCATCCGGGTCCGGTGATCACCCGTTACGAAATCCAGCCGGCGGCCGGGGTCAAGGTCAGCCGTATCTCCAACCTGGCCAAAGACCTGGCGCGCTCCCTGGCCGTGACCAGTGTGCGGGTCGTGGAAGTGATTCCCGGCAAGACCACGGTCGGTATCGAGATCCCCAACGAAGACCGCCAGATCGTGCGTTTCTCCGAAGTGCTCTCGACGCCCGAGTACGACAATTTCAAATCGCCGGTCACCCTGGCCCTGGGCCATGACATCGGCGGCAAGCCGGTGATCACCGACCTGGCGAAAATGCCTCACCTGCTGGTGGCCGGTACCACCGGTTCCGGTAAGTCGGTGGGCGTGAACGCGATGATCCTGTCGATCCTGTTCAAGTCCGGCCCGGAAGACGCCAAGCTGATCATGATCGACCCGAAAATGCTCGAGCTGTCGATCTACGAGGGCATTCCGCACCTGCTTTGCCCGGTGGTCACCGACATGAAGGACGCCGCCAACGCCCTGCGCTGGAGCGTTGCCGAGATGGAGCGGCGCTACAAGCTGATGGCGAAGATGGGCGTGCGAAACCTGTCGGGCTTCAACGCCAAGGTCAAGGAAGCCCAGGACGCCGGCGAGCCGTTGAGCGATCCGCTGTACAAGCGCGAAAGCATCCACGACGAAGCGCCGTTGCTGCAAAAGCTGCCGACCATCGTGGTGGTGGTCGACGAATTTGCCGACATGATGATGATCGTCGGCAAGAAGGTTGAAGAACTGATTGCCCGTATCGCGCAGAAGGCGCGTGCCGCCGGTATTCACTTGATTCTTGCGACCCAGCGTCCGTCGGTGGACGTGATCACCGGTCTGATCAAGGCCAACATCCCGACCCGCATGGCGTTCCAGGTATCGAGCAAGATCGACTCGCGCACCATCATCGACCAGGGCGGCGCCGAACAGCTGCTGGGCCATGGTGACATGCTGTACATGCCGCCGGGCACCAGTCTGCCGATTCGCGTCCACGGTGCGTTCGTTTCCGATGACGAGGTACACCGGGTGGTCGAAGCCTGGAAACTGCGCGGTGCGCCGGAGTACAACGACGACATTCTCAACGGTGTCGAAGAGGCCGGTAGCGGCTTTGAAGGCAGCAGCGGTGGTGGCGACGGCGATGATCCCGAAGCTGATGCACTGTACGACGAGGCGGTGCAGTTCGTTCTGGAAAGCCGTCGCGCGTCCATTTCCGCGGTTCAGCGCAAGCTGAAAATCGGCTACAACCGCGCTGCGCGCATGATCGAAGCCATGGAAATGGCCGGGGTCGTGACGTCCATGAACACCAACGGCTCGCGTGAAGTCCTGGCCCCCGGCCCGGTGCGCGACTGACCTGATTTTTGAAGGACGGCGTCTTGAGGCGCCGTCTGCACTCCCACGAATATTATGAGGACTCCCATGCGTCTTATCCGCATGCTGTTGCCGGTACTGGCCTTGACCACGCTCTCGGCCCACGCCGATGAAAAGGACGTGGCGCGTCTGACCCAACTGCTGGAAAAATCCCAGACCCTGACCGCACGTTTCTCCCAGTTGACCCTCGATGGTACAGGCACCCAATTGCAGGAAACGGCCGGTGAAATGTCCCTGCAACGCCCGGGATTGTTCTACTGGCACACCAATGCGCCAGCCGAACAGACCATGGTCTCCGACGGCAAGAAAGTGACCCTGTGGGACCCCGATCTGGAGCAGGCCACCATCAAGAATCTCGACCAACGCCTGACCCAGACCCCAGCCTTGCTGCTGTCCGGTGACGTGTCCAAGATCAGCCAGAGCTTCGACATCAGCGCCAAGGAAGCCGGCGGCGTGATCGACTTCACCTTGAAGCCGAAAACCAAGGACACCCTGTTCGACAGCCTGCGTCTGTCGTTCCGCAATGGCCTGGTCAATGACATGCAATTGATTGACAGTGTCGGTCAGCGCACCAATATCCTGTTCACTGGCGTGAAGGCCAACGAGCCGATCCCGGCTTCGAAATTCAAGTTCGACATCCCCAAGGGTGCGGACGTGATCCAGGAATAACACACAACACCCTTGTAGGAGCGAGCCTGCTCGCGATGGGCGTTAACGATAACGCTGGCGGCCTGACACCCAGCGGTGCCCTTGAGTCCATCGCGAGCAGGCTCGCTCCTACAGTGGGGACGGTGTTCAATTGAGGTTTCAGAGGTAGTGATGGACCTGTTTCGCAGTGCCCCGATTGCCCAGCCATTGGCCGCCCGTTTGCGCGCGACCAATCTGGACGAGTACGTCGGTCAGGAACACGTGCTCGCTCGCGGCAAGCCATTGCGCGAAGCCCTGGAGCAGGGTGCCCTGCATTCGATGATCTTCTGGGGGCCGCCGGGCGTGGGCAAGACCACCCTGGCGCGTCTGCTGGCGGAAGTCTCGGACGCGCACTTCGAAACGGTGTCGGCGGTGTTGGCCGGGGTCAAGGAAATCCGCCAGGCCGTGGAAATCGCCAAGCAACAGGCCGGGCAATACGGCAAGCGCACCATCCTCTTCGTCGATGAGGTTCATCGCTTCAACAAGTCGCAGCAGGATGCGTTCCTGCCGTACGTCGAAGACGGCACGCTGATTTTCATCGGCGCGACCACGGAAAACCCGTCTTTCGAACTCAATAACGCCTTGCTCTCCCGCGCCCGCGTCTACGTGCTCAAGAGCCTCGACGAAGCGGCGCTGCGCAAACTGGTGCAGCGTGCGTTGACCGAAGAGCGTGGCCTGGGCAAGCGCCAGCTGACCTTGAGCGATGAAGGCTTCCAGATGCTGTTGTCGGCCGCCGATGGCGATGGCCGGCGCCTGCTCAATTTGCTGGAGAACGCCTCGGACCTCGCCGAAGACAGCAGCGAGATCGGCGTCGATCTGCTGCAAAGCCTGCTGGGCGATACCCGTCGGCGTTTCGACAAGGGCGGCGAAGCGTTCTACGACCAGATTTCCGCGCTGCATAAATCCGTACGCGGCTCCAATCCCGATGGCGCGTTGTACTGGTTCGCGCGAATGATCGACGGTGGGTGCGATCCGCTGTACCTGGCCCGGCGCGTGGTGCGCATGGCCAGCGAAGACATCGGCAATGCCGACCCGCGTGCGCTGAGCCTGTGCCTGGCGGCGTGGGAGGTGCAGGAGCGCCTCGGCAGCCCCGAAGGCGAACTGGCGGTGGCCCAGGCCATCACCTACCTGGCCTGCGCGCCGAAAAGCAACGCGGTGTACATGGGCTTCAAGGCCGCGATGCGCAGCGCCACCGAGCACGGTTCCCTGGAAGTGCCACTGCACCTTCGCAATGCCCCGACCAAACTGATGAAACAGCTGGGCTATGGCGACGAATACCGTTATGCCCACGATGAGCCGGATGCCTATGCCGCCGGCGAAGACTATTTTCCGGAAGAACTCGAGCCTCAACGCTTCTATCAGCCCGTACCACGTGGCCTGGAATTGAAAATTGGCGAGAAGCTCAATCACCTCGCACAACTGGATCGTTTAAGCCCCCGGCAGCGGAGAGAATAGTGGTTCCCCTGATCATTGCGGTTTCCGTCGGCGGGATGGCCGGCACGCTGTTGCGCTTCGCCACCGGTAACTGGATCAACGCTAATTGGCCGCGGCACTTCTATACCGCGACGCTGGCCGTTAATATCGTCGGCTGTTTGCTGATCGGCTTTCTATACGGTCTGTTTTTGATCCGCCCGGAGGTGCCGTTCGAGGTGCGCGCCGGGCTAATCGTCGGCTTCCTCGGAGGGCTGACGACTTTTTCATCCTTTTCACTGGATACGGTGCGCCTGCTGGAAAGCGGGCAGGTGCCGCTGGCCCTGGGCTATGCTGCCATCAGCGTATTCGGCGGGCTGCTCGCCACCTGGGCTGGCCTGTCCTTGACCAAACTTTGATAACGAGAGACCGACATGCTCGATTCCAAACTGTTACGTAGCAACCTTCAGGACGTAGCGGACCGCCTGGCATCCCGTGGCTTTGCCCTGGATGTTGCGCGCATCGAAGCGCTGGAAGAACAGCGCAAGACCGTCCAGACCCGCACCGAAGCCCTGCAGGCTGAACGTAATGCGCGCTCCAAATCCATCGGTCAGGCCAAGCAGCGCGGCGAAGACATCGCGCCGTTGATGGCCGACGTCGAGCGCATGGCAGGCGAGTTGAGTGCCGGCAAGGTCGAGCTGGACGCGATCCAGACTGAACTGGACTCGATCCTGCTCGGTATTCCAAACCTGCCGCACGAGTCGGTGCCAGTCGGCAAAGACGAAGACGACAACGTCGAAGTGCGCCGCTGGGGTACGCCGACCACATTCGATTTCCCGGTTCAGGACCACGTGGCCCTGGGCGAAAAATTCGGCTGGCTGGACTTCGAAACCGCCGCCAAACTGTCTGGTGCCCGTTTCGCCTTGCTGCGTGGCCCGATTGCCCGCCTGCACCGCGCCCTGGCCCAGTTCATGATCAACTTGCACGTCACCGAGCACGGCTATGAAGAGGCTTACACGCCTTATTTGGTCCAGGCCCCGGCGCTGCAAGGCACTGGCCAGTTGCCCAAGTTCGAAGAAGACCTGTTCAAGATCGCCCGCGAAGGCGAGGCCGATCTGTACCTGATCCCGACCGCCGAAGTGTCCCTGACCAACATCGTGGCCGGCGAAATCGTTGATTCGAAACTGCTGCCGATCAAGTTCGTTGCCCACACCCCATGCTTCCGCAGTGAAGCCGGTGCATCGGGCCGCGACACCCGTGGCATGATCCGCCAGCACCAGTTCGACAAGGTCGAAATGGTGCAGATCGTCGAGCCATCGACCTCGATGGAAGCCCTGGAAGGCCTGACCGCAAACGCCGAGAAAGTCCTTCAGTTGCTGGAGCTACCATACCGCACCCTGGCGCTGTGCACCGGCGACATGGGCTTCAGTGCGGTCAAGACCTACGACCTGGAAGTGTGGATCCCGAGCCAGGACAAGTACCGTGAAATTTCGTCGTGCTCCAACTGCGGCGATTTCCAGGCCCGTCGCATGCAAGCACGTTTCCGCAACCCGGAAACCGGCAAGCCTGAACTGGTCCACACCCTGAACGGTTCCGGCCTGGCAGTCGGTCGTACCCTGGTGGCGGTGCTGGAGAATTACCAGCAGGCCGACGGTTCGATCCGTGTGCCTGAAGTGCTGAAACCGTACATGGGTGGCCTCGAGGTCATCGGCTAAATGAACTATCTGCCGCTGTTCCATAACCTTCGCGGCAGTCGTGTGTTGGTCGTCGGCGGGGGGGAGATTGCCTTGCGCAAATCCCGCCTGCTGGCCGATGCCGGTGCGCTACTGCGGGTGGTCGCACCTGAAATCGAAACCCAATTGAGCGAACTGGTCGCCCTCAGCGGTGGCGAGTGCGTGCTGCGTGGGTACGTCGAGGCGGACCTGGACGGTTGCGGGCTGATCATTGCCGCCACCGATGACGAATCGCTGAACGCACAAGTCTCCTCCGATGCCCATCGGCGTTGCGTGCCGGTCAATGTGGTGGACGCGCCGGCCCTGTGCAGCGTGATCTTCCCGGCCATCGTCGACCGCTCGCCGCTGGTGATTGCCGTGTCCAGCGGCGGCGATGCGCCAGTCCTGGCGCGTTTGATCCGCGCCAAGATTGAAACCTGGATTCCCTCTACCTACGGTCAACTGGCCGGTCTGGCCGCGCGCTTCCGTAATCAGGTCAAAGGCCTGTTCCCGGACGTGCAACAGCGCCGGGCGTTCTGGGAGGACGTGTTCCAGGGGCCGATTGCCGACCGGCAGCTGGCCGGGCAGGGCGCCGAAGCCGAGCGTTTACTGCAAGCGAAAATCGACGGTGAAGCACCCGTGGCGACCGGTGAGGTGTATCTGGTCGGCGCCGGCCCCGGTGATCCCGACTTGCTGACCTTTCGTGCCCTGCGCCTGATGCAGCAAGCCGATGTGGTGCTGTACGACCGCCTGGTGGCGCCGGCAATTCTCGAACTGTGTCGGCGTGATGCCGAGCGGGTTTATGTCGGCAAGCGTCGCGCCGATCACGCCGTGCCGCAGGATCAGATCAACCAGCAACTGGTGGACCTGGCCAGGCAAGGCAAGCGTGTGGTACGGCTGAAAGGCGGTGATCCGTTCATCTTCGGCCGTGGCGGTGAAGAGATCGAGGAACTGGCAGCCCAGGGCATCCCGTTCCAGGTCGTGCCGGGCATCACGGCGGCCAGCGGTTGCGCGGCGTACGCCGGGATTCCGCTGACTCATCGTGATTACGCGCAGTCGGTGCGGTTCGTCACGGGGCATCTCAAGGACGGTTCCACCGATCTGCCGTGGGCCGATCTGGTTGCGCCGGCGCAGACCCTGGTGTTCTACATGGGTCTGGTAGGCCTGCCGATCATCTGCGAGCAGTTGATCAAGCATGGTCGCGACGCCGATACCCCGGCGGCATTGATCCAGCAGGGCACCACGGTCAATCAGCGGGTATTTACCGGCACCCTGGCCGATCTGCCACGGCTGGTGGCGGAGCATGAAGTGCATGCGCCGACGCTGGTGATCGTGGGTGAGGTGGTGCAACTGCGCGAGAAACTGGCGTGGTTCGAAGGGGCTCAGGCGCAGGTCTGAAAACCGGGTTGCGCCCTTCGCTAGCAGGCTGGGTCCCACAGGGGGGTTGTGAACGACACAAATCCTGTGTGGGACCCAGCCTGCTAGCGATGGGGGCCTGAAAACGGCACAACTTCAGGCCTTGCGCCAAACCCCTTTACCGCTCAACCGCTCCCGATCATGGGGCGCGGTGAAATCCTGTTCCGGGCCTTTGGGCACGATACCGGTCGGGTTAATGGTCTTGTGGCTACCGTAGTAGTGATGCTTGATGTGGGTGAAATCCACCGTCTCGGCAATCCCTGGCCACTGATAAATCTCCCGCAGCCAGTTCGACAGGTTCGGATAATCGGCAATCCGCCGCAGGTTGCACTTGAAGTGCCCGTAATACACCGCGTCGAATCGAATGATTGTGGTGAACAGACGGATATCCGCTTCGGTCAGGTATTCCCCCGTCAGGTAACGGTTCGCCCCCAGCAATTGCTCCAGTCGATCCAGTTCGGCGAACAATCCATCAAACGCTTCTTCATAAGCCTGTTGCGATGTGGCAAACCCCGCACGGTACACGCCGTTGTTGACCGCCGGATAAATCCGCTCGTTCAGCGCATCGATCTCGCTGCGCAGTGGTGCCGGGTAGAAGTCCAGGTCGTTGCCGGTCAATGCGTCGAACGCGCCATTGAACATGCGGATGATTTCCGCCGATTCATTGTTGACGATGCGTTGCTGTTGTTTGTCCCACAGCACCGGTACGGTGACGCGGCCGGTGTAGTTGGCGGTATCGGAGGTATAGCGCTGGTGCATGAAGTCGAAGTGATCGAGCTTGTCGCCGGTTGAGCCGTTGGACTTGTCGAAGGTCCAGCCGTTTTCCAGCATCAAGTAGCTGACCACCGATACATCGATCAGCTTTTCGAGACCCTTGAGTTTGCGCAGGATCAGCGTGCGATGGGCCCACGGACAGGCCAGGGAGACATAAAGGTGATAACGACCGGCCTCGGCCGCAAAGCCGCCGACACCCGTCGGTCCCGGCTGGCCGTCGGCCGTGACCCAGTGACGGCGCTGCGCCTGTTCACGCTGAAACGCGCCGTCCTTGCTGCTTTCGTACCATTTGTCTTGCCAGCGGCCTTCGACTAACAAACCCATGCTCAGACTCCTCAACCAATAATCGTTGGAGTCGAGTCTATTCCCATGAGTTCGAACAAAAAGCGCAAAGGTTGGGCAGTTATGATCGATTAAATCGATTTGTCCCGGGCATCCCAGTAACGCTGTGCGGTTTCGAACGCCTGTTCGCGGCTCTGCCCCAAGCCGCGCAACGCCAGGGCCATAGTGGAAATCAGGGCCATCTGCGGATAGCTGTCGACCACATCCCCTCGCCAGACGGCTTTGAGGTGCTCGGGGTCGAGGCTGGCCGGTTTGACATGGCGCTGGCTCGACAGCTGCGGCCATTCCTCGTCCCAGCTCTCGCCGCCCGTGGTGCCATACAGGTGGCTGTCGGCATCCGGGTTGATCTCGATTTCGCCACCATCGCCCTTGATCACAATCGCGGTGTCGCCGAGCAGGCCGCTGGCATCGCGGTGCACCGCCTGATAACCGGGATGGAAAATACTTTGCAGGCCGCAGCGTGCACCCAGCGGGTTGAGAATGCGCGTCAGCGAATGGATTGGCGAGCGCAGGCCCAGGGTGTTGCGCAAGTCGATCATCCGTTGCAGCTGCGGCGCCCAGTCCACCAATGGCATGAACGCCAGGCCGCCGTTGTCGAGCGCCTCGCCGACCTGCTGCCAGTTGCGGCACAGCGGGATCTGCAAAGCCCCCAGCAATTGTTCGCTATACAGGCGACCGGCCGTGTGGGCGCCGGCGCCGTGCATGAAGATGCGTACGCCGTTTTGCGCCAGGCATTTGGCCGCCAGCAAATACCACGGCAAATGACGCTTCTTGCCGGCATAGGTCGGCCAGTCCAGATCGACCGCCAGTGAGGGTGGCTGCAAGCGCTCACGCAAGGCTTCGGTGAAGCCTGCCATTTCCTCGGCGCTTTCTTCCTTGTGCCGCAGCAGCATCAGGAACGCGCCGAGCTGGGTGTCTTCGACCTTGTCGTCGAGCACCATGCCCATGGCTTCGCGGGCTTCCTCGCGGGTCAGGTCGCGGGCACCGCGCTTGCCTTTTCCGAGAATCCGCACGAACTGGGCGAACGGGTGTTCGGCGGGGGTTTCGAGGGTCAGCGCTGGGTAGTCGGTCATAAGCAATTCGTCGGTTTGGGCAGGCCCGCCAGTTTCGCGGCGAGTTTGGCGGGGGTGCCTTTGAACAGTCGGTTCAGGTGCAGGCTGTTGCCCTTGGTCGGGCCGAGTTTCAAGGCGGTGTATTTGATCAGTGGGCGGGTGGCCGGCGACAACTGGAATTCGGCGTAGAAACTGCGCAGCAGTTCGAGAATTTCCCAGTGCTCGGGGCTCAACTCAATGTCTTCGGCCGCCGCCAGGGCGCTGGCGACGTCGGCAGACCAGTCACTCAACTCGACCAGAAAACCGTCCTTGTCCAACTCGATGGTACGGGCGCCGACTGTCAGGGAATTCATAGCCACGTGTTGACCTTGTCGTGTTGGATCGACAGCTCGACGAAGGCCGGGTAATCGATGGCCCTGGCCCAGTCAGGAACGTCGATGGCCCGGGCCTGGGCATCTTCGGCCAGCACGTAGAGTTTCAGGCCACGGGTTTGAAGCGTGGCGAAAGGCACTGTGCCCGGCTGCAAGGCATAAGCTGCGTCGCCGGACAACAGCAACGCGTCTGTGGCGCCGATGATGCGCAGGCAACTGCTCAGGCGCGAGTCACCGAACGGGGAGTGAGACAACACATGCAAAGTCGACATCAGAGGGTGATCACCTGGTCGTAACGGTCAATGAGGGCGGTGATTTCGCCGGCTGTCAGCGGTCCGGCTTCTTCCAGCGACAGGGCGCCAGGGTCCAGGCCACGTTCGGCGGCGCTGTCCGCACAGAAAAACAGCGCTTCGACGCCGAACATCGGCAGGGCCTGCAGGTTGGCGCTCAGGTCTTTCTGTTGCAGGGATTTGGCGTCCTGACTGGCGGCGAGCTGGAACACGCCGTCGTCGAGATACAACAGGCCGATGGGCAGGTCGAAGGCACCGCCGGCCAGCACGATGTCCAGCGCTTCGCGCGCGCCGGGGCCGGACCAAGGCGATTGGCGACTGATGATCAATAAGGATTTGGCCATCTCAAGCGCCTCCGAAACAGATCAGGCGGTCGGCGTCCTGAACGGCGTCATGCAACTGACCCAGGCCGGACAATTCCCATGGCGCGTCGACGGCGATGGCTTCACGTTGATAGCGCCTGGCTTCTTCTTCGTTCAGCACACCACGGCGCAAGGCGGCGGCGATGCACACCACGCCGTCCAGCTGGTGCTCGGAAACAAAGGTGCGCCATTGCTTGGGCACGTCCTGCTCGTCCTGGGGCGTGACCACGCTGCTGGAGGCGTTATACACGCCGTCCTGGTAGAAAAACAGCCGGACAATTTCATGCCCGCCGGCCAGCGCGGCCTGGGCGAACAGCAGGGCACGGCGCGAGGAGGGCGCATGGGCGGCGGAAAACAGCGCGATGGCGAACTTCATGACGGACTCGATCAGCGAAACTGCGGCCATGATAAAGCTTTATCGGCGGGGCGGCGAAGGGCGTTTTCGCGGGGACTGGCTTGCCAGCGATAGCGGACTGCAGTCAACGCGGCATGTAACCCAACTGCCAACGCCGCGGGATCTTCAGCGACAGAAACCCCAGTCCCGCAGCGAGCAGGCCGCTGGCGAACAGCGCCTTGAGCCCCAGATGATGTTCGAGCACGGCGCCCAGTACCGCACCGGCGAACATGCCGGTCCACGGAATCAGTTGCACACGCCAGCCGTTACGGCGCTCACCGAGCATCCAGCGACCCAGTCCGCGTCCGAAGCGCGACAGGGCGCCGGTGACATACGTCAGGCCCACCGGCAAACCATTGACCTCTTCCACGGCGGCGTTGAGCATGCCCATGGCAATAATGGCCGCGAGCAGGGCTGGCAGCTGTGAATCAAAAGGCCAGGTGGCGGCAGCACATAGCAACGCGGCGATGATCAGCAACAGCGGCAGCGCCCGGCGCCCACCCAGCCGGCTGACGATGATGCCCAGCGCATTGCCGACAATGAAGGTGGCGACAAGCAGCGCCAGGCGCAAGGTCAATCCCGCATCGCCAGCGCTGATGGCTACCGCCATCCGGGTGGTGTTGCCGCTCATGAACGAAACGAAGTCACCGCTGGCCATGAAACCGATGGCGTCGGTCATGCCGGCCAGCACCGAGAGCAACGCCACCAGGCTCAAACCGATGCGCCCGCGCCATTTCTGAGTGTGCAAATGTCTGGAACTGGCGTGGGTACTTGAAGACGAAGGCAGCATCGGCAGCGGCATCCTTGAGCGAGACGTTAGGGGGTTAATCCATATAACTCGCAATATTCCTGCCAGTCTAGCCCGGCCATTTCCGCGACTTCCCTGTGCACGTCCAGCCGCTGGGCCAGATAGTCCTCGGGTGTGGCGGCGGTCAACAGCAGCGTCAATTCCCAGGCAAACAGACCGAGACGCTCGGCTTCGGCCTCGAAGGCTTCGTGTAAACGCTCGTCGCGATACTGCGCGAGGGTCTCGCCCTTTACCTGAGCGAGCAATGGATTCAGGTTGTCGAGCTCCACACGCAGCTCGGGGCGTTGTTCGAGAAACCGCTTCAGTGCCTGTTCGTGTTGCTGCCCGGATGCCGCCATGGTCACTCCTTGGGTAGGGATTGCGAAGCCTGTTTTTTGCTGGCCTTGGCCGCTGCCGCCAGGCATTCCAGGGCAAACTGCTCGGTGTAGGTCATCTGGATCGGTGTTGTTTCACCCTTGACGGTTCTTTCGCCGTCGAGGATGTAACGGATGCGCTTGTCAGTCACGCCGATTCGCTTGGCGATCCAGGAGGGGGTCTGACCGATCTGACTGATCAGCTTGTCGGCGTATTCAGTGGTGGGTTTGTAAAACTCGGCGTTGGGTGTCATTGGGCTTCCACAATAGAGGTCGATGCGACGCGAAGGGCGCGACAGGGTGCGCGATTCGTCGCGCGGTGTCGCGGTATAAATGCAGTAAAGCAGAACGAAACGCCGTGCCACGGTGATACAGTCCGCTTTTTCCTGATGAGCGACTGCAATGCGAATTCTGATGGTAGCGCTGGCCGTGACGTTGCTGGCCGGTTGCGCGGGCTCGGTGATGAGCGATGCCCGCAGCAAACCTCCGTACAAAACCCTCAACTCGGACAAGCCGGCCAGGGATGTCGCCCAGTGCGTGCAGTTTTCCTGGCAGGACGAAGCGGTGTTCGGTGTCGATGCGGCGGCTTACCTGCAGCCAGGCGAGAAGGGCGGGACTACCGTCTACACGCGTTCGGCGGAGTCGTTCGTCGACGTGACCACCGATGCCTCGGGCACCGTGTTGAGCTACTACGCGCAGCATGATGACTTTGTCGCCAAGCGTCGGTTGGCGGCCTTGGCGACCTGCCTCTGATTTGATGCACGCCTCCCCTATAGGAGCGAGGCGGCTCCGGGCGGCGTTCCGACGATGGACTCAATGGCAACGCGTTAAGTCAGCCTGCCCGCGTTATCGTTAACGTCCATCGCGAGCAGGCTCGCTCCTACAGCAGGCGTGTTGATTCAGTTGTTCAGGCGCTTCTGAAAAAAGAAGTGCTTATACCCCGGTGGGTAGTCGGCAATGTGCCCTATTTCGCTGTAGCCGCATTTCTTGTAGAACTCCGGTGCCTGGAACTCGAAGGTGTCGAGCCACAGCCCGATGCATTTCCTCTCCCGCGCCAGGTCTTCGGCCATCTGCATCAGCCGGGTTCCCATGCCCTGACCCCGCGCCTGCTCCGGCACCGACAACAGGTCGATGAACAACCACTGGTAGAACAACCGGGCGTAGAGCCCGCCGAGGATTTCGTCGTTGTCATCGCGCACCAGCAATGCAATGTGCTCGGGTACGGCACCTTCGGCCTTCGAGGCGTTATAGGCGCGCAGTGGCAACAGGATGGCCTGGCGTTCTTCTTCCGTGGGGTTTGGCGACAGCTCGATTCGCAGTGTCATGGCTATGTCCTTATGGCAGTGAGGTCGCAGACTATCTGGGTCGTGGCGATTGATCCATCCCCGGCACGCGTGGAACCGTCGCCCGCGCGCAGATGTCTAGCCTCAGAGAGCGTCATTTCAGAACGCCGCCCATGAGGACACTCCGTGAATATTTTCGAAGCCTTGCGCGAAAGCCACGAACGCCAGCGCACCTATGCCAAAGCGCTGATTCGCACCAGCGGCGACACCCCTGAACGGGTCGAAGCCTATAAACAGCTCAAGTCCGAACTGCAGGCTCACGAAACCGCCGAAGAGCGGCATTTCTACATCCCGTTGATGGAATTCGACAACGGCGTCGACCTCAGCCGCCATGCGATCGCCGAACACCACGAGATGGATGAAATGATGGAAGCCCTGGACGAGACCGAGATGTCCAGCCCGGCCTGGCTGGCAGTCGCGAAGAAGCTGTCCGAGAAGGTCCATCACCACCTCGAAGAGGAAGAGCAGAAGTTCTTCCAGATGGCCGGCAAGTTGCTCGACGACAAACAGAAAGAGACACTCGCCGGTGCCTATGTGAAGGAATACAAGGCACAGCTGGTTTGAGGGATCAAACGCCGCGCGTTTTGACCTAAGATGCACCATCTCGAAAAAACAGGACGCGTTGTCATGTCGAACACAGCGGAGCGGGTCAACATCCTTGAGTCACAGGTGTTGTCCCACGACTGGTACCTGCTGCGCAAAATCACCTTCGATTATCAACGCAACAATGGCGAGTGGCAGCGCCAGACCCGCGAGGTCTATGACCGTGGCAATGGCGCGGCGATTCTCCTGTACAACCGCGAGAAGAAAACCGTGGTCCTGACCCGGCAGTTTCGCTTGCCGGTGTTCGTCAACGGCCACGATGGTCTGTTGATCGAAGTGGCGGCGGGGCTGCTTGAAGGTGCTGCGCCGCAAGAACGCATTCGTGCCGAAGCGGAAGAAGAAACCGGTTACCGCGTGCACCACGTGCAGCCGGTGTTCGAGGCCTTCATGAGCCCGGGCTCGGTGACGGAAAAACTGCATTTTTTCATCGCCGAATACGATGCGGCGTCGAAGGTCAGCGAAGGCGGCGGGCTGGAGGAAGAGACGGAAGAACTGGAAGTGCTGGAATGGGCCTTCGATGAAGCGCTCGAGGCGTTTTATCGTGGCGAAATCTGCGATGCGAAGACCATCATGCTGCTGCAGTATGCGGCGATGAAAAACATCTTCGCGGCTTAAGCCTTAACCCTTCTTTGGCGAGCGAGCTTGCGAAGCGGCCCCAAAAAAATCTCGGGGCCTGGCGAATTTTTGCCAGCACTGCGCACGGGAGCGGGAGCAAGCTCCCTCGCCATAGTGTTTACCCGAACAGGTCAGCGGTCATTCCGGCTCCGAGCCATTGAGCACCTTCCAGCGTCAGCAGCTTCTCCTTCGCCTCAAGCCCCCCGGCAAATCCCGTCAGCTTCCCCGACGCACCAATCACCCGATGGCACGGCGCGACAATCGAAATCGGGTTCTTGCCATTCGCCGCGCCCACCGCCCGGACCGCACTCGGGTTGCCGATCTGCTCGGCGATCTGGCTGTAGCTACGGGTCTCGCCGAACGGAATGGTCAACAGCGCTGCCCAGACCTTTTTCTGGAACTCCGTGCCGACAAACTCCAGATCCAGCTCGAAATGATGGCGGTCGCCGGCGAAGTATTCGCGCAGTTGTTGCGCCGTGCGCAGCAGAATCGGATTGTCAGGCGCTTCGCTCATCGGGCCGAGCCGCACCCGACCGGGTTTGTCGTTTTCCCAGAGGATGGCCGCCAGTCGCGAGCCGTTCGCAACCAGCTTCAACTCGCCGACCGGAGACGCCAGGGTGCTGCAGGTGTAGGTCATGCCGAAGGCCGCGCCGAATGGTTGAACGGGCGTTAAGGATACTGTCTCGCCGGGGAGGCGCAATACGCAATCGCGACCATACTTGCCTACGGCTCCTGAAGCGTTCCCCTGTTCAATAACAAGAAGAGACCGACTGATGAAGTACGAACCTTTTGCCAAATCGCTGATAGCGACCTCATTGGCACTCAGCTGCCTGATGGCCCACGCCGCCTCCGTAGCCCCGGTCGCGGCCGAAAACGGCATGGTGGTCACTGCCCAGCATCTGGCCAGCCATGTGGGTGTGGACGTGCTCAAGAGCGGCGGCAACGCCGTCGACGCCGCCGTGGCGGTGGGGTACGCGCTGGCGGTGGTCTATCCCGCCGCCGGTAACCTGGGCGGTGGCGGTTTCATGACCATCCAACTGGCCGACGGACGCAAGACCTTCCTCGATTTCCGCGAAAAGGCCCCGCTGGCCGCCACCGCCGATATGTACCTCGACAAAGAGGGCAACGTTGTCCCGGACCTGAGTACCCGCGGCCATCTGGCCGTCGGCGTGCCCGGCACCGTGTCCGGGATGGAACTGGCCCTGAGCAAATACGGCACCAAGCCACGCAAGGAAGTGATTGCCCCGGCGATCAAACTGGCCGAAGACGGCTTCGTGCTGGAACAGGGTGACGTCGATTTGCTGGACTACGCCACCGACGTGTTCAAGAAGGACATGAAGGATTCCGGTTCGATTTTTCTGAGCAACGGCGAGCCGATGCAGGTCGGACAGAAGCTGGTGCAGAAAGACCTCGGCAAAACCCTGCGGACCATTTCCGAGAAGGGCGCCGACGGCTTCTATAAGGGCTGGGTCGCCGACGCCATCGTCACCTCCAGCCAGGCCAACAAGGGCATCATCACCCAGGCCGACCTGGACAAATACAAGACCCGCGAACTGGCGCCGATCGAGTGCGACTACCGTGGCTACCACGTGGTCTCGGCCCCGCCTCCGAGCTCCGGTGGCGTGGTGATCTGCCAGATCATGAACATCCTCGAAGGTTATCCGATGAAGGATCTGGGCTATCACTCGGCCCAGGGTATGCACTATCAGATCGAAGCGATGCGCCACGCGTACGTGGACCGCAACAGCTACCTCGGCGACCCGGACTTCGTGAAGAACCCGATTGCCCACCTGCTGGACAAGAACTACGCGACCAAACTGCGTGAAGCCATCAATCCGCAAAAGGCCGGTGTGTCCCGCGAGCTCAAGCCTGGGGTCGCGCCCCATGAAGGCAACAACACCACCCATTACTCCATCGTCGACAAATGGGGCAACGCAGTGTCGGTGACCTACACCCTCAACGACTGGTTCGGTGCCGGGGTCATGGCCAGTAAAACCGGGGTCATTCTCAACGACGAAATGGACGACTTCACCTCGAAGATCGGTGTGCCGAACATGTATGGCCTGGTCCAGGGTGAAGCCAACGCCATCGCCCCTGGCAAGGCGCCGCTGTCATCCATGAGCCCGACCATCGTCACCAAGGACGGCAAAGTGGTGATGGTGGTCGGCACGCCCGGCGGCAGTCGCATCATCACCGCGACCCTGCTGACCATGCTCAACGTCATCGACTACGGCATGAACATCCAGGAAGCGGTCGATGCACCACGTTTCCACCAGCAATGGCTGCCGGAGGAAACCAACCTCGAAGCCTTCACCACCAGCCCGGACACCGTGAAGATCCTCGAAAGCTGGGGCCACAAGTTTGCCGGGCCACAGGACGCCAACCACCTGGCGGCGATTCTTGTCGGCGCGCCGTCCCTGGACGGCAAACCGGTAGGCAAGAACCGCTTCTACGGCGCCAACGATCCACGGCGTAACACCGGGTTGTCGCTGGGTTATTGAGTCTTGTGTTTGGACGGGGACGGACTTATGTTCGTCCCTGTTCCACTGACTTCTCAAGGAAGGAACCATGACTACCGCATTGTTAATCATCGACGTCCAGCAGGCCTTGTGCTCCGGCGAGTATGAGTGCTTTCAGATCAAGCGAGTCATCGACAGCATCAACGGCCTCAGTGCCAAGGCCCGAAACAAAGGGCTCCCCGTGGTGTTGATCCAGCATGAAGAAAAGGGCAGCCCCCTGGCGCATAACGCCGAAGGCTGGCAACTCGCCGAAGGGTTGCAAACCGCGCCCCAGGACCTGCGCGTACGCAAGACCACTCCGGATTCGTTCTACCAGACCCACTTGCATGACCAGTTGCAGGAGCTGGACGTCAGCCGCCTGATCATCTGTGGTCTGCAAACCGATTATTGCGTCAACGCCACCGTGCGCCAGGCATTGAAACTGGGTTACGACGTCGTGCTCGCGGCCGACGCCCACTCCACCGTCGACAACGGCAATATGGCCGCTGAAGACATCATCGCCGAACACAACAAGGATCTGGCGCACCTGACCAGCGCCGTTGCCCGGATCGACGTCGTCCCGGCCAACGATATCCGACCCTGAAACCACCACATTCTCTTTGGGAGCGAGCTTGACTGGCCGAATAACTCCGGCCCCCTTTTGAGCGCGCCACGACATCTCGCCCCTGGCTGTCGCGACCGAGCAGCGTTCAAACGCCTGAATCGGTTCCCGCTTCAACGTCCGGGCAGGTTCAAGCCGACGCGTAATTGCTCGTATTGCTCCTCGGGCATTTGAATCAGCAGGGGCGCCTGGCTTGGGTCGAGCCAACTGAACAGCCGAGAGATATCGGCTTGATCCATGGCAGTGCAGCCCTGCGTCGGCGAGGCAGGGCTGCGCCAGATGTGGAAGAAAATGCACGAACCCGCAGCCGGGGCGGCCGGTGTGTTGTGTTCGATGACGATGCCTTTTCGGTACAGCTCATCCATGCTGCGCATGTGCTCGGAGCTGGACCAGTCCTTCGGTGTGGTCGAACCGTCGACGATCTGGTTGTAGCGATGGGAGTGGCTGTCATCCACGCATTCTGTGGTGGCGGTCAGCGCGAGGTAAGGCAGCCGGGTTTCAGCCGTGGTGTCGTAGCCAAACGCGGTCCCCAGCTTGAATATCCCGGCCGGCGCTTTTCCATCGCCTTCCTGTTTGATGGGCCCGTCGCGCCGATCAATGGGGCCCAGGCCCTTGCCCCAGGCCAACCCGTTTTTGCCCAGCACCACATCAAACGCTGCCTGGTATTTGCGAAAGCGGTTGCCCTGTCGCTCATAACGCTGCGCGGTCGCGTGGGTGTCGGTCCATTTTTGGCTGGTGACCACAATCAGTTGATTGCTGGTCTTGAGAACGTCCCCCAGCGCAAGCGGCGTAATGGGGAAATCCATGACGTCTTTCAGCGTCGCATCGCCGCTGTAGGTGAAGTGCCACCACTCGGCCGAGTAGCCGCTGAAGCCTTCTTTCTCCATGGCGCGGGTGAGTCGTTGGCGATTGGCCTTGGCCGTGGCGCTGATCTGCGTTGAGTCGGTGTGCGCGCGTTCATCGAAGCAGTCGAAACCGGTGCCCATGTCCACGGCGCCGTCGTGCCAGCGCTGGTCGTACGGTGCCGTGCAATCGACCGCAGTGGCAGTGGGCGTCCAGGTGTCGTCGGGCAGGGCGTCCGGGCCGGTCATGGTCAGATCGACGGTGCTGCCCCTGGAGTGATTGGACACCCGGGCCACATAGCCCAGGCGCCAGAAGTCCTGCTTGTCCACCCGTGGGTAGAACTCGGCTTTACGCGGGTCCCCCGGCTCGGTGGCGAAGCGCCCCATGTCGGCGACCGCGCGGCTGGGTCGATAGCAGTCAAATACCTTCAAACCGTAGCCTTGCGCCTGCAAGGCCGCTTGCACCCGGGACAGGGCCTTGGCGGCATTCACCGACAGCAGGCACTCCGGCGCCGCATAACCGTCGAGCGGGTGCCCGGTGAAGTTGTGGGCGCTGGCGTAGCGGATGTCCTGCGCGATGCCCGGATCGATCGTGCGCAGGTACACCATGTGTTCGGGCCTCTCCGCCTCGCCGGCGCTGGCTATGTGTGGCAGGCCAAGGCTTAAAAGCAGGAGCAACGTTCGAACGGCAAAGGGCATCGGGCTGGGCCTCCGAAATGCATGGCAAGTCAGCCCATCATGGCGTGAATCCCGCCGCACCTCCATGCAGTTGTTGATCGGCATGATAGGACGAACGCACCAGCGGCCCGGAGGCGACGTTCTTGAAGCCCATCCGCGCGCCTTCCTCGGCGAACCAGGCAAACACGTCCGGGTGGACGAAACGCTGCACCGGCAGGTGGCTGCGCGAGGGCTGCAGGTACTGGCCGAGGGTGAGCATGTCGATATCGTGCTCGCGCATGCGCTGCATGACCGCGATGACTTCCGCGTCGGTTTCGCCCAGGCCCAGCATCAGCCCGGACTTGGTCGGTACGTGCGGCACCCGATGCTTGAAGTTTTGCAGCAGGTCCAGCGACCACTCGAAATCCGAGCCCGGCCGCGCGGCTTTGTACAGACGCGGAACGGTCTCCAGATTGTGGTTGAAAACATCGGGCGGCTCGCTGGCGGTGATCGCCAGGGCCACGTCCATGCGCCCGCGATAGTCCGGCACCAGGGTTTCCAGTTGTATGCCCGGCGACCGTTTGCGGATCTCCCGCAGGCAATCGACAAAGTGCTGGGCGCCGCCGTCGCGCAGGTCATCGCGGTCCACCGAGGTGATCACCACGTACTTGAGGCGCAACTCGGCGATGGCCACCGCCAGGTTGGTCGGTTCATCGACGTCCAGCGGTTTCGGCCGACCGTGGCCCACGTCGCAGAACGGACAGCGGCGGGTGCAGATGTCGCCCATGATCATGAAGGTCGCGGTGCCGCCGGAAAAACACTCGCCCAGGTTCGGGCACGAGGCTTCTTCACAGACACTGTGCAGCTTGTGTTTGCGCAGCAATTGCTTGATGCGCTCGACCTCGGGAGAGATCGGCATGCGTACGCGGATCCAGTCCGGTTTACGCGGGAATTCATCGGTGGGGATGATCTTGACCGGAATCCGCGCGACTTTATCCGCACCGCGCAACTTGGTACCGACTTCCACCTTGGCCGGGCTTTTGCCGGGCGATTCCACGGGTGTGTTCATATATTTTTCCAAGGTCTGTCAGACAAGAACCGGACCTGTAGGAGCGAGCCTGCTCGCGATGGTCGCTAACGATAACGCGGGCTTGCTGACGAAAACGCATCAGCTTTACGTCCATCGCGAGCAGGCTCGCTCCTACAGGGTTTTGTGTCGGGCGATCAGTCGCGATACACCGGGAAATCGCTGCACATCGCCGCCGCCTGCCGCGCCACCTGGGCTTCGACATCGGCATCGCCGAGGTGGTCGAGGATGTCGCAGATCCAGCCCGCCAGCTCGATGCTCTGGGCTTCCTTGAAACCACGGCTGGTGATGGCCGGGGTGCCAATGCGCAATCCGGACGTCACGAACGGCGATTGCGGATCGTTGGGCACGGCGTTCTTGTTCACGGTGATGCCGGCACGGCCGAGGGCGGCGTCGGCGTCTTTGCCGGTCAGGCCCTGGCGGATCAGGCTGACCAGGAACAGGTGGTTGTCAGTCCCGCCGGACACCACGTCATAGCCACGCTTGATAAAAACTTGCGCCATGGCCTGGGCGTTGCGGATCACTTGTGCCTGATAAGTTTTGAAGGCGGGCTCCAGCGCTTCCTTGAAACACACGGCCTTGGCGGCGATCACGTGCATCAACGGCCCGCCCTGACCACCTGGGAACACGGCGGCGTTGAATTTTTTCTCCAGTTCCGCATTGGCCCTGGCCAGAATCAGACCGCCACGGGGGCCGCGCAGGGTCTTGTGGGTGGTGGTCGTCACCACGTCGGCAAACGGGATCGGGTTCGGATACAGACCGGTGGCCACCAGCCCGGCGACGTGGGCCATGTCGACGAACAGGTAGGCACCCACCTTGTCGGCGATCTCACGGAAACGCGGGAAGTCCAGGGTCTTGGAGTAGGCGGAGAACCCGGCAATGATCATCTTCGGCTGGTGCTCGACGGCCAGACGCTCGACTTCGTCGTAATCGATCAGGCCGGTGGCGGTGTCGATGCCGTACTGCACGGCGTTGTACAGCTTGCCGGAAAAACTGACCTTGGCGCCGTGGGTCAGGTGCCCGCCATGGGCCAGACTCATGCCCAGCACGGTGTCGCCGGGCTGTAGCAAGGCCAGATAAACCGCCGCGTTGGCCTGGCTGCCGGAGTGCGGCTGGACGTTGGCGTAATCGGCGCCAAAGAGTTTTTTCGCGCGATCGATTGCCAGTTGTTCGACCACGTCCACATGCTCGCAGCCACCGTAGTAACGCTTGCCCGGATAACCTTCGGCGTACTTGTTGGTCAGGCCGCTGCCTTGCGCCTCCATCACCCGCTGACTGGTGTAGTTTTCCGAGGCGATCAATTCGATGTGGTGTTCCTGCCGCGCATCCTCGGCGTTCATCGCCGCCAGCAGTTCGTCGTCGTAGCCTTTGATCTGGTCGTGTTTGCTGAACATGGTGAAGTCCTCTGTGGTTCTCGAAATAGGGTCCACCTGTAGGAGCGAGCTTGCTCGCGATGATCGTGAGGCTGACGCGTTTTCGTCAGGAAGCCCGCGTTATCGTTAGCGACCATCGCGAGCAAGCTCGCTCCTACAGGGTTATGTTTTGTGGTCAGGCGTACTCGGCAATCGACAGGCAGGCACAGATCAGGTTGCGGTCGCCGAACACGTTGTCGACCCGGCCTACGGGCGGCCAGTACTTGGCGTCGATCAAGGTGTCCAGTGGATAAACCGCCTGCTCCCGGCTATACGGATGCGGCCACTCACCGACCAGTTCCGCCGCCGTGTGCGGGGCGTTTTTCAGCGGGTTGTCGTCCTTGTCCAGGGTGCCGTTTTCCACCGCGCGGATTTCTTCGCGGATGCGGATCATGGCGTCGCAGAAGCGGTCCAGCTCTTCCTTGGATTCGCTTTCGGTCGGCTCGATCATCAGCGTGCCGGCCACCGGGAAGGACATGGTCGGGGCGTGGAA